>NZ_JAENII010000030.1 GCF_016595525.1 Haloferula rosea
CTGGGCTATCGCAACTACTACGGAGTGATCGGGAACTCGCATATGCTCTCCAAGTATTACTACGCCGTGGTGCGCTTGCTCTACAAGTGGTTGAACCGCCGCAGCCAGCGTCGATCGCTGACCTGGGCGCAGTTCACGCGTCGCCTGCCAGGCTGGGAGCTTCCGCCGCCCCGCGTGGTGGAACTGCCGCTGAAAGCTGGATTGCACCAGAATGAGAAACCTGCATGATGGAGTCAGAAATCAAACCAAGGACCCGCGTTGCTTCGGATGCGCGTTCTCCGAGGAGCCTGGTGCGGTAATTCCGCACGCCGGGATCTGCGAGGGGGGCACCGGGTAACCGGTGTCCCTACCTCAATCGCTTTAGAAAATGGCCGATTGGAAGTTCTGCTGTGAGACCAAGGAGAGCATTCCGCTACCACCGGAATACACATTTCCACAGGCATTCAATTACCTGAATCCCGAGTGCAATTCCTTCTACATCCTCACGGCACCGAATGGGGACTACCTTCAGTGCGGAGGCTCTAAGGAACGCTGCACAGTAGAGCGCCGTATTCACAGTACAGGAGGATATGATCACGAGGTTCTCGGCAAGAAGGACGGATCCGAAGTGATGACTCACGTGGATATGAGTGCAGGTGGCGTCGAAGTCCAGGAGCGGGAGGTTTTCCGTCATTGGGAAGCGATCGATCTGTTCAAGAAGTTCTTTGCCGGTGATGACTTTCCTGAAGAGATTGTGTTTCGGAAGGTGAACCTGTAGAACGAAACGAAGCGAACAAGGCGTCGATCTCAACACCTGACCCTTGGCGAGTCGAAAGCATCATGATAATTCAACCATCAAACCAGAAGTCGGAGTCCACTCTCGGTCAGGCGTGAGAAGACTCGGACGTTCTCCAAAAAATGTTCTCACTCTTTCGGCGTACAAAACCACTTCGAGCCGTCCCCGCAATCGAAGAGGCATTGGCTACGATCGACCCTAACAATCCAAGTGACGAGGACCTCCTTTTCTTCGGGATATTTGGGTCGGCTCATTCCCTATGGGACAATTTGAATAGAGTTTCAGCAGTTCCAGCGAAGTTCAAGTCGGACGGCCTTTGCTTTGAGGCTGCTGCATACCTGCTATTTCGTGCCGACTTTCATGCCTTCAGCTTAGCCCCTGCCTGGCGGGAGGAGGTCATGCCCAAGCTTCACCGCCGAGCAAACGACATATTCCGAGGAGCCTTTGGGTTTACAGAAGACGAATATGCTGAGATAGCCAACAACCGCCTCGACATTCTTGGACACATCGTGAGGAACAGCGGCGCGACAGGAAGTGTTATTGAGGCGCTCCTTTTGCGGTTCATTTACGACACGACTGATCACGGAGGCATTCCTCAGTTTGGCCTCGATCATCACAAACCCATTACCTTGGACCGGACCTCAGAACACATAACGAGCCTCCTTGAGATCTGGCACACTGCTGCAGTGGAGAACGCCCAAGATTCGGTGCGAGGCTGCCTGTAAACAAAGAAGGAGAACAAGACGTGCATGCCGACGCCGATAAGCCGCTTTGTTGAATTTGGGATTTTCATACGGGATTGGAGTTGTTTTCATTATCGGGCCGCTGAGACCGCGGCATCACTTTGACGTTGGGCAGAAAATCATGAGAAGCCTCCGCAAGATTCTACGCTGCGACACGATTGAAGACTGCCGTCGGATTCAGCGTGGATTCTTGCCTCTTCGGCGACTGGGCAAGTGGTCGGTGCTTTTCACGATTGCACTCATGCTTCTGATTAACGAGGCCATAGGGTTGCTCATCGATGGCACGGTGTCCCAATATGATCGGGCGCGCTCCGTTTATGAGGACTCAAGGGGTGCGTATGAGCAGCAGCGGCAGGACTACGAGAACTTGCGCCAGCGCTACCAGGAGGCCACAAGTTCGATTCTGTATCGGTGGACGTTCGGGCTGTTCAATAAGCCAGTCGAGGTTCGACCTGCTCCTGGAAGCCCACCGCAAGCTCCCGCCGAACTAGACCGAAGAGCTTTGACCGTGTATCACACGATCAATTGGATACAGCTCATCTTTTTCGTTGGGTTTTGTGCCTATTGCCTCCGCTGGGTTTACGCTGATTTCCGTGCGGATGATAAGCAGCATCGCTTCCGGCGGTTCTGCGTGATTGCGGGAGTCACCAATCTAATTCTGTATTTCTCGATCCGCTCATTTGTCTGGAGCCTTCTTGGCGGAATTGAAGAAAAGCCCAACAAGGCGGCGCTCCTAACACCTGCCCCGCCGCGAGTTCAATTTTCCATGGCCATTCAACCCTCAACCCACAGTCGAAGCTGCGCCCAAGGGCAGGTGTAGGAGGCCTTCGACGTTCGGCAAGAATACTCGCTATGAGAGCCATGATCCTCGCTTCGTTTTTTGCTTTGTTTTCGATGGCACACGCCGGTCCGCCATGGACTTTCATGATGGACCCGAAACATGAGCGCGTCTCAACCGTCGAGAGGTCCAGTTCTGGATACCCCGGGATAGCCCGCGTACTTGTCTGCATACCTAAGGATCAAAGGGGATTCGACGGCAAGGAGATCACCACCGCTAATTTGAAGGTATTCGAGGAGGACCTTCTTGTATTCGGGGCACGGTTGGAGGTGATCGACACTCAGAAGGACGTTCGGATGACTTTTGAGGTTCCAGAGCGGTATCTTCGGACAGCTGTGGTTCGCCTCCAATCGAGCTCCATCAATCCGGTGACTTTCCTTCTCCGTATCAGCGATCACCTTGATGCGGATGGGCGCCTTCCCAATCGACAAACAAATCAAGCCGAACAAGGCAGTGGAGGCGACCCCTAACAGCGGCTTTGTTGCGTTTTTTCCGCCAGCTTCGGAAGCTGGTTGGATGCTTGTAGCTTTCCCGGTGAGGTCGCCGGGATCGCCTCACTTTTGACGGTCGGCAAGAGAATTTGCAGCTAGATAGTCTAAATTGTAACATCATGAAACACTACCTCTTTCAGCTTATTTTCGGCATCGTAGTTCTTAGCCCCCTCAAAGGAGCGGAGGGGCTCACGGCAACTGAATTAACTGAAAGTGATGTGCTGACTCTCCTGAATGCACGGGGCTGGTCATTCTCATTTTCGCCCGCTAAACCGGTAAGAAGGTTGGACGTGTTGGTTTACGAGGTGCGGACGGATGGTGCTGGGAATACAAAAACGTCGATTCATCGGGCATGCACGCTTGGAATGTTGCCTAAGGAAAGGACATACCCCATCAAGATGCTTCTCGTTGGAAGAGAACTTCACACGTCAATCGACGCAGCTAAGGGATCGATTGAGCTCTCCGACGACTTCATCATGGGGACATTCGAATACCGAAAATCCGGCAGCTCTGATAAAGACAAAGACGAACGGAGATTCTTGATTGAGGTCGGCAACAAAAAGGAATTCAAAGGCAAGGCTCCATTTAAGACAGAATTGAGATTTCGGATCTTCGAGAATTTGGATCAGGCCACACTCATTCAGCTCCTCGGTGGCGACTAGCTCACTACAACCTCAAATGCCGAACAAGACGAAGCAGGGCGACCCCTATCAGCGGTTCTGTTACATTTCTATTTCATGATTACTATCTTTCTAGTGTTTCGCGATCGCCGCCATCATTCGCCGGGATCGCCTGTTCTTTGACGTTCGCCTCAAAAATATGCCCGTGATCGATCCTGACAGCGTAAAGCAAGAGAGCATCAAGCTGATCCGTTCATGGGATATTCCGGCGGTCGATCATCTCCCGACGTTGGAGACCGTGGATGAGCTTTCTCCGCAGAGTGCTGAGAATGTCGCTCGACGCTGCATGGTCATTATTCATGTCGTGGGGATCGGATTCGGCGGCGACACCAAGAAGCTTCGTGACGCAGTAGAGCAGTTCGGATTGATGGATTCGGCCTCCGAGCACGAGCGGGACATGCTGACACGGGACGATCACACCGAGCAGGAGAAGATCGATGCGCAGTGGCTCGTTGAGTGCATGCAGAGTTTAGCTTGGTGCCTCGGACTTGCCCCCCTCGAACACTTCAAGGATTGCGACGACGATCTGGCATCCAAGTTCCCTGATCCGTTCACCGATCCTTCCGACTTCATTGCATCGGCATCGCTCCGCCCTTTTGGGGAGATTTACCAGCAGGCCGACATTCACTACCGACTCCACTGGGCTGCTCGGAACGCCCGACTCTCTGGATCGGACTTTCCAGTTCGGGAGGGATTCCTGCGCGAGCGGCGACGAGCCCTCGATTGGGTCATCGGAGTGGAGGCCGATTGGGATGAAGTGCCATCGGACACCTAGCGAAAAACCAAGGCGAACAAGGCGTGGGTGGACAACCCGCTACCCCGCCTCGAGTCGGAGATTGAACCGTGATTAGAACCCTTTACCCTGAGTCGGACTGGCGCTCCCGGTAGCGGGTGCCACCACTTCGACGTTCTCCTAAAATGAAAAAGTTTCATGCGAACTGCCAACTAAATCTCGACATCTCTAGGGAGGGAGATGTTTTCGCTTTTAGGTTCAAACAGCCTCCATTTGGTGGATACTTGGCTACCATTCGCACGAAAAAAATTGAGCAGCATGATCCCGGCCAATCTTCCAGCGACATCCCTAGTTGGTTCACGAGATTAGGTTTTTCACTTACGAGTGGAATCAAGAATTATGAGTTGGCATGCCGGCTCGTTGACGATGAGAAACCTTATGACTATGCTAATTTCTACCGCTGCCGAGATCGTCGAAATAGAGAACGATTCTTCGCCGAGATAAATGAAGCCGAAACCGATTGCGGCTGCTCATTTCTTATTTCCACCGAGAGTTTTGAAGGAGTTCTATCGCAGATCCGGAAAACTCTGGCTAACAAAACAGGAGAACGAGACGGTCGGGAAACCCCAGTAGGCCCTTGAAGAACCAAGTTTCCTGAGGGAGTCAGGTTTCGAGTGAATCGGGAGCAGATTCGATCCGGGATGCGCAATGGGGCGCTGAGGGGCGCTAGTGTCCCTCTCTTTGGGGGTCACGAGGG
>NZ_JAENII010000031.1 GCF_016595525.1 Haloferula rosea
TGCCAGCGAGTAGGAAGCCAAAACCGGACCGCGTGACGCTGTCGCGCATCCCCAAAAGCAAGCGGAGCCTCTCCCCACTTTCCACTTTTTACTTTCTACTTCTCACTTCCCACTCACCCCACTTCCCGCTCTCTCCACCATTCCATCCAGCGGGCTCCTCACCCCGCACCCATTCACTCCACACGCCACATGGGTGTAGATCTCCGTCGTGCTGACATCCGCATGTCCCAGCAGATCCTGAATCGACCTCAAATCCGTATTCGCCTCGAGCAGATGGGTGGCGAACGAGTGCCTCAGCGCATGACTGGTCACCCGTTTGTCGATCCCTGCCACCTTCGCCGCCCGACGCACCGCTTCATTGTAAACCTGACCATGCAGATGATGACGACGCCGGATTCCCGACACCGGGTCCACCGACAGCTCACTTGCCGGGAAAACCACATCCACTCCCAGCTCATCCCCGCTTGTCGGTGCTTCCGTTCCAGAGCTGGCGGAAGCCAAACCCCGGCAACCTCCGCAGCACGGTCCGCCTCATGCACCTGACGCACCCGCGCCATCTGCTGACGCAGGAGATCCCTCAAGCGCTCAGGGAGCATCGTGGTCCGATCCCGGTCACCCTTGCCGCCCCGCACCGTGATCATCCCCCGCTCCGCATCCACATCCTTCACCCGCAGACTGACCAGTTCGCCCCTCCGCAGCCCCGAACCATACTGCAGCATCGCCGCAAAGGCATACTTCGGCTCGATCTTCGAAAGCAGACGATCGATCTCTTCACGACTCAACACCACAGGCATCCTCCTCGGCATGCGTTTCATCCTCACCTTCAGGTCGATATCCTCCAGTCCGCACACCTCCTTCAGAAAGAACACCAAAGCATTCAGCGCCTGCTTCTGGGTGGAAAACGCAATGAACTCGCGCTGGGCCAAGTGCGCCAGCCAGTCTCGGCCACAAGCTTCCGTCATCATCTTGCGCGCATCCCCTGCCCACACCGCGTAGCGCGCACACCAAGACCCGTAGCCACGCCTCGTCCGCAGCGCCAAGCCCCGCCTGGCCCCTGCCAACTCCACCGCATCCCGCACACGTTCTGCCAGCGAGCGCTCATCTCCGCCTGCTTCCCGGCAGTGCGTCAGCCAATCCAGATACCACGCCATCGCATCCGCCCACTGCTCAAGCTGCCAGCTTTCCCGCTCCTTCCCGTCCCCGATTACCTGCTGCTTCCAGAAAGCAACCGCCGCCTCACGGCCCGCCTCGAGCCGGTAGCGCAGACGCCAGTTCTCAAACCACACCAACAACATCTCAAACCCGCCCTTCGCCCGTGCATCCACCGAGCGCGAGGCAGCCAAGTCCGATTTCCAGTCAAACCCAGGAACTGTTCTCATGTCCACCATGTCACACGGGGTGTGTTCACCTGACCAGCTCAAAATCACCCGTTCGTCCAACCAGAAATTCAATGCAGATTGAAAAAGTGATATGCGAAAATAAGACCTCCAGGAGCCAAACGAATCTCAAGTTTCGATCGGTTCGGACTTTCAATCAACGCGAGTCAAATCGCTCGCAACGCCCTCAGACGCTTGACTTCACCCCTCTCAAATGGCGCCATGACCCCCTAACGAATCCCATGCATATCGGCTTGGGGTGTTACGAACAAAACTGTTCGGCAGAGAATAATACTATGAGACCCCTAAAAAGCATCGGATGCATTTTGATGGCATTGCTGACAAGTTGCGCCAATCCGATTTATTCCGCTTCACGCCTTCCTGGATTACGGCAGCTCAGCGATTCAATGAACGAAAAAGCGTTCGTGGACTGGATGGAGAGCGATCCCAAGCCCGAAGTTGAAGCACGAGTTTCTAAGGGTGAGTATAGATTACTAGGTTTGGCGAGATACGGCGAGAAGGATTACTGGATTCCAGGGGTGGATGGACACAAATTGAGCCATGACCGATACGATGTCACTTGGTGTGGAGTAGGCGGTGGATACGAACATCGCATACCCATTGCGGAATCTTACATGACTGTATTCAATCGCCTAATGCTTATAGAGCGTCAGGGTATTCCCCTCGACGCCTATGCTCGAGGTCCAAAACATAAGGACTATAGCGAGCCAACCAAGAAAACCTAAGAAGCCGAACAAGGCGAGACACAGCAACCCACACTAGCCGCCTTGTTGACAATATCACCCGTATCATGAACCCTATCTTTGCGTTTAACGCTCGCCCCCGCTAGTGGGGTTGCGTGCTCTTGGACGTTGTGCTGAAAATGAAGAAGCTCGTTCGGCGGGGAGCAATCATTGGGATACTCGTGATTCTTGTCGTGGGAGCTTTCGCGTGGCTACGGACTCGTGGAACCATTCCGTCGCTGGCAGACCCCCCTGACGGGCCTTATGTCAAGGTGTGCGGAATACCTCCTTCTCGAGGAAGGATTTGGGCTGCATCGAATGGCTTCGGAAGCGGTTACGCATTCTACCGACTCAACGTCGACAAGGGTGGATACTCACAGCCTAGCGCTTCAATTCTCACCATGGCCAATCGCCCAGACCTTCCGCGCGCGCCCTGGTGGTGGGGCGCGAGTCCGAACGGTAGAACAACCATGCTTTCGGGAGAAGGGCTCGGGCCCAGCACCCAGAGCTATCAGCTCTATGATCCCGACAAGGAGTTGCTTTACGTCTATTGTGAGTGGAACTGACGGGCTCGAATCAGGATAATTGACAAGCACAACAAGCCGGCGATGGCGACGCCTACCAGCGGCCTTGTTGAAAAACCGTTTTGGTGCTTTTCTACCTTCAACGAGGATACGGGCGCGCCGCCATTGGGGGCGTCGCGCCATGCCTCATACGTTGTGCGCCGAGCAAAGCGAGGCGCTTCTTATCGGGTGAGAGACCCGTTGTGATAGAACCTAGCCAGTAGTCACTACCGAGTGTTGCGTTGATGTTAGCTAAGTCAGGGAAAACCGCGGGAGGCACCGCGATACCAACGAAGATCCGGCAGGGCATGGCCCCGGTCGGCTGGCGAAACAGCATCGATGAAGCGTACACAGGGAAGCCCGCAGGCCACAGGGCGGTTCGCACCCGCCTGAAGGATGATACAGCCCCGTAATTATTGAGATACGGAAGGAGATCCACTAACAGTATGGAGAATCCAGCACCAAGCGGCACGTCATGGCGAGTGTCCGAGGTTCCGTCGGGGTCGAGTAAGACCGTGGCATGTGTGTAGAGAAGCGAGAAGATGACCGTCCTGAGGAGGGCGGCACCTTGAACTCGGGAGACCCGAACCCCGTCCCCATGGAGCCGATTTATCTCCAAGGGGACCCGCGTGATCGACATCAAGGAGACGCATGGGCCGGGAGTCGGGAGTCAGAGCCACCCATAGTAGTTAGAGACGGTAGGACCGATCACATGGCGAAGGGGGTGGCCGGAGAACAAGGCGGACAAAGCACTCACGCGAGGGAAAGGATTACTCCCGATGGAAGCGTGTCACGCACCCTGTCCGCACTGGAAACAAAGGCACGCAAGGACCCGGAGCATCGCTTCCGGGGGCTCGCGCGCCTGCTGGACCGTCGGATGCTCGCAGAGAGCTTCGGCTGCTTGAAACGCAAGGCCTCGCCGGGAATCGACGGTGTGGGCTGGGCGGAGTATGCCGGGAATCTCGATGAGAACCTGACGGCCTTGTTGGAGCGTTTGCGCACGGGGCGTTACCGCGCCCGCAGTGTAAAACGCCAGTGGATCCCCAAGCCGGGAGGCAGGAAACTGCGCCCGTTAGGGATCCCTGTGATGGAAGACAAGATCGTGCAGCATGCCGTGAAGCGGATTCTGGAGGCCATCTGGGAGCCGGACTTTCATGATGAGAGCATCGGCTACCGAGCGGGAAAGGGAGCGCGCCAGAGCAGTCTGGAACTACGCGAGGCCCTCAACGCCGGGAGCTATCGCTGGGTCGTGGAAGCCGACATCCGGGGATTCTTCGAATACGTGGATCATGGCTGGCTGGTGCGCATGTTGGAGAGACGCATCGCAGACCGATCGCTGATCCGCCTGATCGTGAAATGGCTCAAGGCCGGAGTGTTAGAGGAAGGCAGTGAGGTGATTCACCCGGCGACGGGGACGCCTCAGGGAGGGGTCATTTCCCCGATCCTCGCCAACATCTACCTGCACTACGTCCAAGACGAATGGATCGCGAAGGTGGTGGGCAAGCACTGCAAGGGCAAGGTGCTCTTCCGGCGCTATGCGGATGACAGCGTGGTGTGTTTCGAGCATGAAAGTGACGCGCGCGCTTATCTGCGGGCCTTGCCGAAGCGGCTGGGGAAGTTTTCCCTGAGCATGGCGGAGGAGAAGAGCTCGCTGGTGAGATTCGATCGGTCGGACCCGGATCGGAGCGGGAAGTTCACCTTCCTTGGCTTCGATTTCTACTGGGCGAGATCGTGTCGGAATCCGCGCTACGTGATGGTGAAGCGTCGGACCAACCGGGAGAAGTTCCGCAACAGCCTGCGGGCGATGAAGGAATGGATCCGGAAGGTCCGGTGTCGGAAACTCAGCGAGCTGCTGGTGGTGCTGCGGCGTAAGCTGCTGGGCTATCGCAACTACTACGGAGTGATCGGGAACTCGCATATGCTCTCCAAGTATTACTACGCCGTGGTGCGCTTGCTCTACAAGTG
>NZ_JAENII010000032.1 GCF_016595525.1 Haloferula rosea
CAGTTGGCTTCTGGTAGTGCTTTCTTCTTTCATCGTTTCATCACACAGGGGACTTGAACCCCTTTTGGTTCCCGCCCATGATGGGCATACACAAGACGAGGATCCCAAGCCCGATAACGCCCCGAGTTGATTGACTTCGGTAATTCGAATCTCTACCCTGCATTCGAGATCGCGCTCCCTTATCGGGCTGGGATCTCTTTGACGTTCGCTCAAGAAATGAAGACTCCTCAAGCGCGTGACTTGGCCATCGGGTTGCGGCTTGGAGTCATCCAGCCTCGGGATGTTGTCGAGTGGGCCGATTCCTGGATCATGCGGCTCGATGATCCACCGTATTGGCTGATTGAGGTTTCCACCTCACCTCGTGCAGCACAGCACGACTTGCTTAACCTGATTCCAACAATCGCTACAGACGAAGAGGTCGCGGACCAGGAATTTCTTGGCGCTATGGCAGTCAGACTAATCGATCAGGCTGAGCCATTGGGCGAGATCCTTAGGCTGATGTATGAGCGGTTTTGCCTTTGTGAGTGGACTGAGATGACCGAGATCCGCCAGCAAGTCTATTTGATCGATGATGAGTGGGATTGGGATCAGTCTCGGGCCATCAAGACGGCTCGAACTTTCCTGACGCCGCATCTGGAGGCGGGTCGAAGCCTCCTCGAAAAAATCAAAAGCGAACAAGCCGTGGATGCCCGACCCTGATCAGCGGCTTTGTTGAATTTCGTTCCCATGGCTTGTTTCCTCACCCAGTCTCGTTGCCGCCGCCATTTTCGTCGGGCGGCATCACTCTAACGTTAGCTTTGAAAATTATGCACTTCTTAGCCCTGATAGCCGGCCTCAGCCTTGTAGGTGCCACTTTCGCTGAAGACGAGCCTAAGACGCACCTCGGCGTGTTCTCGAACGAAGCCGAAGAATTTACGATCGTCACCATGATGATTCACGAAGGAGGCCTTGCCTACTTTCATGCCGCGGTATCGGGTCAGATTGGAGAGTGGGAGTTTGATGAGACATCGTCGACGCTTTCCATGAAGTTCCTGAATCCATCGACCGTGGAAGATCAGACCTTAAACCTCAAATTCGATCAGAGGACTCGCTCTTACGACTTGATCAAGCCAGGTAAGGAAGTCGCTGATGACCCTCCTTACGAGCTACATTTCATTTCCGACGAGATTCCCGATAGAATGATCGAGGCTTTCAAAGCCTACCCAGCGCAGATTAAGAAGATCAGGGCGCAGATGGCAACTGAGAGAGAATTTGAGAGGCGACGCGAGGAACAACTAAAGCGCGAGCGTCCTGAGTATGAGCGTATAGTCGCTAAGATCAAAGCTGAGCCTAGAGCCGCGCTAGCGAAGGAATTTCACAGGAAGGAGCTTACCGAATTGGGTCAGTATCCAGCGGACGTCAGGGCGTTTCGTGATACTCTTGCCGATCACGATGTGCCTTTCCCCGAGGACATTGCGATCGATCTGATTGAGGCGGTTCCCGATGATCACTACTCGTTGCTCGCTCTGTTATTTCAACGACCAGAACTGACGAGCAAGACCCTAAATCGCTTTTATCCGAAGGCCCTTGAGTGTGCTCACCAGTATTATGGCGTTCTCGCTATTATTGCTGAGCATCCCAACGCGCCAATTGAGCTTCTCGAGGATCTTGCAGCTCGGCGGGATATTCCGGTTGGCGCCACCAACCCCGCCCAAAATCGTTTGGAGAAGATCGAGCGCGAGAAGAGCAACCAATGAAGCTAATCGGGTAGGTGACGGGTTCTAACCGTCACCCCCCACACCACCCGGCATGCGGGTCCGCACCGGGCGGTTCCAATTCGTCATGCCATCTTCGCGCTGCCTTTCGGACCGTTCGGATAGCGAATGGCGACCCATTGTTTCACGAGGTCGGGAAGACCTTGGGTATGCAACCACGCGTCGGTCATTGCCCGATGCACGAGGCTGTTACGACTCATCCTCCAGTGCCCTTTACGGCTGCGGCTCGCCATGTGCACCTCGGCCCGATCAATACCGAGCGCGAGGAGCTTCCGGCGGCGGGTGCGTGGCCTCCCCCACTGTTTCCAGTAGTAGAGACGCATCCGCCTTCGCAGCCATCCATCCAACTCGACGATGTCCCGATACGGAATCCCACAGGCGTAGTAGTTCACCGCTCCACGAAGGTGGCGTTGCAGGTCGACCATCACCTGCTGCGGGGACACGCCCCGCGTGCGTTTGGTGATGACTCGGACCTTTTCCTTGAGCTTGGTCCTGCTCCGGTCGGTCCAGCGGACCTTCTTGCGCAGGATGCAAAACCCGAGGAATGCCGCTTCGGCAAGCGGCACCACTTTGCTCTTGGTCTCGTTGACCGTCAGCCTCAGTCGCCGTGAGAGCCAGCGGGTGATACTCACGAGCACCCTCGCCGCCGCCCGGGGGCCATGGCAGAGGATCACGAAGTCGTCCGCGTATCTCACAAACGCGTGACCGCGTCTTTCGAGTTCCTTGTCGAGTTCATCGAGTAGGATGTTTGCCAGAAGCGGACTCAGGGGACCTCCCTGGGGCACGCCACTTTGGCTCTCTTCGTAGGTCCCATCCGGCAGGATTGCTCCGGCTTTCAGAAACTTTCCGATGAGGTTCAGAAGACGTTCGTCAGCCACGCTTTCACGCAGCCGCGCCATCATCTTCTGGTGGTTGACGGTGTCGAAGAAGGTTTCCAGATCGCAGTCCACCACATGGCAGCGGCGTCCTCCATATCCTTTCCTCAGGCTCATCGTGCGCATCGCTTCGATGGCTTGATGGGCACTGCGTCCGGGCCGAAACCCGTAGCTGTGCTCGCTGAAGGTCGGGTCGTGGAGTTCGACCAGCACTTGGGCAATCGCTTGCTGGATCACTCGATCCAATACCGTCGGGATGCCGAGGGGACGAAACCTCCCCCGGCCTTTGGGGATAAGCACGCGGCGCACCGGCGAGGGCTTGTAGGTCCCTTCACGCAGTTTGGCCGCGATGGTTTCCCAGTGGCGGCGGGCGAAGTCAGGAAAGTCCCCGATCTCCATCCCATCCACCCCTGCCGCTCCACCGTTGGCCTTCACCCGTTTCCAGGCATCGGTCACGTTGGTGGGCGTCATCACCTGTTCAAACAGGTCGTCACGGACTCTCTCTTTCTCTGCTCGCGTCACCTCCATGTCTCACTTCCCCTTGCGGGTTCGTCGTGGTGGATGGGCTCCGCGAGTCGGAGTCCCGTCATTGGTTCGGCCCTTCGTTGAAGTGAGACCTCCGGCCACTTTGCTGTGCTTCGCGCACTCCGGCTCGTTTCTCCAACTACTATGGCCTCTGCTGACTCCTCGCCGGTCACGACGGGCGTTGCCGC
>NZ_JAENII010000033.1 GCF_016595525.1 Haloferula rosea
ATGCACCTTCTTGGTGGCCCGATCGCGATTCTCCAGACGGTGGCGTGGGCCAGCATGCTGGTCAGCTACTCGGTGGAGGATGGCTTGCTTCAAGGCGGGCGTCGGGGTTCGTGAGGGAGACGATGAGACGGCCGTCCTTCTCGGCGATCATGAAGAGGCAGGGTTGATCTGCGGATCGCAATGGGAACTCGGCGGGGAGGTCGGTGTCCTTTTCGAAGATGACGTAGCCAGTGGTGTAGGTCGGGGAGTCATGGACGATGTGGGCGGCGCTGTCTTTCCGGATCACTTGGTAGGGGCGTTGCTCAGCGAAAGCACTGACCTCAGATTCTCCGCAGCTGTAGAGCTGTAGCATTCAACCGCTGAGGGCTGCGAGTGGACCTCGGTGGAGAACGTGAATGGCGTCTTCCTGACCTTGTCAGAAGATCGTCGGGATGCAGTGGCCCGTGAAAGGATGATGACGTGTCAACTTTTCAGACTAGTTTCAGGGCCGCTCGGGGCCTTGTCCATCCGATCTGTTGTCGCATCTTTCGGGGATACATAGCTGGGTACGCGGGGACCCTGATCGTGGTCCCTTCCCATGCCTCTGATTCTGAACATGGGTGGAGCTGATGGAAGCGGGGCGATCTTGTCCCTAACGCTTCAGTTTGCACCTCTTCTCAGGACGAAACGTATTTCAGTTCCTTTCATCCAACCAATTCGCCATGAACAAATACAATTTTCCTGCTTTCGTTACCCTGCTGGCGACTGGCCCACTGACAGTGACGGCCGCGAATCTTGCCGATCCCTTTGGCCCGATCATTTCAACCGCCCAAACGGTAGGCCAGGGCGATTGGTTCCAGATGGGCGCTGGTGGCACTGCAAATCAAGTCATCGATATCAACTCCGGCGGGTCCTTGATCATCGATGGCGCCTCGTTCGGAGTGATCATCGGACAAAATAGCCCCGGCCCAGGGAACACGGAGAAGACTTGGACACTCAACGTCAATCCTGGGGGTTCAATCGTACGCAACGTCGCCTCAGGAGACGGAAATTTTATCGTGGGAAATCGGCCGAATACCGGAGGCATCGTCAATATCAACGGCGGAACGTGGGATGGTTCCCAGCACAGTGCAATCGTGATCGGGCGAGAAGGCGGCACTGGACGAATCAACTTCATCGACGGGCAGGTCAGTTGGGCCGTGATCCCCACTTTTGATGCTGCAGGCGGTGGCTTCGGACCCGGTGATGGAGCCATCAATTTCACGGCAGGAAGCACCGCAAGTCTGACCGTCTCGACTGCAGATGTCTCGACCTACGAAGGATGGTGGAATGCGGGCGACCTTCAATATGACGGCGGGAATGTCGGCAACTTCGGCGACTACTTCGTGGTCACCGGTGAGACGCTTTCCGTGAATCTTGCCACAACCTTGGATTGGGATCCCGGTGACACTGAGACAGGCGGAGCGGGAAATTGGGACCTTGTGTCAAACAATTGGCAAGCTGCTCCCAATACTTCCCCAAATCAACTGTGGACCCCTAACACGGGGATCCAGACTGCTGCATTTGGAGGCACTGGAGGCGTTGTCACCCTTGTCGATGACATCGTTGCCGATGTGATCACCGTGACGGCACCGGGTTACGAGTTGACCGGTCCAGCCAGCCTCAGCGCAAACGGTATCTCTACAACCTCTGACTTGACCGTTTCAGCACCGTTGGGGGGCACGCTGCCGCTGAGCAAAAGCGGATCTGCTACCGTGACCCTGACCGCAGACTCAACCGCCTATACGGATGAAATCACCGTAGCCAGTGGGACACTGGAGATCACCGGACAACTTGGCGGAGCCGTAACCGTCTCTGATGGAGCCACGCTCTCCGGAGAAGGTTTGGTTGCAGGAAGTTTGACACTCGGCGATTCGCTGGGCGCGTCCCTCCTTCTAGACCCCACCACCGAGCCCGGTGCCCTGACGGTGAGTTCACTCGCTCTGAACGGCACAGCAACTGTTCTCGTCCCTTCGGATCTCGCGGTCGGGATCTATACCATTGTCAACTATGGGAGCTTTGCCTCTGGAACTGCGGCTGACTTTGAGGTGGTTGGGGTTCTCGGACGCATCACCATCAATGACACTGGTAGCTCAATCACGCTCACCTATGATGGGGTTCAGGATATCACTTGGATCAATTCGAGCGGCTCCGGATTCTGGTCTGTAGGAGGTGATCTGTTCGACAGCAACTGGACCAGCACTGACGGCTACTTCAGCAATGGAGACTCCGTGCGCTTCGATGATACTGCGCCGGGTGGTGTCAGCTTGGATAACTCACAGGGAGAAATCGCGCCAGCCTTGGTCACCTTCGAGAACTCGATTGGGAGCGACTACGATTTCAGTGGTAGCCCGATCACAGGGTTGGGCTCGGTGGTGTTGAACGGGAATGGAGTAGACTCCGGAGGGAATGTGATTTTCAACCAAGAGAACTCGTACGAGGGAGGCACTACCGTCAATCGCGGCACTCTGACCCTCAATGATCCCAACGGAAATTCAGTGGGGGTAGTAAGAGGGTCCCTGACCGTGAATCAAGGCGGCATCGTAATTCTTGAGGGCTCCAATACAATGGGTTGGGGAAGTGGGACCCGGGTCACGGAACTCAACCTGTTTGATGGCGCTTTACTTGAGCACCAGGGAATTGGAGACAGCATGTGGGGGCTGAGTGTGAACCTTCGGGGAAGTGCGATGACCACCGAGAACGGAATCGGTGTTGGCTCCGGGGTGGCACGCTTCTCACTGGGAGGAGGATCCGAGGTCAATGTGCTGGCAGCAGCGGATCCATCGGTCATTGGTGGTCTCATCCGCGTGCGGCAGGCGGATCTGCCCTTCAACATCGCAGATGGACCGGCAGAAATCGATCTACGGGTCACCGCCGCTCTTGAACCTCAAATTGGCAACAGCATGGTGAAAAACGGCAGTGGCCTGATGCTGATCTCAGGTTCCAATGGCATTTCTGGAGCCACAACGGTCAACGAAGGATGCCTCATCGTCGACGACGCCGACTCGCTTCCTGCACTGAACACCGTCACCGTGGCGGACGGAGCTGGCTTCGGGGGGATCGTTGGAGCAGGTAACCTCAACGATTCGGACATCTCTGCCGTCGCTTCCGAAGTCCTGTGGGATGGGAATGGACAAGCAAGTCTGGTGATCGATACCAACGGATCCGATGCCACCGTCGGTTCCAATATTGTTGGTAACTTCAATCTTCTCAAGAAGGGCCTGGGAGGAATGGCGCGTCCTTAAGCTCGATTTCGTTGAAAACGAGAGACGGAAAGCCGGCCGAAGTACGGTATGAATAGTGTGAATAAACAACCTCTCCTG
>NZ_JAENII010000034.1 GCF_016595525.1 Haloferula rosea
ACCATTCCCTTTGCTCAACAAACCGAGGAGTGAGTTCATCGAAATCCCGAACCGATCCACCTATCGAAAGGTCGCTTAAGGACGCGCCATTCGGGCCTGGGAGAGCTCACGCTTACCGGCGAGATCACCGTCAACAGCATCCTGATCGAGGAAGGCACCGTGAACCAAGTCAGTGGCGAAGTAACCGCTGTGGCCATCGCAACTTCCCCGGGAACCAACCCGGACACGCTCAAGACCACCCTCACTTTCTCTGCCGTAGGAAACGTAGACATCTACGCCTCAGATGACTTGGTCACATGGGGAAGCCCGCTTGCGACCGACGTGGCCAGCTCTCCGTTTGAAGAGGACAACCTCACCAGCGGGCGGAGATTCTATCTCGTGCTTTTAACCGGATCGCCTGCTCCCTGAGGGCTGTGTGGAAACGCCGACTGGCCCCGCAGTAGGAGCCTCTCGTTCAAGATCAGGCGCCTGAGTGCAGTGACCCAGTTCTCAGCGAATGTCGCGGATGCTCTCTCCCCAATCGAATGCCCGGCCCATCAACTTGTAGCCCTGCGGACGAAGTTCATCCCGCAACCATTTATCGAAAAGCTTGAGCCTGGCATTGACGACATCCCTTAGGTCCTCTCCTCTAACCCGGGGAGCGGCAATTCTCGGCATCAGAAACCTTATCAGATGGTGATGCTCGATGGTAACCACCGACAGGTGGGACGGGATGCGCAAACCGGCAATGTGACAGAAACCGTAAAGCGAAAACAAGATCGGTGTATAGATGCACACGACTGCGGTGGGCTGGAAGCGAGTGAGGGAGCGCTCCCAAAACGCTTGGAAACGTTGCTCGTCATCCAGGGGAAACAATGGAACCATTTCCGCTTCTCCAAACGAAACACCTACATCGGATGCCGCGTAGGCCGCCACGATCGATTCCCGCAGGTTGGATCGAAGAATCGGTGTCAAGATCCGGCGATGGCCCCTTTCATCGAGATGCCCTAGGATCGATGAGACGACCTGCTCAATGCTCAAGCCCCATCCGGATTCACCTAGTTTTGGGGTAATGGGTGCACCCGCCAGTCGATAGACCGGAAGATCGATTTCGTTGAGTTGCTTACTCCAACATTCGAGTGCTTCAAACGCAACTACCGCACGCACGTGGTTTGTCGAGATCTCTTGATCCAACTCATCGTAGGACATGGGCCGCTCCTTTCGAGGAAGAGAGATCACGTTGCCCTTTTAAAAGTGCTCCCGCCACCGTTCCTCAATGCCAACTAACAGCTCCAAGCTCAGCTCGCTCAGCCTATCTCGCTTTGGCGAGATGATCAATAGATTGGAAGCTTGGTTCTTGCGAATTCCTTGGGGCGAACGAATCCGGATCTTTTGTCCATTCTTGGGTGCCTCAAGATACCCCTCATCAACAAGATAACGAATCGCTGCCCGGACACTGGGGACCGAGACACCGAGTTCCTTGGCCAGTTTGAGTTGCCCGGGCAGGAACTTTGTCCGACTTCCGTGCTCGATCTCGGACTTCAACTGGTCCGCCACAAGGCGGGGTGTCGACTGAAGATTGATGGACATGATGCTCTCGACGGAGAAATTCGCGCTCCCTTGCACGACAAATCTCCCCTCGGGGCAACTAGTAAGGAAAACTGATGGGTTTACGCCAGCAGAATGCAAGATAGGCATCAAGTCTGGAATGGTAGTGTCCGGGGACACCCAAAATGTACCACCCTGTCCCCCGGGACGGCTTCGCGGCGACGGGCCGGACCTACCACTTTCCCTTCGCGATCTCCTTGAGTATGTCCATGTCCAGGGCCTGCTCCGCAACAAGCTTCTTGAGCCTCGGATTCTCTTTCTCGAGCTCCTTGAGGCGCCTCACCGCTTCCGTCTTCGCACCACTGTATTCCTTGTTCCAGCGGTGATAGGTCGCCACGCTGATCTCCAGCTTCCGGCAGACTTGTTCAATGCTCGTCCCGCGTGCCAGCTCCTCACTGGCGGTGCGCAATTTTTTGACGATCTGTTCTGGCGTGTGTCCTTTCTTCTTCATGAGGGTCAATCCGGCTCACGCCGGGGACTCTCATAGCATCTGGATCAAATTTTGGGGAGCACGCCACCAGTAATTAAATGTGACTGGTTATCTAAGGGGAGAATGGCTTCCGCTGAGAGGGTTGGCAGCGATAAATTGATTTCAGTTTGGAAAGCTCTTGCCGGACATTGCGAATCTAAAACAATAATTGTGAAAAATCGACTTACAATCCTCGTGGTCACTGGTGCACTTGCTGCATCTGCGAATGCTGCGACAATATCTCTAGAAAACTCTTCGTTTGAATTGCCGGTTGCTTCTGGCGGTCTTACCAGCCCGGGTGGGTTCAGCGGGGCAACACCAGCAGGCTGGATCAGGACAGGCAGTGGTGGAAGATTTAATCAGTCTACAACGCCAGGGGTTGACGGCGACCTGACAGTTTTCCTCCAAGGGGGTAATGCTGCGAATTTGACTGGTGGCACTATTGCCCAGCGAATTGACAATCTAACCGTTGGCACTGGATCACTGCTTGATGGCGAGACATTTGATTTCACGCTAGCAGCTCGTAATGCTAATGGTTCTCCAACTTTCAACTTCGACATCCGAACCGCGGCAGATCCTACCACAGGATTTAGTCTCTTGAACGGGTTTGTGACGAGCTCAACATTCTCGGGCAATCCCTTCCAAGATATTGACGTGGCAGGAACTGTAGATCTCGCTCAGGTCAGCGGTCTACTCGTGGGCGGCGAATACACTGGGCAAGTTTGGCTCATCGCAAACACCAATGGCCCTCAGGTTAATTTCGACAACGCCCGCTTAGAGTATAACGCAATCCCAGAGCCAAGCTCTACCGCTCTTGTCGGTCTTGCTGGTCTTGGTTTGCTCTTGCGCCGTCGCAAGTAACTACTGCTAGGAATTTGCTTTTTCAGAGAGGGTGCCGCAAGGGAAATCAGGCCTGCCTCAGGGCCGTGGAAAAGGGGGTTGAATGTTGGTCGATGCCGAGGAGGGGACGGTTGAGGTGGGGTGAGGGGACAATCAACCGGGAGAATGTCAAAGTGTTTGGGCTGACCCGAATGGCGCGTCCTTAAGCGACCTTTCGATAGGTGGATCGGTTCGGGATTTCGATGAACTCACTCCTCGGTTTGTTGAGCAAAGGGAATG
>NZ_JAENII010000035.1 GCF_016595525.1 Haloferula rosea
TGATGACCGGTTAGGTAGGAGATCCAGGCATTTTCAGCGACGGCGGGTTGGCCGTCGGGTCCGCGCATCATCTTGAGCAAGGGCGCGGTGGCGGGATCGTCGCCGATGTATTCAAAAGTCTCGACGCGGGCGTGGCCCTCCATGTTCGATTGGCCGGCGAGGATGAAGACCTTGAGCGGCTTGGCTTCGGCGCAGACGGTGGCGAGGAGGAGGGAGGTGAGGAAGGTGAGGAAGGTGAGGAAGGTGGCGGTGGGTTTCATGGACAAGGGCCGAGTGGGAAGGGTTGAGGGGCTGGAGTTAGCGGTCTCCGCTGTGTTTGTGAGTCGAAGAGATCCATCTACGGCGGGTTCGGATCGGGCTTATCGCGCGGTCGGGGAATCAGCGCATCCAGCCCGCACGTCTTCGCTTCCGGCTTGGCTTTGGGCATCTAGTCAGGGGGGGCTGCCCTGAGGCTCGGCTAAGCTTCTTACATCCTGTTCAGTCGAATGATTAAAAAACGGGACTGACCCCTTTGACGCGGGACTGACCCCTTTGACGGACCCCTTTGACGTGAAGAGGCTTCCAGGCACGTTCATCGTCTCCGACCCGATCTCATCGCGTTAAGACTGACCCAACCGCGGCCCAAGCCCTCACCGAGGAATGCTTGAAAAACGGGGTCGACCACTGAGTTCCCCCTGAGACGACTGCTGCCAAGCTTCTAATGGTCGAAATCTAGGGCTGACCCCGCCGATATATCTATTCAGATAGCTCTGGCACCTTGAAATGCTCCGCTTCTCCTTCAAGCCCTTCTGCCATGAGGTATTTCCATGTTTGTCGATATGCTTCATTGCGCAGATCATCGCTTAGCTTCGCGTTCTTTAGCCACCCCGTGGCCTGCATAGAGTCCTTCACTAAGAAGCCGCGAAACGAGAGCTTGAACATCTCGACATCTCCCCTCCTTGCTGACCAAGCGCTTGATGTCTCAGGTGCTGTTTTTCCCCAATGGTCAGCGATGACTTGTAACTGGCTCGAACTTAACCAGGGCCGTTCATCGATATAGGCACCAACATCTTCGGACATTCTTACAACTGATCCAAAGTAGGCCTCTTCAACTCGGCTATCGACCACCTCAAAAATCTCTCTCAAATCATCTTCGGACCCAAAAGCGTAAAGTGGTCGGTCATTCTCAAAGTAGCTCGCCAAGCCCAGCTCAAGCAGCTGCCTAAACTCAGGAGACGCCTCAGTCATCATAGTAATCACTGACTTTCCCTCGAAGTGGGCAATCTGGATTGCAGTCGACGCGGCGTCGATAGTCGTTGAATCGGGAAGCTCTAGCGGTGCAACCTGAAGCACGCCATCTATCTGTAGTATACTATCGTCATTTCGGAAGAGCGCTTCGGCGAAGACTAATCGGCCAACGTCGGTGTTGATTTCCAAATCTGGAAGCAGAGCCTCGTCCTTGTCTGCATGCTTTCTGATCAACAGAGCCGCAATGATTGCTTCTTTCAGCGCTGTGTTCGGTTCATGCTCGTCCAGCCATTCGCCCAAGAATTTGGGTGCGTCTTCCAACTCGATCAGTTGACGACTGAGGGCCCTTCGTTGTCCTGGGCTTCGATTGGACCAGTCTTCCAAAAAACTAGCTAAGAAAATCCTGTCACCGCTATCGATAGCACCGCACAGCTTCTTTGCTTCAGTTTTGATCGATGGCCTAACAGCGACACTACCCACGGTCTCGCTTTCCTCAATCGCTTGTTGCTGATTTCCATCTTCTATAAAATTACCGCTTATGTCGGTAATCTTAAATATCCATGCTCCTACAGCTACGCAGCCAACCAAATACAAATAGTGCTTAACGGTCATCTTTTATCCAGAAGCGAGGTCTTAATGAGAATTTTCTAATAATCTTTTGATTGCAAGCACCCTTCTGAAACCTGATTAATGTCGATGGATCTGAATGTAATCATTGAGTCACAATATCTCGCAACAAGACCGGGCCCTGAAGACAAGGATACAAGACCTCATCTTTCAGAAAGAATTTGACGAAGCTTCGTTACTTCGGCAGTTGGGCCGATTCCATGACCAACGTTCACCATATTTTCGATAATCGCGCTCCACGTCGGCTCGGCGACGAAGCTTCTCAGCGTTCCCAGCTTTCGTCGAAGGGGTCTCGAAGGAGTCAGTTACGGTGATGGAATCAAGGGGGATTTTCGGGATATTTCGGGTTGAGGTTGATGCTGGAGATGGCGGGTTGGATCAAAGGGTTTTCCGGA
>NZ_JAENII010000036.1 GCF_016595525.1 Haloferula rosea
AAACCCTTTGATCCAACCCGCCATCTCCAGCATCAACCTCAACCCGAAATATCCCGAAAATCCCCCTTGATTCCATCACCGTAACTGACCCCTTTCGCTGTTTTGGACACTAGTGTGGACCGACCCCTTTCACTTTCAGGTGATTCATCTTTATCGAATTGATAATAAGCATCTTATGTCCTTAGCTTGACGCAGATGACAATCCCCCCCTCAAGATCCTCGACGTTCCCTGTTAACCGAGTGCCATTCCGGCTAGCAGTGAGCTTTCTGGTCACAGCACCCTTGGGAAACTCCAATGGGTAGTAGAATGAGCACTCACCGCCGAGCCCCGTCCATCCGATCGCAACTCGTCTGCATCGCGCTGGCTTGGCTGGCCGCGCTCGGAACCGCGCGCGCTCTGTCCTTGATCGCATGGACGGACGCAGACCGCATTGAGAAGGCGGACCGGATCGTCATCGGCACCGTCGAGGTGAGCGAGGATCAGTCCATCGTCACGGTAGAACGCGTGCTGAAGGGCGATGCAGAGCCGCTCAAGGTGCGCACGCGGTCGAAACCACGCTCCGGTGGAGCCCGATACGAGGCAATTCCGACCAAGGTCGTCTGGGTGGAGCGAAAGGACGACCACTCGATGAACCCGATCTCGGGGCTGTTCTACGTCGAGGAAGGATCGCCGCGATGGCTCCTCTACCATGCCTTGATCGATCCCGCACCGCTTGTCACCAACGAGACCTTTGATTCCGACCCGGTCGCTGCGCAGTTGCTCGGCTACCTCTTCGATCCGGTCAGGATCACGTCGCCGGACACATCCGTCTTCGAGAAAAAGGAACACATGACTCGACAGCTGCGGGAGCGGATCCCATGGAGTTTTGAAGGGGTGCTCGATCTCGATTGCCGACTCAGGAAGGGCTACTCCGATCGAATCGAAGTGGGATCGATGAGCCCGGATGGTGAAACAGAGCGTGGCATCCGCGATGAGATCGAATGGCTGGGGTCCTACGACAAACAGGTTCGCCTGCCCGACCGTTTCGCGCTGCGGATCGACACCAGAAAGGTCGAGTCCGTGGGATCGCTGAGCCACGCCGACGTCGCCGGTTTTCTCCACCGCCATCTCGACTTCATCGAGGATGAGGGATCGACGGAACCCGGCAGGCGACGCGACGACTTGATGACCGTGGCCTCGCTGAACGCGCTGCAGCGGATTAGGCATGCCGACTCCGTTCCGCGTGTCATCGAGATCGCCACCCGGGTGAACTTGAACTATTCGCGAATGCCCTTCGGCTTCCTTGAGGCCGCGAAGGACCCGCGGTCCTTCGAGCCGATGTGCCGGCTGCTTGAGAGATACGCTCCCGAGTATCCCGAGCGTTACTGGTTGAGCGATGGAGCGGCAGCTGTTCTAGGGCAGCTCGCCGACCCTGCCGCACTGCCCCATCTTGAGGAGGCGGTGCCCTACGGAGTGGAGCGGGCGTTCTACCCGCTATCAAGCATGGGAGACGAGGGAACAGTGGACGTCCTCGTGAACGATGCGAGTTCGGATGGATTCGAAGCCCGTGCGCATGGGGTGCTGTTCTGGCTGGTCAAGCGTTCGAATCTGGAGCCTGAGCCATGGATGGAGCCGAAGCGGACAGTACGCTCCGAGCAGAACCCCGAACTCCAAGCCAGATGGAAGGAGTGGTGGCGGGCCAACAAGGAGCGAATGAAGATCGTGCGCTCGTTCCGGGAGGCCAGCATCGGCTGGGAGCCATCCTGGCAAGCGGAGGTGATCAGGGAAAGGCGGCTCGATAGTTTCAATCGCCACTTGCGCACCCATTGGTGGAGGTACGCCGTGGGGATTCTCCTTACGGGCCTTGCCGCCCGCCAGTGGAAGAGGCGTCGGAAGGCTCGTGGCTGACCGAAGGAAAGACTCCGTGTCAGGGCACCCGAAAGCATTTTTCTCCTCGGTCGAAAAAGCACGAGAAAGCGGACGGCGCGAGGCTCCATCCGCCGAATCGTCGGCGGGGTCTTCAGTGGGGTCAGTTACGGTGATGGAATCAAGGGGGATTTTCGGGATATTTCGGGTTGAGGTTGATGCTGGAGATGGCGGGTTGGATCAAAGGGTTTT
>NZ_JAENII010000037.1 GCF_016595525.1 Haloferula rosea
CCCCACTTTCCACTTTCTCCTTTTTCCTTTTTCCTTTTTCCTTCCCACTCACCAACCGCAGAGCATGCGGAGCACCCATTCCGCGCCCCTTTCGCGGTTCCCCATCTCTTCAGCCCATTCCGACAAAGGGGTCAGGGACTGAGGGATCAGGGGCCAAGCGATGCCAGCATATAAGGAGCGCGGCTTTCCAAGCCGCTGCAGCTCACCCACCCCCTTTCCACTTTCTACTTCTTACTCTCCACTCAAAAACCGCAGAGCAAGCGGAGCCTTCCCCCACCTTTCCACTTTCTACTTTCTACCTTTTACTCTCCACTCAAAAACCGCAGAGCTAGCGGAGCCTTCCCCCACTTTCCACTTTTTACTTTCTACTTTTCACTTCCCACTCACCCCACTTCCCACCCTCTCCACCATTCCATCCAGCGGGCTCTCCACCCCCAAGCCGCTCACCCCGATCGCCACGTGCAGATAGATCTCCGTCGTCGTGATGTCCTCGTGTCCCAACAACTCTTGGATCCGACGCAGATCCGTCCCGCCCTCCAGCAAATGCGTGGCGAACGAATGCCGCAGTGCATGGCTCGTCACCCATTTCTCAATACCCGCTGCCGCCGCCGCGCGCTTGATCGCATCACTATAAACCTGCGCGTGGAGATGATGCCGGCGACGGACATTGCACGCCGGGTCCACCGATGTTTGCCGCGCCGGAAACAACCAAAACCACTCGAAACTCTCCGCCGCGCGCTGCATCCGCCTCCCCAGCGCTCCTCGTATGTGCACCCCGGCCAGCCCCGCCGCTCGGTCTCGCTCCCAGACCTTGCGAGCCGTCTCCACCTGACCAGCCACCGCATCTAGCAAGCTCTTGGGTAACATCGTCATGCGATCCTTGTCACCCTTGCCTTGGTGCACCGTCAGCGTCCCACGCTCCAGATCAATGTCCTTGATTCGCACTCTGACCAACTCAGAGCGCCGCAACCCGGCCCCGTACTGCAGCCGTGCCGGTAAGCCATAGCGCCCCTCCGCCGCCCTCCCAGGCCCCTCGAGCTTCTCGAAAACCCGCTGCGTCTCTCCCTTGGACAGCACCATCGGCACCCGCGTCCCCGTCTTGCGCAGCTTCACGTTGAACACCGGGTTCTCCACCCCACAGACTTGCTTGAAAAAGAACGCCAAGGCATTGAGCGCCTGTTTCTGAGTGGAGTAAGCGCAGTCCTCATCCTTCACCACCGATTCAAGAAACCGACTCGCCGTTTCCACTCTCATGAGCGCCCGCTCATCATCCCCAAACTTCGCGTAACGGGCCGCCCAAGCTCCATAGCAGCGCTTCGTCGTCAGCGCCAAACCCCGCCGTCCACCTGCCGACTGCACCGCAGCCCGTACCCGCTCCGGCAAGCTCCGGTGGTCCGCATTCGCCTCCGCACAAGCCTCCAGCCAATTAAGGTACCACTGCATCGCCGCCTCCCACTGCTCCAGCTGCCAAGTCTCCCTTGGACGATCTGCAGCCTTCACTTCCATCCTCCAAAAGACCCGCGCCGCCTCCTTCCCGGCCTTCAAATCATGCCGAAGACGAAAATTTTCAAACCATTCGAGGACCAGAAGAAACCCTGAACGCTGGAAATCCGACAGGCCTCGGAACTCGGCGAGATCCTTCCTCCAGCACCAGTGCAGCCTTGAAACACTCATCGTAGGGGCATCGAAGCGATCAAAGGAGTTCAGGTCAATCCAAAACATGTTCAGGCGAACATACTGAGAAGATCCCAGCTCGAAGACGATCATGTCAGATGGTCGCGTGAGCCGATGCCTCCGAGTCGACGTGAGCCGAGTGATATCAGGTACCTCATACCACGCCAACTGCCCCCGCAAGCCGCCACCCGATATCAACACCTCGCACGGAAGAATTCCTTGAACTACGGGGCTTCAAGGCACTAGCCTCCACCAATGTCACTCCCAGATATCAAGATCTGAGGTGATGAGAATAAACACTGTTGGGCTGAAAAATCATGAAAGCATTTAGCCATGGAGTAGTTAAGCTCGGATCAGTCTTCGGCGGTATCATCGGTTTCATCTATTACAATTCGG
>NZ_JAENII010000038.1 GCF_016595525.1 Haloferula rosea
CCGAATTGTAATAGATGAAACCGATGATACCGCCGAAGACTGATCCGAGCTTAACTACTCCATGGCTAAATGCTTTCATGATTTTTCAGCCCAACGTCTCAGTGAAGACGCGCGAGCACAAGGCCGGGCGTCGAGGAAATGGGAACGGTGCAAGCCGCGCGAGTAGCGTTCAACAAGGCGGCGGTTGAGCGTCGATCTTCCATGACTTGTTGTGCTTGCGTCTTATGGGGTGGATATCCACTTCTGTATCGCTCTCCGTGCCGCCGTCTCCTTGGACTGGTCGACGTATACTCGAGGGTCACCCGAAGCGCTGTAGCGAACGGTAATAAGGGAAACTCCCAGCTCCTCGTTCAGAACGCCGGCAAGGTCGGTCAATTCGCTTAGATTTGTTGCTTCAACAGGGATTGCAACAACGCCTTGACGAATGAGATGCGCGTGCTCCGACCACTCCGCACCCAGATCTGGGCGACCGGCAATGTCGGCTATTCTCGCAGATCCTGCCAGGTAGTCTGCTGCAGAACTTCCGGACCTGCCCTCGAGGCTCCACTGAATCAGTAACGGCGAGGCGGCGACTGTTACCAGCATGCAGCACAGCCCCACTCTCAAAAGCACCGTCGCAGTCTTCCTTTTCATGGCACAACGTCAAAGCTCACAGAATCCCTGACCGGGAGCGAGCGTTGATCTCAGGGTTGAGGGTTGAATGGCCATGGAAATTTCGACTCGGAGCGGGTCAGGGGTTCTGTGCAGCGACTTGTTCTGCCTTGGTTTTATTCTTCCGGTCTACATCACTGAGCATGGAGCACGACACCCGCTGGCGGAAACTCCGGAGCATTATCTGCCAATGAGTTGGTAGACTCCGCAACGGGAAACTCCGCCGACCCCAGTCCACTCGACAGGGTCAGTCTCGAAGGTGATTCGTCAGTATCCGTGTGAGAAATAAGCTGAAGCCCGCTTCCTGCGGTGCTCCAACGCCCGAACGAGCCCCGCTCAATCCAGCCAGTCTCGCCTGATGGCAAGGCTCTCGAAACCTTAACGACGTAGTAGTCAGGGCGATAAAGGCTAAGATGAAATGTGATCTCACTCCACTGACCCGAAATCCGCGCGACTCGACGCCAAGGTGCCGATCGCAGGGCCTCGACCAGCATCATCGGAATCGCAAAAAGTAACGCCCAGAATCCAATATCGAGAAGTAGTCCACAGATCGCATAAGGTCGCAGCGCGGGATGAAGCGCAAAGCCGACTGCCAAGAGTAAGCCTCCAAGCGGAGGAACCATCGAGTGATTCTTCTTCGTAACCAGCGATGAAACCAGGCACGCCCAGTTCATGACGGCGAAGAAGCCGCCAATGATGATCAATGCTATCGCTGCTACTGGCATCGGCTATTTCTTGGCAGAACGTCGAAGCGCTGCCGACCCGAACTTTATGGCGGCCAGCGCAATTCACTCATGAGTCTCTACCACCTGAGGGCTCGCGCAACAAGGCCGCTGATAGGGGTCGGTCAGCCGCGCCTTGTGTGTGCCCAGCATGGGCGCGTTGTAAATGGGGTTCAAGTCCCCTGTAGGAATACCAGAAATGAAACGAAACTACCATCTGAAGCCAACTC
>NZ_JAENII010000039.1 GCF_016595525.1 Haloferula rosea
GAATGGCGCGTCCTTAAGCTCGATTTCGTTGAAAACGAGAGACGGAAAGCCGGCCGAAGTACGGTATGAATAGTGTGAATAAACAACCTCTCCTGACCGACTTCCCGCGAACGATTTTTGCCAATTCCCAACGCCGTCATCAATCCGAAATGCGCAGTAGACGCCATGAGCTCGCTGGGCTTTCTCCAAGTGGATACGGGGTGATATTTGAGGACATACTGCCGACCTCGTTTCTCGCTTCCATCGATCCTACCCAGCGTCAGCGCCACTTCGGGCACATTCCGGTGCTTTGGGCCTGGGTATCCCAGATTCTTGAGGGCAACAGCTCTTGCTCGAAGGCGCTGGGATTCGTCCAGTCATGGTCTGCAGATCACGGCTTTCCTGCCCCCGCTGGCAATACCAGTGCTTACTGCAAGGCTCGCCTGAGACTCAGTAGTGAGTTCATCGATTCGATCAGCCGGAGAGTGGACGCGGCGCTGCAACAGGCCGCAGGCGGGCCCCAGTTGTGGCACGGCCTCACTCTCAAGGCGATTGACGGAAGCTCGGTGAAGCTCATGGACACCGAGGCTAATCAGGAGACTTTTCCGCAGCCCTCCGAGCAGAAGAAGGGGTGTGGGTTTCCAGTCATGTCCGTCTCCGGAATGCTCAACCTAAGTCACGGTGGATGGGAGGCATTCACCACGGGTCACAATGACGAGCACGATCTGAAGGCCGCGGCCAGACTCATCAACTACATTGGCGATGGAGACCTCCTGCTGGCTGATCGTGCCTACTGTTCCTACCGCTACCTTTCCAAGGTGTTGGCGCGAGGCGGCCACTCCGTAATGCGTTTACATCAGGCCCGCGAGAAGGCTTTGGACTGGCGCAAGGGGAAGCGGATCAGTCCTCACGAGCGCCTGGTTTCATGGAAGCGCCCGATGTACTCGAACGTCTCCCAAAGCATGTCTCGTAATGAATGGGAGGCGCTTCCCGAGAAACTGGAAGTGAGATTGATCCGGCTCGGTTATGAAGATCGCCACGGCCGTAAACGAAAGATGACGGTGGTTACCACCCTGACAGACAGCGAGCGCTACGACGGCATCGAACTCCACACTCTCTACGCAAGCCGATGGGAGATTGAACTGCGCCTTCGCGACATCAAGACGACTTTGGGGTTCGAGATGCTCAAGGTCCGCACGCCGGAGATGGCCGTCAAAACGCTGGGGATGATCCGCCTCGCCTACAACCTGCTACGCGTGCTGATGCTTCGCTCAGCACTCAGGGAGGGGGTTCCCGTGGCACTCGTGAGTTTCAAAGGCGTCCTTGATCTGGCGACCACCATGCACAGCGGGTTCAAACGGGATTCGGGTCGTCCCCGCCGGAGGGCACGGCGACTGGATCTGCTGCTGGAAATGGCGGCGAGGAGGAGGGTTGATCCTCGGCCTTTCCGTAGCGAGCCAAGGGCGGTGAAAACGAGACTCAAACCATTCCCTTTGCTCAACAAACCGAGGAGTGAGTTCATCGAAATCCCGAACCGATCCACCTATCGAAAGGTCGCTTAAGGACGCGCCATTCGGG
>NZ_JAENII010000003.1 GCF_016595525.1 Haloferula rosea
TCCTTCTAATCGGGTTTCCCCGTCCCCCCCACAAGCAAGGGATTCTTGCCATCATAACACCCGCGTCTCAGCGAGTGGAGGCATCATACGGGTCCTAGATTTCGACCATTAGAAGCTTGGCGGCGGCGGTCGTCTCAGGCCCTGGGGTCAGTCCTTTCATTTTGCATTTCGATGAACCGGCGAGCTTTCCCGTGCCTTTCTGATCCCCAGTTCGGCCAGCGCTTCGGCCTTCTTTCGTAGCACTCGGGATTCGCTTACCCTGCTTACCGCTCGACTGACGTTCAAAGGATGGCCCATCGCCAACCGTTCCGCCACTCATTCATTGGACACCCTCGTGCTCGAACGCGCCACGTAGGCAACCAAAGCCTTTTCAGATTCATGACCGGGGACGGTCGTACCACATCGCATTCCCGACTCCCTCCCAATAACAGCAGCATTCCTCTCAAACCCCTTCCTGTAAGGCCCGTAGATGGGACACCGCCGCCTTAGCTAGACCATCCGGATCGTAGCCCCCTTCCAGGATCGAGATCACCCTCCCCTTCGCCCATCTCTCGGCGATGGTCACCACGGCCCGAGTCAGGGTGGCGAAATCCTCGTCGGTCAGGCACAAGTCGCCGAGCGGATCCCCCAAGCGGGCGTCAAAGCCCGCCGAAACCAGCACCAGCGCCGGGCGGAACTTCTCCATCGCCGGCGCGAGTTGATCCTCGATGCCCGAGAGCATGCGCTCGATCCCGCTTCCCAGCGGCAAGGGCAGGTTCATGTTCGTCCCCATTCCCGGGCCCGCCCCGGTTTCCTCCGCCGCTCCGGAGAACGGGAAAATTCCCGACTGATGCGCGGAAAAGAAGAATACGCTCTCATCAGCAAAGAAGATGTCCTGGGTGCCATTCCCGTGATGCACGTCCCAATCGACGATCAACACCCGGTTCACCCCAAACTCCTCCTGCGCGTGGCGGGCCATGAGCGCGATGTTGTTATAGATGCAGAAGCCCATTCCCCGGTCAGTCGTCGCATGATGCCCCGGCGGACGAACCGCCACGAAGGCCCGCTCGACCCGCCCTTCCATCACCGCGGCCACGGCCTCAAGGCCAGCCCCGGCCGCCAACTTCGCCACCTCCTCACTTTCCGCACAGATCGGTGTATCCCCCGTCCGCAGGCGGTCCGCCAGACTCTCGACATCGATGTGGACCAGATCGAGATAGTGCGCCGCATGGCACCTCAACAATTCCTCCCGACGGATCTCCCGGTTCGGCAAGGGCACCGCGCCAAGCTTCTTCGCCTCCTTCTCAAGCGCGGCGAGCAGCACCCGATAGCGTTCGGGATTCTCCACCTCGTTCGGCCCGGTCGCATGCCGGAGATACTCTTCGGAACCATGCCAACCGATCGTCACCTTGGCGGACGCGCTCTTCTTCGAGCTCGGTTTCGCCCCACCCGCTGTCAAACGCAGCACCGTGGCCACCTTCATCCGATAGATCAGTTCGTCGCCATCCGGTGAGCGCTCGGCCTTGCCACCGAAACGCTCGAACAGCTCACCCATCGGTCGATTCCCCGGCAGCACCTCGGCCCAGAACCCACGGATCCCGCGCCTCTTCGCCACCTTGGCCAGCTCCCGGAACAAGCGGCTCGCCATCCCCATTCGCCGCGTCTCATCGTGGACCACAAAGGCGATTTCCGCCTCCTCCCCCTCCGCATCCCGGTAGAACCGACCCACCGACCGCAGCAACGACTCGCGGCCCACCCCGCGTTCCTCGAAGATCCCCAGCGCCAAATCCACCGACTGATCCACACCGACCAACTTGTAGGCGGAGTCCGCAGGCATCGAATCGCGCAGGTAGCCATAGCGGTTCCGGATCGTCTCCTCGGAGTGACTGTAGAAGAACTCCTGCAATCGCCGGATGTCCGAAGCATGCAGCGGCCGCATGAAGAAAGGCCTCGAGTCGTCCCCCAATGAAAGCCGGTGAAACTCCACCCCGCTCTCGGTGTCGCCGGGCTGCAGGCTCGTCGGAGCGACCGACACGAACTTCGGAATCCACCCGCGCTCGTGCGCCCCGCGCATCAATGCTTCACGGAACTTCGGATGCGCGATCTGGATCATCTCCAATGCCCGCTCCCGAATGCTCCTGCCGCGCAAACAAGCCACCCCATACTCGGTGATCACATAGTGGACGTCGGTCCTCGCACTCGCGACCACCGAACCTTCACCCGGGCTGGCCACAATGCGCGAGATCTTCCCGTCCGAACTCGTGGATGGCATCACATGCACCGGACGCCCCCCCGGACTGGCAGCCGCACCACGCACGAAATCAATCTGCGCGCCGATGCCCCCATGGAATTCATGGCCGGCCGAATCCCTCACCACCTGCCCGGTGATGTCGATCTGCCGCGCGCCATTCACCGCCACCATCTTCTGGTTCATCGCGATGATCCCGGGGTCGTTCACCCATGCGCTGGAACGGAACTCGATCTCGGGATTCTCATGCGTGAAGCGATACAGCTTCCGTGACCCCAGAGCATGACTCACCACACTCCGCCCGCTCATGAAATGCTTGCGGCTGTTGTCGACCGCCCCACAGCGCATCAGCTCCATCAGAGACTCGCAGAACATCCCGCTGTGAATCCCCAGGTGCTTGTGGTGTTTCAGCGCCTGGATCGCCACCACCGGCGTCACCCCGATGCCGACCTGCAGCGTGGATCCATCGTCCACCAACTCCGCCAGATACACCCCGATCTTCCTCCGCACCTCGTTGCTATGGGCCTTCGGCGCCTCCACCGGAGCCAGATCCCGCTTCAGAAAGTAATCGATCTCGCTGACATCCAGCTGCGACTCACCATACGTCCTCGGCACCCGCGCATTCACCTGGGCGACCACCACCCGCGCCGATTTCACCGCCGCCCGCACCACATCCACACTCACCCCCAGCGAAACCTTCCCATGCTCGTCCGGCGGACTGACCGACACCAGTGCCACATCGATCGGGAGCACCGTCGAAGTGAACAACTTCGGCACCTCGGACAGCGAACACGGCGTGTAGTCCGCACGGCCCTCGAGCACCGCCTGCCCGACCTCGGGAGTCAGGAAAAAGGTGTTGGTCCGCAGCACATCGGCATACTCCGGAGTAACCCACGGCACCTCCCCCAGCGTATGGATGTGCACCAGTTCCACATCCCTCAGGTGGTCCGCCACCGACAGCAATTTCTCGATCAAGGCACGTGGAACCGACGCCCCCGACCCGATGAATACCCGTGAGCCGGGCCGGATGATCTTCAGCCAAGCGTCTTTCGAGGAACCCAGTTTCTCCACAGGTGCAAACTAGGGATCCACCTCCGCGGTGTAAAGGGGGCGCGAAAGACTGCGCGATCCTTGCCGAAATTCGCGCGGTTCCGTCGTTCCCGTTGACCTGCCGCCCCGCTAGGCTTCACTTCCATCCCCATGGGAATCCTCGTCATCAATTGCGGCAGCTCGTCCGTGAAATTCGCCATCTTCGACGACCTCGATGCCGACCCGATCGTCCGCGGCAGCGTCGAGCAAGTGGGATCCCCCGCGATCTCGGGCCACTACATCGTGCGGGAGGCCGACCCCGTCCCCATCCGTTTTCCCGGTCACCACGATCATGCCGCCGCACTCGCAGCCACCTTCTCAGCCCTCAAGGCCGACCCCCAGCTGCAGGACCTCAGCATCACCGCCGCAGGCCACCGCGTGGTGCATGGAGGCCAGGCCTTTTCCGGACCCGTCCTCGTCGGCGAATCCGAGATCGAGCGGATCCGACAACTCTCTCCGCTCGCCCCCGTCCACGCGGTGCATAATGCCCTCGGCATCGAAGCGGCCATCGCCGCGCTCCCGGGAGTCCCGCAGGTCGCCGTGTTCGATACAGGATTCCACCAGACCATCGCCCCCCATGTCTACCGCTACGCCGTTCCTGAGTTCCTCTATCGGGACCACCAGGTCCGCCGCTACGGTTTCCATGGTACTAGCCATCAGTTCGTCGCCGCGGAAGCCTGCCGCCGCCTCTCCCTGCCGCTCGACTCATCCCGACTCATTTCCGCCCACCTCGGCAATGGATGCAGCGCCACCGCCATCCTCAACGGCCGGTCGGTCGACACCACCATGGGCCTCACCCCACTGGAAGGCATGCCGATGGGAACCCGCAGCGGCAACATCGATCCGAACCTCCACAGCTACCTCCACGAGCAGACCGGCATGTCGCTTCAGGAAATCACCGACCTCCTCAACAAGAAGTCCGGCCTGCTGGGGGTCAGCGGACTCTCGAACGACCTGCGCCTCCTCACCGAGAAGCTCGCCGCAGGCTGCGAGGCCGCCCAGCTCGCCGTCGACATCTTCTGCTTCCGACTCGCCCGCGAACTCGCCGGCTTGACCGTCGCGCTCCGTGGCATGCCCGATGCCCTGATTTTCACCGGAGGCATCGGGGAAAATTCCGCCCTCGTGCGTGAGAAGACCCTCGAGCACCTCACCCACTACGGTTTCGAGCTCGATGCCGGGACGAACGCCTCCCACGGGGCGTCGACCCAAGGCATCATCACCCGGTCGGACTCCCCGGGCCCTCCGGCCATCGTGGTTCCCACCAACGAAGAACTCGCCATCGCCCGGGCCACCCGGGAACAGGTCTGCACCCACTGAATCCCATGCCGCACCACACCTTCCTCACGGTCCCGATCGGCCGCAACGTCGGCCTGACCTCCGTCAGCGCCGGGCTCGTCCGCGCCCTCGACCGACTCGGTATCCCATTCGGTTTCTTCAAGGCGCTCGGCCAGCCCCATCCAGAGGAAACTTTTGACCGCTCGTCGGCCTACCTGAACGCCACCACCACACTCACACCGCCGACCCCCATCGACTACCAGATGGTCGTCGCCGCGATGAACACCGACTCGGTGGACGACCTGATGGAAGAGGTCATCACCCGCTACGAACAACTGCCACCCGGCCAGGAGGCCATCATCGTCGAAGGCCTCGTGCCTACCTCCGACCTGCCCCACGCCCACCGGCTCAATGTCGCCCTGCGACGCACCCTCAATGCCGAGGTCGTGCTCGTCATGAGACCGGAGAAAAGTTCCTGCTCGGTCATCAGCAACCAACTCCGCGACCTCTTCGATTCCATCCCCAAGGAATTGTTCGATCGAAAGCCCGGCGTCGTCATCAACCACCTCGACACCCAGCTCCTCGCCGACGAACTCGGCTGTCCCTCGTGCGACCCTTCCGAACTGCTGCCCGCCTTGCGGAAGTCGCTCGGTCCCGGCTCGGACCGCTTCGACCTGATCGGGCTCGTCCCCTTCCAAGCCGAGCTCAGCTACACCCGCGTGGTCGATGCCATCGCCGAGCTAAACGGCACCGTCATCTTCCCCGGCAACATGGAACAACGGCGCATCAAGAAGATCAGCCTGTGCGCCCGCACCGTCGCCAACAGCATCCGGGGGTTCACCTCCGGCACCCTCGTCGTCACCCCCGCGGACCGCAGCGACATCATCGTGGGCGCCGCGCTCGCCGCCAGCAAATCCATCCAACTTGCCGGCTTGATCATCACCGGTGACACCGAACCGGACGAGAAGCTGCTGGATTACTGCTCGGACGAATTCTCACTCCACGGCGGCCTGCCCGTCCTCCGCGTCCCGAGTAGTTCGTTCGAGATCTCACGCGCCCTGCACGAACTCAACCCGGAGATCCCGGTCGAGGACGTCGATCGCATCAATCTCGTCATGGACACCGTGGCCCGCCACGTGGACTCCGGCTGGATCAGCCAGCGCTGCGCCACCCACGTTGCCAAACGGCTTTCCCCGCCCGCCTTCCGCCACCGCATCAGCAAGACGGCACGCGCCAACCAACAGCGCATCGTCCTTCCCGAAGGCGAAGAACCGCGGACCATCGAAGCCGCCGTGCGCTGCGCGGAGCGCGGCATCGCCGAGTGCCACCTGATCGGGAATCCACGCCAGATCGAGGAACTTGCACGCATCAACGAACTCGAAATCCCGCCCGCGGTGAAAATCATCGACCCGGAATCCATCCGCCATCGCTATCTCGCCCCTCTGCTGGAACGCCGGAAACACAAGGGACTCACCGAAGCCAATGCCATCGAAGCCCTGCGCGACAACGTCACGCTTGGCACCATGATGCTGGCCATGGATGAGGTCGACGGCCTCGTTTCCGGAGCCATCCACAGCACCGCCTCCACCATTCGCCCCGCCCTCCAACTGATCCGCACCGCACCTCACGCCAAGGTCGTCTCCTCGGTCTTCTTCATGTGCCTGCCGGATCAGGTGCTCGTCTACGGCGACTGCGCCGTGAATCCAGATCCCGATGCCGAAACCCTCGCCGACATCGCCATCCAGAGTGCCGCCTCGGCCAAGGCCTTCGGCATCGACCCCATCGTCGCCATGATCAGCTATTCCACCCTCGGCTCGGGATCAGGCAGTGAGGTCGAAAAAGTCCGTGAGGCCACCGCCATCGCAAGAAAACGCGCCCCCGAACTCATCATCGATGGCCCGTTGCAGTACGATGCCGCCAGCAACCGCGAAGTCGCCGCCACCAAGGCCCCCGACTCGGAGGTCGCAGGACGCGCCAATGTCTTCATCTTCCCCGACCTGAACACCGGCAACACGACCTACAAGGCCGTGCAACGTTCCGCCGGCGTCATCTCCATGGGCCCCATGCTCCAGGGCATGCGCAAGCCCGTCAACGACCTCAGCCGGGGAGCTTCCGTCGAGGACATCCTCTACACCATCGCGCTCACCGCCGTGCAGGCCCAAGGCTGATCGACCACCCCCCCACCGCGTTCGCACCACTTTGTCCTCCCCAAGGAGGATGACCTTGTTAGCGTCGCCTTCGATGAAGAAGACGTTTGCTCAACACTCCGTCACGATGCTCCGCCGGGCATTGGGCTACGGGATCCTCGTCACGCTCGTGTCCCTGATCGCCATCGCGATCTACGTCCTCAACAACCGCGCCGACCTCCACCTGTGGCACGAGGTCGATCTGGACGAGGAATTCACCACCAAGTCCGACGTCGACGACTTCTCCGGATATCTCGCGCTAGAAGAACGCCTCTTCGATCAACTCGAAACCGAAGTCTATGCCAAGATGCCGCCCGGTGACGCCCAGGCCATCAACCGTTTCCAAAAGGGCAGCATGATGGACCCCACCAGCATGGAGACCAATTGGAACCGCACCTTCCAGCTGACCCACGAAAGCCCCACCGCCGGCGTCCTGCTCCTCCATGGCATGTCGGACTCCCCCTACAGCCTCCGTCACCTCGGGGAAACCTACCACCAGCAAGGCGCCGACGTCATCGGCCTGCGCATCCCCGGACACGGAACCGCCCCGAGCGGACTGATCGAGACCACCTGGAAGGACATGTCCGCCGCCGTCCGGCTCGCCGCCACCCAACTGCAGAAACAGGTCGGCGACCAACCGATCTACCTCGTCGGCTACTCCAATGGCGGAGCACTCGCCGTGATGTATGCCATCGAGTCCCTTGAGGATGACTCACTCCCACGCCCCGAGGCCATGGTCCTCCTGTCGCCGGAAATCGGTGTTTCCAAGGCCGCGGCGCTCGCCGTCTGGCAGGGCCGGGTCGGACACTGGCTCGGGCTCGACAAGCTCGCGTGGAACTCCATCTCCATGGAATACGACCCCTTCAAATACGGTTCCTTCGCCATCAACGCCGGGGATCAGGCCCACCGCATCACCGCCGAAATCGACAAACGGCTCGGCAGCATGTCAGCAGCGGGTGAGCTCGACAACTTCCCGCGCACCCTCGTCTTCCAATCCGCCGTCGATGCCACTGTCTCAGTGCCCGCCCTCATCTCGCGCCTCTTCAGCCGCCTTCCTCCATCCGGCCACCAGCTCGTCCTCTTCGACATCAACCGGGTCGAACTCATCGAGCACTTGCTGAAAACGGATCCCGCCGACCAACTCGCCGACCTCCTCAAGGGCGCCAACCACCCCTTCACCCTCAGTGTGGTCAGCAACACCACCGCCAACGAAGCTCCCACCTCGCTGGTGCAGATCACCCACCGGCAGTCCGGCGAATCAACCATCTCCATCGAATCCACCGACCTCTCATGGCCCGGCGACACCTTCTCGCTGTCCCACGTCGCCCTTCCCTTCCCCGAGGATGACGGCCTCTACGGAAGTGGCGATGGCGGCAAGACCCCGACCTTGGGAAACCGCGCCCTTCGCGGCGAACGTGGCACCCTCCTCATCAGTCCGGGCGAGATGCTTCGCCAGAAATGGAACCCATTCTATCCGTGGTTGGAGAAGCAATGCCTGACCTTCACCGGATTCGGCCCCGGCGAGACCAATGCACCTGCAGCCGCCCCGGAATAGCCGCTCTTTCCCTCCCGGACATCGCAACCACACGGTCACCCACCCCTCATTCCCTTGCTTTCATAACGACAGGACCTGAGTATGGTCTTTCTTCTCTCAACACTGAACCATGAAACAACTCGCCACTCTCGCCTGCACTCTCACTCTCACTCACGCCCTCTCCGCTGCCGATCCACTGCCATCGTGGAATGACACCGCTCCCAAGAAAGCGATCATCGAATTCGTCGAAAAGGTCACCAAGGAAGGTTCCGACGACTTCGTTCCCGTTTCCGACCGCATCGCCACCTTCGACAACGATGGTTGCCTCTGGGCGGAACAACCGGTGTATTTCCAGGCCCTCTTCATCTTTGATCGGATCAAGGAGTTGGCTCCCGAGCACCCTGAGTGGAAGACCAAGGAGCCCTTCGCTTCCGTCCTCAAGGGAGACATCAAGTCCGCACTGGCAGGTGGCGAAAAGGCACTGCTGGAAATGGCCATGGCCACCCACGCAGGCATGACCACCGATGAGTTTGCCAAGATCGCGAACGACTGGATCACCACCGCCAAGCATCCGAAGACCGGCAAGCTCTACACCGAGATGGTCTATCAGCCGATGCTCGAACTCCTCACCTACCTCCGCGCCAATGACTTCAAGACCTTCATCGTCTCAGGCGGCGGCATCGACTTCATGCGCCCGTGGACCGAGCGCGTTTACGGCATCCCACCGGAGCAGGTCATCGGCAGCAGCGTGAAGACCAAGTTCGAAATCAAGGATGGCAAGGCCGTGGTCATGCGCGTCCCCGAGATCGGGTTCATCGACGACAAGGAAGGCAAACCGGTCGGCATCCAGACCCACATCGGTCGCCGCCCCATCGCCTCGTTTGGAAACTCCGATGGCGACCTGCAGATGCACCAATGGACCCAGTCCGGCGACGGCCCGCGCTTCAGCCTGTATGTGCACCACACCGATGCGGAGCGCGAGTGGGCCTACGACCGCGACTCCCACATCGGCCGCCTCGACAAGGGCCTCGATGAAGCCCGCGAAAAGGGCTGGACCGTGGTCGACATGAAGAACGACTGGAACAAGGTCTTCGCCTTTGAGAAATGATCCCGGCCGCCTTCCACCTCCATCGGCGGAAGGATTACCAGCCCAGTTCCCGCTCCTTCTCCATCACTTCCTGCTGACGCTTCTTCTCATCTTCGAAGGGCGTCCGCATCTCCGGTTCCTGATAGATCACGTTCCCGGAACTGTCGGTCACCGTCCGCTCGACGACACACGAACTCAGCAAAGCGGACACCACGGGAACGAAGAGGAGAAGGAAGCGCATGTCCCAACTCAGTCGATTCCGACCCTTGCGGCAAGGACGGATCACAGACCGCTGATGCGCCCCACGCCCACGAAACCCGAGTCCGCTACTTGGGCGCGGTCACCGCGTGGGGATCGACTTTCCGGCCCTTGAGACGGTTCACGTATTCCGTCGGGATCCGGTTCCGTTCATCCCGCTTGTCCAGACCGAACCGGTCCTTCGCCTGCAGGAACGGCACCGGACCGTCCTCGGAAAGGTAATCGTTTTGCTCCTTCATCCACAGGAACAACCGGTTCTTCAGCTTCTCCTTGATCGCGGCATACTCGGGATCCTGCGCGATATTCCTGAGTTCGTGCGGATCACTCTGGGTGTCGAAGAGCATCTCCTCCCGGTGCGTGGGATACCTTGCAGCCCCCTTCTTGAGGAAATAATCCACTTCCCTACCGACCTTCTCTTCGCGCTCCAGACGCTCGAGCGTGTTGAAATTGTGGATGTAGTGGTAGCGACCGTCATGAATCGAACGCTGGGGAAATACGTGCCTCCCGAGCGTCCCCTGATTGACGGTCACGCCATACACGTAGTCGTGATGATGAGTCGCCTTTCCTGCCAGCACCGGGAGCAGGCTCTTGCCGTCGAATCCCTGCGGACGATCTCCCGCCAGCTCAATCATCGTCGGCACGAAGTCCGCGAAACTCACCAGTGCCTTGCTTCGCCCCATCGCCACCTTCCCGGGCCACCGGACCATGAATGCCACATTCAATCCTGAATCGTAGCTCGTGAACTTGCCTCGTTCCATGCCGTGGTCATCCGCATAGAAGAAAACCGACTTCTCCCGCTGCCCATGCTTGTCGAGCAGCTTCAGAAGAGCCGCGAGTTCCATCTCCTTCTGCTCGATGTTCGCGTAGTAGTGGGCCGCGGCCTCCTTCGCCGAATCGCTTTGCTTCGCATACGGAGGCAGTACCACATCCCCCGCCTTGAACCGCGTCTTCTCCATGTAGGGCGAATGGGGAAACTCGCTCGCCACGATCAGGCAGTAGGGATCAGGACCCGGATCCGCCAGGAAACGATCGATCTCCTCGAGTGGGATCCAGTGCCTCGACGCACCAGGCTTTTCGACCGGCAGGAAACGATGGGACCATGGGAAGCTCTGGTCAGGGCTGACGTGGGATTTCCCGGCAAGCACCACCGTGTAGCCACGCTCCTTGAGCAGCGAGGGCAGCGTCTCAATGCCGGGCCGCACCTTGGTGTGGTTCATGAAGCAGCCATTGCGCAGCGGATAGAGCCCCGTGTAGAGCATCGACCGACTCGGCGCACAGATGGCCTGTCCCGTGAACGCCTTGTCAAAGACGAGCGATTCCTTGGCAAGGGCCGCCGTCGTCGGAGTCGGAACCGTCGGATGACCGTAGCTCGTATGATTGAAGCGGCTCTGATCATCCCCGAGGAAGAAGACCACATTGGGGCGCGATCCCTTCATCGGGAAACCACCCACAGCGTCCTCCGCCGATAGGGATGACAGGACCACCAACAGGACCAGCTTCGTGAATACCAGATTCTTCATCGTTTGACCTCACCGGGAGGGGTTTCATGGAAAGAGGCAAAGCTTACCAAGTGACCATCCGCTGAAAAGTCCCCTAAACCGGGTAGGCGACTCCCTCACCTGCTAGAGTTCGCGGTAGGACATCGAGAAGGTGTCCCCGTCCTCGATCCGACCGCTCTTCAGTCCCTTCATGAACCACCGCATCCGTTGCTCGGACGTTCCGTGGGTGAAGGAATGGGGAACCACCCGCCCCTGCATCTTCCGCTGGATCGCATCGTCCCCGATCGCATTGGCGGCACGCATCGCTTCCTCGATGTCTCCGTCCTCCAGATACTTGCGCGAGTGATGGGCCCACACTCCGGCCAGATAATCGGCCTGCAGCTCCAGGCGGACGGAATACTCGTTGTAGTCGGGCTGACCCCGCTTTGCCGCCACCTTGTCGGAGGTTCCCAGTAGCTTCTGCACATGGTGTCCCACCTCATGGGCGATCACGTAGGCTTGGGCAAAATCCCCCGGCGCCTCGAAGGTCTTGGCCAGTTCGTCGTAGAAACTCAGGTCGATGTAGACCTTCCGATCCGCCGGGCAATAAAACGGCCCCATCTCGGACTGCCCGGTGCCGCATGCCGTCGAAACCTGACCCCGATAGACCGTCATGCCCGGCTCTTCGTAGCGCAGTCCCACCCGTGCGAACTCCTTGGCCCATACATCCTCCGTATCCCCCAGGACCACACTCACAAACTCGAATCTCTCCTGCTCCTCCGGGCTGACCTGAACCGACTGACTCGTCGTCGATCCGCCGCCATCCATCAGCATGCTTGGATCCACCAGCCCCATCTTCCACGCCGCGAAACCCAGCACCCCGATGATCAACAGCCCCTTGATCCCGAAGGTCCTCCCGATCAGTGCAACCAAGGTGAAAAGGCCACCCCCTCCTCCTCCGGAAGCACGACGTCCCCGGGCATCTTCCACATTCGAACTCTTTCTACGACCTTTCCACTCCATGATGATTCAAATTCAGTTGGCTAGCATTAGCGGAAGCCACGCCCGCCGACAAGGAACAGATCGCCCCACCCTCTTCATCCACCTCACGGCGAATACACCGTCACCGGGCCGGTCCCCCCACCCTGCACCCGCCTCAGTCGCTCCACCGCGCTGACCACCGCTTCCACCCCGGCGTCGCAGTCGGACTGAGTCGTCAGCTTTGAAAAGCCGAACCGCAGGCTGCTCTTTGCCTTGTCGTCGCTGAAACCCATCGCCTTCTGCACATGCGACGGCTTCTGCTTTCCCGTCATGCACGCACTCCCGGCCGAACACGCCACACCCCGCTCATCCAGAAGCACCAGCAGGCCCGCCGCTTCACATCGATCGAAGGACAAGTGCGAGGTCGTCGGCACCCGGTGGATCAAATCCCCATTCACCGTCACCCCCTGCACCCGCTCGACCAATGCCGACTCAAATCCATCGCGTAATGCAGCCACCCGCTGCATCGCTTCCTTCTGGTCCTTGAGCGCAAGCTCTGCCGCTTTCCCCAGACCGACGATGGCCGCGACATTCTCCGTCCCGCTCCGCCGGTCCCCCTCCTGGCCACCCCCGCGCACCATCGGCTCAAACCGACAACCGCGGCGCACATAGAGCGCTCCCACTCCCTTCGGGCCATGGAACTTGTGACCACTCAGCGAAAGAAAATCGATGTCGAGCCCGCCAACCTCGACCGGCACCTTCCCCACCGCCTGGATCGCATCGGTGTGGAAGGCCAGACCGTGCTCACGCGCCACCGCCGCCGCGTCCTCCACCGGCTGGATCACTCCGGTCTCGTTGTTCACCCACATCAGGGACACGAAGCCCCCTCCCTCCGCCGCCTTCTCACAGGCAGCACGGTAGGCCTCCTCATCCAAGCGCCCGCCCGCATCCACCGGCACCCGCACCACCTCGTAGCCCACCTTCTCGAAGGTCTCGATCGGCTTGAGCACCGCACTGTGCTCGATCTCGGAAGTCACCACCGTCCCGCTCTTCCGGCCCACCAGTCGGGCCAGCCACTTCAGTGCCATGTTCGTGCTCTCCGTCCCCCCACCCGTGAAAACAAGCTCCTCCGTCGACGCCTCGATCAACGCCGCCACCTGCTCGCGGGCCGACTCGATCGCATCCCGTGCTTCACGCGCCCCGGCATACGACGCATTCGGGTTGCAGAACCGATCCCGCAGCCACGGCACCATCGCCTCATACACCTCAGGCAGCATCGGAGTCGTCGCATTCGCATCGAGGTAAATCACGCCGCCATCGTAGGCCGTCCGCCCGCCGCATCAATCGTTTCCGAATGCCCCTCCCATCATTGCGGAATCGAATCCCGTGGTGTTACCCTCCGCTCATGCAACGCCTCAGCGCCCGGATCGCCAGCGAACTCGAAGCCGAGATTCTCGCTGGAAAGATCCCCAAGGAAGAACGATTGCCGTCCGAGGAAAAGCTGTGCGTCCGCTTCGATGCCAGCCGCACGGTCATCCGCGAGGCCATCCAACAACTCCGCGGCCGCGGGCTCCTCCGCACCCAGAAGGGCTCCGGCACCTACCTCGCCGACCCCAGCCTGGAATCACTCGGCTCCGCCGTCGAAACCTACTCCATCCTCGTCGAGGAAGCCGACTTCCTCGAACTCATCGACTTCCGGATCCTCGTCGAGTCGGAGTGCGCCCGACTCGCCGCCCAGCTCGCCGGCGCCCATGCCATCTCCGACATCCGTCGGGCCCTCGAACAGATGAAGGCCAGCGAAGGATCACGCCGCCCCTTCAGCAAGGCCGACATCAGCTTCCACATGGCCATCGCCCTCGCCTGCCCGAACCGCATCTACGCCACCCTGCTCGGCGCACTCGAAAAGCGCTGCATCGACTACGCCCAGACCAACCGCGGACACGACCAATGGTATGGCGAGGTCATCGAGCAGCACGAAGCCATCCTTGATGCCATCGAGCTCGGTCGCGGAGACCAGGCCGCCGACGCCATGCGCCGCCACCTGCTCAGCTCACGACGCCACTTCGTCGACTTGAAAGAGTAGCCACCCGCCACTCACACCACCCATAGATCCGCCGCCACCGCTTCACCCAGTTTCAGCGGCTGGCCGGCCACCTCGATCTCGACGATGCCACCCAGCCGGTCACAGCCGACCACCTGAAGCTCCGCCCCCGGTCGCAGCCCCGCCTTCTGCAGCCACTGGAGGAATTCCGGCTCATCCCGTGACACCCGGACCAGCCGGCACGGCCCCGGTTCACGATCCACCATCGGCCGCGATCGATCCTCACGCATCGCCCCCGTCGCATCCGGGATCGGATCACCATGCGGATCATAGGCCGGCCGACCCAGCATCTCATCAATCCTCTCCACCAATAGGTCGGACAAGGCATGCTCCAACACCTCGGCCTCGTCGTGCACGTGAGCCCAGTCGAGATGCATCACCTCGACCAGAAACAGCTCGATCAAGCGGTGGCGACGCAGCACCTGCAGCGCCATCAGCCGCCCCTTGTCCAGCATCTCCACTCCCTTCCGAGGGTGGTAGCGGATGAAGGCCTCCTTATCGAGGTGCTTCATCATCGTCGTCACGGTTCCAGGCGTCAGCTCCAGAGCTTCGGCGATCTTCCCGATCGGCACCAGGGCCTGCTCGTCGGAGTGCTCGGCGATCCCGTAGATCGCCTTCAGGTAGTTCTCGACCGTGCTGCTCGGCATGACGCTCAAACCATGCGGTTTGATGCATCAAAGTCCAGCGGAGATCCGCCGTTCACATCCACCACGCCTGCCACAGACACCGGCGCACCGTCGATCGCGATACCTTCACGCCGCCCTCCATCCGTTCCCAATCCGCGCCGTCCAACAGATCCAGCGTTTCCCTCCCCAGCCGTGCCGGCAATGCCACCGCCACCTTGAGCCGACGCCCCCCCATCGCTGCCGCGTAGCGCTCACCCTCGGCCATCCACTCACGCGCCGTCGACCGCCACCGCGCCGCCACCGCCATCACCTCGTCGCGATCCCGAGGATCCCGCACCGGCAGATAGCAGCGCCCCTCCTTCAGGTCACCCGGCAGATCGCGCAGAATGTTCACCAGTTGCAGCCCCTTGCCGAAGCGGTCGCCGACCGCCGCCAATGGATCCGCAGGCTCCCTTGAAAATCGTTCCCCCAGCGTCTCGAACCCGATCCGGGTCCAGAACACCCCCACACATCCCGCCACCCGATGACAGTAGTCCAACAAGGCCTCATCATCCGGCAACACCCCTCCCCCTTCACCGAAACGCTGCACATCCAGACGCTGCCCACCCGTGATCGTGGCCACCACCTCGCGCACCAGCGAGCGCTCCCCCGCAGGCAGCTCGGCCAACAGCCCGAAAGCCTCATGCAGACGCTCCAACAACCGCTTCTCCCCGTCGTGCCGCTGGCGGGATGAAAACCCACTCAGATCCTCACGCCATGCCGCACTTCCACCTTCCATCTCCGCGATGAATCCGTCCAACAGCTCCAGTCGCTCCGCCGCAGGCACCTCCGCCGTGTCCGCCAGCGTGTCACTCGCCCGTGCCAGCAGGTAGGCCAGACTGACCGATGGACGCATCGGGCCCGGGAGCACCCGCAGCGACAGGTAGAACGAGCGCGACACATCGCGCAACAAAGTGGCATCCGGGCTCGCCATGCGGTCTAACGAACGTCGTCGAGGCGCTGGCGGTTCCACGCCAGGGCTTCCTCGTATTCCTCGCTGCCCGGCCGTTCCCGGTTCAGATTCTCCCAGGTTTTCACCGCCTGGGTGAAGGCACTGGAAGACAGGTCGTCATTCCCCACCAACTGCGCCGCATGTCCGAGATCACCCAGCAGATACCCGAGCGAACGCCGGATCTGCTCACCCCTCGCCACACCGTACGGCGTTTCTAGTAGCTGCTGCAGCATCTCCACCGCGCGTTGTTCCGCCACGATCTCCTCCTCACGCTTGCCGCTGAAACCCAGCATCCTCCCCTTCTCCCACGTCAGCAGGGCGTAGCGGTATCTCGCCATCGGATCCCCCTTCTCGCTGACCGCCATGCCTTCCAGCAGACGCAGCCCTTCATCGTAAAGTTCGAGCGCCTCCTCACCCTCACCGCGGTCCCGGAGGATGCCGGCCATCAGCCCGCGCTGCGCCGCCAGCCGCGAGCGCGCCACCACACTGTCAGGCCGCTGCGGAAGCACATCCGTCAGCAGCTTCACCGCCCCCTTCGACATCGATTCCGCCTGGACCACATCCCCTGCCATCAGTGAACTCTCCGCGATCGCTCCGTAGCACCCCGCCAGCTCGAGCCGCAGGTTCAGATCCTCCGGGCGCTCCTTGATCAGCTCCAGCAGCTTCTCGGAAGCCATCTGCCGGAGCGCACGCGCATCGCCCATCTCCCCCATCCCATCGAGGATGCCCGCCGAGGAAAGATAACACGCCACCAACTCGGATCGCAGAATCGCCGCCTCCGGCCGGTGATCCGCAAGCGCATTGAGCTTCTCCGTCGCACGATGAAGAAGCTCCAAGGCCTCCCCCTCCTTGCCCGCCACCGCCAGGAACCGCGATTCATTCAGATCCAGCGTCGCCAGCAGATAGGTCATGCGGTCGCCATCCACCTCGGACTGCGGCACCCGCTCCAGCGCCTGCCGCGCCGCCAGAAATGCATCCCCCGTCTTCGGGTCATTCTGCTCCTGCAGTAGAAGCGCCAGCACCAGACGGTCCGTCGCAAGCCGCAGATCCAGATCCGCGCTGTCCTCCAGCTGCTCCGCGGCCTTCACCGCCACTTCAAACCGCCGCGTCGCCTCATTCGGATCCCCCTTGGCCAGCGCGATCTCCGCCAGCTGCAGCCGCGCACGCGCGCGCTCTTCGTCAAGCTCCGGCACCTGCGCCGTGCGCTCCAGAAAACGATCATAATACGCCTCCAAGCGCGCCAGGCGAAGCTCCCGCCCATCGAGTGGCGGCAGACTCCGATGACCTTTCTCCATCGCCCACGCAAACAATCGATCGCCGATCAAACGCGACTCCTCGATCCGCGCCAGCCACGTCGTGCGCTCGGTGGTTAGAGTCGTCCGCGCTTCGTCCTCGGAAGCCTTCGCGATGTCCCGCTGCGACTCCGCCTCGGCCAGACGCCCTTCCAGCGAAGCCACCTCCGCCTTCCGACCCTCGACCTCACGATCATACTGACTCTGGGCCAACTGCCACAGGAACACCATCGCCACCAGACCCGCCAGCAACGCCCCGGCCGCCAGACTCGCACGCCACGCCGCACGCTGCGCCCGCCGATGCTGGTCCAGCACCGCATCCCGCTTCTCCTCCTCCTCCACCGACACCTCGGCGCGGCGGATCAACTGACGAAGCTCGATCGCATTCGCCGGCCTCGCCAAGGGATCGAGCGCCAGACACCGGTCCAGAATTTCACGGTAGAGCAGCTCCAGCTCATTCGACGGCCCGTCCGGCCATTCGATCGCCGTCTGCCCCTCCAGCGACTTCGCGATCATCGGCAGATCCGCCGCGATCCCCTCACGCGAAATCTCACCACTCACCGGAGCCACCTGCTGGAAAGTCTCATCACAGCGCGGGAAGGCCCCCGTCAGCAGACGATACGCCAGCACACCAATCGCAAACACATCCCACCGGTATCCCTCCTCCTCCAGATAGCCTTCCGCCGACCGCAGTTGCTCCGGCGGCTGGTACAAGCACGCATCCGTGAACTCCTGATGCCCCACACCCGGCATGTTCCCCAGGGCCCAGTCGACCACCACCACCCGGTTCTCGTCGTCGAAAAACACATTCCCCGGCTTCAGGTTCGCATGCGCCACCTGGCGGTCGTGCAGCGCCGCCATCGCATCGACCAATCCCAGCACCACTTCCCACGAACGCTCCCCCGGAAACTCATCCAGCTGATGCTGCAGCGAGCGCGGTCGCCAGTGACCATCCTCCGTCGGATCCGCCAGACACGGCGTCACCCGGGCCGCCGGCCGCGCACGGAAGTCCGCCTCCAGCACCTCCAGCACCCCTTGGGGCCAGCCGCCCTGCTCCAGCCTGGCACACGCCTTTTCGAGGATTCCACGGTTCACCGCCATCCCGTCGAGCAGCTTCACCGCACTCACCGTGCCGTCATCCTTGACCGCACGAAACACAGCACCACTCGGCCCTGAGCCAAGCAGTTCACGGTCGCCGAAGGCTTCCAGATGCGGTGATTCCATGGCGGGATCTTAGCGGGGTAAGGACGATCAACAACCCCACAATGAAACCGAACGAACCAAAAAATGCTTCACGATGCCTGAAAACAAGGCGATTTGTGACACGTAGCCCTTTGAACCGCCCGTCCCTAGAATCATGAAACCTCACTGCCCAGGAAACCCACTCGAACGCTACAGCTCCCGCCGCGAATTCTTCTACGTCGGACTGCTCGGTGGCCTCGGCCTTTCACTCCCCGGATTCCTTCGCCAGCAGGCCATGGGAGCCCAGAAATTCTACGAAACCAAGGAAGGCCCCGCCAAAGGCATCATCCACATCTTCCTGCCCGGCGGCATGGCCCACCAGGAGTCCTTCGACCCGAAACCCTACGCCCCCGCCGAATACCGCGGCCCCTTCGGCGCCATCGATACCGCCCTGCCCGGCATCCAGTTCGGCGAGAAACTCCCCCATCTGGCGAAAATGGCCGACAAGCTCACCGTGATCCGCTCCATGTCGCACGGCGAAGCCGCCCACGAACGCGGCACCCACAACATGTTCACCGGCTACCGGCCGTCGCCCGCCCTCGAATATCCCTCCATCGGCTCCGTCATCTCCCACGAGCTCGGCTCCAAGAACAACCTGCCCCCCTACGTCTGCGTCCCGAATGTCCCCAACGAGTTCGCCAACTCCGGCTACCTCTCGTCCGCCTACGGACCCTTCGCCCTCGGCTCCGATCCCGCCCAGGGCAACTTCAAGGTGCGCGACCTGAACCTCCCCGGCGACGTCTCCGAAGAACGCTTCAACCGCCGCCGCTCACTGCTCGAGACCGTCGACTACCACTTCCGCTCCCTCGAGGACTCCGATGCCCTCGAGTCCATGGACGCCTTCTATCAGCACGCCTACAAACTCATCTCCTCCGAGAAGGCCCGCGAAGCCTTCAACCTCGCCAAGGAAGATGACAAACTGAAGGAACGCTACGGGAAGACCCAGGCAGGCCAACGCATGCTCCTCGCCCGCCGCCTCATCGAGGCCGGCACCCGCTTCGTCTCCCTCACCGCCGGCGGCTGGGACCACCACGACAACATCAAGTCAGGCATCGAAGGCAACCTACCCAGCGTCGACAAGGCCGTCGCCGCCCTCATCAACGACCTCGAAGAACGTGGCATGCTCGATTCCACCCTCGTCATGGTCACCTCCGAGTTCGGACGCACCCCCAAGATCAACCAGACCGGCGGACGCGACCACTGGCCACGCGTCTTCTCCGTCATGCTCGCCGGCGGCGGCGTGAAGAAAGGCTACGTCCACGGCAGCTCCGATGCCCTCGGCGGAGAAGTCGATACCGATGGCGTCACCGTCGCCGACCTCGCCACCACCATCTACGGCCAGATCGGCATCACCGCCGACAAGGAACTCATGGCCCCAGGAAACCGCCCCATCGAGATCGTCGATGGCGGCCAGGTGCTCAGCTCCATCCTCGCATGAAACAGGGCCCCCGGAGAGACCTCCGCGCCCACCCGCACCACGCACCCTGAGCGCCGCCACGCCATGCCGGCCCGCCAGCCAGCGACCGCCGACATCCCGGCCCAGCCGAAACGCTGACCCAAGCCCACTCACCACCCATGCGCCCGCAGCTCATCCTCCTTCTCACCGGCCTGCTCACCCTCGCCGCCTCCGCCTCCTTCAGCCCGAAGCTCGACGTCATCCTCCCCCGCGGCGCCCAGCGCGGCCAGGAACTCCAGCTCCACCTCGTCGGCCAGCGCCTCGACAAGCCCCAGGAACTCCTCCTCCACCGCCCCGGCATCGAAATGCTCGGATTCGAGCAAAAGGACAAGCGGCTCCTCGCCAAAGTCCGCATCGCCCCCGATGCCCCGCTCGGCGAACACCCCATCCGCCTGCGCACCACCGGCGGCGTCAGCTACCTCCGCTCCATCTGGATCGGCCAGTTCCCCACCGTCCAGGAAGCCGAACCCAACGACACCTTCGACACCCCCCAGAAGATCCAACTCGGCAGCACCGTCCAGGGCGTCTCCAAAGTCGAAGACGAAGACTTCTACTCCGTCACCCTCAAAAAAGGCCAAACCCTCTCCGTCGAAGTCGAAGCCATGCGACTCGCCCGGCGCTTCTTCGACGTCTACGTCGCCATCCTCGACCCCAAACGCTTCGAACTCGCCGCCTGCGATGACGCCACCCTCGTCCGCACCGATGCCTTCGCCTCCATCGTCGCCCCCGAAGACGGAGAATACCGCATCCTCGTCCGCGAAGCCGCCTACGAAGGACACGATGCCAACCAATACCGACTCCACGTCGGCAGCTTCCCCCGCCCCTCCGCCGTCTTCCCCCCGGCCGCCAAACCCGGTGAAACCATCGACCTCCGATTCATCGGCGATGCCACCGGCGACCTCACCCGCAAGGTCACCCTCCCCGCCGATGCCAGCGGCCTGTTCCCCGTCTTCGCCGAGCGCGATGGACTCTCCTCCCCCTCGCCGAACTGGATCCACGTCTCCCCCCTCGAAAGCATCAACGAGAGCGAACCCAACGGCACCCACAAAGAGGCCAACCCCATGCCCCCCATTCCCGGCGCCGCCCATGGCATCCTCGCCGAACCCGACGATACCGACACCTACCGCTTCACCGCCAAAAAGGACCAGAACCTCGAAATCCGCGTCCTTGGACGAGAGCTCCGATCCCCCATCGACTCCACCCTCATCCTGCGCGAAGCCAAAGGCAAAGGCCTCGCCAACAACGACGACCAGGACGGCCCCGACTCCATCCTGAAATGGAAATGCCCCGCCGATGGCGACTACCTCCTCAGCGTGCGCGATAAACTCGGACGCGGCGGCCCCGACTTCACCTACCGCCTCGAGATCCTCACCCGCCAGCCCGCCATCACCGCCACCCTGCCCCTGGCCGAGCGCAACAATTCCCAGGCCCAGAAGATGATCTGCATCCCGCGCGGCGGACGCTACGCCACCGCCATCAACATCACCCGCACCAACCTCGGCTGCGATGCCCGCTTCGAAGCCCTCACCCTCCCCCAGGGCGTCACCATGCACACCCCGCCCTCCATCCCCCGGGCCACCAGCAACTTCCCCGTCATCTTCCAAGCCGCCCCGGACGCCCCCATCGCCGGCGGCTACCACGCCTTCCGCATCCATGCCACCGGAGACAAGGCACCCGAACTCAGCGGCCCGCTCGAAGAAGCCATCCACCTCGTCGAGATCAACAACCAGGGCCCCTACCACTCCGTCTTCAGCGAGAAGATCGCCGTCGCCGTCATCGACCAAGCCCCCTTCACCCTCGAAGTCGAATCCCCCGTCGCCCCCATCGTGCCCAAAGGCGTCAAGAAGCTCAAAGTCCGCGTCAAACGCAAAGAAGGCTTCGACGCCCCCATCACCCTGCGCCTCCCATGGAAACCACCCGGCATCGGCGCCCCCGACACCATCAAGATCGAAGCCAAGAAGAACGAAGCCGAATACGAACTCAACGCCAACGGCGACATCCAACCCGGCGATTGGAAACTCGTCGTCCAGGGACAAGCCAACGCCAAAGAAGGCCCCCTCTTCGTCTCATCCGCCTTCGTCCCCCTCACCATCGCCGAGCCCTACCTCACCGCCAGCATCGACCTCGGCGCCACCGAGCAGGGCCAGGACGTCGCCGTCCTCTGCAAACTCGAGACCAACCAGAAATTCAGCGGCAAAGCCAAAGCCGAACTCATCGGCCTGCCCCACGGCACCTCCACCCAGGTCCTCGAGTTCAGCCACGACACCAAGCAACTCACCTTCCCCGTCACCGTCGCCAAGGACGCCGCCGTCGGCAAACACAGCGGACTCTTCCTCCGCATCCACATCCCCTATCAGAGCGACACCATCCTCCACCAATGCGCCCAAGGCGGCACCCTCCGCATCGACAAACCCCGCCCCGCCGTCGCCAAAGCCAAACCCAAGTCAGACGCCCCACCCACTGCCGACAAGCCCGCCAAAGAAGCCCCCAAAAAGCCACTCTCCCGCCTCGAACAACTCCGCCAACAAGCCAAGGCCAAAGCCTCCCAATAGGCGCCACCTACTCCACCCAAGGGTTCAGGGCCTGAGAGGTCAGGGCCCAAGCGATGCCAGCATATAGGGAGCGCGGCTTTCCAAGCCGCTGCAGCTCACACGCCCCCTCATTCCCTTTCCACTTTCTACTTTCCACTCACCAACCGCAGCGCATGCGGAGCTCTCGTTTCGCGCCCCTTTCGCGGTTCCCTCAACTCTTCAAACCCTTCAATCCAAGGCCCAGCCCTAGGTGAAACCCGCGCCTAGGAACCCAGGCCCAACGGGCCGACACCCCTCAGCCCAAGGCGCAGCCTTGGGGTAGGACAATCGCCCTAACAATACGGCCTGAAGGGCCGTGATCCCCAAGCAGCCCGAGACCCCATTCCCACCAAGGGTTCAGGGACTAAGGGATCAGGGGCCAAGCGATGCCAGCGAGTGAGGGAGCCAAACCCGGACCGCGTGACGCCGTCGCGCATCCCCAGGGCAAGCGGAGCTTCCCCCCCACTCTCCACTCCCTCTTCATCCCCCCGCTCAAGTCATCCGAAAAGCCGGGATATCACTCCCCGACCAGCCCCGCTCCCTGCCGCCGCTCCAACGACCTGATATACCGATTCATCGACCCGATACCCCTTGCCAATTCGATGAATCCTCCATCAAACTCCCCCCAATGGGCCACCCGGGATAGCCTGCCCGGATCGCCTACGAATCAATACTGTTAGCATCATGAAATCTGCCCGATGCCTCACCGTTCTGGTCGCTTGGGCACTCTGTGACATGGGTTCTCTTGCGGCCGATGAGTATCCGTTTCCGGCAGTTGAGGATGTAGCGGAGAGGTCTTTGATCGCAGTCGATGAGTATGGCCATCCGCGAATTGAAGACGACAATAAGAAGCAAGTGGCCAAGCTTGCTGCCGCCAGTGACACCCCAGAGAAGCTTCGATTCTACGCAATATGGGGCTTGGCGATCTCAGGCTATTCAGTTGATTCGGCTGAGGGGCTGATACAAGCCGCTGAAGACCAAGGCCTAAGCGCAGCCGCGAGAGGATATGCAGCGATGGGACTCCGCAACTTCTCACGGGACCTCCCTCCTGAATCGAAGGGGGTGCTTCGAGGGAGACTCCGTCACACTGTAGCGTCTGAATCCGGATCTATACCGGACTCGATTATTCGGACGCTGATTGCTTGGGGAGACGCGGAGTGGATTGCCAACCGTCTCGGCGACCAGATACAGGGACATCAAATGGAGATTGAGATCCTCAGTGCATTAGAGCCGCCCCGCGCGACAGATCGCTTGCTCGAGATCTATCGGGCAGCCCAGCGGCAGAGCGTACGGGAGAGCTACAATCGCCGCGCCGAGATTGGGAGGGCATTGCTGGCCTTTCACGATAGGCGCGGGATCGATATTCTTGAGTCACTTCTTGATGCGGAGGTTGTGCCCCTGAGCGGCGAGCAACCGAATCATCAATACCGCCACAACGTGTTCAACGCGATTACCCGGGCAGCAGGACAGGACTTCGGTTACGAGCACGTGAACTTCGACCCGAGCATCGACGAAGCAATCAGGCGATTCCGCTCTTGGTGGCTTGAGAATCGCTTCACGTTCACCTTTCCTAAGGACGACCACCCCACGGAAAACAACAATCCTAATCGGGTCCCGGGAAGTAGTTAGCTCCCCGGTCCCACACCACCCTGCGTACGGTTCCTTACAGGGCGGCCGCGATGGCGGGAAGTGATCCGCCGCAGCCGCCGTGATACACGGCCTTGGAGCGGCTTCCGCCAAGGGCGTAGGCGATGGCGATTGATTCCTTGTGGGCGTCGAGTCCGATGGAGTAGGTGTCTTTCATGGTGTTGTCGTCTGTTCTTTGTTTATGGTTGCACGAACCGGAACCTGTTCCGGGGAAGTGCGCTAAACATGCGGCTCTGCTCCTCACCGGAATAGCCCGCGAGAAATGGAACGGCGGCAACACCACTCACACTTTTCCACCAACACGACTGACGCAACTCGCTCATCAGCCATAGAATCTCGCTGAGAAAGTAGTCGGGCGACCTCGAAGGAAACTCGCATGTCACTGGTCCAACGAGTATTGATCAATGCACTTCCAGTTTTGCTGGGAGGATGCTGCCTCCTACTGCTTGGCGCGCGCTACAGCCGCTACGGAAGTCTCGGTGATTATCACTACCGACTTTTCCAACTCCAGCCAGTTCACGGATCGCTATTGATTGGCGGTTGGTTTCTCTTGGGCGCAGGCATTGGATGCGCCGTTGCTGGGGCAGTCCGAAGGATGTCTGACGGAGAGTTTCAGGCGGATCAGACTCCTTCACACCGCTTCATATGGGAGGACTTCCGCTTCGTAGCCGTGTTGGCCATGTCAGGGTGCCTGTGTCTTGCTGCGGGTACGATCCTATTCGGCAATCCGTGAACTACGGTGTGGACGATGCAGTGGCACTCCCTGAAAACGCCAAAGAACCAAAGCCGAACCGGGTCCCGAGGAGTCGTTAGCTCCCCGGTCCCACACCACCCTGCGTACGGCTCCTTACACGGCGGTTCCGAGTCCACGCGGGACGGTCCCAATAAGGCTTTTGGCATCTCCCAAATCGGACAGTGATGGGAAATCGGGGTGGACCGACATGCCGCCCATCCTCAAATACCCTGCCCGAAAAAGAGCTTTCGCTCCAGTGGGCCTTTCGTGATATTGGATTGCGATAACACAAATCGCACATTCGCGCATCCCTGTTTCGAAGCATTACCGATCCGATCTCATTCATCATGAACACGAAAACGAACCATCTCATCACCACTCTCGCCGTGATTGTCCCTCTTCTTTCCAGCAGCTGCGTTGTTGTCGAAGAATCCAATCCAGGCAGCACCGCGGGGTCGGCGGCAGCCACTTCGTCGGGCTACGCCGCTGGCTACGAAAAAGGCAGGGCGGATGGCGCGGGAGGCCTGTCGCGCACCCCCACCCGCCATGAGTATCTCTACTCCGAGGCGGACCGCAGCGACTTCTTCCGCGGCTATGAGGCCGGCTACAACGCAGGCATCCGCTGATCGCGTCCGCTATCATCCATTCATCCACCGAATTTTCTCAGGCATGCGTGCGATCCGAATTCTCCCAGGACTGTTTTTGTCTCTGCTCATGGCAGCATGCACCACCAAGGACAAGATCTGGAACGCTTCCGATCTGGAGGTGTGGGTGAAGGATCAGGCGGTGGCACAGGGATACCGGGAGGAGTCGATCCAACTGGAGGAATGGTACCGAGACGAGGACGGCCAACTCGTTTGGCACGGGGAAGGTGTCGAGGCCTCGAGCGGGAAGAAAAGTCCCTTCAGCATTCGCGTCGACAAGGTCTGGACCCCGTCCGGTTCCGACTAACCACCTCTCCCCGGCGCGATCAGGACATTCGGCTCAGCCCATCGTCCTGTTAGCCTCCTAACCTCCGCATTGAAATGTTCTTCAAGCTGGGAGGATCATCATTCTTGTCCTACGTAGGACCTCGCATCCATGCCACCCATCAGACTCTCCGAAGCAGCATCATCGGCTCAGAGACCCCACAGATCATGAACTTGACCCTCAAACGCCATTCAAGCCGCCTCGTCCCTATTCCGCGGTTCGTCGCCACTTTCGCCACGTCCGTACTGCTGACTTCGGCATCGTATGCACAGACGCCGGGTGACTTCATCGACCCCTCACCTCCAGAGGGTTATGATGGCCAGATCGAGCTCGACATCCGCGATTCGAAACCGGATTGGAAACCCTACATTCCCAAGGCGGCACCGGAAGGGGCACCCAATGTCCTGTTCATTCTCTACGATGATACCGGGATCGGCGCTTGGTCAGCCTACGGGGGTCGGATTCAGATGCCCACGCTCGATCGACTCGCCAAAAACGGTCTCACCTACACCCAATGGCACAATACCGCCCTCTGCTCACCGACCCGTTCCACGATTCTTACGGGGCGCAACCATCACCTCAACGGGATGTCCTGCATCACCGAGGGAGCTCAGGGCTACCCCGGATGGAGTGGACGCATTCCGGCTCAGTGCGCGACCGTCGCGCAAGTTCTTCAGGACAGCGGATTCAGCACCTTCTGGCTGGGGAAGAACCATAACGTCGCCGAACCGGATGTCGCGCCAGGCGCGGGCAGGCAAGAATGGCCGCTCGCCAAGGGTTTCGACCGCTTTTACGGATTCCTCGGAGGCGAAACCAACCAGTGGTTCCCGGATCTCGTGGAGGACAATCGATTCGTCGAGCAACCGTATGGCCCGGAGGACGGCTATCATCTTTCCAAGGACCTCGCCGACCAAGCGATCCGCATGCTTCGCAACCAGAAGGCGTCGAATCCGTCCCGCCCGTGGTTCATGTGGTACTGTCCGGGCGCAAATCACGCTCCACATCACGCCCCCGAAGACTACATCGCCAAGTACAAGGGCAAGTTCGATGATGGCTACGAAGCGTATCGGGAGTGGGTTCTGGAGAAGATGATCAGTAAGGGCATCATGCCGGAAGGAACGGAGCTGACGCCGCTGAATCCCTTCCCCGAGGACCGGGCTAACAAGGCGGATTATGTCAGACCTTGGGGCGAACTGAACGAGGACGAAAAGAAGCTGTTCTCCCGCATGGCGGAGGTTTTCGCCGCATTTTCGGAATACACCGACGCCCAGGTCGGCCGGTTGATCGACTATCTCGAGGAGACCGGACAACTCGACAACACCCTCGTCATCTACGGTGCCGACAACGGCACCTCGGGTGAAGGAAGCCCGAGTGGATCCGTGAACGAGAACAAGTTCTTCAACGATTATCCGGACTCACTTGAGGAGAACATGAAGTACCTCGACGTCCTCGGGAGCGAGGAGACCTACAACCACATGCCGACCGGTTGGGCGGCGGCGTTCTCGACTCCGTTCAAGATGTTCAAGCGCTATTCGCACTCGGGTGGCACCTGTTCGCCGCTCGTGATCCACTGGCCGAAGGGGATCAAGGCCCGGGGAGAAGTCCGCCATCAGTATTCACACTCTGTGGACATCACGCCAACGATCCTTGAGGCGGTTGGCCTTGAAATGCCGAGCGTCTACCGCGGAGTTCAACAATGGCCGCTTTCCGGCAAGTCGATGCTCTACAGTTTCGATGCCAAACCGGATGGTCCGACGGTCCGGGACCGCCAGTATTTCGCCATGCTGGGAACCCGTGGCGTCTGGGAGAAGGGCTGGAAGGCGGTGGCGGTGCACGCGCCGCTCACGGATCGCGGGAAATTCCCCGAGGACGAATGGGAGCTGTATCACGTCGATGACGATCGTTCCGAGAACAAGAACCTCGCAAAGGAACACCCGGACAAGCTCAAGGCCTTGGTCAAAGCGTGGGACGAGGAGGCGGAATCCAACCTCGTACTGCCGCTGGACGACCGGACAGCCGCCCAGATCCTCGCGGTGGAACGGCCCAGCGCCGAGCCGATCCGGGAGCGCTATACTTACTATCCGGGAACGACTGCGATTCCCGAGGGCGTCGCCGTCAATGTCAGGAACCGTTCCTACAAGGTTCTTGCAAACGTAACCATCGAACAGGACGCGTCGGGAGTGATCTTCGCCCACGGTTCGCGCTTCGGGGGCCACTCCCTGTTCATCAAGGACGGCAAGCTGCACTACGTTTACAATTTCCTCGGCATCAAGCCCGAGCAGGAATTCGTTTCGAAGAAAGCTCTCGCCCCCGGCAAGTACACTCTGGGAATGGAGTTCACCCGTGAAGGTGCCGGCGATAACCGTGAGAGCCTCGGCAAGACCAAGCTCTACGTGAACGACGAGGTGGTGGCTGAGGGCAAGATGCGCACCCAGCCCGGGAAATTCACCCTCTCCGGCGATGGCTTGTGCATCGGCTACGACAGTGGCGATGCGGTCAGTGAACAATATCAGTCACCCGGTCGCTTCACTGGGGGTCAGATTCAGTCGGTCGAAGTCTCCGTCGACGGTGCCGCCTACGAAGACCGCGAACTTGAGCTGCGCCGCGCCCTTCGTGACTGATTCGCGAACAGCTTCTCCTGCAGTTCGAGCAGGCTGATTTCATTCTGATCTGCAATGGATACAGAACTGATCATGGCTTTGGATTCACCATGGCCGGGGTGATTCACGTCAAATCAGGCAAGTTGATCCCGTTTGAAGCAGAAGATCCCGTAGCCGCAGTCTATCTCCGGGAATCAGCCGCTCCATTGATCCCTTTCCTTCAAACGATTTAATCGAACGCCCCCAAGGGGCGTGGGGGGCAATTGGTGAAGACCATTCCCCAAGGACTTCTTGCTGAAACAGGGATGAGCGCTGCAGAGCTCAGCCAGGGTCTCGCCAAACCAGATGGCTCGCAAAGCCGGGTGTGCCGGCGCCTTTGAACATTCTTATCTACTTCTAGGGATCCCCCACCCGAAGGACATCCGTCGCCTTTACCGACTCTTAACAATTCTTGGTCTGCCGGGGCGCAACCCTTCGCCGAGAAGACGGTTCATCCTGAAAACCCGGCATGAAGCGACTTCTCTTCCTCACCACTTCCCTCCTCCTGCCCCTCGCGGCCGCCCCGCTCGAGAGCTCATGGTTGACCGATCTGTCCGGGCAGTATGCCCGGATCTACCCGACCACCGCCGACGAATCGGCGAATGCCGCGACGACGAGCTGGCTGCACCCGAACGGCGGCGCCGGCCAACCCCAGCCGACCTATGCGGGGGTCAACGAGATCTCGAGAACGTCCACGGATCTCTACATCCGGACCAGTGGTCTCGCATTCCATGTCATGGGACCCTGGTATGGAGGAAACGGAAGCCTCTTCCCCAACTACCCCTCCAACATCGCTCAAACGGCAAGGTTTCCGCTGGCCCCCGAGGTCGCACCTGCACCCAAACCGCTCACCGGACTCGGAGCCATCGGCTACTTCGTCGATGGCGTGGCGATGTTCGACTCAAGGGATGCCTTTTCCTTCATCAGCGCCACCCAGAGCGATGCAGGGCCACCCACCGTGCCGAATCGGGGCGACGGCATCTGGAACCGAGATGCCTTCGTCAACGAGTCCGACACCTTCGACCCCGCCCTCGCCCACCAGGCCGGAGGCACCCACCACTACCACGCCAACCCCTTCGGCCTGCGACACCTCCTCGGGGATTCCGTCAACTACGACGCCTCCAGTAACTCCTACACCGAAGCCCCGAACGGACAACACTCCCCCATCCTCGCGTGGACTTTCGACGGCTTCCCCCTCTACGGACCCTACGGCTACTCCGACCCGATGGATCCGGAGAGCGGAGTCCGCCGCATGAGTTCCGGGTATCAGAAGCGGGATGGCAGCAACGGCTCCACCAACCTCATCTCCACCGGGCGGACCTCTCTCCCCGAGTGGATCACCCGTAACGAACCCTCGAGAACCAACCCACTGGCAACCGGCCAGCACGGCCCCAACGTCAACCCAACCTATACACTCGGCCACTACCTCGAGGACTACGCCTACAAGGGCGACTTGGGAATGACCCATGGAGTGGATTTTGATCTGAACGAATACAACGTCCGCTACTGCGTCACGCCTGAGTTCCCGGGCGGCACCTGGGCCTACTTCTCCTGCATCGCCGCGGATGGCACTCCGGTCTTTCCCTACAATATCAGCCGCTACTACTTCGGAACGGTCCAGGGGGCCAACAACGTCAACCTTCCCGCCGGCCGATCGGTGATCTTCGAGGGTGGCCCCGAGACCGACCTGGCACTGCAGGATCTCGAAGTCGACCCGGGCAACGGAGACATCACGCTGACATGGTCCACCGCCGAGGGGGGCCAGTACACCATCGAACGATCCAACCTCCAGGACCCCTGGGTCCCTCTCGCCACGCGCCGTGCCGATGCAGCCAGAACCACCATCGCGGACCCGGGTCGCGCCGCCACCGAGAGGGCGCACTTTTACCGCGGTGAACTCGACTACCTCGCCCCCTTCGATGACAACGGCTACGACTACGACAACTCCATCGTCGGAACGCCTCCCCGCCACAACGTCCTGCTCCTGATCCTTGATGACTGGGGCATCGATGCCTCCGAGCTCTACAACTCCCCCGGACCCGGCATCCAACTCGCCAACATGCCGACTCTGGAGACCCTCGCCCATGCCGGACTCCTCTTCACCCGTGGCTATTCCCAACCGATCTGCTCCCCCACACGAGCCACCCTGCTGACCGGGCGCCACCCCTATCAGCACACCGTCGGGAACCCCCAGGCGGACTCCACCCTGCCTGACAGCGAACTCACTTTTCCCGAAATCATGGCCACCGAATCACCCGACTACCGGCTCGGTTCGTTCGGCAAATGGCACCTCGGCTCCGGCACCTCGGGACCCGCCGACACCGGCGGCTGGCCGAACTTCACCGGCACCCTCACCGGCGGGGTCCAGGACTACGCGTCGTGGACCCGCGTGAAGATCGTCAATGGCACGACCACTGACAGCGGCACAGGGATCAACAGCCTCGTCCCCGGAACTTACAGCAGCCCCTACGCCACCTCGGTTCAGGTCGATGAAGCCTCCTCCTTCATCGCCGCCCAGGGGGACGAGCCCTGGGTGGTATGGATGGGCTTCAACGCCCCGCACGATCCCTTCCACGACTCCGCCCCCTACGTCACGCCGACCCAGGGCTATTCGACCACCGGCACCACCAACAAAGACAACTACATCCGCATGCTCGAAGCACTCGACCATGAGATCGGACGCCTTCTCGAAGTCGTGGACCTCGCCACCACCAACATCATCGTCGTCGGTGACAATGGGACCCCGGGGCAGGTGGATCAATCTCCTGCGGGCGGCATCGCCGGAGCGAAAGGATCACTCAATGAGGGAGGCATTCACGTGCCGTTCTTCGCCGTCGGCCCCGATGTGATCGCGACCGGCACCACCGACAAGATGGTCCACGTGGTCGACCTGTTCTCCACCATCCTCGAGATCGCCGGCATCAATGTTCCCAATGCCACCCAAGGCATCGAGATTCACTCCCGTTCGCTCCTCCCCATCTTCCACGGGCACGACGCGATGGACCGGTGTGTGATCGCGGAAAAATTCGGGCTCGATCCCGCCACTGACGGTCGCGCCCTGATGCTCGACGACTGGCCGCAGTATAAACTCGTGTCGGTTCAGGACGTCACGGACGCCGACGACATCCCGGTCTACCAGATGTATGCCCTCGGTTCCAACGGAGTGGAATCCACCACCCTCACGACCCCGCCGAACCCCGGAGACGCCCACGAGGCTGCCTACCAGGCACTGGTGGCCAAGAATCAATCACTCATACCTCCCACACCTGCAGGCCCCACGCTCTATCTCGAACTTCCGACCACACCCTCCGGCCCGGCAGGGGTGCCCCCGAACCTCGCCATGAACCCGATCTCGATCACCATCGACGGCGTCCCGGCCACCTTCATTGCGCGGGTCGATGTCAATGGCGCCCCGGACCAGTATTCGGTCCAATGCACGCTCCCCGACAGCAGTGGAGCCCCATACGATCCGGTCAACACGCCTGCCATCGTCACCTTTCCCGACAACCCGAACAACCCGACGGGAGGGAATCGCGTTTTCCAGGCCATCGCCATCACTACGGCTCCCTAGCAGGCCACGATTCGGAAGCCGTTAGGGACACATATGCTGGCGTGCGGTGACTCATCAAAGCCACCCATGTGATCACAAGATCTTCTCATCGTTTCGATCTCTTTGGACGGTTCCGCTCTTCCCTGACGAAAGATTTACAATCGATCCGCCCTTCCACATCAGAGATTTACAATCAGAGCATTCACTCAGTCATGCCAACCCGCACAATGAACATGACAAACCACCCCATCATTCCCGCCCTCGCACTCGGCCTGCTGTTTCCCACAGTCGTATCGGCCATGCCTCCCGGCCCACCACCCCATCCCGTCGTCGAGAAGCTCGACAGGAATCAGGATGGCGAACTATCCGCCCGGGAGATCAAGAACGCCAGCAAAGCCCTGTCCAAGCTCGATGAGGACGATGACAAGGCGCTGAGCAGCGAAGAAATGCGCCCCGAACCCCCTCGCGAAGAGCGCCGGGGCAAGCGCAACGACGAGAACCAGGAGCGCCCTCCCGGACCTCCACCATCACCCCTTGTGAGCGCGATCGATACCGACGGTGACGGCTCCCTTTCTGAAGCCGAAATCGCTGCGGCCCCGGAATCCCTCCTCAAGCTCGATACCGACGGCGACGGCGAACTCAGCACCGAAGAAGCCGGATTGGGCCGCAGACAAGGCCCCCGCGGACAAGGAGGCCCACCTCAAGGCGGACAGGGCGGACCTCCTCCTGGAGGCCCTCGCCGCTGATCCAAGGAAACCCTCAACCCACCCCATCGAGGCTCACTGCCGGTTCCCCAAGTGAGCGTCGATGGGGTCGCCTCTTCATGAAACCGTGTTCCTTGTCTGGAAGCGGGAAGCACTCAGGGGATTCGTGCTTTCCGACGCCCCCCCGGAATCGTCAGAGTCAAGCGACCGACCCCCACCCGGAATGACCATGTCGAGCGTCGACCCCCCAGCCCTGATCAATCGAGGCATCTCTGTTCATGGATCTGCGCTGCTTGCGGCAGTCATCCTCGCCATCTCGAACGCTTCCGCCGCCTCGCTCGACCTCGTTTTCACCCACTTTGATTCCAGTGCCCCCCTCCGTTTCGACTCACTCAGATACAAGAACCATGCCGGCGAGGGATACTCATCCACCCGCTTGGCCTATCTGATCCACGATGTTCGTCTGGCCGGGGCGGAAGGCGCGGCCAGCCAGCACTCAGACACGGTTGGATTCATCGATGCCACCCGCTCCCGCGACCGGATCCGCATCCACGACGTGACGCCCGGGCACTATCAGTCCATCACCTTCCACGTCGGCCTCGACTCCGCACTCAATCATTCCGACCCGGCCGGCTACATCGCCGACCACCCCCTGAATCCCAACCTCAACCGGCTTCACTGGGACTGGCAGGGCGGCTACATCTTCATGGCCCTCGAAGGACACTGGAGGAAGCAGGGGGCTACCCTCCCGGAAGGCTACGCCTACCACTTCGCCAACGACAACAATCGCACCACCATCACCCTCAACGCCGGGATCGAAGTGACTGACGAGACCGAAGTCGTGCTCGGCCTGGACCTCGCAAAACTGCTGCGGGGTCTTTCCTTCGAGAAGGATGGCGCCACTACCCACTCCCAGGCAGGCGACCCGGTCGCGAGTCAGCTGAAGAACAACCTGCCCGAAGCGTTTGAGGTGCTCCATGTTCGTCAAGGCATCGAGATGCCGGCGCAACCCAGGCTCATCCCCATCGACCTGCCCGCTTCACCCACGCCCTTTTCCGTCTCCTTCCCCAGACACATCCCTATCCCGAAGCTCCCCCTCGACAACCCACTCATCGCCGAGCGGGTGGCCCTCGGAGAACGACTCTTCCACGACAGGCTCCTGTCCAGAACGCAGGAGATCTCCTGTGCTTCATGCCATCAGGGACAGGTCATGTCTGACCCCCGCCGCTTCAGTCTCGGCGTCGAGGGCCAGCCAGGACCACGCCACTCCATGCCGCTCTTCAATCTCGCGTGGAAGGACGATTTCTTCTGGGACGGTCGGGCATCCTCGCTGCGCTCACAGGCACTCGTCCCCATCGAAGACCACCTGGAGATGGACAACTCCATCAAAAAGGTCATCAAGAAGCTGGAGGCCGCCCCCGACTACCCCGGTCAATTCGCCAAGGCATTCGGCAGTGGCCGGATCACGGGAGAAACCATCGGATTGGCGATCGAGAACTTCCTGCTGACGAAAATGAGTTTCGACTCGAAGTTCGATCGCTCGATGAAGGGGCAGACCGAGCTAAGCGCCGAGGAAAAGCGCGGCTTCGAGCTGTTTTTCACCGAATCCGAACCCCGACTCGATCGCCGGGGTGCCGACTGCTTCCATTGCCACGGCGGCGCCCTCTTCACCGATCACGGTTTTCACAACACTGGTCTGCCGCCGACCGAGGACCTTGGACTGGAGGCCACCACCGGTAGGAAAAGCGACCGCTACAAGTTCAGCACCCCATCGCTGCGGAACATCGCCCTCACCGCCCCCTACATGCATGATGGTCGCTTTGCCACGCTTGAGGAGGTCATCGATCACTACAACACCCCCTTCGAGTTGTCCCCCACCCTCGACCCCAACCTCGCGAAGCATCCGCAGGGACTGGGGCTGAACGAAGCCGACAAGAAGGCTCTCGTGGCCTTCCTGAGGAGCCTGACCGATCCCGCGATGCAGGAACGCTGACCGTCCGCCCCTGGAGCCGGAACGACCTGCCGACTAAGGGATCATTCTCAAGGAGCCGATTTCAGCCGCCCCTGCGCCCGGTTCCTGCCCCATTCCACGGCAGAACCGGGGGACATCCTGATATCAGACTCCGGTCTTGCGGCCTCCCCCGCGAAGGGATTCACTCATCCCAACCCAGAGCACCTGCTAACAACCCAGCCACCTACCCATGAACATCCTTGAAGTCGTCCTTTTCGTTGTCGCCGTCGTCGGCGTAGTCGCCCTAGGGATCTGGAAGAGCCGAGGAGACGGTGACGGAGATACGGGAGAAGCATCCAGTTACTTCCTCGCAGGACGCGGACTCACCTGGTGGCTCGTCGGGTTTTCCCTGATCGCTGCGAACATTTCGACCGAGCAGTTCGTCGGAATGTCGGGGTCCTCCGCCAACTGGCTGGGGATGGCGATCGCCTCTTACGAATGGATGGCTGCCGTCACCCTCGTCTTCGTCGCATTCTGGTTCTTGCCGAAATTCCTTAAAGCCGGACTGTACACGATCCCCGAATTCCTGCAGTACCGCTTCGATGGTGTCGCCCGGCTTGCCATGGCGCTTCCGGCCATTGTCACCCTCGTCTTCGTCACCACCTCTTCGGTGATCTTTTCAGGCGCAAAGTTCGTCTCGGAATACTACAATGAGGTTCCCGTCCTCAACAGCCTCACCGCGATGTGCTGGCTGATCGCTGCGATCGCCGCGATTTATGTCTTCATCGGTGGTCTGAAAGCCTGTGCCTGGACAGACCTGATCTGGGGTGCCGCTCTGGTTCTTGGTGGTGCCGTAGTGATGTATTTCGCCTTCAACACCTTGGCCGAGCGCCCTGCCGAGGAGCTCATCCTCACCAAGGTGGACAACTCGGAGGCAACAGTCGCCGACCTTGAAAATGCGAGCGCTTGGGAACGTCTGATGCTGCTCAACGACGGCAAGGACGGCGAAGCTGTGGCCGTCAATGGCCCAAACCAATCCGGTGGTAAGATCCACATGGTCCGGCCGAAAGAAGACTCCGACATCCCATGGACCGCCCTGCTGATCGGGCTCTGGATCCCCAACTTCTTCTACTGGGGGCTGAACCAATACATCGTCCAACGAACCCTCGGTTCAAAGTCCCTCGCCGAAGGTCAGAAAGGCATCGTCTTCGCTGCTGCACTGAAGCTCGTGATTCCATTCGTGGTGGTGATTCCCGGCATCCTGGCCTTCAACCTGTTCTCCGCCGACCTCCATGCCGGGGCCGCCGACAAGAACATCAAGGCATTCGAGAAGATTAACGAGACGCAGGTGGTCGCTGTCGATGCGGACTTCGTCGAACTCCAGCCTGAACTTGCTGCCAAGGCGCTGGCCCACAATGCCGCCGTCGCCGGTGAGGCCGCCGCCCCGGCATCCTCCGACCCCACCGAACTTGCCGATACCATCAACTCGCTGGCATCTGCTGCGACCTCAAAAACCAGCGGTGACGCTGAGACAACCAAGGTGACCCAAGCTGCAAAGCTGGTCGGCTACGACTACGACGCGGCCTTCCCCGTCCTGGTCCGGAACCTGATCAAGCCCACCCCGCTGATTTCATGGTTCGTCCTCGCGGCCCTCTGCGGCGCGGTGATCAGCTCGCTTGCATCCATGCTCAACTCGGCATCCACGATCGCCACGATGGACCTCTACTCGAAGTTCTCCGGGGTGACCGACTCTGCCAGGCTGGTGAAGGTGGGCCGTGGATTCGTGGTCCTGTTCGTGCTGCTTGCAGCCTTGGTCGCACCGAAACTCGACAACTTTGAGAGTATCTTCAAATACATCCAGGAGTTCCAAGGGTTCATCTCCCCGGGCATCCTTGCCGTTTTCATCTTCGGATTCTTCTCACCTCGCACTCCACGCTGGTTCGGCGTGGTGGGCATCGTCACGAACGTGATTGCCTACGCTGCATTCAAGTGGGCTATCGGACCCTGGCTGGTCAGCAAAGGCTGGTGGTATTCCGGCGAAATCGCCTTCCTCGACCGCATGGCCATCTGCTTCTTCATCGTCCTCCTGATCGGCGTCCTCGTGACCCTGATCAAGCCAATGGCGAATCCTGTGGTTCTGCCGGTCAACGACAAGATCGAGCTGACGACCTCCAAAGGTGCCCAGATCGTCGGTGTTGGCATCGTGATTCTCACGATCGCCCTCTACATCGTCTTCTGGTAAGGCCTGCCGAAAGCTCGCAGATCTTCCAAAAGCCCTGCCCCTCCCGGGGCGGGGCTTTTTCTTGCCCATCTAGGCGGGCAACAAGGAAACGATCCCTGTTCGATGGCGCAGAGCGTCCCCGCCGCGGTGGGGATTCGAAGACGGTTCAGACCATGCGATTGGCGCACTTCCCCTTTGCCAGCCGAACCGCTTTGGCTCAAGTTTTCGCCGTCCGAATACCCCATTCGCCAGCTATGCAACCTGTCCTCAAAGCCCTGCTTCTCCTCCTCCCCTCCCTGAGCGTCGCTGCTCCCGTCTGGGAGGACCAAGCCGTCTTCCGCATCAACAAGGAACTGCCCCGCGTCACCAGCATCCCCTTCGACACCCGAGAGGACGCCATCAGCAAGCCAATCGAGGAGTCTCCCTGGTATCTGACGCTCAATGACCGACCGGAGAAGATCAACCCGCTGGCCAAGGGACAGGAGGAATTCGACGGCGCATGGAAGTTCCACTACTGCGGACACCCGGATGCGATTCCCGCTGGATTCGAGAAACCGGATTTCGATGTCTCCGGGTGGAAGAGCATTCCCGTGCCGTCCAACTGGCAGATGCACGGCTACGGGGGCCCGCTCTACACCAACTCGGAGTATCCCTTCCAAAAAGACCCACCCCGCGTCATGGGCGATCCGCCGGCCCACTTCACCAACGCGCCGAAGGATCAACGCAATCCCGTCGGTTGCTATCGCCGCACCTTCACCGTGCCGGCCGAGTGGAAGGGACGCCATACCTACGTCACCTTCAACGGCGTGGACTCCGCGTTCCACCTCTACCTGAACGGCAAGGAGATCGGCTACTCCCAGGACTCCCGCACCCCGGCCGAATTCGACCTGACCGAACACCTCGTAGAAGGAGAGAACACACTCGCCCTTACGGTCTATCAGCACTCCGACGGATCCTACCTCGAAGACCAGGACATGTGGCGTCTGTCGGGCATCTTCCGTGATGTCTATCTTTGGTCCTCCGCCCCGCTTCAGCTCCGCGACTTCTGGGTGAAGGCCGGCCTGAGGGACGACTACACCACCGGCACGCTGGAAGTTGAAGCCAGCCTGCGCGACCTCGGCGACGAGAAGTCCACCGCGAAGCTCGAATTCGAACTGCTCGATGCGGCGGGCAAACCCGTGGCCTCCACCACCGCGACGATCACCGATTTCTCGAAACCCACGCTGCTGAAGGCCGACGATCTCCCGGGCGTTTCCACCTGGTCTGCCGAGCTTCCGAATCTATATACCTATGTGCTCACACTCAGCGATGCAGAGGGCAAGACCGTCGCCGTGCACAGCGGCAAGACCGGTTTCCGCCGCAACGAGGTCAAGAACGGCAACTTCCTGCACAACGGGAAGCCCATCCTCTTCAAGGGGGTCAACCGTCACGACCACCACCCCTTCACCGGCCATTACGTGACCGAGAAGGACATGCGCGACGACCTGCTGCAGATGAAACGCGGAAACATCAATGCCGTCCGCTGCTCGCACTACCCCAACGAACCCCGCTTCTATGAACTCTGTAACGAGCTCGGCTTCTACGTCATCGACGAGGCGAACATCGAATCCCACGGCATGGGCTGGGGCGCCGATGCCAACCCGATCGCCAAGGACAAGTCGTGGGGCCCCGCCCACCTCGACCGCATGAAGAACTGCGTCGAGCGCGACAAGAACCACCCGTGCATCGTGATGTGGTCGATGGGCAATGAGGCCGGCGACGGTGTGAACTTCCGCGACATGGCCGCCTGGATCCAGCAGCGCGATCCGTTCCGCCCCGTTCACTACGAGCAAGCCGGGCAGCGTCCCCATGTCGATGTGTTCGCGCCCATGTACTGCCCGGTGAAGGGCGGAAACTGGAGCATGGTGGCCTTCGTCAAACAGGAGTCGAAGAAGCCACTCGAGAAACAACGTCCCATGATCCAGTGCGAGTATTCCCACGCCATGGGCAACTCGTCCGGCAACCTCGCCGACTACTGGGAGCTCTTCCGTTCCGAACGCCTGCTGCAGGGTGGATTCCTGTGGGACTGGAAGGACCAGGGCGTCTTCACGAGCAAGCATGCCATCGATGCCGTTGAGGACCTTGGCGAAGGCAAGCACTCGACCCGCTTGCTCGGCTCGCTTTCCAAGGACGAAGGTCTCTACGGCGGTGGACTCACGGTGGATGCCGCAGACACCCTCAATCTATCTGATTCCCTGACCATCTTCGCGGAGGTCCGGGGCAACTTCGGTGGCACCAAGTCACAGGGCGGCGGCGACAACAACCGCAATGCCTCCGACGGCTACCCCATCGTCACCAAGGGCGACACCTCCTACTCACTGAAGGTGGACGCCTCCGGATCACGGCTCGAATTCTTCATCTACACCGACACCTGGAAAACCCTTCATGCTCCCCTGCCCGCAAACTGGCGTGGCGAATTCCATCAGCTTGCCGGCACCTACAACGGCAAGGAAATGGCGATCCACATCAACGGCAAGAAGGTGGCCTCTAAGCCGGTCACCGGTGCGATCGCAGCCAACTCGTTCGACCTCGGGGTCGGGCTGAATACCGAAGTGCCCACCCGCCGGTTCGACGGATCCATCCGCAAGGTCGAGATCTACAAGCTGCCCTACGTCCCTCAGGAAGGCGGCGCCGGCATCATGCCCGTCCCTGTGTTGAAACTCGATTTCGCCAAGGACGCCGCCAAAGACAAGACCCGCCCCTACTTGGCCTATGGAGGAGACTTCAACGACCGACCCAATCAACGTTCGTTCTGCCTCAATGGCATCGTGCTCCCATCTCTGGCACCCAGCCCGCAGTTCGACGAAGTGAAGAAGGTCCACCAGGAGATCCATGTTCATTCGAAGGACCTCAGTGGTCCGTCGGTCAAGGTGGAGGTTTTCAACGAGCAGTTCTTCCGCCCCCTCACCGATGTCAAGGGATCGTGGAAGCTCCTGAAGGACGGCAAGGAAGTCGCCAAAGGAGATCTGAACCTCCCTGCCATTGCTCCACAGACCGCCCACCCCATCACGATCAACACCGGCGTCACACCAGAGAAGACCTCCGAGTGGCTGATTCGATTCCGCTTCGACCAGGCAAACAAGACCGAGTGGCTTCCGGCCGGCTACCCGATCGCCTGGGATGAATTCGAACTCCCATGGGGCAAGCGGACTTCACCCGAACCGCGGAAGGCTCCCGGCATCCTGCAGTCCGAAGAGACCGAGCAGCTTGTCCAAATCACCGGCAGGAACCTATCCATCGAGATCGACAAGAAGACCGGCATGCTCACCCGCTGGAACGTGGGGGAGCAGGAAATGCTGGTCACTCCCATGGAGTTCGATTTCTGGCGTCCCATGACCAACAACGACGAGGGCGCCAAGTATCCGCGTGCTCTCGCCCCATGGCGGAAAGCAGGACCGGGAGCCCGGGCCACCAAGGTCACCGCCGTCCGCAAGGGCCCGGCCGTCGAGGTGACTTCGGACCTGAGAATTCCCGTCGGAAACAGCACCGCCAAGGTCGTCTGGACCATCCATCCCAGCGGCCAGATCCATGTCGACACCACCTTCACCCCGAAGGGCAACAACCTCCCGGTCATCCCACGCATCGGCATGAAGGCCGGCATCCACCCCGCCAACATCAGCTGGAGCTGGTTCGGCAGAGGCCCGCATGAGAATTACATCGACCGTCGCAGTGGAGCATGGACCGCGGTCCATTCCGGAATCGTCCCCACACTCTTCCACCGCTACCTCGATCCTCAGGAAGCAGGCATCCGCACCGATGTCCGCTGGGCGACCCTGACGTCACCCATGGGTGGCATGGGACTGCGCATCGATGCCACCGGCGACTCCCTGCTCGACATGGCTGTGCTCCCTTGCCGTCCGATCGACCTGGAACTCGGACGTCACGCGGTCGACCTCGCGGACCGTTCCGAGATCACCCTGCGCATCGACCACCGGAACATGGGCCTCGGCGGCACCAACTCATGGGGCCAGAAGCCACTGCCGGAATATCGAATCGAACCGAAGGGCACTTTCAAGTGGTCATTCATGCTCGGCACCCAGCTGACCCCACCACCTGCGAGATCCCGACCGCTCCCCCGCCGGATCCCTGATGCACCCGCAGTGCCACCGGGCGTCACTCCAACGCCCAAGGCACCAGCGCCATCCCCCACTCCGCAGCCAAGCGAGTAAACACCGATCACTCCAGACCCCGACAACCCATGCCACTTCCTCTCAACCCACCACTGGCCGACCTGGCTGGTGACGCTGCCGACCAACTCCGATCCGCATTTGGCAGTGAAGCAAGCATCACCGCTGCCGCTCCCGGTCGCGTGAATCTGATTGGTGAGCACATCGACTACTGCGACGGCTTCGTGCTTCCCTTCGCAATCGATCGCTACATCGTGATCGCCGCCTGTGGAAACGGTACCCAGGAAGCACGCATCGGATCCACCGGGCAGGATCCGGTGCATCTCGATCTGAGCAAAAAACAGGAAGTCGGCGAGCCGAAGTGGGCGAACTACATTCGCGGTGTCATTCGTGGTTTCCAGGACCGTGGACACAGCGTTCCGGGCTTCGATGCATGGATTGTTTCCTCCGTCCCCCTCGGTGCCGGGCTCTCCTCATCCGCCGCCCTCGAATGCGCAGTCGCCACTCTGCTTGAAGGCCTACTCGACACCGTGCTCGACACCCGGGAGAAGGCGCTTCTCGCCCAGAAGGCGGAGCACGAGTTCGCAGGAGTCCCCTGCGGCATCATGGACCAGTATGCCTCCGCCTTCGGCCAGGCAAACCGCCTGATCCTGATCGATTGCCAGAGCGGCGAACCGGAACTTGTGCCCTTCGAGAACCCGGACCTCACCGTGCTCATCTCCAATACCAATGTGAGCCACGAGCTCTCCGACGGAGGCTACGCCGCCCGGCGCAAGAACACCGAGGATGGACTTCAGATCATCGGCAAGGACTCATGGAGGGATGTCAGCATGGACGATGTCACCGCCAAGTGGAACGAACTCGGCGAGCCTGTCGACCGGCGCTCCAGACACGTCGTCGGGGAGATCCAGCGCACGGTCGATGCCGCGAAGGCCCTGGAGTCGAACGACTTCGAAGCACTCGGACCCTTGATGTCCGCCAGCCATGACTCCCTGAAGGATGACTTCGAGGTGTCTTGCGAGGAGCTCGACATCATGGTCGACATCGCCCGCCGCATCGGCCGCGAAGGCGGGGTGATCGGCGCCCGCATGACGGGTGGAGGATTCGGCGGATCCACCGTGACTCTCTGCGAATCCAGCAAGGCGGCAGAAATCGCCGACACCCTCGAGCGCGAATACAAGGCCGCGACGGGCATCACGCCCGAGATCTTCGCATCCCGCCCATCGCGGGGAGCTCACCTGCTTTGAGCGAAGGCAAGTTCGGACCGGACTGACGGATTCATTGGGAAGATTGCCGTTCACCCGACGTATTTCGTCGAGTGTCCGCAATCTCGTCCAAATGGCTCCGGTCGGCCCCCATGGCCTCCCTCCTCTTTTCCGCGACCCATGCTGAAGAGCTCGAGGAGGCTTGGAAGAAGGAGATCCTGCCGCTCTTCGACTACCACTGCTACGAGTGCCACGGCGAAGGGATCAAGGAAGGCGAACTCGCTCTCGATGAATTTGACGGCATCCCCTCGATGCAGGCCGACCGCGAGCGCTGGAAGCGCATCCGCGCCCACATCGACCAGCGGTTGATGCCACCCATCGACGAGGAGCAACCCACCTCCGAAGAACGCGACAAGATGGTCCAGTGGATCGACGCCGCGGTCTTTCCCGTCGACCCGGACAAGCCGGACCCCGGCCGTGTCACCCTGCGGCGCCTCAATCGCATCGAATACGAGAACACCCTCAAAGACCTTCTCGGCGTCCGACTCGAGCTCCAGGAGCTCCTGCCGCCCGACGACTCGGGCTACGGCTTTGACAACATCGGCGATGTCCTGACCCTCTCGCCCGCCCACATGGAGCGCTTTCTGGCCTCGGCGCGGTTTGCGCTGGAGCAGACGGTCCATGCCGACCCGATGCCCTTTCCCAGCCGGACCATCCCCGGGCGCAAAATGGAAGGCGGAGGCCATCGCGACGAGAACGGCCACTTTCTTTTCCGCAATGGAGCCGCCACCACGGATCTCGAGTTCCCGAAGGCCGGCCGCTACCGGATCAGCATCGCGGCCGGAGGCACATTCGGGGCGAAAGAGGGCCCTCAGATGATTGTCCGACTCGACAAGGAGAAACTCGGCTCATGGGAGATCCGGGATTCGCTCGAGACCCCGGGCACCACCGACATCGAGGTCACGATTGCCAAGCCCGGCCGCAAAACCCTCGCTGCTGAGTTTCCAAACGACTGGTTCGACGAAAACTACCCCGTCCCCACCGCCCGTGACCGGAACCTCCTCGTTCACCAGGTTTCCCTTACCGGGCCCCTCGATGGGCCCCGTCCCCGGAAGCCGGAGAGTCATCGCAGGATCTACGGAGAACGTCGTAGCGGCGAATCCGACGAAGCCTGGGCCACCCGCATCTTCTCCCGGTTTGCCCGCCAGGCATTCCGGCGTCCCCTCGAGCCGGGTGAGGCCGAGCGCTACCTTCACTTCATCCGCCTGGCGGAAAGAGAGGGTCGCGACTTCGAGCACGGTGTGCTGCACGGATTGGAAGCCATCCTGGTTTCGCCATCCTTCCTCTTCCGCGAGGAACCGCAGCCCGAGCCTGACAATCCGGAGCGCATCCACCCGATCAATGAGCACGCGCTCGCCTCCCGGCTTTCCTATTTCATCTGGTCGACCATGCCGGACCAGGCGCTGAGCAAACTGGCGGACGACGGACTGCTTCGCGCCAACCTCCACGCGGAGGTCGAGCGCATGCTCAACTCCCCGAAGGCCGAACAATTCGTCAGCAACTTCGCCGGCCAGTGGCTGCAACTCCGCGATCTCCGGTCCGCAAACCCGTCGCGCCGGGCCTTCCCCCGCTTCAACAGCCGGCTGCGCCAAGACATGGCCCGCGAAACCAACCTGCTGTTCGCACACATGATCCGCGAGAACCGGCCGATCACCGACTTGATCGACGCCGATTACACCTTCGTGAATCGAAGACTCGCCAAACACTACGGCATCGAAGGAGTGGAATCGGACTCCTTTGAGCGGGTGTCGCTCTCGGGTTCCCCACGGCGTGGCATCCTCGGCCACGGCTCGTTCCTTCTCGTCACCTCCCATCCTCTGCGCACCTCCCCCGTCCTGAGGGGCAAGTTCGTGCTCCAGAACCTGCTCGACATGGCACCGCCACCACCACCGCCCAATGTGCCCCAGCTCACACCGCCCGAGAAACACGGCAAGGGACTCAGCCTGCGCGAGCAGATGGAAAAGCACCGCGAGGACCCCGGCTGCGCATCCTGCCACGCCTTGATGGACCCGATCGGATTCGGCCTGCAGAATTTCGATGCCGACGGCTCATGGCGAACCAAGGAGAACGGGAAACCGATCGATGCCTCCGGTCAGCTCGGTGACGGCCAGAAGTTTCAGGGCGCGGATGACTTGCGCAGACTGCTCCTCGAGCACCATCGCGAGGACTTCCTCCGCTCCGCTGGATCGAAAATGCTCACCTATGCCCTTGGCCGTGGCACGGATTGGTATGACAAACCCGCAATTGATCGTATCGTCCGCGAGACCGAAGATGGCGATTTCGGCACCCGCGCCATGATCCACGCCGTCATTCGCTCCGTTCCCTTCCAGTATCGCCGCGGAGAAGGGTGATCAATCGCCCCCTTCTGCCACGTATTCCTCCAAATCGACATCGCCATGCACCCTCGAAGACAGTTTCTCAAAGGCATCGCCGCCACGCTCGCCCTGCCCTCACTCGAGTCCTTGGCAGCCGTCTCGAAGACCCCGGCGGCAAATCCACTGCGACTGGGTTTCGTCTATGTTCCCAATGGCGTGAACCAGAGCCATTGGCAGGTCAAGGGGGCGGGTCCGGACTATGAAATTTCGGAAACGCTCAAGCCGCTTGCCGGCATGCGCGACCAATTCTCCATCCTGCGGAAGCTCGACCACGAGAAGGCCGAATCGAATGGTGACGGTGCAGGCGACCACGCCAGAGCGAACGCCACCTTCCTCACCGGATGCCAGGCGCGAAAAACCGCCGGGGCCGACATCGAGATCGGGATCTCGGCCGACCAACTCGCCGCCCGTCAGATCGGCCACCGCACCCGGCTGTCCAGCCTCGAGCTCTCCACCGACCCGCCAAGACGATCCGGCCACTGCGACTCCGGCTACTCGTGCGCCTATCAATACAACCTGTCCTGGCTGGATGAGAACACACCGGCCCCGGCCGAGCGCGATCCCCGTCTGGTATTCGAGAAGCTCTTCGGATCTGGAAACCGCGATCAGGATGCAAAGCGCCGTCACTACCAGCAAAGCATTCTCGATTTCGTCAATGAGGACGCCAAGCGGTTGCAGAAGCGCCTTGGAGCCACCGATCGCGGCAAGATGGACGAATACATGACCGCGGTTCGCGACATCGAAACCCGCATCGAACGCGCCGAGGAGTTCCGTGTCGAGGTCCCGGAATCCCAACGCCCGAACGGCGTGCCCGAATCCTACAAGGAGCACATCCGGATTCAGTTCGAGCTGATGGCACTCGCTTTCGAAACCGACAGCACACGGATCTCCACCTTCATGCTCGCCCATGACGGATCGAACCGGCCTTTCCCCGAACTCGAGATCCACAGCGGACACCACGAGCTCTCCCACCACCGCGGCAACCGCGAACATCTCGAGCAGATCGCACGCATCGACCGCTTCTACATGGAACAGTTCGCCGCCTTCCTCGAGCGCTTGAAGAACACACCGGAAGGTGACGGCAACCTGCTCGATCACTCGATGATCGTTTACGGAAGTGGCATCGGAGACGGAAACCGTCACAACCACAACGACCTGCCCGTCCTGCTGGCGGGCGGTGGCAATGGGACACTCAACCCGGGTCGCGTCGTCGACGCCCGCGAAGGAACCCCCATGACCAACCTCTACATTTCCCTCCTCGAGCGAATGGGCGTGAACGCCGAGCGGATCGGTGACTCGAACGGCAAGTTCGAATCCATCTGATTGACCAGCGAGACAGGTCGCCCCACTCCGAGTCGACTCGATGGACTGGAACCGCAGCGCCAACGACGGAGCGACCGACGATGTCGCCGACTGGGCCTATCCTCCCAACGGAGGACGGTTGAAAATGGTTCTGGCGGGCCTGCTTCTGCCGCTCTGGGTCGGCTACCGGGCATGGGTGGCGTGGACCACGGAGACCGCCATCTGGTTCGGCAACCGAAGCTCGGACATGGAAGTGAAGGGCGACACCGCCAAGGCCATCGCCGTCTGCTACCTTGCCGCCGCTCTTTTCGCCCACTTCCGGTGGTTCTGGGGTCTCTGGCCCTGCTACCGGATCTTTGAAATCGGCATCATGCTGGCGATGATCCTCGGGCTCGGAGGCTGCGGATCCGCCTGGTATTTCGCGTTTCGCTGAGCCCCCGGGTCCTCCTCACCTTGACTTCCCCCGCCCCACGTCCACACTACCGGGAGCACGACAGGGGAGCCCGCCGATCGACGGGCCGAGATTTTCCGACGCGCGGAAGAGACCCTCGGAACCTGATGCGGGTAAAGCCGCCGTAGGAAGTCGCCTCTTCTTCCGGCCGCAATGTCCTCCTCGGGAATTGCGGCCATTTTTTTGCGTCAAGAAATCCAAGATCCTCATCCCCAACGTCCCATGATCCAGCCGAACGACCCCGCCATTACCCCGGAAAACTCCCACCAGCGGAAGGACTACACCGGCAACTTCATCGAAGACATCGACAACAGCGAAGAACTCGCCGCCATCGAGAAGGACCCCACCCTGTTCCCGAACTCGACCCGGGTTTACGTGGCGGGCTCGATCCATCCCGACGTCAAGGTGCCGATGCGGGAAATCCGCCTCTCGCCGACCGAGCATCCGAATGGCCGGGTCGAAGCGAACCCACCGATCCGCGTGTACGACTGCTCCGGCCCCTGGGGTGACCCGGCATTCGATGGTGATGTCACCCAGGGTCTCCCCGCCCTGCGCCGCCAGTGGATCCTCAACCGCAGCGACGTCGAGGAATACGAAGGTCGGGAAATCACCGCCGCGGACAATGGCTACATCTCCGAAGCCCACGCCGAGAAATACAACGAGAGCAAGGCGGCAAAGAACAAGCTCAAGGAATACCCCGGCCTGAAGCGCAAGCCGCTCCGCGCCTCCGCCGGCCATCCGGTGACCCAGAAATGGTATGCCGATCAGGGAATCATCACCCCTGAGATGGAATACATCGCCATCCGCGAGAACATGGGACGGACCGAGGAATTCAAAACGATCTGCGACCAGTATCCCGGCCTCAAGGACCTGCCCGACGACGCCTCCGAGCGCCTCAAGCAACTCTGCTCGACGCCCGATGGCTATGAGATGCCGCGCCCGTCCGACATCGACCCGCACAAGCAGGTCGCCCGGAACGCGATGAACCACCAGCACCCCGGCCAGAGCTACGGGGCCCAGATCCCCACCCTGATCACTCCCGAATTCGTCCGCTCCGAAGTCGCTCGTGGACGCGCCATCATCCCGGCGAACATCAACCACCCGGAGTTGGAGCCCATGATCATCGGCCGGAACTTCCTCGTGAAGATCAATGCCAACATCGGCAACTCCGCCGTCGCCTCCACCATCGACGAGGAGGTCGAGAAGATGCGCTGGTCCACGAAGTGGGGCGCGGACACCGTCATGGACCTTTCCACCGGCAAGAACATCCACGCCACCCGCGAATGGATCCTCCGGAACTCCCCCGTGCCCATCGGCACCGTGCCCATTTATCAGGCGCTCGAGAAGGTCAACGGCCGCATCGAGGACCTCACCTGGGAACTCTACCGCGACACACTCATCGAACAGGCCGAGCAGGGCGTCGACTACTTCACCATCCATGCGGGTGTGCTCAAGCGCTTCGTCCCCCACACCGCCAAACGCATGACCGGCATCGTCTCGCGCGGTGGCTCGATCATGGCGAAGTGGGCGCTCCACCACGACAAGGAGAACTTCCTCTACACCCACTGGGATGACATCTGCGACATCTGCGCCGCCTACGACGTGAGCTTCTCCATCGGAGACGGCCTTCGTCCCGGATCCATCGCCGATGCCAACGACTACGCCCAGTTGGCCGAGCTCGAGGTGCAGGGAGAATTGACGACCCGCGCGTGGGAAAAAGGCTGCCAGGTCATGAACGAAGGGCCCGGACACGTTCCCCTCCACCTGATTCAGGAGAACATGCAGAAGCAAATCGACTGGTGCCACGAAGCGCCCTTCTACACGCTCGGCCCGCTCACCACCGACATCGCGCCCGGCTACGATCACATCACCTCCGGAATCGGTGCGGCCAACATCGGTTGGTATGGCTGCGCGATGCTCTGCTACGTCACCCCCAAGGAACACCTCGGCCTCCCCAACCGCGACGACGTCCGCGAAGGGGTGATCACCTACAAGATCGCCGCCCACGCCGCGGACCTTGCCAAGGGCCACCCCGCCGCTCAGGAGCGCGACAACGCCATTTCCAAGGCGCGGTTCGAATTCCGTTGGCGCGACCAGTTCGCCCTTGGCCTCGACCCGGCGCGAGCCATCGACTTCCACGATGAAACCCTGCCGGCCGAAGGCGCCAAAACCGCGCACTTCTGCTCGATGTGCGGCCCGACCTTCTGCTCGATGAAGATCACCGCCGACGTGCGCAAATATGCCGAAGAACACGGCTACATGGATTCCGCCGCACCGACTGCATAAGACTGTCATTTGAGATGCCTCGCGCTCTCTTTTGATTGCAGACCACGGGAACCCATGCTATCCCATGGTCATGGACTACCGTGATCGCCCCGTGGTGCAGGCCCTCCTGCCTCCTGCTGAGGATGGCATGGGGGCCGTGCACGAGGACCCCTTTCTGGACACTCCATTGGTGGAGCGGATCCGGACCGGCCTTCCCATGTCGGAATTCCGCGCCTTGCTCGCCTTGCTGAGGATTTCAGAAGAAGAACTCGGCCGCCTTCTCGGAATCTCACCCGCCACCCTGAATCGCCGCAAAAAATCCAAGCTCCTCGCCACCCCGGAGAGTGAGCGCATCGTTCGCTTCGCCCGCCTGTTCGGCATCGGTATGGAGGTCTTCGGAGAGGAAGAGGCCACCCGGCAATGGCTGAAGGCTCCCAACCCGGGAACCGGTGGCGAATCCCCCCTGTCCTACGCGGACACCGAATTCGGAGCGCGTGAAGTCGAAGACCTCCTTGGTCGTTTGGATCATGGCGTCTTCTGAAACAGGCGGGACCGTTTCCGTCTACCGCATCGTCTCTCCCCGCTGGACCGCCTCGGCCTTCTCCGGTGAAGGAGCGCAGAAGTACGGTGGACGCTGGAATTCACCGGGGCGACGCGTCGTTTACACGGCAGGAAGCCGTGCGCTCGCCGCACTGGAAATGCTCGTTCACCTGACAACTCCCGGCAGCAGGTCCAAGCCCTACTCCATCATCGAAGTGACACTCCCGCTCGAACAGATCCAGGAGATCGGATCAACGGCCCACCCGGTTCAAGCAGGCGACGATTGGCTCAAGAGCGGGAGCTCCCTCGCCCTCCGGGTGCCCTCCATCATCATCCCCGAGGAGCCGAACTACCTGATCAATCCCGAGCATCCGGCCTTCGCCGAGCTTCGTATCGGCAAGCCCTCGCCCTTCGGATTCGACTCACGGATGTAGCACAGAAAAGGCCCGCCGGATCACTCCGGCGGGCCTTGAGAATTCGAACGGCGAATTACTTGCCGAACTTGAACTTGGACGTGCCGTAAACCGCGTCGTTGCCCAGTTCTTCTTCGATGCGGAGAAGCTGGTTGTACTTCGCGATACGGTCGGAGCGGCTCATCGAGCCGGTCTTGATCTGACCGCAGTTGGTCGCCACCGCGAGGTCGGCGATCGTGTTGTCCTCGGTCTCACCGGAACGGTGGCTGAGCACCGCGGTGTAGCTGCTTTCCTTGGCAAGTTCGACGGCGTCGAAGGTCTCGGTCAGCGAACCGATCTGGTTCACCTTCACGAGGATCGAGTTGGCCACACCGAGATCGATGCCCTTCTGGAGGAAATCGACGTTGGTCACGAACAGGTCGTCACCGACGAGCTGGACCTTGTCACCCACCTTGTCGGTGAGGGTCTTCCAGCCGTCCCAGTCGTTCTCATCGCAGCCGTCCTCGATCGAATCGATCGGATACTTCGCGCAAAGCTCGGCAAGGTAGGCCGCCTGCTCGTCGGAACCACGCTTGGCTCCACCTTCGCCTTCAAACTTGGCGTAGTTGTAGACGCCGTTCTCGAAGAACTCGGAGGAGGCGCAGTCTAGGGCGAACTTGATGTCGTCGCCCACCTTGTAGCCTGCCTTTTCAACAGCCTGTGAAATCGTATCAAGCGCATCCTCGGTCCCGGCAAAGGTCGGGGCAAAGCCACCCTCGTCACCGACCGCGGTGCTCAGACCGCGACTGTGAAGAACGCTCTTCAGGCTGTGGAACACTTCGGCACCCATGCGGATGGCTTCGCTGAAGGTCGGAGCACCCACCGGACGGATCATGAATTCCTGGAAGGCGATCGGGGCATCGGAGTGCGAACCGCCGTTGATGATGTTCATCATCGGCACGGGAAGCACCTTGGCGTTCGGGCCGCCGAGATACTTGTAGAGTGGCAATCCGACTTGCTGGGCAGCCGCCTTGGCGACCGCCATGGACACGCCAAGGATCGCGTTGGCTCCGATCTCACCCTTGTTCTTGGTGCCATCGATCGCCAGCATGGCGGCGTCGATGGATGCTTGATCAACCGCATCCATCCCACAAAGGGCAGGAGCGAGCTTGTCATTGATGTTCTGAACGGCCTTGAGGACGCCCTTGCCGAGAAAGACGGACTTGTCGCCGTCACGTAGTTCGTGAGCTTCGTGCTCACCCGTCGAGGCGCCGCTTGGCACGGCAGCACGGCCCATTGCGCCACCTTCAAGGTGAACGTCAACTTCAACAGTGGGGTTGCCGCGCGAGTCGATGACTTGGCGGCCGCGGATTTCAACAATCGTGGTGTAGTCCATGTGGATGGTTGGTTTCAGGAGATGTAGGGTGCGATCGAAACCACCGTCCATGTCACCATGGCATCGGTGTCGTGATCGCGGAGATCAACTTCTTCGCCAGGAGCAGCTCCCATGAGGGAGGCACCTGCTTCGGAGAGGTAGGAAACAATCTGTTTTTCAGGGTCGGAGTCCCATGCTCCGAGGAGTGTGGCGACTTGTTCATCACCCGCTGCATTCTTCAGCGTGATGACCGTGCCGATGTTCGCGGTCTTGGTGTCGGCTCCCTTGAAGTCGGTGCCGCGCGCAAGATCAAGCTCCTGCTCAAGCTCGGCTTTTCGGCGCATGAGGACCTTCTGCATGTCCTTGGCGGACTTGTATTCGAAGTTCTCACGCAGGTCGCCATACGAGCGGGCAATCGAGATGTCCTTGGTATTCTGGGGAATCCGGACGCGGATCAGATCGTCGAGTTCCGCCTGCTTGCGTTCAAGGCTCTCCCACGAGACCACGAGGTTCTCGACCTTCTTCTTGCCGTCACCGCTGACGAGATCAGCCGTCTCGGGCCGGGCCTTGATGATGCGTGCGAGCAGGGATTTGCGATCAAGTTCGGCAAACACCGGGCACTCGAGCAGGCGACGACCGAAGTTCTTCGCCTCCGTGGTGCTCAACGGAGCCACGATGTCGGCCAGCAGATCCTTGTCATCGCTGAGCAAGCTCTGGAGACGAGTGGTCGTCCGTGGACCATCCGCAAGGTGATCGGTCTCAAGTAGATTCAGAATGGCGGCTCCGACGTCTCCACCGAAGACTTTCTCCGCAGAGCCTTTGCGTTCACGAGCCACCCAGATCAGGGCATCGGAACTCAGTGAACGACGTGCCAGCGAAGAACGGATGTGCTCTTCGAGTTTCGGCAGTTCCCCGCGCTCGATCACCAGTCGGGCAATCTCGGTCACGGCACGGCTGCCGACTTCATCAAAAATCTTGGTGATGACTTCCACCCAACGATCACCGAATGCCTCGGGAAAGACTTCGTAGATCGCACGCTGACGCGGGGTCGCCAGACCACCGATCGCCTCGCCAAGACGGTCCTCTTCAGCCAAGAGCATGTTCGCGAGACGAGGGGCATCGTCCTCGAGTTCCAGGCTCTTCACGCCGTGGATGAGCTCATCCCGGAGGGAAAGAAGCTGCAGTGCCAGACCGAGTTGCATCCTGGTCCCCTTCTTCGCGGCATCCTCAAGTTGCGCAAGCAGTGGCTTCAGCGACTCCGGGTCATCCTTGTACAGCGACGAATCGGAAACCACGGCCTCAAGTGCCTTGGCCATGCCCTTCAAGTCGCGGGCTTCTTCGAAATCAGCGAGCAGCGCTTGCGCAGGTGTCAGGTCACCCGAACGCAGCTCCAGGGCCTCGGTCCGACGGGCAGGCACGATCACCTTCTTGCTCTCACGAAGGGCGCGCTTCGTCGAATCCCACCACTTCTTGAAAACCTTCTCGTCCACGACGCTGCCGGAGACTTCCTTTTCCAAGCCATCGACGGTGAGCGACCCTCCGTGGCTCTGGAGCAGCAGGATCACCAACTCGACGGCATTCTCCTTCGCCAATTCACGCAGGTGATCGATCTCTTCAACCTTGCGGGCACGGAAATCGTCGGGCTCAAGCGGCAGTGTCTTCTGCAGCGCAAACTGCAAGTCCATCTGCTGGCCACTGCGTTTCTCGAAATCAATCGTCAGTTTCTTGGTCGGCAAATCCCAGCTCGCCACCTTCCCAGCTCCCCACGAGCTGTGGAGCAAATACTTGCCCGGTGCGATCTGGTCCAAGCGCTCAGCGAGCGCGGGTTTCACTTTGTCGGCGTCGAGCAGTTTTTGCAGATCCGGATGCATCGGGGTGACCGTGCGAATCCACGTTGGAAAACGCAAGGCCCATCCGGCCAAAATCGGCCTGAAACTGTCAGCGTTCCCTAACTACCGGAGGGGTCACGACCCTTGGGCGAGGGCGGCGCACCTTCCAATCGTCGTCCTCGGCATGATGCATCGTACGCATCAGCGCTCCGACCGAGCACTTCCAGTCACGCGGAACCACCATTTTGCCATCCTTGCGGACCGGGCCTTCGTAGATGGTTTCACCATCGCCATCGCGGATCACGACCATCGCCTCACCATCCTCGTGGTGCAGCTGGGCCGTGCTTCCATCTTCACGTGAAACCACCGCCTTGCGTGCCTGCGGATAAACAATCGAGCGGGGCATCCCAGGTACACCGGCCGGAACCAGAGGAATATCGACCGGAGAGATCTCGGACTGCACCTGCCGGGGCGGCGCAGGGGCCAACTCCAGATCCATTGCCAGATGCTTCCCCGAGCGCACGATCGTCATGTTCACGGAATCCCCGATCTTGTGCATCCGCAGCAGCGTCCCGAACTGAGCTTCGTTGATCAGGATCTGATCGTTGAATTTCCACAGGATGTCATAGCTCCGCAGACCGGCCTTGTCAGCCGGGCTTCCTGCCGTGACCCCAGTGATGAGGAATCCAGCGCCCATCGGGACATCGACCACATGCGCACGCATCGCGTCATCGAGCTTGCCCACCTCAAGTCCCACCCATGGGGTCTGGGCCATCGGTCCTGCCGGCACCGGACGAGGGTCCGCGACCTCCTTGGCCGGTTCTTGGGCCGTCAGCGGCAGCAGAACGGCCAGAAGGATCGGTGAAACATGTTTGATCACGCTCATGGCACTCAGAAGGAACTCACAGGCATCAATACCACCTCGTCACGTGGACGCACCACCGTGACCTCATGGCCCGTTTGCGGATCATGGAATCGCTCCTGATTGACGACCTGGACGTGCCAAGCTCGCATCAGGTTTCCCTCGTCGTCGGACACCAGTCGATCTTCGGCTTCCGCGGACACGACTCCCACCTCCTCAGACACCAGCGAAACGGACTGGACCTGATCGGACCAGCCGACGAAAGCATCCACGGACTCCGGGGCATTCATCCACGTAATGCCAAAGGCCAGAGCGATGCCTGCCGCCGCGGACCCCGTGAGCCACGCCATGCGGTGGCCATTGAAGGAGGCCGCCTCGTCAGCGGTGCCCGCCAACTCGTCGATCATCTGATCCATCGCTTCCATCCCCGCCTCACTGAAACCGCGAGGGGTGAGGCAGCGCTGAAGGCGTCGTTCGATTTCCTCAGGCGTGTCCATGTCGAACCTCCTTCACTCGGCGCATGGCAAGCGCCAGTTGCTCCAATGCATACCGATACCTCGAAGCAGCGGTATTGGGCGAAATCGCCAGCGACTCGGAGATCTGAGCAAAAGTCAGACCTCCCCAAATCTTCATCGTGACCACCTCACGCAGCTTCGGGCTCAGACCCTCGACCGCTTGACGCAGCAGGACCGCCTCCTCGTCCTCCTCGACCGAGGGATCCAGCCACACGTCTTCGAAATCGTTGAGATAGATAATCGATTCCTCGCGCTTGCGCCGCCGTGTATCCGAGCGGTAGCGGTTCAGCCCGCAGAAGCGGATGGTGGAAAAAGCCAACGGCAAATCGGGCGGAACGCCTCCCTTGTCCTGCTGCACCTTCCACAACCGCATCACCGCTTCCTGCACCAGATCCTCGGCATCCGCCTGAGCGGGCGCCCAACCACGGGCAAACAGGAGCATGCGATGACCATTCTCGGCCATCCACTGCTTCCAGTTCGCTGCGGTTTTCTTACCCATCCACCCTAAAAATGCCGCCAAATCGGCCCTTTGTCTGCAAAATCTTTCCGCCCGAGATCCCTTGATTTCGCTGACACAGGGATGCACTGGCCAGACGGCCCGGTTCATGCTCCATTCGCCCCGAATGACCCGCGAACACGAGCGCTTGAATGATGCGAAGGAACCCTCGACCCCATGGCGTCGGTGGGGGCCATTTCTCAGTGAGCGCCAGTGGGGTACGGTCCGGGAGGACTACTCGCCCAGTGGCTTCAGCTGGGGCGCCTTCCCGCACGACCACGCACGCCGGCGCGCCTACCGCTGGGGTGAGGATGGACTGCAGGGCTGGACCGACCGCCAGTGCAGGCTGTGTTTCGCCCCCGCTCTCTGGAACGGAAAGGATCCGATTCTGAAGGAACGCCTTTTCGGCCTTGGAGGCCACGAAGGCAACCACGGCGAAGACGTCAAGGAGTGCTACTACTACCTCGATTCCACCCCGACCCACTCCTACACCAAGGCACTCTACAAATACCCGCAGTCGGAATACCCCTACGCCTGGCTGCGTGGCGAGAATGCCTCGCGCTCTCGCTTGGAACCCGAACTCGAGTTGGCCGATCTCGGCGTCTTCGACGAAGGGCGTTACTTTGACGTCGTCCAGGAAGTCGCCAAGCGCAGCCCCGAAGACATGCTGTGGCGGATCACCGTCAAGAACAACGGCCCCGAAGCCGCGGAGATCCACGTGCTCCCGACCCTTTGGTTCCGTAACGTCTGGTCCTGGGGCGGCACCCGGGAAGATCCGGTGCTCAAGCCGACCCTCGAGCTCCACGACGGCAGCCTGCTCGTCAACCACCCTCAACTCGGGAGCTATCGGTTCCACGTCGACTCCCCGGACCTCGCCACCCCCATTCCCTGGTGGTTCACCGAGAATGAAACCAACAACCCGTCCGTCTTCGGCACCCCCGCCGAGAACCCCTACACGAAGGACGCGTTTCATCGGCACCTCATCGATGAAGAAAAGGACGTCATTTCCCCACACTCGATCGGCACCAAGGCCACTCCGCACCTGAAGTTCACGATCCCGGCGGGCGGCTCCGTGACGATTCGCTGCAGACTTCACGAACTGCAGGAAGACAACGGAATCAAGGCACTCGACCAATTCGAGGAAACCCTCGAACAACGGACCGCCGAGTCCGATGAGTTCTACGACGACATCATTCCACAGAAGGCGGACACCGAGGAACGGATGATCTGCCGGCAGGGCTACGCAGGCCTGCTGTGGACCAAGCAGTTCTACTACTACGCCATGGACGAATGGTTCCGCGGCGATGGCAATTCGGCCCCTCCCCCGCCGGAGCGTCGTCGCGGCCGGAACCGGGATTGGAAGCACTTCCACGCGCGTGACATCCTCTCCATGCCCGACAAGTGGGAGTATCCGTGGTTCGCCGCCTGGGACACCGCCTTCCACATGATCCCCTTTGCCAAGATCGACCCCGACTTCTCGAAGCACCAGCTCCTCTTGCTACTACGGGAGTGGTACATGCACCCGAACGGTCAACTTCCCGCCTACGAGTGGAATTTCTCGGACGTCAATCCACCCGTCCACGCGAGTGCCGTGTGGCGGGTCTACAAGATCTCCGGCAACAAGGGGGAACGGGACATCCTGTTCCTCGAGCGCTGTTTCCAGAAACTCCTGCTGAATTTCACCTGGTGGGTGAACCGCAAGGACACCGAGGGCAACCATGTCTTCGGGGGCGGCTTCCTCGGACTGGACAACATCGGCGTCTTCGACCGGTCTCATGCGCTACCTGACGGATCCACGCTCTATCAGGCGGACGGCACCGCCTGGATGGCCGGCTACTGCCTGACCATGCTGACCATGGCCCTCGAGCTGGCCCAGACCAAGCCGGCCTACGAAGACATTGCCTCGAAATTCTTTGAACACTTCGTTGCCATCACCGAAGCCATCAACTCGTCCGACGACGCCGGTCTCTGGGACGAGGAGGACGGCTTCTATCACGACAAACTGATCCTCGGAGATGACTGCGAGGCACTGCCCCTGCGCATCCGGTCCCTCGTCGGCCTGCTTCCACTCTGTGCGGTCACCGTTCTCAAGCAGAAGCTCCTGGACAGCCTGCCCGGCTTCCGCAAGCGGGTCGACTGGTTCCTTGCCAACCGTCCCGAGGTGCTGCGCTACATCAGCGTCCGCCGCGTCGAAGGAGAAAAGAACCCGGGGCGCTGTCTCCTCGCCGTGCCGACCGAGGAACGCCTCCGGAAATGCATCCAACGCCTCATCGATGAAGATGAATTCTTCTCCGGCCACGGCATTCGCTCGCTGTCGAAGGCCCACGCGAAGGCGCCGTTCGTTTTCGAACACGGCGGCCAACGCAATGAGGTCCGCTATACGCCGGGAGAAGCCGACACCGACATGTTCGGCGGCAACTCAAACTGGCGGGGCCCCATCTGGTTCCCGATCAACTACCTGATCATCGAAGCCCTGCAGCGCTACCACTACTACTATGGTGATACCTTCACCGTCGAGTACCCGAAGGGATCGGGCAAACAGGTCAATCTGCGCGAAATCGCGAATGAGATCTCCGACCGCCTGATGTCCCTGTTCAAGTTGGACAAGGACGGCTACCGGCCATGCTTCGGCGATGCCAAACGCTACAGCGACGAAACCGATTGGCAGAACCTACTGCTGTTCCACGAGTACTTCCACGGCGAAACCGGAGAAGGACTCGGTGCATCCCACCAGACCGGATGGACGGCGCTCGTTGTCCGCTTGATCCGCGAGCGGCGCGAGTCCCTTGGCGCCTCGTGAGGGGCCAAGGAAAGCGCCGCAACCCGTTTCACGGCCAGGGCTTGCACAGGAGCTTCCGACACTCGATCACCTCACCCGGACCATCGGACTTCGTCCACACCGCCCCCGGGAGGTAGGTCCGTCGGAGTCTCTTTTCGAGTTCAGGATCCAGCACACCCCGGACGTCCATCTTCGGGACATCTCGGAGTTTCAGGTCATACGCCCCCAGCAGCACCGGACTCGCGAACCCCTGCTTCTCCATCCTCAGTGAGCCCGCCCGCAGGATCGCTTCGGCGCGCTTGCCGAATTGGTCGTCCGCCTTCAGGGCCTCCAGCCGCAGGAGGTTCTCCGCCGCAACATGATTCGCCGCCGGTTCCGCACCATCGTAGTCTTCCAGGATGGTCATGAGGACCTCATCGCCCAAGGACGAACGCATGACGTACCCCGCCATTTCCTCCTCCCAGTAGCGCTCGTCCAACTCCCCCTGAAGCTGGACCGCCCAATCAAGCCAGCGATCTCCCTCTTCGCGACCATGCAACTCCAACAGGCCGGAAATCAGGCAGGCATAGTCGACGGCAAAGCCCTGCACCTCCCCTGCCTTGCCCCTCCATGACCTCATCAACCCACCCTCCGGGGACCAAAGGTGTTTCTTAACAAAGGTGGCAGCCTCCTCCGCGGCATCCAACAGATCTTCACGCCCCAGGACCCGACCTCCCTTCGCCAACCCGGCAATCATCCAGCCATTCCAAGCCGTGATCACCTTGTCATCCCGATGAGGATGCGGACGCTTCGCTCGCTCTGTTAGAAGCAAACTCATCGAGGCATCGAGCGACTGCTCCACATCCGCCTCGCTCATTTCAAATTGTTCGGCCAAGCCCGGGTCCGGCATCGCCCGGAACAGGGTGTTCTGATCCTTGAGTTCACCGTGCGGATCGCTTTCCGGCCGCGAATTGCCATCCTGTTCCACCCCGAATGCCGCGCAAAAAAGCGCCGCCGCCTTTGGCTCCAGCAGGCGGTAGATCTCGTCCGCCTCCCAGGTCCAGTAGGCACCTTCACGCTTCTTCTCCGAATCCGCCGCGGGCAGGCTGTCCGCATCCTCTGCCGCATGGAAGCCCCCTCCGGCAGCCTTCATGTCCCTTGTGACGTAACCGAACAGACGCTCCGCCACCTGGCGAAAATCGGCACGCCCGGTGACTTGGAAGGCCTCCACGTAGAGCAGAGCCAGCTGTCCCTGATCGTAGAGCATCTTCTCGTAGTGAGGAACGTGCCAGTAACGATCCACCGAGTAGCGGTGAAAACCCCCGCCCAATTGATCGTGCATCCCCCCCACCGCCATCGCCTTCAGTGTACGTTCAACCATCTGCAGGCATGCCTCGCCCTCCTCGGTCTTCGCGCCGAACCGGTCCACCAGTTGAAGCAGCAGTCGAGGCACCGCCGGCCGCGGAAACTTCGGAGCACTCCCCCAGCCGCCCCACTCCGGATCGAAGCTCGCCTCGCAGCGGTCGATGAAGTCGCCAAACACCTTCTCCGACGGCAGCCCCCGGAGGACCGCATCCGGCTTACTCTCCGACCTCAGGTGCTCCATCACCTTGTCCGCGCTCTCCAGCATCCTCGCCCTGTCATCCTTCCAGAGTCGACCAAGCTGCGCACAGAGCTTTGGAAATCCCGGACGCCCACCACGGTCGTCCGGAGGAAAATACGTGCCCCCCACCACCGGCTTCGCATCGGGAGTCAGCCAGACACTCATCGGCCACCCACCCGACCCGGTCGTCGCCTGCACGAATGCCATGTAAGTGGCATCCACATCCGGTCGCTCCTCGCGATCCACCTTCACGCAGACGAAATTCTCATTCATCACCTTGGCGATGGCCTCATTCTCGAAACTCTCGTGCTCCATCACATGGCACCAATGGCAGGTCGAGTAACCGATCGACAGAAACACCAGCTTGTCCTTCTTCTTTGCCTTCGCGAACGCAGCCTCGCCCCATGGCAGCCAGTCCACCGGATTGTTCTGGTGCTGAAGCAGATACGGCGACGTCTCTTCGGACAGGGCGTTGGGCATGCTGAAGGCTAGCACTCCCCCCCAACCTGTCGCTCATAAAGCATGACCCGCCCATCACGGATGACCGAGCTTTAGGCTTGGCCGATCAGCCCGCAGAAGGCCAGTGTCGGAGTTTCCGATCCGACCATGGCAATCCCGAGACCTCTCCTCATCCTGCTTTTCCCGATCGCATTCCTGATGGTGACCGCCATGGGTGAGACGTCGGCCCCATCCCCTGATGCCGCCAAGGGAATGCTGAAATCCGCGGCCGAGGTCGAGAAGGAGGAAAGCACCAAGCCCGTCGACGGCCCGGCCCCAGCCGACCTGAGTTGGTGGAATCGACAGATCGCCACCTTCCGCGCCACGGCCGAGGGACTTACGCCGGAAGTACGGACCGAGAAGGCCTTGAGCGCCCTCGACGCCACCGCCAGCGAATGGGCAGAGGAGAGTTTCAAGAAGGAGAATGCGACGTACGAAGAACAACCCAGTGTCCGATTCCTCGTCGGCGAGACCTACCTGTTCAGCCTGCTGGAGGCCGACCTGGACGTCCTCGCTGGAGAAACCCTGGACAAGGCATCGTCCGAAACCCTCACCGCTTTGAATGAAATCCGTGAGGCCAGGATCAAGCAAGCGTCCGCAGAATTCCTGATCAAGAGCACGAGCCGGGCCATCGTCGCCACCCTAATCTTCGTGCTCGCCTACGTGGTGCTTCGCTGGACAACCCGGAGGCTTGCCAAATTCATGGTCACGCGGGTGCGGAACTGGCGACGACTCCGCCTCGGCAAGTCCGATCTCCGGCCCTATCTCTCCACGGTTTTCGAGCAAGTCGTCAAACTTCCGGCATTCTTCCTCTTCCTCTATCTGCTCTGCGTCTGGGTCGCCTACGTCTTCAACCAGTTTCCGCGCACTGCCCCCCTTGGCAACGCGTTCACCGGCCATCTACTGAGCTTTGCCAAATCGATCATCGCCGAGTTCACCGGCGCCCTGCCCGGACTCATCACCGCCGGGGTCATCCTCTTCATCACCCGCTGGATCGCCCGGATCGCCGACCGCACCATCTCCGGGCTGGGTGACGACAGCAACAAAGGTGTCATGGCGAATGACGCCGCCAAAGCAACCCGCAGGATTGCCGTCGCCTTCATCTGGCTGTTCGGCATCGTTCTGGCCTATCCCTACATCCCGGGCTCCGGCAGCGATGCGTTCAAGGGGCTCAGCGTGCTCATCGGACTGATGGTCTCGCTGGGATCCAGCGGGTTGATCAACCAGGTCATGAGTGGTTTCGTCCTGCTCTACTCCGGATCGGTCCGCACCGGCGAATACATCAAGGTGGGCGAGATCGAGGGCACCATCTCAGAAATGGGTCTGCTCGCCGTGAAATTGCTCAACCCCGCCCACGAGTTCCTGGTCATTCCCAATGCCGTCATGCTCAGCAACCCGACCACCAACTACTCCCGCCTTGCCGAGGATACCGGTGTCCCGCTGAAGACCACCGTCACCATCGGCTACGACACGCCATGGCGGCAGGTACACCAACTGCTGATGGAATCGGCAAACGCCACCGAAGAGATCCTCGATTCACCTCCACCAAGGGTCGTTCAGAACGCCCTGTCCGACTGGTATCCTGAATACACCCTGATTTCCTACATCAAGAATCCCAACCGTCGCACTGCCGTCCTCTCGGAACTCAACGGACACATTCAGGATGCCTTCAACGAAGCGGAAGTCGCCATCATGTCCCCTCACTACAATTGCGACACCCCCGAACCCCTCGTCATCCCCAAGAACCGCTGGTTCCCGAAAGTTGCCACTCCCGACAAGCAAGAATCCTGACCCCCAACAGAAACGGTCCATGAAATACCGCAGCCTCATTGCCTCACTCGCCCTATTTCCACTGCTGCCGCTCACGGCACAGGACGACCCGACTCCGGAGAAACAAGGAGAGGTCGCCGTAGCCGTCGTCTCACCCGGCGGCGAGATCAAGCCGGAGATCCTCGATCTGAAACTTGTTCCCCTCACCGTCGACGAACTCGCCGAAGAGGCCAAGCAATGGCAACAAGCCATCAAGGAGGGCGCGGAGAAGGTGGCCGAAGCCGCCATTCGCAACGCCGAAGCCGAAGCAGGCACCGACGCCAAACAGACCGCTTTGGACGACTTGGCGAAAGCCCGTGACGAGGAGAAAGCACTCCTCACGAACTTCGAGGTCATTCTCGATGCCTGGGAAGCCAAGGGCGGAGATGCCGCGGAACTGCGCCTCTACGCCTCCACCCTCAATGCCACCAAAGTGGACATCAAGGACACCAGTGCCCTGATGGACTCCTTCAACCGCTGGATCAAATCGGAAGACGGTGCGTTGAAGTGGCTCGGCAGGATCGGAGCCTGCATCCTCATTCTCATCGTCGCCTGGTTCATCTCCGGCTTTGTCGAGCGACTCGTGAACAAGGCGATGACCCAGCACAAGGGCACCTCGGAACTCCTTGATCGCTTCATCGAGAAGATCATCCGCCGGACCATTCTTGCCATCGGTGCCCTCGTCGCCATCTCCACCCTCGGAGTGCAGATAGGCCCGGTTCTCGCCCTCCTCGGTGGCGGAGCCTTCATCATCGGCTTCGCCCTTCAGGATTCCCTGAGCAACTTCGCCAATGGCGTCATGCTGTTGATCTATCAGCCATTTGATGTGGGTGATGCCGTCGAGGTCGGGGGCATCTCGGGAAGTGTGGATTCGGTCAGTCTCGTCAACACCACCATCCGGACCTGGGACAACAAGGTCGTCCTCGTTCCGAACAAGAACGTCTGGGGACAGACCATCACCAACATCAATGCGGCGGGCGAACGCCGCGTCGACATGGTATTCGGCATCGGCTACGACGACGACATCGACAAGGCCCAGGCCATTCTCGAGAAAATCGTCTCCGAAACCGAAGGCGTGCTCGAAGAACCGGCCACCACCATCAAGATGCACGAACTTGCCGATTCATCAGTCAACTTCGTCTGCCGTCCTTGGGCCAAGTCCGCCGATTACTGGGCCGTCCACTGGAGCATCACCAAGCGTGTGAAGCAGGAGTTCGACGCTGCGGGGATCAGCATTCCCTACCCACAAACGGACATCCACCTGCACAAGGTCGAGTGATTCATCGTGCCGCCGGCCACGCACCGATCAGCGCGTGGCCAGGCACACTGAATCTCCACGGCGGGACACTTGCCTGACCTCGCCGGGAGGAGATTCGCGGCCGATCAACTCAGAGCAGGTCGGGGTAGACCGACCTCAGATCCAACGGATCCGACATCTCTTCCTGCAGGGCAAGCAGTCCTGCAAAGAGACGCTTCGCGAGACGCTTGCCCTCTGCAGTCCCGTAGAGGTCGTTCATCTCATGCGGATCGGCATTCAGGTCGAACACGCGGGCCACCTCGGCAGCAGGGTAAAGGATGAGCTTCTTGCCTTCCATCTCGATCATGCGCTGTGAATTCATGTAGGCACCGTAGACCGCCTTGGTCCGCTTGGGCCGCCCTTGCCAGAATGGGACCAGCGAATCGAAGTCCACGGATTCCGGCACCTCCGCACCAGCGAGTTCGAGGGTGGTGGGCATCACATCCTGCAGGTAAATCGGCTCCCGGGTCACCTTGCCCGCTGGAATCCCGGGACCAGCGATGAGGAAGGGAACGCGAACCGACGCATCATAGAGGTTCTGCTTTCCGAGCAAGCCGTGCTCTCCGCAGGACAACCCATGGTCGGCGGTGAAACAGATGAAGGTCTCCTTCGCGGCCGGACTGGCGTCCAGCTGATCGAGGATCCTGCCGATCTGCGCATCGAGGTGGGTGATGATCGCGTAGTACTCCCGGCGATGAGTCTTGACCGCGAACGGGGTGCGCGGCGAGGGAGCCAACCTTTCATCCCTCAACGACTGGGGTGCCTTCATCGGCTTCCGATAAGGATACACCGGCAGGAAGTTCTTGGGCAGTTCGATCCGGTCGAGCGGATACTGGTCAAGGATCTCCTGAGGCGCCTGACGCGGGTCATGGGGAGCATTGAATGCCAGATACATGAACCACGGACGATCGTCCTCGGCAGCGAGAAAATGGCCGAAGTCATCGGCGATGACCTCGCTCCAGTGTTTGCCTCCCTCCCAGAATCCACCCTCCTTCGGGTCGGAGGCACTCCAAGGGTCCGGCCTGCCCTCCACAGGTCGCTCATACGCATTCTTACCATCTTTGGGCATCCCACCCGGACGTTCATTGCGGATCTGCTCGAAGACACCGTCGGCATCCATCTGCATGTGCCATTTGCCGGAGAAGCAGGTGCGGTATCCTTGCTTGGCCATCAGTTGGGCCCAGGTCCGGTCTTTGGCGACATAGTCCTTTTCCAGGGTTTTCTCCGCGGCTTTCGCCTTCCACAGCTGCTTGCCCGTATTCAGCATCGTCCGACTGGCCACACAGATGGCCCCGTGCCAGCCACCCGAGTTGTAGGCATGACTGAAGGTCATCCCGCGCGCCGCGAGGCGATCAAGATTCGGAGTGTCGATGTCCTCGTCGGACAGTGCATTCACCGCCTTCCAGGTCATGTCATCGGCGAAAAGAAACAGGACATTCGGGGTCGAGGAGGCGCGTAGGCCCACCAGACCCAGGACAAGTAGAGACAGGATAAGTCGAATCATGGAGCTGAGCATACGTGAGCAGCATCCCCCTCTCCATCATCAACCCCAAGAAAATCCAGCCTCTCCCGTTTGAAGGGTTGAACGGCGGTGCGGATGCGGAAACCCGCATCGCCGGGAGTTTCCGCAAATCCATTGAGAACGGAGGACACCCGGTCCACCGCTCCAAAACCTTCGACCCCACGATTTGCCATGAGCCTCCACGTCCCAATCACCCCCGAAGCACGCGCTGCTCTTCGACGTCAAAGACGGACCTCGAAAGCCGTCAGCTTCGTCGTCGCCGTCATCGGCACCACCGTCGTGGCCTGTGTGATGGGCCTGCTCCTCATCCCCGGTCAGACCTCATGCGGCTACTACCCTGTTCCCTATTGCCCACTCCCCGAGGTGACATGCAGCTTGCCCGCCCCCAAACCTACCTTGATCGATCGGCCACCGCGCGCACCCAGCAACCGCCCCGTGCCGCTGATTGCAAGGGCCCTGCCGACACCCCTGAGCATCCCCGTGGTATTCACCCCCGCCATGGAATCGGACGAATTCGGCACGGGTGACGACTTCCACGAGGGCATGGGCAACGACGATCAGATGGGCCAGGGAATCACCATCCCCTACGTCTCCCGCAAGCGATGCTCGAAGGCCGACCGGCTGCAGCTTCTGGAAGAGGGAGGCGCCGCCGCCGAGGTGGATGAATCGGTGATTCAGGCACTCCGCTATCTCAAGTCCACCCAGGCCAGGGACGGAAGCTGGGGAAGCAAACACAAGACCGCGATGACCGGTCTCGCCCTCCTCGCTTACCTCGGCCACTGCGAAACCGCGCTGAGCGAAGAGTTCGGCGACTCCTGCCTCCGGGCCATCACCTATCTGGTCGACATCGGAATGAAACACGATGGAAGGCTGGTGAGCGACACGACAGCGCGTCACTGGCCCTACGAACAGGCCATCGGCACCTACGCGCTTGCCGAGGCCGAAACCTTTCACCGGGCCCTTGCGATCGACATTCCCATGCTTCGCGACACCGTGGCCAGCGCTGGACAATTCATCATCGACCACCAGCACCCCACGGGAGGCTGGGACTACCACTACGACAGATCCAGTAGCCGTGGCGGCGACCTGTCCATCACCGGGTGGCATCTGCAGGCCTTGAAGGCCTGCAAACACAGCGGGATCGACTTCCGGAACCTGCGCAACTGCGTCACCCGCGCGATCGACTACGTCGAGTTACGGCAGGCACCGGACGGAGGCTTCGGCTACACGGGGACCCAGCCCGCCGACGGCACATCCGCCGCGAGCCTGACCGGCGTGGGCATGCTGTCCCTCCAGATCTGGGGCCAGCACGCCAAGCCCACGGTGAAAAAGGGAGCCGACTACGCAAGTGACCATCTGGAATTCAAATGGGAATCCCAGCAATGCGATCTGTATGCACACTACTACCTGTCCCAGGCCATGTTCCGACACGGCGGCACGGAGTGGTCAACCTACCAGGCCAGCGTGCTGAAGGATCTCCCCCTGCATCAGAACGCCGACGGATCCTGGCCGGTGCCCGGGGGCGGTCAGAAGCCCGCTGCGGTGGGAGCCCTGTTTGCCGATGACTCCGAAGAGGGAAAGCTTTACCGGACCACTCTCGCCACGCTCATGCTTGAGGTTTACTACCGCTACCTGCCCTCCATGCGATGAACGGACCGTGCCGCGAGGATGCCAAATCGTGACAGTCCGAGAAGATTGGGCCAAACCTCGCCGTAGTCGCCCCATGCTGCGCTCCATTCTCTTCCTCATTGCATCCTTGGCCGCTGTCGCCGAACCCACCTTCAAACCTCTCTTCGACGGCAAGTCACTCACCGGTTGGGACGGGGATCCCACCTACTGGAGAGTCGAGAACGGCTGCATTGTCGGCGAAGTGACTCCCGAAACCCTCCTCGACCGGAACTCGTTCCTCATCTGGCAGGGTGGAGAGCCCGCAAACTTCGAACTCGAAGTCGAGTATCGCGTCTCCGCCAGGGGCAACTCCGGGATCAACTACCGCAGCAAGCCGACTCCGAACGTCAAATGGGCGTTGACCGGCTATCAAGGGGACATCGAAGGAGGTGATCGCTGGACTGGCCAGAACTACGAAGAGCGTGGCCGCAAGTTCCTCGCCTACCGGGGACAAAGCGTCGTTCTCAAACCCAGCGAGAATCCCGAGCTCATCAAGGAACTCGGAGACCCCGCGGAACTGCAGAAGAGCGTCAAAAAGGAGGATTGGAACCTCTACCGCATCGTCGCTGACGGCCCTCTCCTCCGCCACTACGTGAACGGCGTGCTGATGAGCGAAGTCAGGGACCTGGACCCTGAAAACCGCACTGGAAAGGGCCGGATCGGTGTTCAGGTCCATGTGGGTCCACCGATGAAGATCGAGTATCGAGCCATCCGCTTGAAAGAGCTCGGGCCCGGGAAGAAAAAATAACGCCCATTCCGTCTCTTTTCCCCTTGCCAAAGCCCCCCCTCCGCTCCAAAAAACCCGCCCCATCCCAGCGGGGTGGAACAAGGGTAGGTGGCCGAGTGGTTAAAGGCGACAGACTGTAAATCTGTTCACGTAAGTGTACGCTGGTTCGAATCCAGCCCTGCCCACCACTCCTTTCCTCTTTGATGGAAAGTATTGCATGCCCCAGAGGGGTCGACCCATTCAGGATTCGAACGCCGTTCGATTGCAGCGGTCTTCCACGAAGACCAACACCCAACACAGGTCGCGGCGCGACCACCATCCGGCAACGCCGGAGCGGAGCGAAGGCAATCCAGCCCTGCCCACCACTCCTTTCCTCTTTGATGGAAAGTATCGCATGCCCCAGAGGCGTCGACCCATTCAGGATTCGAACGCCGTTCGATTGCAGCAGTCTTCCACGAAGACCAACACCCAACACAGGTCGCGGCGCGACCACCATCCGGCAACGCCGGAGCGGAGCGAAGGCAATCCCTCCGTCCCTCGCCGAATCGCCGGACGCCTAACTTCCCGGAGCCCGGGCGATGCTTTCCCGCGGGACGAACAAGGTGGGGATCACCACTTGGCGTGGCGTCGCTGATACCGAGTCGCCGCCCTCGATACGCTCAAGCAGAAGATCGGCGGCCCCTTGAGTGATCATGCGATACCGCTGGCGGATCGATGACAGTGTCAGCGGAAGGTAGGAACAAAGCGGGACATCATCCACGCCCACCACCGACAGATCTTCCGGCACGCTCAGCCCAGCTTCGCGGGCTGCCCGCATGGAGCCGATGGCCGCCAGGTCATTCATCGCGATCAATGCCGTCGGGCGATTGTCCGGACGCTCCGCCAGGAAGGAAGCGAAGGACTCACGGGCGCTTTCGATCGAGTGACCGCAGCGCAGCACATCGATGTTCGATTGGGGCACACCATGGACGGCCAGAAGCGATTGGAATAGCTGGGGCCGCGAACCGCTGTCCTGGCCTTCAGCCAGCGCGGAAAGGAACGCGAAGCGCCGATGGCCCAACTCATGCAACGCAGAGATCGCCTGAGTCAGCCCTTGGGTGAAATCCGACAGCACCGCATCCACGGGCAAGGCGGGTTCAGGCACTCCGTTGCCCAGGGCGACAATGGGAGACTTCGCCGCAAAACAGGCGGACAGATCCTCTCGGAAGACCTCGTTGTCACTGAGCCAAACGACCGTGCCATCCACTTCCAAATCACGGATGTCACGCATCAAGCGCTTTTCACGAACCACGCTGGAGCGGCAGTTCTCAATGATCAAATCGTAGTTCTTGGCTTCGACCGCGCTCTCCAGTTCATCGGCGATCGTCGAGAAGAACGGGTTGGTCAGATCCTGGAGCAATAGCCCGATGGAATGATAACGCCCCGATTGAAGCGCCCTCGCCGTCTTGGATGGCCGATAGCCCAAATCCTTCGCTGCCGCAAAGACCCTCGCTTCGGTCTCTTTGGACGCCCAAGAATTCGGCCGCCGATTGAGGATGGTCGAAGCCGTGTTCACGGCCACACCGGCGCGCTCGGCGACATCTTTTAGGCGGACTTTCTGACTCATGTGGGCAGCATTCTAGGAACCTGGGGCAACTTCATGCAAGCCACAGAATTTCCCTAGCCACACAAGCCGATCCCTGCCAAAAACCGCCCATCCCGCCGGGGTGGTGGAATTGGTAGACACGCCAGGTTTAGGTTCTGGTGAGCTTTTGCTCGTGCAGGTTCAAGTCCTGTCCCCGGTACTTTGTTGGACTTCTGTTGGAGTCCCGCCCGCACGAGACGCTCCCGCTGTCTACCATTGGGCCCCCTGCTACGGGAGCTACGGCCTCGACTTGCTGAAAGGCTTACCCGCAGAAGACACGTAAAGCCACCAACATGAATCGATTCCTTACTGGTATCCCCTTTTGCCTGACGGCGATCCTGTCGTTTGCAGCCGACATCCCGGACCACGCGCCCGAGGACCTCCTCATGTTGGAAAGCTCCGAAGCCAAGATCGGGATTGATCGCGCGAAGGGAGCCTCGATCACCTGGTTGTCATGGAACGGCTATCCCAACAACACGGTCAACCTTTACGATCCCGGACGCCTGATCCAACAGTCCTACTATGCCGGCAAGCGACTGGATCGACGTGCCGACGGGCAGACGCCCTCCTGGTCGCCGTGGTCATGGAATCCGATCCAAGGTGGCGGCACCGGCTCATGGGCCCGGGTGACCCGGTTCGAACACCGAAAGGACCGTGGCCTCCTCTTTGGTGAAACCATCCCAAAACTCTGGGACATGCCTGACGAGGAAGCGCAGGCAATCATGCGGCAATGGACCCGCTTCGAGAAAGACATGCCTCGCGTGGTCGTGGTGAAGAACCAACTGGTGTGCAAGCGCGAGCCCACCGATCGGTGGGGACCCGCCCACCCGAGTCCCCAAGAACTCCCCGCCTGCTACTTCACCCGGAACTTCGACACCTTCAAGAGCTACCAGGGCGAGCAGCGCTGGAACACACTCAGCCAGAAGGCCGGGCCACCGTGGGGACGCACCAAGCCTCCTCTCAAGGCCATGGCCTGTTTCAACAAGGAGGGTCAGGGCATCGCCATCTACAGCCCCGCATCTGGCGAAACCTGGAACTTCGGCCCCCATGTCAACGCGCCCTCCAAGGATCCAAAAGGCGGCCCCTGCGTCCACATCGCACCCGTCGGCCGCGTGCGTCTCGGTCCACGCTCGACCTACGAATATCGCTACTGGCTGATCGTCGGGACTCAGGCTCAGATCACCTCTGATCTGGACCGACTGATCCAGTCCTACTCATCCGAACGCGGAACGCTCACCGAACCGGGAGCGAAAAGCGCGGACTGACATGCGCTGACCTTCCCTTGAAACGACAGTCTCGACGCAACACGACTCCTGGACACATGCGCATTCTTCCCCGTCTCTTGTCAGGTCCCCTTGCAGGGCTTCTGGCATTCCCGCTGGTCGTCCTCGGTGATGCCGCACCGCCCGATGCCGAGAATCTCCGAACCAGCGTGGTGGCGAAGAACGGCATGCCCAGGAACATCGTCACGCCCGGTGCCCAGTGGAACTTTGGCCCCGGATCCCTGTGGACCCACCGCGGCTGGCAGTACGCAGCCTATTGGGACGAGCAGTGCCAGGTATCGGTCGCCCGGAGGAAACTTCCGGTCGGCGAGTGGTCAACCCTTTCGCTGCCCGACTACCAGCGGACCAAGAACCTCAACCGAGGGAAAGGTGGCGCCAAGTCCCAAGGCTTTGGAGACGGACACGAGAAGGTCTCCATGGGCATCTCACCGGATGGGGTGATCCATTTGTCCTTCGACCATCACCTGTCGACCCTGCGCTACCGTGCTACCCGGACGGGCGTCGCCAATGCCCCCGAAAAGCACCCGTGGACCCCCACCCTCTTCGGTCCTGTTCAGGATCACCTGGGTGGCGAGCCGATCACGAGCGTGACCTACCCGAGCTTCACCACCGATGGAGCCCATTTCACCCTCTACCTGCGCCTGAACGGCGGCTCCGGTAGTGCTGATTCCCACTACTTCCAATACGCCGATGGCCGATGGCAGGATGCGTCCCCGACATCAGGCAAGCTGATCGACAAACACTGGAGCGGTGGAAACCGAACGGTGAACGCCTATCTTCACGGTCCCGTGTCCCAAGGGGGGCGGCTCCACCTCACCTGGTGCTGGAGGGATACGCCCGACTCACGCACCAACCACGACCTGTGCTACGCCTTCAGCGACGATCATGGGTCGACATGGAAGAACAACGAGGGGCAAACCATCGGGGTCATCGGCAGGAAGTTCATCACCGCCGACTCCCCCGGAGTGACCGCCGTCAAAATTCCACCGGGAACTTCATACCTGAATGGAGGTTCCATGACCGTGGATGCGACCGGCCGCGTCCACGTCCTGAAGAAGGGGCCGAACCGGAAGCCCACCTACTTCACCCGTGATCCGAAGTCGGGCACATGGCGCCATCAGGACACGACCCGACTGGGCAAATTGGTTGCCGGTCGGAATGACGAACTTTTCATTGTGGCGGAAGACGGCCTGTGGAAGACATCGGCCAGCCGCTTTGGAGGGCTTGAGCCGGTCTTCACCGACATGGAGCGCTACTTCAGCGACAGCAAGATGGGCCTCGATTCATCCCGACTCGCCCACGATGGATGGATCTCCGTGATCGGCCAACGCGGCAGGACCATCACCGTGATCGACTACAAGGTCAGTCACTAAGGATCTTGAAGCCGGGCTAAATCCAGCACCAATTACCTGCGAGGACCCATCCGGACAATCGTCGTGACACTCCTTGCCTATCCCTTCAGCCATAGTCGGGAAGAAGTGCGAAGTGCTCTTCCATCTTTCACGGGCACCTCGCACCACACCGCGGACACAAAACGACCGAGGCTCCCTTGCGGATGCCTCGGTCGCGAAAAAAGGAGATCTTGATCAATCAACGACTTGCCGTCGCATCCTTGGGAGCATTGCGCTTCAGGGCACCTGCTGTCTGATCGGCATACCAATCGTCGTAGGCCTTCTGGGACACGACTTCCATCTGCCCGGCCATGTTGCCATGACCTTCACCGCACAGCTGCGCGCAGACCACGGATGTCTCAAGTTCCTTGTTGGGCGTGAACCACATCGGAATGCTGCGTCCGGGGATGGCGTCCTGCTGGATGCGCATCGGAACGATCGCGTAATTGTGGATCACGTCGTTGGAGGTGATCATGAGGATTGCCGGACGATCCTTGGGGATCTTCAACACCGAGGTGGTGAAGTCATCCATCGCATTCGGATCATCGAGATCGATTCCGGGGTCGCTGGCCGAAGTCTTGGAGCGGTGGTCGATCCGACCGAACTTGCCATCTTCACCCGGGTAGTGATAGGTCCAGCCGAACTGCCAGCCGATCACGCGAACCCGCACGGGATCCTGCTTCTGGACGGTCTCGAAGGTATCGGTACGCTCTTTCCAGAGCGGGAAAGCGAAGCCGAGAAGAAGCACCGCTTCAAGGATCACGATCCCGATCTCAAGGTGGCTGGAGACGTGGTTACGGACCCCGTAGTAGGACGCCTTGGGATTTGCCGATTGGCGGAACCGGACCAGGCAATACAGGAAGAACAGGGTCCAACCGACGAACAGTGCAATCATCAGCCAGTGAACCACATCGATCATGTGATCAACGCGGCCACCATGGGCGGCAAAGTTTTCAGGGATGCCGAGAAATTTCGAGGGACTCAGGGAGTTCATGAAGATGGAAAATGGGCGGGAAGATCAGGCGGTGAAATCGTCGCGCAGCTCGGGATCGAGGTCGGCCTCGCCGCGACGAATGATGCGCACCATGAGGAAGCCGATCCCCCCCAGAATGGGAAGAAGCACCCCAAGCATGAAAAGGATGGCGTAGCCTGCCGCGTTGTCGTCGGAGACGAAGTTGTTGGCGCAGGTCGAACAGGCGAGAAACGAATCAATCATGGCTCAAAGTAGGATTTTGCGGGCTTTCTTGTAAAAATACACTCCGTAGATCGGCATGCCCACGAGGCCGATCAGGCCGAGGATTCCAAGCCCCGTGACGACACCATCACGCTCCTGCGCGAACCCGAACGCCCACGCCGCGAGAAACGCAAACATCAGGGTGGTCACGGTCACGAATACGATGTGAAAAGCTCGAAGGGACATGGCAGTGGGAATCTAGAGCGGCAGAAGATTTGGCAAAATGAAAACTACTCACTGACGGCCTCGGATGTCGGGCCACCCAGGCGGAAACCTTCATATTCGATCGGATCTCCCTTCGCGAGGAAGATCAGGGCGACCATGGCGACGGCAAAGAAGATGCCGAATCCGAAGGTCCAGTAAACCCATGCCTTCTCGTGGTTGAGGTGCATGAAGATGAGGGCCACGAGCGTGGCCTTCGCCGTGGCAATCAAGAGACCGAGGATCATGTCCGCCTTGTCAAAACCATGCCCACCGATGTCCATGGCGGGCACGGTCGCCACCATCACGGTGAGCACGGTGCCCACGAACAGGGCTGCGCCGATGATCAGGTAGAGCTTGATGGACTTCTTGATGTCTTCTGGGGAGTCAGCCATTGGAGTCAGAAATTGGAGATTGGATAATGAAAATCACGACCAGACGGTCGAATCACATGAGGTAGAAAATCGGGAATGCGAAGATCCAGACGAGGTCGACGAAGTGCCAGAACAGGCCTCCGACTTCCACCCGGTTGGCGAGCCACTCGGGATTGCTGAGATACATCTTCCGCCCGAAGAACAGGTAGTATCCGAGGACGATGGCACCACCGATGACGTGCAGGCCGTGCAGACCGGTAATCGTGAAGTAGATCGCGTAGTAGGTGTTCCACTTCGGGGTGAACTTGGAATCCAGGGCCACTTCCTCGCGGGGAACCACGATATGTGGGAACTTACGGATTTCGTAGTTCGGCCCCTTGAAGTGCTCGCTGAGCTTCATGGTCACCTTCGGCGGGGAGAACTTGCCCTCACCCACCTCGACCTGATCCAGCGGGGTTTCCATGTAGTAGGCAATCTCCTGCCATCCCATGCGGTAGCGGTCCTTGTGGGTCGGGACTCGCTTGGGTGTCACGCCGTCTTTCTCGAAGCCGTAGTGCTCGGTGAGGTTCTTCTCGAGTTGCCCGACCGCCTTCTGATGTTTCTCCCAGAGTTCTGCGACAATCGGATTCTCCTTCACCAACCAGCTCTCGGCGATCGCGACGAGCGGATCCTGGTTCTTCTCCTCGGCAATCATGACGAGGTGCTGGAAGTCGATGCCATCCACGTAGTGGAAATGCATGGCGCTGTCGGCATACTCCCCCTTCAGGGCGGTGCCGTCACGCAGGGCAATGTCGGTGTTTCCGACCGCATAGTCCGTGATCACGTCGTGGCTCTTGTAGCGAACCAACAGCGGTTTGCTCGCCTTGAAGGTAACGGCGGGCGCCTCAGGAAGTGCGATCTCGGTGTAGGTCTTGTCCTTGAGTTTCACGTCTTCGAACGATCCATCCGCCATCTTCACGGAAGCAATCGACACATCCGTCGCCATCCGTGCACGCATGCCGGCCTTCCAGCGTGCGTATGCCTTGTCACGCTCCTCGGGCGACAACTCGAAGGCCTTGGGGAACTCGGAGGCGAAGGCCGCTTCGCCGAGTAGATTCTTTTCCTTCACCTCAGCCTTCTTGATCGACCAGGCTTCGCGCAAATAGGCGGTCCGCTTCTTGGCGTTGAACCCGCGGTTCTCCAGATGGGCGTCCCGCAGCTTGGCAAGTAGATCAAGAGAGAGAGCTTCCCCTTCCGCAACCACCTTGTCCTCGTCGGTCTCGGCGATGCCCGGACGGTTCAGATCGAAGCCGGTGGCGAGTGTCAGCTGGACGCCTTGCGCTTCCGCTTCCGCAAGCATGGTTTCGACCCATGGCTTGTAGTAGCGCGCGAGGTCGAAGGTCACTTCAGAAACCTCGATGCGGTGGCGATTGGCTTCCACGGTATTCCCCATGGCGTCCTTGATCTTTTCTCCACCGTGACCGTGATCATCACCATGTGCTTGCTCGTCGTGGGCACGCTCGTAATCGATGTGACCCTCGACCACCGAGTAGTCCGCGAGACGGGCTGCCTGGTGGTGGAACTTCACATTGTACTCGATGCCCTTGAACACCATGAAGATGGCGGCGCAGGCCACCGTGATGCCCATGAACAACTGGAACTTCGCCCACTGGCGCATCTTCAGCGAGGCCCAGGCAAAAACGACGGTGACCGACGAGGCGATCAGGATGAACGTGTTCAACAGGCCCGGCAACACGGGCAGCGTGCGTTCCGGCCACGGGTAGTCGGCTCCGATCCGGAGGAAGACATAGGCGGAGAACAGGCCACCGAAGAGCATGACTTCGGAAGCAAGGAACAGCCAGATGGCGATCTTCGAGTTGAAGAGGCCGGTGTCCTTACGCGGGGTGACAACAAAAGGGATTTCCATTTCCAGTGGGAAGGTCAGTGATGTTCTACAAGGAGGCCCGGATCAGTGCTCGGCGGGTTTCTCTTCCTCCTTTTGCGGCTGGTCCGCCTTGCGCTTGGGCTCTTCCCACTGTGGGAAGAAGTCCTCGTCATGATCGGGACGGCTATACTCATAGGGCCCGCGATAGACGACCGGTTCGGTGGTGAAGTTGCCGTGGCCCGGAGGAGTCGGCGTCGCCCACTCGAGCGTCGTCGCATTCCACGGGTTGTCGCTGGTCACCTTCTTGCCGATGAACTTGCTCATCACGAGGTTGATGAGGAAAGGAACCTGGGCGAGGGCCATGAACCACGCGCCGTAGGACATGAGAATGTTCAGGTCGATGTGCTCGGCGACGGTGGAACCGAAGACGTTGGCACTGTCGGGAGACTTGGCCAGGTAGGCATCGCCACCGTTGTACCAGCGGCGGTGGAAACCTGCCATGCCCTGCGTGAGCATCGGGAAGAAGATCAGGTTCATGCAGATCAGGCTCGGCCAGAAGTGCAGGTGGCTGAGCCAGCTGCTCATTTGGCGACCCGTGATCTTCGGATACCAGTGATACACCCCGGCGAAGAGGCCGAAGAGGATGCCGGGGGCAACCACGTAGTGGAAGTGGCCGATCACATAGTAGGTGTCGTGCAGGTGCAGGTCCACGAGGTTGAAGGCGAGCGGAAGGCCGGTCAGGCCCCCGATGCCGAACATTGGCAGGAACGCACATGCCCAGATCATGGCCGGTGTGAAGCGGATCGAACCGCCCCACAGCGAAATGATCAGGGAAGTCAGCAGAATGACCGACGGAACCGAAATCAACACCGTGGTGGTCTGAAACCAGGTCGAGACGATCGGCCCCATTCCTGTCAAATACATGTGGTGGGCCCAAACGACGAACGAAAGGAAACCCAGGACAATCACGCCATAAACCATGCCCTTGTAGCCCCAGAGCGGCTTGCGGGTGTTGGCTGGAATGATCTCCGCCACACAGGCGATGGCAGGAAGTAGCAGGACGTAAACCTCGGGGTGACCAAGGAACCAGAAAAGGTGCTGGAACAGCAGCGGTGATCCACCACCGGACAACTCCAGGAGACCCTCCGCCTTCGTGTAGAGGCCAGACGGCATGAAGAACGAGGAGCCAGCAACCCGGTCCATGAGCTGCATGATGCCTGCGGCTTCAAGAGGAGGGAAAGCAAGGAGGAGGAGGAAACCCGTCACCAGCATCGCCCAGACGAAGAACGGCATGCGCATCCAGGTCAGTCCCCGGGCACGCAGGTTGATGATGGTGGTGATGAAATTGACCGAACCCAGAAGGGACGATGTGATCAGCAGCACGAGGCCAAGCAACCACTGTGTCTGCCCCGCGAGCCACTGGTTGACGATCTGCGCATCGGCAATGCCCGCCAAGGGAGAGTAGTTCGTCCAACCGGACTTGGCCGCACCGGATTCCATGAAGAACGAGAAGCACATCAGCAATCCACCCGCGAGGTAGATCCAGTAGCTCATCATGTTGAGTTTCGGGAAGGCCATGTCGGGAGCACCGATCTGCAGGGGTGTGACGTAGTTGCCGAACGCACCGAAGCCCAGCGGCACCACACCGAGGAAAACCATGATGGTGCCGTGCATCGCACCGAACATGTTGTAGGTCTCACCGGTCACCTTGCCGTCCTGCAGCCAGCGGGCTTTCCAATCTTCCGTGAAAATCCAGCTCATCCAGCCGGGCAGAGGCTCGTGCGGGAAAGCGATGCTCCAGCGCATCACCATCATCAGGTAGAAGCCGAAAAGCAGGAACAGTCCGGCGGTGATGCCGTACTGCAGACCGATCATTTTGTGGTCCGTCGAGAAGATATACTTTCTGATGAACCCCGGGTCGTGGTGGTCATCGTGGTGGCCGTGATCGTCGGCGTGGGTGGCTGAGGCACTCATTTAGATGGAAAGGTTGGGAGTGAACGCAGGATAGGCGGTTTGGAAAGCAAAAAATGCGGAGTCGTATTGGCTAATTCCCCATGAAATGTCACATTCCCCTACCAGCGGTTCGGGTAGGAAGGGTTTCAGCCCTCGGTTTCGACAGGTTCGAGGGTGATGGGGTCGAGCATTGTGCTCGGGTCCAGAGGTTCGCCAGGAAGCATCTTGGCGTGATCGGCGGAAAGTTCGTCTGCACTGGTCGGTGCCCCTGCATTCGCACGGGCTTCGGAAATCGCAATCGCTTCTGCAGCCATTTCGCTGGTCACCACATCGCCCACGGAATTGCCGAAGGAGTTGCGGACATAGGTCATGACCGCGGCGAGGTCCGTGGGACTCATGCCAATGCCTTGGGCAGGCATCACACCCCAGTTCTTGCCGGTGCTGCTTGGGCCGCTGAGACCGTTGAGCACGATCATCGCGAACTTCTGGGTATCACCGACCACCCAGTCGGATCCGGCCAACGCAGGGTAAGCTCCCCCACCCTTGCCGTCCGGAGCGTGGCAACCGATGCACTTGCCGTAAATCTTTTCGCCCTTGGCCATGTAGACCTTCAAGGCCTCGGCAGGTGGAGGACCCGCTGAATCACCGCCATCGAGCGCGGCACGGACGTATCCGGGACGGACCGTCTCGTCGTAGTTGAACAAGGTGCCGGCACTTCCAAGTGCCAGACCGGCAATCAAAAGAATGAAGGCGCAGGCGCCGAATACCCACAGGGACATCGGCTCGCGACCCCCTTCGTCGACGTGCTTCTCACGCTGAACCGCTGCGGCATCGCGAACGGTCCGGTCGTGCGACTCGGTGACGTTGAGCGACTCGTCGAGATCAGGCTTATTGGAGGAATCTTGCATGGAAACGGATTGCTTAACCTTCCTGGTTGCTGGTGGCAGGGGCGTAGTTCATCGACGCCGGCACCGGGTCGTCGTGCTTGAGGGACATGAGATAGTCAACCAGGGCGCGTGCCTGGTCTCCGGGGACCACCTCATAGCCATCCTCGGTCGGCACATCGAGGGCCGCCTCGGACTTCTGACCGGTGATCTTCCGGGTCTCGAAAAGGAAGCTGAACGAGGGGCAGGACGACCAATCCGTCAGCGCTGGAATCAATCGTGGATTGTAGAGGTGCTTGTAGAGATACCCCTTCGCATCCGCGCCGTAATTCGCTTCCATACGCAGCCCCACATTCATCAGGTCCGGTCCGAGACGAGTGACACCGATCTGCGCGAAATCAAGGCCGATGTAGTCGAAGACATTCGACTCGCGTCGCGTGTCACCACGCTCTGGGTCAGCCTTCAGTCCACCGAAGTCAGGACGGCCGAGATCATTGCCGGCATAGGTGGGGCGCACGACCTGAGTGTGACACTGGTAGCAGCCGTTGGCGGCATAGACGTTCGCTCCGTTCACGACACGACCGGCCCGCTTCGGGTGGTAGATCCCCTCTTGGGCATCGATCCCCTCCTCAAAGGAAACGGGCGACGGATTACGGAGCTTGAAGAACGGAACGACCACCATGGCCAGCCAGGCGAGGCCGAAGCTGGCGGTGAGACCGATGGCAAATTGACGGAAGGTCATGGCAGGAAAAAGGGAGACGTGGAAATTTCAGTGAACCATGGAACCCGCGTTGTCGATGTCCCCTTCGGGACCGTGCGGGTTGTCGTGATGCGGGTCGACCAGCAGGGTCGGGTGCGAACTACGACGACCGAGACGCAGCCACATCAGCGTGAGGTGGAGGAAGAAGAAGACGTTCGAGATCAGGAGGAAACTCCAGGCCACGGTCGTGGCCAAAGCGTAGGGGCTGGCGAAGCCGGCAGCATTGTACCACGGCTGCGTGAAGTCTTCCTGACCCACTCCCTGCATGAGCCCACCGAATAGTGCGACGAGCACGACGACGCTGACGCCGTAGATGGACAGGAAGAAGTGCATCTTGATGAGACGGCGGGAAAGCCACTCACGACGCGTGATGCGAGGCACGATGAAGTAGATGGCACCGAAAGCGATGAAGCTGAAGAAGCCGTAGATGCCCAGCACCTCGAAGCCGTAGCCGGAAATCGTGAACTGGGTGATCGAGATGATCTTGGGGGCGTTCAGAACCACGCTGGCGAGGCCGAAAACGAGCAGGAAGATCAGACCCCAAACCGTGAAACGAAGCGTGGGGCTTTCGTTGACCGTCTTCAGATCGGTCGCTGCCGTCTTCAGCAGGTTGATCCCGGCCATGGCGGCGGGCACGGCGAACAGGATCGCGGCAAATGCGCCGAGGTAAGGAAGGAAGTTCGGGATCGGCGCACCGGTCATCTTCTGAAGTCCGGCCCATGGCGCGACGATGGCCAGCGTCCAGAATCCGATCAGGGACAGGGAGTAGTTGTAAACCGGACGACCGAGCACCTTCGGCACGAGGTAGTAGGCCATGGCGATGCCGACCGGCGCGAAGAAGAGCAGCAGCATGGCGGAGCGGAACCAGGCGTTCACTCCTGCAGCGCCCAGCGGGCTGCCGCCAAAGCCATGCACGAGGAAGTGCGATGAGCCGAAGAACCATGGGAACCAGATCAGCGCGGCGAGCAGATACCACTGGGAGATGTAGGTGTGACCGGCGGGGCGGACCTTGAACTGAACCATCGACCAGATCGCGATGCCGATGTAGGCCAGCAGCATGGGCATCCACGCGAAGGAAGGCATCTCCATCCATGGCATCCCGGTCCCGCCACCGGCAAAGATGCCGATGATGCCGAGCGACAGGGCGAAGTTCCAAACGTGGCCTGCGACCAGGATGGTGCCGGCATTCCGGCAGGTCTGACGCGAAAGGCGGGCCATCAGCCAGATCATCATGCCGAAGGCTGCCTGGCAGCCCCATCCGTAGATCAATGCGGCCTGGTGCGCGGCGTTGACACGACCGTAGGTCATCCATGAGCAGTCGCCGAGGTAGTCGGGGCTCGTGACTTTCGCATTCGATACGATGCCGAGAAGAATGGCCACCGCCAACCAGGCGGCACCACTGGTGAAGAAGAACATCACCGGGTGGCGCAATGAGCGGTCGATCGACGCGCGCAGCACACCATCCTTGTCGTAGTTGGGATCAGGAACGGACATGGTCAGAAAAGGTCAGGGGGCCGGAAGGAGGTCGGCTTCGGTCAGCATCGGCTTACCGATTTCGGAACGCAGCGCCTTCACCTGCTCGGGAAGGACGGGAGGGGCCGAGTTGCCGAAGGAATTGCGAACGTAGGTGAGCACGGCAGCGACGTCCTCGTCGGAGCTCGCGGCACCCATGGGAGCCATGGGAGCGGGGAAATTGTACTCCTTGCCCGACACCGTGATGGGACCGGTCAAGCCACGCATCTGGATCCGGATCAGGTTCGACACGGGGCCAGTCACCCAGTTGGAATTGGCAAGCGGTGGACCGACAGGGCCGCCTTCGCCATTCATGCCATGACAGGCCATGCAGATCATGTAACCGGCCTTGCCCTTCTCCATCACCGCGGGATCGGGAGCCGTGCCGGCTTCAGGAGTCATCGCATCCACCGCACCGTAGTCGGTATCGGAAGGGGCATTCGCCAGAGCTTCGGCAGCCGCCGAACCCGGAATGACCTGGGCCGGATCGTCCACCTTGGTCGGCTGGGATGCCAGCAATTGGGAACCGATGAAATCGTAGATGTCGGAAGGCTTCGCCTGGACCGTTTCGGCACCATCGTCCGCCTTCTTCCACTCCAGGTTGGCGGCTTGAGCGGATTCGACGTCGTTGCTGATCTTGAGGCGGTTCAGTCTGGCTGCTTCCTCGAGCGGATCCTCGCCATCACCACCACCCGCGACCAGACGGACGATGATCAGGACGACGAAGAACAGGGAGATCACGCCGATCCCCCACCAGAAGGCGGCGAATCGGATGAGTGGATTGTCACGGGTTGGCTCCATGAAATTGAGTGGTCGTGGGATGAATGAAGGAAATGAGGGTCAGCTCAGTTCGAGACGTTGGCGGACTCGAGGATGCGGGGGTCGCGGTTCGGGTAGAGGTTGTTCTGACCGAGTGAGCGGAGATAAAAGAAAACGAAACCGGAACCGATCGTGATGAAGGCGAGGATATCACCGAGGAAGGCACCGGGGATCGTGGTTTCGACGTCTCCATAGACGTCAGGGAGCATGTTCATCAGGGAGATGGAGCGCTCCGGGATGGCGATCAGGTAGTGATCGAGGATGTGCATGACGAGCGTGTAGACCGCCATCAGGCTGAGGGTCTTCGGGTTCCGCTTCAGCCAGGCCTGCAGGAGGATGACGAAGGGCACCACGAAGTGGAAAACCACCAGAGCCATCATGCCGATGTTCCAGCCACCGGTGTTACGGATGAGGAAGTATTTCGTTTCCTCCGTGATGTTCGCATACCAGATCAGGAAATACTGGGAGAAGGTGACGTAGGCCCAGAAAATGGTGAACGCGAGGAGCAGCTTGCCCTTGATGTGGAAGTGCTCGGGGGTGACGACCTTCTTCATGTAGCCCGCCCGCTGGAGCAGAGCGACGGTGATGATGATCACGGCCATCGAGTTCAGCGCGGAACCTGCGAACAGGTAGACGCCCCACATGGTGGAGAACCACGTGTAGTCCAGACCCTTGAGCCAGTCGAAACCGGCGAAGGTGATGGTGATCGCGAAGATGATCAAGGTGTAGGTCGAATGGAAGCGGGCACGGAACAGGCGGGATGTGCCCGGATTCGGATCGGTATCCTGGGCGACCGACAGCTTGCGCAGGCCGAGGATCACCGCGCTCAGACCGATGAAGTAGAAGATGAAGCGACCATACCAGAACGGGATGTTGAGGTACCAGTGCTTCAGGTAGAGCAGGTGGTCGTGCGGATCACCGGTGTGGTGCAGGGCTTCCTTCACGGAATACTCACCCCCGTGGGTATCGAGTCCACGGTGCATGTTCATCCACTCGTAGAGATACTGCTGGACGTTCGGAATCAGAAGCGGGATGGCGAAGATGAACATCCAGGGATACACGGCGCCGAGGTTCTCGAACACGCGGCGGACGGATGTCCCCCACCCCGAGTTGGAGACGTTGTGAAGCAGCGTCCAGAAGCATCCACCCACCGCAAGGGTGAAGAAGAAGAACAGGGCGAAGACCCAGGAATAGGCGTAGTTGGCCGTCCAGGTTTCCTTGGGACCAAACAGCAGGATCGCGCTGACGATGGAAAGCAGCAGCGACACGCCGCCGGCGATCATCTTGATCTTATCGACTTTGGCGCTCTTCAGACGCTCCCCATCGGGGGCGACGTCAGCGGAGGTGACAATGTGGGATGCCATGGTGAAAAGGGAAAGTTAGTTGGCGGCTTGGGAGGCTTCGTAGGCGGCCTTGACCTTCGGGTCGGCGAGCGGCGCCTTGCGGGCGATCTGGAGGGCGCGGACATAGGCGACCACGGCCCAGCGATCGCGGACGGAGATGTTGTGCTTGTAGCCACCCATGTTGCCCTTGCCGTTGGCGATGACGTCGTAGAGACGACCATCCGGGTAGGCGGCCTGGCCGAAGTTATCGAGGGTCAGATTGGCGACACCGGGGACACCGAAGCTCGTGGTGATGCCGAGGCCGTCCCCGGACGCTCCGTGGCATGGCATGCAGTTGATGTCGTAAACTTCTTCGCCGCGGCGGAGGAAGGCTTCGACGTTCTCTTCGTTCAGCTCAAGCTCCCCGGGCATGCCGTTCGAGAAGTATCCCTCGATACCACCGGTGTAGTAGTATCCGGTCTCACCGCCGAATTCGTATTCATGGATGCCGCCGAGCTTGTTGTCTCCATCGGCAAGGAAACCGACGGGTTGGGTGCCGTCGACAGGCTCGCGCGACCCCACGCCATCGGCGAAGAAGTCACTGGGCACCTGATGCATGACCTTGTCCTGGTCATCCATGTCGGGGAACAGGCGGATCGGAGTCTTGGCCGTCTTGTCCCCGCGCATCGGAAGGAGGCCGATGACGAGGGCTGCGATGATCGCGTAGGCGAGGAAGAAGTATTTCACGGGATGAAAGGAAATGGGATTGGGTCAGCCTTCTTCTTCAACGAGCTCGATGTTCGAGCCACCGATCTCCTCGAGGAGCGACTTGGTGGCGTCGGGGCTGAATTTCGGGTCACGCGCTTCGATCGCGATGAAGAACGCGTCGTCGGTGGTGCGGTGGAACTGCTTGCTGGCGAACAGCGGGTGGTTCAGGCGTGGCAGCTTCATGAGGGCCAGCAGGCCGAAGAGCACGGTGAAACCGGAGAACAGGATGGTCAGCTCGAACATCACCGGGAAGAAGGCCGGGATGGTGAAGATGTTCACCGGCTTGGCCTGGACGACGGTCGGGTAGATCAGGACCTGGGTCGAGTAAGCCAGAAGGAAGGCGGTCAGGGTGCCGGTGGCACCGCCGAAAAACACCAGCCATGGAAGGATGGAACGCTTCATGCCCATGGCGCCGTCAAGCCCGTGGATGGGATAGGGCGAATGGCAGTCCCACTTGCGGAAACCGGCATCGCGCACTTTCTCGGCCGCCTTGTAGAGGGCAGAGGCGCTCTTGAACTCGGCGAGGTAGCCGTAAACTCGTTTGCGTGTGGTGCTCACTGTGAAAAGTCGTTCGGAATTCGCGTGTTTCAGGCCTTGGCCGTCTCGTTGCCGGACAGCTCCTGCTGATAGGCTGCGATGGGTTCGGTCCCTTCGTCCGGATGATCCTCGTGATCATCATGATGCGGATCAGACTCGGGCAGGGTCCACTTCACTTCCGCAATGTTGATGCAGGGAAGGAAACGGAGGAAGAGGAGGAAGAGCGTGAGGAACATCCCGATCGTGCCGACGAAGAGGAGTTGGTCCTGACCACTCGGGGAGTAGTATTTCCAATCACCCGGCAGCCACATGCGGGACAAGGTGGTGACGATGATCACGAAGCGCTCGAACCACATGCCGCAGTTCACACACATCGCCACGGCCATCACGACCCACAGGTTCTCACGGCACCAGCGGAACCAGAAGATCTGCGGCGAGAGGACGTTCAGACCCATCATCCAGAAGTAGGCCCAGTTGAACGGACCGGAAATCCGGTATTTGAAGGCTTCCATCTCGAACTTGGCTCCCGAGTAGAAGGCCACGAAGAGCTCCATCAGGTAGGCGTAACCGACGATCGTGCCGGTCAGCAGGATGATCTTCGCCATGTTGTCGATGTGCTTCATCGTGATCAGGTCCTGAAGACCGTAGATGAAGCGGGCCGGAATCATGATGGTCAGCACCATCGCAAAGCCACCGAAGATGGCGCCCGCCACAAAGTAGGGCGGGAAGATGGTGGTGTGCCAACCCGGCACGACCGAGGTGGCGAAGTCGAAGGACACGACCGAGTGCACGGAGAGCACCAGTGGTGTGGAAAGGGCGGCCAGAAGGAGGTAGGCCATCTCGTAGTGGCTCCACTGGCGGTTGCCGCCACGCCAACCGAGCGAGAACAGTCCGTAGAGGAACTTGCGCAGGCCGGGCTTGCAGCGATCGCGGATGGTCGCGAGGTCAGGCACCATGCCGAGGTACCAGAAGATGAGGGAAACGGTGAAGTAGGTGGACACCGCGAACACGTCCCAAAGAAGCGGTGACTTGAAGTTCTGCCAGATCGCGTTGGCGTTCGGGATCGGAGCGAGGAACCAGGCCATCCAGACACGGCCGACGTGGAAGGCCGGGAAGATGCCCGCGCACATCACGGCGAAGATCGTCATGGCTTCGGCCGCCCGGTTGATCGAGGTCCGCCAGTTCTGACGGGTCAGGAAGAGAATCGCGGAAATCAGCGTTCCAGCGTGTCCGATACCGATCCAGAACACGAAATTCACGATCGGCCATCCCCACATCACACGGTTCGTGTTTCCCCACACACCGACACCGGTCGAGACGAGGTGAAACAGGCCACCACCCACGCCGACGGCGGCAATGAGGGCGCTGGGAAGGAACAGCAACCACCAGAGGAATGGCTGGCGGTTCTCGAGGACGCCGCAAATCCGCTCGGTGATCCAGTGATAGGAGCGACCGTTGAGGATCAGCTTCTCACGCTTGAGAACGGGAAGCTTCGGGCCTTGCTGGGCAGTTTTGGTTTCGGTGGCAGTGGCCATCTTTCAGAAAGTTGGGGATCGGATGAGGACGAACTTCGATCAGTGCATGTTGATCGTGGCTTTGCCGATCAGTTCGGCACCCGGCATGTCGGCATTCGGATTCTTGACCCGTGCGAGGTAACTCGTCCGTGGTCGGGTTCCGATGTATTGAAGGAGGTCGTAGTTCCGCTCGATGCCTTTCGAGCGCACCATGCGGCTCTTGTCCTCGTCGAGGAGGTTGCCGAAGGAGATCGCATCCGCCGGGCAGGCTTCCTGGCAGGCCACCTTCACGGAGTCCACCGGGATGCGCAGCGTGTTGACGCCGATTTCAGTCGCGGTCGAGTCACCGGTGGCAAGAGCCGCCTGCTTTTGTCCACGCTTCTGGCGGATCGTCGAGTCCTTGAGGCGTTGCACGCAGTAGGTGCACTTTTCCATCACACCCCGCATCCGGACGGACACGTTCGGGTTGCGTTGGAGGTGGGCGGAAGTGCCGACGGTCTTCTCGCCGAGCGGGCCACGGTAGAGGTTGTGGGCGACCAGCGGGTTGCGCTTGTTGTAGTCGAAGAAGTTGAAGCGACGCGCCTTGTACGGGCAGTTGTTCGCGCAATAGCGGGTGCCGATGCAGCGGTTGTAGGCCATGGCGTTGAGGCCGTCCTCGGTGTGGACCGTGGCGTTGACCGGGCAGACCGTTTCACAGGGAGCGGATTCGCACTGCACACAGGCGACCGGCTGCGGAATCATCTCCATGTTCTCTTCGTCGAACACCGGCTTGTCGTTCTCATCGACCACACCATGACCGTGGTCGTCGGTGAGTTGCTGCGAGGCAAAGTAGCGATCCATGCGGATCCAGTGCATCTCACGCCCCTTCGCAAGCTGCTCCTTGCCGACGATCGGGATGTTGTTTTCCGACTGACAGGCGACCAGGCAGGCGTTGCAGCCCATGCAGGAGGTCAGGTCGATGGACATGCCCCACTGGTGGAGCTTGTCGCTGAGGAGTGAGTTGCCCTCGCGGTCCTCGGACTTGTAGAGCGACACGTTTGGAGGGGCATGGGAGTCCATCCCGTGCTTCTTCACCTTGGAGAGCTGCTTCTCGAAATCACCCTTCTTCTTGTCGGCCATCGTCGACACCTCACGGGCGAGGGCACGGCCATACATCGAGTGGTGCTCCTGGACCGCAGCAAGCGTGTAGGCCTTGCCGGTCTTGGCCGGAGCGGCGTCAAGCGCGGCGAAATATGGATTGCCCATGCTGCGCAGCGGATAGGCATCGAAGCCGGTATTCACGCCGACCTGGCCGACGTGGGCTTCGTTCGCGGTGCTGCGGCCGAGTTCGTCATCGGCATTGAACCCCTGACCGTAGCCAAGGGAAACGATCACCGTGTTCTCGGCCTGACCGAAACCGATCTGGACCGGCACTTCGATGGTGGTGCCGTTCACACTCAGGCTGATGAGCTTGCCGGTGCGGTGCTCCCCTTCCCCATCGGGCGGGACGGCGGAAGTCGGGGTTTCAAGGGGCACGACTTCCTCGTAAAGCCCGAGTTCCTTGGCGGTTTTCGGTGCGATGAGGGCCACGTTGTCCCAAGAGATTTTCGAGGTCGGATCCGGAGCTTCCTGAAGCCAGCCATTGTCGATCCAGCGACCGTCGTAGATCGAGCCGTCGGTGGCGAAGATCACTTCGATCTTGTCGCTTTCAGGCTGTGCCTTCTGCGCCTTGGTCAGGGCGGCAGCGTCGAGATTCGGAGTGCCTGCTTCGTACTTCGAATCGGCGAGGAAACCTTCGCGGAGAAGGGTTTTCCATGCCTCTTCCTTGTCACCCGCAAGATCTGAGAAGGTCTTGCGAACTTCGGTGTAGGCGGGGGATGCCGCTTCTTCCTCACCTTCGCCGGTGAGCAGCTTGCCATCATCGGAAAGCAGAGCACTCAGCACTTCAAGCTCGCTGGCGCACTCGTCGTAGAGTGGCAGGATCATCGGCTGCACGATGGTGTAGACCCCCGTCGAGGTGCGCGCATCCGACCAACTCTCAAGGTAGTGGGCCGCGGGCACGTGCCAGGTCGAGGCGTGCGCCGTGGCGTCGGTGCGCAGACCGAAGTGGATGCTGGTCTTCGCCTTGGCGAGTGCTTCACCGAACTTGAGGTCGGCGGGAGCGTCGTAAACGGGGTTGGACGGGGTGAAGAAGAGCACGTGCTCGACGACTCCACCGAGATCCTTCTGCAGTTGGACGATGTCACCGAGGCCTTGGGCGTCGGTCTTGACCACCTGAAGTGCCTTGGCGGCGCCCACGGAACCAAGCTTGGCATTGATCGCCGCAGCGAGGTGATGCACTGCTTCCGGAGCACGCGAACCCGCCACCACGATGGCCTTCTCGCCGCTGGCCTTGAGATCCTTGGCCATGGCATCGATCCATGCGGCAGAACGTCCCTGAGCCGGCTTGCCCTCGACCGCCTTGAGCACTTCCTGAGCGACGGCTACCAGTTCGCTGGGCTTCACGCGCAGGCGGTGATCCGCCATGCCGCCGGTCAGCGAGAAATTGCTTTCCACCTGATACAGGCGATTCATGCCATCGGCGCTCGGCTTGTTCTTGTAGTCCTTCCCTTCCGGCTTGCGGCGATCGAAGAACGGAGTGATCGGACCGACCGGGTCGAGTCCGGCGAAGTCACAGTCGAGGGAAAGAATGCGGTCGGCCTTGGCGAAATCGGCCACCAGACGCTGCCCGTCACCCACTGCCTTGTGAGCTTCTCCTTCGAGGGCTTCGTAGGCGTAGAACTTGGCGTTCGTGAAGGTGGAACCCAATTCCTTCACCAGGCGCGCACGCGACGGTGAGTCATCGCGACCAAACACGAAGCCGATCTTGGCGCTCTTGTCGGCGGCCAGCGCGGCGAATGCCTTCTCGAACTCGGCACGGCCCGAGGGCTTGCCACCCTTCAGCACGCGGCGCGAGCGCGACGGCGAGTAAAGATCGAGCACGGAGGCCTGAGCAAACGAATCGGTGCCGACCTTCTCGGGATGCGAGGTATTCGGAGCCAGCTTGGTCGGACGGCCTTCGAAGCTCGTCACCACCAGCGGCGTCGCTCCGTGAGCACGCGGGAAACTGGAGGCGTAATAGGTCGCCTTCCCGGGGATGACCCACTCGGGAGCATTCGCGTAGGGAAGGATGTAGCTTTCCGGGCGACGGCAGGCGGCCATACCGAAGCCAGCCAGCGCGGTCGAAGCACCCATCAGCTTGAGGAACGAACGACGCGAGGTCTCGGCCTCGGACTCGTCGGCCATCTCAGCGGCTCCCTGGGGAAATTCACGTTCCAGCCAATTGCGGAAATCGGCGGTGTTTTCGAGCTGTCCGACACTACGCCACGAGACAGTTTTCTCGTCGGCGGGGAGGTCGGGGTGTTGCCAGATGCGTTTGCTCATGGGTCGGCGAAAGTAAGAAATCAGTGGTGGCAGGTGGCGCAGGACTCACGCGGCGTGACCTGCCACATTTCTTTGAGCTTGAGGCCCAAATCCTTGGTCGTCGTTACTCCAAGGCGTTCGGCGTTGGTCACACCATTGACCTCCTTGGCGAGATACTTTTCAGGGTCATACTCGAGGTTGTAGACCTCCTCGAGCGGACGGAGGTGCTCCTCAGGCGCACGGTGACACTCGAGACACCAGCCCATCGACAGATTCTGATCCTGATACACGACTTCCATCTGGTCGACGCGGCCGTGGCAGCTCTGACAGGAAATCCCGCGGTTCAAGTGAGCGGAGTGGTTGAAATACACGTAGTCCGGCGTCTTGTGGATGCGGACCCACTCGATCGGCTTGCCGAAATCGGGGTGCTTGAGAAGCGGATCCATCCGGTTGCGCAGCGGCTGAAGCTTCGGGCTGTCCTTCTGCACGTGCTGGTGGCAGTTCCAGCAGGTATTCGAGGTCGGCACGTTCGAGTGACCCGAAACATCGACGAAGGAGTGACAGTAGCGGCAGTCCAAGCCGAGTTGCTCCACGTGGATCCGGTGCGAAAACGGAATCGGCTGCGAGGGCTGGTAACCGACAGCGAGCGTTTTGGGAGTTGCGTAATACGTAAAGCCCGCCACCACGCCTGCCCCGAGGGCTCCGACGCAGATCGCGATCTTGAACGGAAGGAAGTTGGTCCAGCGCGGGAAAATGTTGGCCATGACGGTCGTCGAAAGATGCTCAGCGGGGGGAAACTGGGGGCTTGTGAAAAATTTCACAAGCGATTTCCAGCCCTCTTGGAGGAGGTCCGCCGAGAGGCGGGCGAGTGTGCAAACGAGACCCCAACTGACAACCGGAAAAAGGGGCCAACTGGAATTTTTTCAGATTCTTTCCATTGCACTACGCGTTTTCCCGCGCAGAGTGGCCAGTTTCGCTTATTGAGACCCAATTGAGACCGGTCGCGGACCTCCATTTCCGGAATTCCGCGAACTGTTCCTTCTTCGGCAACTCCTTCCGCGAAGGGTCTTCCTCGAGAAACTCCTGAAACAGCTGCTTCTTCTCTTTCACGTCGGTTTTCCGCTCCTCGAGCGCTTCCTGCGCGGCTCGTGGACCAAGCTCCGGCTCCCCTGCCCGGGTAGATGCCTTGCGTTCGAGACGCTTGAGCCGACGCCCCTGGCGAAGCTGCCCGATCAGCAGCAGGAGCTGCAACACCGCGACGACTGAAAGAAGCACCCAGAGAGTCGTGGGTAACAGCACAGGATCCATGGTTGGCACAAGGGAATGCTATCGCATGCGGTCCACCCGCCAAGCGGGAAACAAGAAGCTCTCCTCGGAAACCTTGCCCGACCCTCTGAGCTCCGCGCTTCCTGCCACCACCCGAAGACCTATCCCTCACGGTGCAGGCTCACCAGGCTCACCGTGCCCTGCGGGATCCCATCGAAATAGGTCAGCGAGAACAGCCCCAGACCAATCGCGAGAACAAGCGCCGCACCGACGATTCGAGCCCGAAGAGCAAAACGAGCCTCCCCTTCCCCGTCCAGCTTCCGATCGATCGCATGTCTACCGAGGATGGCGAGGATGCCGATTCCCGACATGGCGACGGCCATCCCTGCAGAAATCGCGACGACCAGAAGGATCGCCGGACCGAGCAGATCATTGGCCATGCCGAACAGCAGGACGAGCAGAGCACCGGTACAGGGCACACTTCCGACGGCGAGCGCAAGCCAGCCGCTCATTCCCTTCGATGGTTTCTCAGCGGCTTCACACGCTGCGCACGAGTGATGATGACCATGGTCTGCATGCGAGTGAACCCGGCTCCCGGCCCGCACGGCCTTCCACAGCATCCAGCCGCCGATGAGTGCGATGAACGCGTAGCTGACAAGCTTCACGGCGCGGTAATTGGAAGGCGCGGCTCCTGTCGTTTGACGCACAGCGAAGTCCATCACCCAGACGACGATGATCGCGGAAAGGACGTGGAAAACGGCGATCTTGGTGCCCATGGCGACGCCTCGACCCAGGTTGCCGCCCTCGCCAACGAAGTAGGAAATCACGACCGCCTTGCCGTGGCCGGGGCCGAGGGTGTGGACGAGGCCGTAGAGGAAGGCCACCAGCAGGCCGGTCCACAGTGGCCCGGACGACTCGCGGTCCCGGATCGAGCTCATGGTCTTGGTGAACATCAGCGAGACCCGGGTTTGCCAGGATTGCCAGAAGCCGTGCCCCTTCATCGCCTCCGCAGGCACCTCGACCTGGGCGAGCGTGTCCGAATCGGATGCCGAGTACGGTGAGATCCGATCGGTCGTCATGGTGTAGGCGACCTTCACGACCGCACTGCCATCGACGAGGAACAGGTTGTATTCGGCAGGCTTGAGCTCGATTTTTCCTTCGATCCACATCGGAGCGAAGGGTCCCTGATCTTCAATCCCCTCCGGAACGGTGACATGCACCATTTGGTTCGGCGGCGGAGGTGGGGTGTGGATGCAGGCACCGACCCAGGGAACGAGCAGGAACTCGACGATCCCCTTGTTCCCACTTTGCAGCGGCAGCACGTAACCGGGGATGCGGACCTCGCTGCCGTCGATGCCGGCATCGACCTGCTCGGCGCGCCGTTTCCGGTCTTGGGCGACTCGTTCCCGTTGGGAAAGGATCCAATCGACGTCGATCCCCTCGGCCTCGAACTCGGCGACGAGTCTCTTCTCCTGCTTTGCACTCTCCCCATCAGCATCGATCGCGTCACGCTCCCGGAGCATCCGGTAACGGGCGATCAAGCCAAGTTCATGAAGCTGCGACTCGGTCAGTTCGGCGAAGGGGTCGTCGAACTTGACCGGATCACTCGGAAGCAAGTCCTCCCATCGGATCTCGCGCGCACCTTCCGCTGTGACCGCGGATGAGAAGACGGCGAAGCCCGCAAGGAGGAGCAGCCCGATTACCGTCGGCATCAGTCCTTTACGGCGTTCTTGTAGATCACCCCGTCCTTCATGATCAGGTCGAAGTTCTTCTCGGGATCACCGACGAGGTCGAGGTTCTCGAGCGGATTGCCATCGACGAGGATGATGTCGGCATAGGCGCCTTCTTCGATCACCCCAATAGGCCCCAGAGGATAGGGCGTCAGCTTGCCCGAAAGCTTCAGCAGCTCGGCGTTGTCGTAGGTCGCCATCTTCAAGGCCTCGAAGGGCGTGAACCATTTCTGCAACTTCGCCAGCTGGGCACCCTGACGCTTGGCCAGGTCGGCACTGAAGAGCGTGTCGGTGCCGAAGGCGATCTTCACTCCCAGCTCCTTCGCGTGCTTGTAGACGAAGTCCGTGCCGTTGGTGACGAAATCGTATTTCTCCTTCTGGAACTCGTTCAGCGCGGGCGCATCCTCGTCGTCGAGGAAGGGCTGCATGCTGAGCCAGGTGCCCTCCTTTTTCATCCGCTTGAGCGTTTCCAGCGTGGCCATGTGGCCGTGCTCGACGCAGGCGACACCGGCATCGATCGAGTGGTTGACCGCTTCGTCGTTGATCGCGTGGGTGTGGACGTAGGTTCCCCAGTTCTCGGCCACTTCGACCGCTGCCTTCAACTCATCCAGAGTGAACTGCTTGGTGTGAATGGGGTCGTAGGCGGACGTTACACCGCCACCCGCCATCAGTTTGATCTGCGTGGCGCCCTGCATCAGGTTCTCGCGGGTGCGTTTGATGACTTCGGGCAGGCCGTCCGCAATGTAGAACATGTTCTCCCTCTCGAACGAATGGAGGTGGCCGGTCGGAGTGGGAAGGTCCCGGGTCATGCGGAAATCCATGTGACCCGAGGTCTGCGAAATCGCAGGCCCCGATGGGAACACCCTCGGACCAGGGATCAAACCGTTGTTCGTGGCACGGGCGATGTCGAACATGGGCCCGGCCGCATCGCGGACGGTTGTGAATCCGCGGTAGAGCGCGTCGCGCTGCGCGACCGACGTGAGCAGGTTCCAGTAGCCCTCGTTGGTCGTCATGAGTTCGGGGATCGTGGCCGTCGCATAGACGCCGTGCCAGTGGGCGTCGATCAGCCCGGGCATCAGGGTGTGGCCCTTGGCCTCGATCTCGAAGCTCCCGTGGGGTGCTTTCAGATCGGGGGCGATCTTCTTGATTAGCTGGCCTGAGATCAGCACGTCCGCCGTGATCAGATCAGGCTCATGGCCATTGAAGATCTTGGCGCCGCGGATGACGACATTTTCATAACGGACCGCAGGTCCATGATCATGACCGTGAACGATTTCTCCGCCGGGCGCGAGAGCGATGGGCTCGTGGGCGTGGCCGCTTGAGGCCACCACTGCGAGGCTCATGCCCGACAGAATTGCTTTGGTTGTATTTTTCATGGTTGGTCCTTTCGGTTTCGTCATCAGGTGCTGGTCTGATGGATGTCTGCTGCTGGAAATTCGCCAGTTTCCCGAGATGTTTTTCTCCGAAATCTTGCGTAGGGTTGGGGAGAATCAGAAGTAGTAGAAGATGCCGGTCTGGACCCTCTGAGCGGTGCCGCTGCGGCCGTTGACGAGTTCCTGTTCGCCCAGAATGAGTTCGATACCGACACGGATCTGGTCGTTGAAATCGTAGATGACATTGCCGTTGAAAGCCCAGCCATTTTGGATGCTGGTGGGCGGGAGCAACCCGGTGGAACCCAGGCGTGCATAGGCGAATCCGAAGTTGCTGGAGAACTTCTCGGTCCACTCGAGGTGCAGACCGATATTGGCGTTCCAGGAGGTGACGTTCACCACGTCTCCGGTCGGATCAAGGACGGCGTTTGGGGTGCCGGCATTGCCGAATGTGAGGATCTGGCGAGGCGCTCCCTCGCCGTAGGATCCACCGAAGCCGAGATAGTGGGTGTTGTCATCGCTCAGGTAAATCCGGCTGCCGGTAGCGATGTTCCAGCGCAGTTCCCTGTCATCGCCCGTCGCTCCGATCCCGTCCCAGCGGTTTTCACCGACCGAGCCGCCGAGCATGATCAGTCCGTGGTCCCAGTTGTAACCGATGCGCCCGGCGAGCACGGGGAAGTTCGAACGGGAGGTGCCAGTGAGCCCGGAGGGATTGGAGATGCCGGTGTCATCGAAGTCCTCCAGCGCGACCGCCCAGTCGAAGTTGCTGTCGATTTCCTGCTCCCAGCGCACCTGGACCGTCCGCCCGCCGAAGAGCGAGTCACCGGCGGCGAAGTCGAGGAACAGAGGCAACTGCCGTAGCTCCGTGAGGGTGGTCCAAGTCTGGCCGACGAGCAGATTCCCGTATTGGAAGTAGGCGTGGCGAAGGCGTGGGTTGGAATCGTTGGAACCACCGAAAAAGTCGAACTCGGTGAAGAACTTGCTTTCCGGTTGGCCCGGCGAGGTGTTGCGGACCTCGAAGTTGAAGCGGGTCTCGCGCATCTGGAACTCGCTGTAGCTGCCCGGCTGGGGCGTGCCACTGACCGGGATCTGCGAAATCAGGAACTGGCTCGGGTCGCCGCTGCCGGAGAAATCATGGATCAGGTCGACCTTGGCGTAGCCGCCGAAGGAAAAGCGCCAGTCGGAGCCGAAGAGCGGCACGGACTTGAGGAAGTCTCCGTCGGTGAACTCCTCGCCACGTCCAAGACCGGCGATGGGCTGGACATCGAGGATATCCTCATCGTCCGCCTCAGGCAGAGTGGTTGGCGTGTGCTCGATCTTCGGGGTTGGAGCCACCGCCATGCCGGCCTTCGGGCCACCGTATGCGGGCGGAGGGGGCTGGGTGTTCCGGGTTGGTCTCGGAGTGGTCTCAAGCGCAGCGGGTGGCGTGGTCGCCAGAGAATCGACGAGGGTCTCAAGTCGCTCCAACTGCTGAGCCTGCTGCTGGAGACGGTTTTCCTGTTCCTCGAGCTGCTTGCGCTGGCGGGCGATCTCCTGACGGAGTGCCTCAACGTCGGTGTCCTCCGCCAGAGCCCCAATACTTACCGAAAGCATTATGCATGGGATCAGAATCCGATGGTTCGTGGACATGTCGATGAGCTGGAGAAAGCGGTTCCTCGTGTGTCTAGTTTCCGCGGATCCACTTTTCAACGAAGTTGTTGACGACCGGAGTGACGTTGAACCCGATCATCCAGTCCGAACCGAAATTCTCGGGACGCTCGATATAGTAATTGATCTCAGCTTGGAGCTTGACCGGAGTTTTGCCGAACATGACGGTCTTACCCACGGTCAAATTCAAGGGGATGGTCCACTCATTGCTCTTCCAGTTGTAATTCATGATGGGTGTGGTTCCCACCGTCCACCCGCCGCCCGGGAGGAAGTTCAAAAAGACCTGCATCTGCGACGTGTTAAATTCCCCGTCGCGCCAACCGGCCACGTTCCACTGGTGACTGGGGAAGATGCCGTAAACGCCCCAATCTTCGAACTTCGCCAACAGCAACTCAGGCCCAAGTCGCACCTGACCTCCGGCGATGCGGCTGTCGGTTGCGGAAGGCAGGGTGCCGACCATCCCGACAGCCCATAGGAAGCCGTTGGACTCGGTCACTCCGTATCCGATGTCGAACCCGATGTCTCCCAGAGCGGTGACGCCTTCCCAACTCGTCGTCGCGGGATCAAAAACCGGCTGCTCGAACAGTAACGGAAAAGCCGGCCTGACGAAAAGGTTCGCCTTACCACCCGATGAGGTTGGTTCGAGCGAAAAGGGAAAGACCGGTTGGAACAAGAGCGTGAAATTGTCCTGGCTCGCCGAGCCCGGGATGGTCCCATCGTAGAAACGATACTGGTTCTTGAAGGTCAGACTGGCCAGAGAGTTGTTGGGATTGGCGAGTTCGCGGGCGATCTCATCGGCGGTCTTCTCTGGAGCTGGCTCATTGACGAGCGGATAAGCCGCATTTTGCGCCCACGATCCGGTTGAGAGACCCAGGCCGATAGCGAGTGTGAAAATGGGGTGATATGGCAATTTCATGATGGTGCTAATTCCGCGTTTTTCGAGGGGACTGAATGTGATTCCGCATCCGCCGCTTCGACATTGATGCACTCGACCGAGATGATCGGAAGCTGGAGGTCGTAGAGGGAATTGAGGAGGCCGCTGAGCGCGGCCTGATCGATGAGGCGTCCCACCAACACACCGACCGGAGTTTCACCGTTGGCGGTGATCTCGCTGAGGTTCAGTCCATCGAGATGCCTGACGAGTTTCTCGTCAAGTTTGCCCTGAACCGTGATCCGGTAGATGGCCGGGACCGACATGTTCAGTGAGTGGCTGCTTCCGATCATCGGGTCTAGAAATACCGGAAACCTCACCGAGGCGCATGGCCCGAAATGGTGCAAATGAGGGTGCAGGTTGGCCCCGGTTGCGCATGACTACGGGAGTATCCCCAGTCCCGACGCTTTGGCGACCGCCTCTTTACGGCCATGCACACCCAGTTTCCCGTAGATGTTGCTGAGGTGGCGCTTCACCGTTACCGGAGAGATGAAGAGCTTGTCCGCGATCTCCCGGTTGTTGTGGCGCTTCGAGACATGGATGAGGATCTCGTATTCCCGCTTGGAGAGCGCGTCAACGAATGAGCCAGCCGGTGGCTTGGGAACGTCAACCACCATAACCGTGCCCGAACTCGCCGACGGAACCGACTTTGCACGCACGATGCTCCCGATGTAGGCGATCCCCTCCTCGTCGAGTTCGAGCCTTTGGAGCAGGCTCAAGAGGGCGGGCACAGTGGCCGCGATATCGGCGAAGACACGGACTGCTCCGCCGGGCTGGGCGAGGCGCAGGGCCTCCCGTAGGTTCGCGAGAGCCCAATCGCCTTGACCCCTTGCATCATGCCAGAGAGCGCGCAGGACAAGCAGCTCGAAGTGGGCAGCCACCGAGTTCATCTCAGCCGCCGTGCTCACGGTCCTTTCGAGAATCTCACCCGCTTTCTGCAAACTCTCTGCGGTATTGCTCGCCAGCAGGATCTGCACGGGGATGCCGGCGAAATCGTCGAGCAGATTCGCACCGAAGGGCTGTGTGCCGTGGGAGTCCACCCAGGCAAGCGCTTCACAGAGGCGTCCTTCCCGCAGAGCAACGAGGGCTTTCGTCGATTCGTAGCAGAAGACGGCTCGGGGAGCTTTGTGGCGATGCAGAAATTGGTTCATCGGCCCGAGCAGTTCCCGCGCTTCCCCAACCAGGCCCCGGGCTAGCCGGATCATCACCTCCAGTCGCCGATGGAGAAGGAAGTCCTGGGGGTTGGCGAGCAGAGCATCGTCGTCCCGCTCCGCACAAAATCCCGCCGCTTCTTCGAGGTGGTTCAGCTCATAGCTCGCCCATGCGGACTGAAGTCGCGCGTTGACGGCATAGACCCGGAACCCGTGTTCCCGGCAGTGGTCAAAGAAGGGTCCGGCGCACTCGCTAAGGCGGCGAGCGTCTCCAAGGTGGAAATTCAGGTGACACTCGGAGTGGAAGGTTTCCGGATACGGCGCCCCAGCCTCCTCCAGATCCCACCGAATCCGCTCGATCGAACCTCGGGCCAAGGCAACATCACCAAGCGCTCGGTAGGCATTACTGAGCGGCAGGCACAGCAATCCGCGCAATTCAGTCTCCTCCGGCCACAATTGATCGAGTATGCCCTCAACGAGAGCCACGATCTTCTCCCACTTCTTCTGCGCGGCCAAATCGAAGGTTCGTGTCCATACCAAGACTCCGCGGAGATAAAGACCCAGCCTCGCATCCCCATCGAATCCCGCGAGGGCTTCTTCAAGACGATCGGCCGTTTCACGTGCTTCCGCCATGCGGACGGCTTGGGTCAACTGAATGCAGCGTTCGCCCAGCAGCACCGGGTGGGACTCGACTACCGACGGCGGAACCTTTGAGAACCAACGCCGGATCCGGGCTCCGTCGGGGGGATTCTCCAGATTCGAGATCTGCTCGACCAGGAGCTTGCTCACCCCCTCGAGATCATCGGCCTTGAGGAAATGATCAATCGCTTCGGCGATCAGCTTTTGGGAAGCAAACCACATCGCCACGCGCCGATGAATAGCTCGGACTTCCTCCGACGAGTGGCGCGTCTTCAACTCGGCCCACAGCGCATTCTGGAACAAGTGATGGAAACGGAACCAACCGCTTTGCCTGTCGAGGGGGATCACGAAGAGATCGGAGGCCAACAGCCAATCGAGGAAGTCCTGCCCTTCCAGCCCCGGAAACAGCGCGGCGCACAAATCGAGGTTGAAGCGATCCACCACCGATAACCTGAGCATGGCCGCCAGTCGTTCATCATCGATTTGGTCGAAGATCCCCTCAATCAGGAAGTTGCTGATCAAGGCTGGCGCCGAAGGAATCCTGCTTGTGAATTCCGCGACTTCCTCGGCATCGCGCAGCGCCAAGGCGAGCAGGCGGAGGGCCACCGGCCAGCCATCGAGGCGCCGGAGGGCCAGATCCATCAGCTTTGCCGGATCGGTCACCGGAAAGTTGGCTTCCACGAAGGTGCCGACCTCCTCCTCGCTGAATCGGAGGTCACCAAGGCGGATCTCGTTCATGTGACCCTGCCTGCGATGGCGATTCAGGAGGATCGGTGGGTCCCGACGAGTGACGAGGACCAGATGGAAGTTGGAAGGAGGTCGGGCAAGGAACCGATCCAGGAGGTCGCGGATTCCTTGGTGGCTCAGGAAGTGGAAGTCGTCCACGACCAGATGCATGCGGCTTTCCATCTTCAGCAACTCGTTGCTGAACAGGCGAACGACATCGTCGACATCGGGGAGGTCGTCCAAGCTCGCAAGTCTGGCGGACTCTTCGCACGCGCCCGGTAAAGCAACCTGGATCGCACTGACTACATGGAGGAAAAATGCCTCGGGATTGTTGTCGGCCGGGTCAGCTGAGTACCAGGCTGTCCTTTCGGAGGGATCGAAACTTGCCATCCACTGACTGACCAGCGTGCTCTTGCCATATCCTGCGGGGGCGGAGACCAGAGTGAGCGGTACCTTCTTTCCCTCATCCAGTCGGGCCAGCAATCTTGGTCGAGCGATGACATCGTGAGGCAGTTCCGGCCGGAAGAGCTTGGTGAGAACGACTCTGGATTCGATGGGCAATGCGTCTCGAGTGTATGGTTCGCGGTAGCTAAACTCCGAGCCCGTCCGGCGACAAGTCATTAGCCCGAGGATGACCTTCTATTCGTCAGGAGTTGGTCAGCATGGGATCAGTGCCGAAGTTCAAACACCCAGCCCTGATCCACGCGCAACACGCACGCGTCCCCCATCGACTGCAACGGCTCCATCGGATTCGGCTGGGGAGATCCTGATGCCGTCGTTGCACGCACAACAAGATCCAACAAATGATGGCAGGCAGCCACGCCCTCGACCTACACGGTCTTCTTGGAAATCGAGCGGGCGTGCTTCCACCCCGGGATGGCGCGGAAGACGAAATAGGTGGCCAGGACCAGCACGACATCGGTCGGCGTCCATAGAATCACGGGAAACCAGTATTCGCCCCACGGGAGTTTCCCGAATGGAGACAGCCAGTTGATCCCACCCGCGATGGCATCGCAGAATAGATGAAACAGATAGGCCAGTGATCCCGCCAGCACGAGACGCTTGGGACATCGGTCCTTCCAGACAATTGCCACCAGGATGAGCACCAGCGTCATTCCGACCCACGCGGGCAAACCGTGCGACCAACTCGTCTGCCGGGCTGTCAGCGTCAGATGAGGATCGAGCAGGTCCGGCGCGGCCCCGCACAGACCGACCACCACCAACTGCTTGCCGGAAAGCCTCCCTTTCCCCCGCAGGCACGCATGCGCGATGAGCAGCGGGGCCAGTCCATGGGTGACGGTATTCACCCGTTCATTTCAACGGATTACCAAGCCCTGTCGAGTTCTCTCGAACCTCATGTCATACGGCCTTCGCGCGGAAGAATGGCAGGACACGGTTCGCTCCCGTCACCACTCGATCCCCACCCCCTCTTCGGGGATGAGCACCTTGTCGCTCAGCCCGAGACGGTCCGCCTCCTGGAGCAAACGATCGACCGGTTCGTGGAGCGGTTCATTTCCGAGCGGAAAGGTGCCGTAGTGCATGGGAATCATCACCTTCGCGCCGATCTCCGCGAAGGCACGGACGGCCTCCTCGGGGTTCAGGTGCACGTCTCTGCCACTAGGGGCATCGTAGGCCCCGATGGGCATCAGGGCGACGTCGATCCCCGGATGCCGCCGCCCGATTTCGCCGAAGCCATCGAACCACGCCGAATCGCCGCAGTGAAACACACTCTTTCCGCCGGCTTCGATCAGATAGCCACCGTAGTCGCGGTGGGTGTCGTGCAAGTACCTCGCTCCCCAATGGTGGCTCGGAGTGTGGACGATGTGCAGCTCGTCCAGCTCGAGACGCTCCCACACCTTCATTTCGTGGACACTCGGAAATCCCAGCTTGCGCACCAGCGATCCGCTTCCCTTCGGGACCACGATCCCATCGCGTGCCTCGAGCACCTTGAGGCTGGGCTTGTGGAGATGGTCGAAGTGCGCGTGCGTGACGAGGACGAGATCCAGCTCGGGAATGCGGTTCAGCGGCAGCCCGGGCTGACGCTGACGACGCACGAAGCCATGCCATTTCGCCCAGTTCGGATCGATCATCAGCGAATGACCCGCGAATTGCAGGAAGAACCCCGCATGTCCGACCCAGGTCACCCGGACGGATCCATCCGGTGGCGAAGTCAACTCAGGCGACTTCACCGCCCCGTCCGGACGCCGGAACATCCCCGGCACGATCCGGTGGCGGAAGAACTTGTAGTTCCTCTGCGGCCATCCCTTCTGCGGCATCAGACCCGAATAACGGGCTTCCGGCCGCACAGGTGGCTGATCCTGGTCCTGGGATTCCATCGTCACACCCCGATGAAGATCAGCCTTGGTAAGCCGCCGCAATCTTGTCCGCCCAATCCGCAGCGCGCTGCGCGAAACTCCGGTCATCACCGGCGTAGGAAATCCCGCGCGAGACATTGATCACATCCGGTGCGGATCGACCCGCCGCGGCCAACGAAGCAAGGTCGCCACCCTGCGCACCCAGACCGGGCACCAGCAATGGAGCATCCGGCATCTTCGCGAGCACCCCGGCGGCATTCGTCAGGCCGACGACATAGCCGACATCCGTCGCATTCTCCTCGGCAAGAGAGCGCTCTCCCAGTGCAGTCACCAGTTCGAAAACCGAGCGACCGTCGGCGAGTGATTGGCGCTGGAAGTCAGCCGACCCGGGGTTGGATGTCACCGCGAGCAGGTAGATCCCCTTCCCTTCCCAGCCAAGGAAGGGCTCGATGGAATCGTAGCCGAGAAACGGATTGAGGGTCACCGCATCGACCTTCCAATGGGAAAAGTAACTATGGGCATAGTATTTCTGGGTTTCCCCGATATCGCTGCGCTTCGCATCGAGAATCACCGGCACCTCGTCGGGCATCTGCTCGAGCAGTTCCCCGAGCATCTCGATGCCCCGCAGACCCATGGCCTCGAAATACGCCATGTTCGGTTTGAAGGCCGCCGCCCGCTCCCAGGTCTCCGCCACCAGCTTCTTGAGGAAATCCGGCACGGCGTCGATTCCGTCGTCCCCGGGCCGGGGGTCGATCCCGACGCACAGCCGGGATCCGGTCGTTTCAATACGGGCTTGCAGGCGTTCGGCGTAGCGCATGGCCTGATGATTGGCCCAGCAATCCAATCAGGTCAACCTGCGGCGGCATTTTCGCCTCCGACGGGGCGGCAAAAAATTGTCCCGACCCTCGCCAGCCTCCCACTCCGGGTGCCCCCTTCGCTTCCGCACCAATGGAGCCTTCAGGTCGAAAGCCGCATTCTGGAGCCTGCGAACAGTCGCTTTTTACGGAAGCTGTCCGAGAGCATCAGGAAGACGAGACTGCCGAGCTGGACCACGAGCAGCCACATCTTCGCGGTCTGCCCGAGCTCGAAAAACTTGCCGAAACACCCACAATCGGGCTCAAAGCCCAAAGCCATGGCCTGGCCGTTGACGAACAGAAACAGAAGCGTCAGCCCGATCATCAGGCGGACGGCCCCACGGTTCAGCCATCCCGTGACAAGGCACAGGCCGGCAATGACCTCGAGCCAGACGACGACATAGGCCACGGGAAGGTTCCACGGGTCGAGCAGGATGCGGAACTCCGCGACCTGCCGCGAAAACTCGACCACTCCGACCCGGAGCAGCTTGTCGAGGCCAATGGAAAGAAACCAGACCCCGAGCAGCACCCGGAAGCTCAGGACGGTGTAATCCAGTGGTGTCTTGGGTTGCATCGACCTGAAGACTACCGGATCCCGCGACCCACTACCAAGCGCAGACTTCACCGGGTTCGCCCCCGCCCACGAGGCCCGGATCCCGCCCACCTAGGACTCGGGCGTCACCACCACCCGGTAGAACATCCGTGATGAGTTCGCGTCGTCAGTGATCTGCCCTTGCAGCCCGTTCCCGGGAAGGGGCGAGGCGGTGAGATCGTTCCAGCCGCTCAGATCGGCTGACTTCTGGGGCTGATACTGGAATCCGACCTGGGTTTCCCAGCTCAACGTGACGGTATCGGTTTCCACATCCAGACGAGTGGTCGGAATCAGGATCACGGGTGAACCCACCACCCGTTCGAGCCCAAACTCCTGGTTGGCACTGGCCGCCGCCGTTTGTTGCTCCAAATGGGCACCGTCACCGGATTGTCCCGCGGGGATGCCCCATGACAGACCGCTACCCACGAACTTGAATCGAAACGTCCCGTTGGGCTGAGGGGCCAGATGGAGGCCATGCGTCTCCCCGGATTCAGCAGCGAACAATCGGGTGTCCGTCCCCGGCGCGGATTCCTCCGGGGCCACCCCGATCACCCGAGGCAGCGCGCTCAGGCTCGCAGCCTTCAGCGCCGCCGTGTCTCCACCGATGAACCGCCACCGGAACGGAGGTGAGTCGGACCACGCCTGCTGGACGATGGAGGTGCCCAGCGCGTTCTCCCCATTCTGGAGACCGAGGTATTTGCCCGAGGATGTGCGAATGTGGTAGTCGCCCCAGGGCAGCAGTCGCCAATGCTGGTGATGTCCGTTCGTATCGGTGTTCTGCTGGATCTTCGCGTTGTTGGCCAACGAGGCGTTCTCCACCTCCAGCACCAGATCGCTGCCCTCGTTGCGCAGTTTGAAATACCCATCCCCCGCGTCCTCCAGCACGAATTGCTGGGACGGATGGTCCCCCAGGTCATCCCTGCAAACCAACCGCGCGCCCGCCACCGTCGATTCCCCTTCGATGCTTGCACACTTGCTGCTGACCCATGACTGGATGCGGAACGCCTCTCCACCGGGCGTGGTCGCCAGCGCCCAGCGATGATTCGGTGCGGTCACCGTGAGCGGCCACTGGTTGATGGCGGCCCCCTCGTTGCGGTTCACTCCGCTCAGATCCATGGCCATGCCACTGTGCCGGTTGACGAGGTGGAAATAGGCCGGATGGGCCACCGGCCTGCCCACGGGATCATTCGTTCGGTAGATCAATTCGGCCCGGGTGGCATCGACGAAGTCCATCACGACCACTCCGAAGCGCCCGCTCGGATTCTCCGTGAAGTAGGTTTCGAGCTTCGGATTCATGAAGTCCGACACCGTTGGAATGCTCGGAATCCCGAACAACCCGCTCTTGTAGCCACTGGAAAAATTCACATAAAGCGTATCCGCCCCACCGAAGCCGGCTTCAGCCAGCAAGGCCTCGACCGCACTCCACTTGTCGTCATTACTAGGAACCACGTAGCGATCCTGAACACGCAACCTTCCCGTTTGATTGAAGCTCGTGTTGTCGGGCCAGACCGAGGCATTGATACCCTTCGGGGTCGACGACGCACCGAAGCGCCTGAACAGGACGATCTTGCCGCGCGCCTCATCCAGCGTCGGGACCTCCCACCCCAACTTCCAGCGACCCGGATTCTGCGCCACATAGCTGTCGAAGGTGGCCTCGAAGGAGCGCGTGTTTCCGGAAGCCTGATACTCCTGCTTCACGCTCATGATCACCGTCTCTCCGGGATTGGCATCGAGGAAAGCCAGCACATCCGTGAGAACATCCGTGAAGTTGATGTTCTGATAGACCTGCCCGTGGTGAATCGTGAAGGAGTCGTTCAAATGGCGGCAGCGGATATCGAGAAAGCGGACGCCAATGGCCAGTTGCTCACCGATGGTCAGGTTCTGACAGATCGCAGTTCCGGGAAATGGCTCGAACCGGGCACCCGAGTCGTGCGTTCCGGGAATCGACAACTGACTCAGCGGCAAGTCTCCGTCCAACGAGCTCATCCAGTCGTTCCCGGCGGCTGACGCCACAACCCGGCCCGCCAGCGCGAACAGCATGGAGCAGAAGATGGGGAGTAGGAGGTGCCTCACGACCATGGACCTTCGCGGAAATCCGCGCGGATGCCAGTCTTTGCTCCTGTCCGATTCTGAGGAAACGATGGTCTGATCCGAAAGCATCGGTTTCGTTTCGCGATCGCCCGTGATTTCCGCTAGGGTCGCGGGATGAAGGCTCTGGTCAACCTCTTGGCGGTTTTGCTGCCCCTCCTCCCCGGGACCCTCGAGGCAGGATCCCTGCGACACGCCAAGCCGGACACAAAAAGCTACGAATTTCAGGATGGCGACATCGTCTTCCAGGGAAATGCCTGCCCTCAGAGCGACGCGGTCCGCGCGGCCACCGACTCCCGATTCACCCACTGCGGCGTGGTCTTTTCCCACGAAGGAAAGTGGATGGTCATGGAGGCGATCCACCCGGTGCAGATCACCCCGCTGAAGCAATTCGTCGACCGCAGTCTGCCGGACACCTTCCACGCCATGCGGCTCCGGAATGCGCCGGACAAGACCAGCATCGCTCAGGCAAAGGCATGGGCGACCCGGCAAGCCGGCTTGCCATACGATTTGAAATTCCAGTGGGACGATGAGGCATTGTACTGCTCCGAATTTGTCTGGAAGCTCTATGACCGGGCGGGAGTGCGTCTGTGCAAGACACGCAGCTTCAAGAACTACAAGCTGGATTCCCCGGTCGTGAAGCGGGTCATCGACCAGCGCTACGGCGGCATCCACAACCTACCACCCGACGAACCGGTTGTCGCCCCTTCCGACCTCGCCGCCTCCCCCTTGCTGGTCGAGGTGCCACATGCGGGCGGAAAGAAGCTGCGCTAGCGCCTCTCGGATACAGACCACCTTCAGTATTGGACGTCGGCCCAGCAGCGTTCAGTGTCCGCACGTGTCCGTCACCGAACTCCTCCAACAACTCGTCCGAATCCCTTCGGTCAATCCCGACAATAGCCCGGGAACCGACCAAGTCGGAGAAGCCCGCCTCGCCGAATTCCTCGGAGAATGGCTCAGGGACCTGGGAGCGCATGTCGAGATCGAGGAGATCCTCCCGGGACGACCGAATCTGATCGCCCGTTTCGGCCCCATGGATGACCGGCCGCGCATCCTGCTGGGACCCCATCTTGATACGGTCGGCGTCGAGGGCATGACCATCGACCCATTCGCCGCCGACATCCGGGATGGGAAAATGTGGGGCCGTGGCACGTCCGACACCAAAGGGCCGATGGCCGCCATGCTCTGGGGGCTTCAACAGCACGCCGCGCTGCTCGAGAGCGCTCCGGTCGCCGTCGATTTTGTCGCCTTCATGGGTGAGGAAAGCGGGCAATGGGGATCGAAGCGCTTCGCCGAACAGCATGCGGACGACTACGAATTCGCCATCGTCGGCGAACCCACATCGCTCGATGTGGTTCACACCACCAAGGGTTCGATGTGGGCCACCCTGCGGACCACCGGCAAGGCCGCACATTCGTCCCAACCCGAGCGCGGCGAGAATGCGGTGATGAAGCTCGCCCGCGCGCTCGACCGGATCGAAACCCGGCTTTCGCGCACGCTCGCCGAGTTCACGCATCCGGTGCTCGGGCATTCCACCCTCAACGTGGGCGTGATCCGCGGTGGCACCCGGCCGAACATCGTGCCCGACTGGGCGGAGGCCGAAATCGACATCCGCACCACCCCCTCCCTTCGCGATGCCGGCGGGCCCTTGAGGGTGCTGCAGGAAGAAGTCGTGGTGACCGGCGTGGAGATCGTCGACCCCCATGACAATCCGCCGATGGAAACCGACACCTCCCACCCGTGGATCAAACGCATCCAATCGGTGCGCCCCGCAAGCTCCTGCGTGGGTGCTCCATGGTTCTCGGACGCCGCCCACCTCGCCGCCAGAGGCTTGCCGTCGGTGTGCCTCGGGCCGGGATCCATCGATCAGGCCCATACGGCCGATGAATTCATCGAGCTCAAGGCACTCGAAGAAGGCGCTGAGTTCTTCAGCCAGTTCATTCAGGCGACCGTGACCCATCCCCCATCCCCGATTGCATGACCACCGTTCTGGAGATTCTCGACAAGGGCACCGCCTATCTGGAGAAACGCGGCATCGCAGAGGCGCGGCGCAACATGCAGATGTTGGTCGCCCACCAACTCGATTGCACCCGCATGGACCTCTACCTGCGCTTCGACGAGCCGATTCCCGAGGAGCAACTCGAACCCCTCCGCACCGCCCTCAAGAAGCGCGGTGAGGGCGTCCCCGTGCAGCACTTGATGGGAACCGTGTTTTTCCGCGCCCACGAGTTCAAGACCGACGCCCGGGCGCTGATTCCCCGCCCCGAAACGGAGGAACTGGCGGAATGGCTGGCCAAGAACGTCAGCCTCGGAGCCGAAGCCGAAGTCCTCGACATGGGCTGCGGCTCCGGCGTGCTCGGTCTGTCACTGGCGACGGATTTCCCCACAGCGAAGGTCACCCTGGCCGACGTGTCCGCCGATGCCCTCACCCTCGCCCGCGAGAATGCCGCATTCACTGGCCTGGAGGACGTTGAGTTCGTCGAATCCGACCTCTTCACGGGCTTGGCCGGGCGAAGCTTCGACCTCATCGTCGCCAATCTTCCCTACGTGCCCGACGGCGAGCGCAGCACGGTGGCCATCGAAGTCCGCCACGACCCCGAACTCGCGCTCTACTCAGGAAAAGACGGACTCGACCTGATCCGACGCTTTATCCCCGAAGCACTCAGCCATTTGAAACCCAACGGATGGCTGGCCCTCGAAATCGGACACGATCAATCGGCTGCCGTCGAAGCACTGATGACTCGCGCGGGACTGAGGGACGTCTTGACCCTGAACGACCTCTCTGGCATTCCCCGTTTCCCGATTGCGCGGGCCCCCGAAGCCTAGCATCCCACTTCCTTCCCGACTTTTCCCAATGGACAAACTCCTCGTTCACGGCGGCACTCCCATCCACGGCGCCATCACGATCTCCGGCTCGAAGAATGCTTCACTCCCGATTCTCGCCGCCACGCTCCTGACCGAGGACGACTGCGTCATCCGCAAGGTGCCCGATGTCTCGGACGCCAACTACATGGTGCAGATCCTGACCGGCCTCGGCGCCGACGTGGAGCGCTTCTCCGGCACCGTCCGGGTGAACGCGGAAAAGATTTCCGACACCGCTCCCTACGACATCGTTCGTCGCATGCGCGCATCCGTCTGCATGATGGGCCCGCTCCTCGCGCGCAAGCACCGCTGCGTGGTCGCCCTCCCCGGGGGCTGCGTCATCGGGGACCGCCCGATCGACCTGCACATCCGCGGGCTTGAGGCACTGGGTGCCAAGCATGAAGTCGAGGGAGGCAACGTCATCCTGTCCGCCCCGGACGGACTGAAGGGTGCCACCATCGACCTCTGTGGTGACAATGGACCGACCGTGCTGGGCACCGACAACGTCATGATGGCGGCCACGCTCGCCGAAGGCACCACCACCATCACCTCGGCCGCTTGCGAGCCTGAAGTCGTCGACCTCGCTGACTTCCTCAATGCCATGGGTGCCAAGGTTCGTGGCGCAGGCACGCCCGTGATCACCATCGAAGGCGTGAAAAAACTCCATGGCTGCGTGCACGCCGTCATCCCGGACCGGATCGAAGCCGGCACCTTCATGGTCGCCGCCGCCCTGGCTGGAGAAGGCGTCACCCTGCGCCGTGTGCGCGAAGGGCATCTCGTATCCATCACAAGCGCCCTGCGCAAGGCCGGGCACCAGGTCCACTTCAACGACAACGGCGACGCCTGCACGATCCATCGTGGCGACACCCCGATGCCCGCCGAGATCGTGACTGAACCCTACCCGGGCTACCCGACCGACATGCAGGCCCAGATGACCGCCCTGTTCGCCACCACCCCCGGCACCAGCGTGGTGGTCGATACGATTTTCCCCCAGCGCTTCATGCACTGCGCCGAGCTCAAACGCATGGGCGCCGACATCCACGTGGCCGATGGGAAAGCCATGATCACCGGCGTCGAGAAGCTCTCTGCCGCTCCGGTCATGGCCAGTGACCTGCGTGCCTCCGCGGCCCTCGTCCTGGCAGCCCTCACTGCCGAAGGCACCACCGAGATCAACCGCCTCTATCACATCGACCGTGGCTACGAGCACATTGATGAGAAACTCGAGGCCCTCGGCGCCAATGTCGAACGCGTCCGCGAAGGCTGAGGTCCTTCCCGACTGAACTCCGCAAGCCGGAGAACCAAGACCGGGAAGCCCTTGGCGCCGCCTCCTTTCCGGTTCTAACCCACGAGGGTCCGGTAGATGCCCACAATCTTGTCGGCCGCAGCGCGCCATGTCGCGGCGTCGGCCTCTTCCCTCACCCTCCGACCCAGGTCCGCACGCCGGGATTCATCCCGCAGCAGCTCCATGATGCGCGATGCGAATCCATTCACGTCACCGACGCCCACCACCGGATTCGACCGCAGCACTTCGCTCACACCAGCTTGGCCGGAAAGGACCGTCGGCACGCCGAACTGGGCGGCTTCCAGCGCGACCAACCCGAAGGGTTCGGAACGCGAAGGCATGCAACATACCGTGGTGCGGGCGAGAAGTTCCTGAATCTCGGATCGTTCGAGAAAACCCGGGAAACGGATACGATCCGCGAAAGGAGAATGAGCCACCCGCTCCCGCAGGGCGTCGAGAAGGACGCCCCTCCCCGCCATGACGAACTCCACATGCGGCAACCGTGCCGCCACTTGGAAAGCCGCGTCCAAAAACACATCGGGAGCCTTCTGCCCGGTCATCCGCCCCATGAAAAGCACGCAAGGTCCGGGCACCTCGGCCCTCGATGCGTTCACCTCGGTGACCCCGTTATGGACGATCCGAATCTTGCCTGGATCCACCCCGTAGTGGTCCACCGCCATGCGCGCCGTGTACTGGCTGACGACGATCACCCGATCAGCCGCATGCATGCCTTCTCTTTCGATTCCCTGGATCCAGGATGAACCGGATGGGCCGGATCGATCGATCTCCAATGAGTGGATGTGGGCTACAAACGGAATGCCCCTCTCCGCTTGAATGCTCATTGCGGCGGGAAACGACATCCAGTCATGGGCATGGATCAGCCCGGCGTTCGCCTGCTGATCCAGGATCTCCCGGGTAAAGGCATCCACCCGTTCACCGAGGTCTCCGAGATCATCCCCTTCATAAGCTCCGACCTGCTCACCGGACGCCACGACCCGGAGATCCACCAAACCCTTCAACTCCTCCGCCAAGCCCGCGCACGCCACTCCGAGACCACCGGTCAGCATCGGGGGGAACTCCCAGCACGGCATGAGAACATTCAATCGAGAAACCACTCCCGACACCCTGACCATCCCCCCATGCCCGGAAAGCAAAAAAGGCCGACCCCGTGTCACGGGGCCGGCCTGGAATGGAATACGCTTCGATCAGGCGCTCTCGGCGCTGCCCGAATCTGGGCTTGGCACGGGAGCCTCTTCGGCACCCTCCTCACCTTCCGGCGTGGCGGGCTCCTCGAAGATCGGTTCGGGTTCCTCGACCGTGAATTCGATCTCGCTGTCGCGGTGGCAATCGAAGCCGGTGCCTGCAGGGATAAGGTGACCCATGATCACGTTTTCCTTGAAGCCACTCAGGTAGTCGATCTTGCCGAGGGTTGCCGCTTCGGTCAGCACGCGCGTGGTGTCCTGGAAGGACGCCGCGGAGATGAACGAATCGGTTTCGAGCGAGGCCTTGGTGATACCAAGAAGCACGGGCTCGGCCTCCGCGGGCTTACCACCATTGGCGACGATCTCCTCGTTGACCTGATTGAAGGTCGTGCGGTCGATCTGATCGCCCCAAAGGAACTGATCGGCGTCGCCCGGCTCGGAGATCTTCACCTTGCGCAGCATCTGGCGGATGATGATCTCGATGTGCTTGTCGTTGATCTCAACGCCTTGCACACGATAGACCGACTGGACTTCGTTGACCAAGTGCTCCTGAAGTTCCTGCGCACCGCAGGCTTCGAGGAGATCTTCGGGCGAAACAGGGCCTTCGGTGATCTGATCACCCCGGGAAACGATGTCGCCTTCGGTCACGATGATGTGACGGCCCATCGGCACGAGGTGGTCGCAGGACTCTCCGGATTCCGGATCCGTCACGATGACCTTCTTCTTGCCGCGGACCGTGCCACCGAACGAAACCTCGCCGTCGATCTTCACGATCACACAGGCATCCTTCGGCTTGCGGGCCTCGAAGAGCTCGGCAACCCGTGGCAGACCACCGGTAATGTCCTTCGTCTTCGCCACCTTGCGCGGTGTCTTGGCAAGCTGCGTGCCCCCGGAGACCTTCTCCTTTTCCTTCACGGAAAGGTGGGCGCCGACGGGAATCGAGTAGCTGGCGAGCACATCCTTGGTCTTGGCGTCGACCACGACGACCTGCGGGTGGAGGTCCTCCTTGTGCTCGGTCACCACCATGCCCTTCTTGCCGGTCTCCTTGTCCGTTTCGTTGGCCACGGTAATGCCCGAGATCATGTCACGGAACTCGATGACCCCTGGCTTCTCGGTGATGATCGGCACATTGTAAGGATCCCAAGTGGCGACCGTCGCGCCCTTCTTGACGTCCTCACCGTCCTTGATCTCGATGATGGAGCCGATGACGATGTTGTGGCTCTCCAGTTCGAGGCCGTCCTTGTCGCGGACGGAAAGCGAACCGTTCTTGTTGAGCACAACCCACTGGCCCTGGTCGTTCTCGACCACGCGGAGGTCCTTGTAGACCACCACACCACTGTGGCGCGACTTGATGATCGGCTGTTTGAAGGTCGAAGCAGCCACACCACCGACGTGGAAGGTCCGCATCGTCAGCTGCGTGCCCGGCTCACCAATCGACTGGGCCGCAATGATGCCGACCGCTTCACCGATCTTCACCGTCTTGCCGGTCGCGAGGTTCAGGCCGTAGCAGGCCGCACAGCAACCACGCTCGGACTCACAGGTGAGCACCGAACGGATCTTGAGCTTCTCGTAGCCGATGCGCTCGATCGCAGCCGCCTTTTCCTCATCGATCAGCTCGTCAGTCTTGACGATGACCTCCTGAGAAACGGGGTCCTTGACGGTCTCGCAGGAAACACGCCCGTAGGTGCGGGTCGCAAGCGATGCCGACTCCTCGTCACCGTCGTAGATCGGCTGGACAAGAATACCATTCACCGTGCCACAGTCGTGCTCGGTCACGATCACGTCCTGGGCCACATCGACGAGCTTCCGGGTCATGTAACCCGAGTCCGCCGTCTTCAGCGCCGTATCCGCCAGTCCCTTACGGGCACCGTGCGTGGAAATGAAGTATTCGAGCACCGAGAGACCTTCACGGAAGTTCGAGGTAATCGGACGTTCGATGATCTCACCGGATGGCTTGGCCATCAGACCGCGCATGCCCGAGAGCTGCTTGATCTGCGACTTGTTACCACGGGCACCGGAGTCGACCATCATGAAGAGGGGGCTGATGCCCTTGCCTTCATTGTATTCGAGCTTGCGATAGAGCGCCGAAGCGATCGTGTCGGTCGCCTGCGTCCAGATGTCGACGACCTTCTGATAGCGCTCGCCATTGGTGATCACACCATTGCGATACTGCTTGGTCACCTTCTCGACCTGCTCGTAAGCATCGGCAATCACCTTCGGCTTCTCTTCCGGGATGACCATGTCGACGACACCAATCGAAGTTCCCGAGCGGGATGCTTCGCGGAAGCCGAGGCCCTTGAGTTCGTCGAGGGTCTTCACGGTTCCGGCCTGGCCGGCGACCTGGTAGCAGCGCCAGATCACATCACCCATCTGCTTCTTGCCGACGGTCATGTTGATGAAGCCCAGACCATCAGGCCAGATTTCGTTGAAACGCACACGACCCGGGGTCGTCTCGATGATCTTCGCTTCCTTGTCACCGAACACGGTGTCTTTGCCGTAGTCCGGGTTGCGAAGGCGGATCCACGAGTGGTAGCCGAGCTTGCTCTTGCCGTCGGCACCACGGGAAGCGATGCCGTATTCCACCTCGTCGGTATTCTCGAAGAGTGGCATGTGCTTCATTTCCTCGCGCTCCTTCTGGGTGCGGATCGGCGCCCAGGTGAGGTAGTAGGAACCCAGAATAATGTCCTGGGATGGAGCCACGATCGGACGACCGGAGGCAGGCGAGAAGATGTTGTTCGGCGCAAGCATCAGCTGGCGCGCTTCCATCTGCGCTTCCACCGAAAGCGGCACGTGAACCGCCATCTGGTCACCGTCGAAGTCGGCATTGTAGGCACCACAGGTCAGCGGGTGCAGACGAATGGCCGAGCCCTCGATGAGCACCGGCTCGAATGCCTGAATGGACAGACGGTGGAGCGTCGGTGCGCGGTTCAGCATCACCGGGTGACCCTTGGTCACTTCGGCGAGGATGTCCCACACCTCGGTGGTCTTGCGGTCGATCATCTTCTTCGCCGAACGAACCGTGTGGCAGTAGCCGAGTTCCTTGAGGCGACGGATGATGAAGGGCTCGAACAAGGTCAGCGCCATCTTCTTGGGAAGACCGCACTGGTTGAGCTTGAGGTCCGGACCGATGACGATCACCGAACGACCCGAGTAGTCGACCCGCTTCCCGAGAAGGTTCTGACGGAAACGACCACCCTTGCCCTTGAGCATGTCGCTGAGCGACTTGAGCGGACGGTTGCCGGCACCCGTGACGGCACGACCGTGACGGCCGTTGTCGAACAGGGCGTCGACCGCTTCCTGAAGCATGCGCTTCTCGTTGCGGATGATGACCTCGGGGGTCTTGAGCTGAAGAAGGTTCTTCAGACGGTTGTTCCGGTTGATGACACGACGGTAGAGGTCGTTCAGGTCGGAAGTCGCGAAACGGCCGCCTTCGAGTGGCACCAGCGGACGGAGGTCCGGTGGGATCACGGGCAGCACGGTCATGATCATCCACTCGGGACGCGACTTGGACTGCGCGAAGCCCTGGGTGATCTTGAGACGCTTCGAGAGCTTCTTCTTGTTCTGCTTGGAACGGGTCGCCTCGAGTTCCTCTTCCAGTTGCACCTGGAGTTCGGCGAGGTTCACCTGGCTGAGCAGGTCCTGCAGCGCCTCGGCGCCCATGGAAGCGCGGAAGCTTTCCTCACCGTAGGTGTCCTCCGCATCGCGAAGTTCGGTCTCGGTAAGAAGCTGCCCACGCTCGAGTGGCGTGTTACCCGGCTCGGTCACGAGGTAGTCCTCGTAGTAGATGACGCGCTCCAGCTGACGGGCACTGATGTCGAGCACCAGGCCGATGCGGGAAGGCATGCACTTGTAGAACCAGATGTGCGATACCGGCACGGCCAGCTCGATGTGGCCCATGCGCTCGCGACGCACGCGGCTCAGCGTCACCTCGACGCCACAACGGTCGCAGACAACGCCCTTGTGCTTGATGCGCTTGTATTTGCCGCAGGCACACTCCCAGTCCCGGGTGGGACCGAAGATACGCTCACAGAACAGACCGCCCTTCTCGGGCTTGAAGGTCCGGTAGTTGATCGTTTCCGGGTTCTTCACCTCGCCTTTCGACCAGGATCGGATGACATCGGGTGCCGCCACGGTGATCGAGACCTGATCAAAGGCCTCGGGCTTTTCATCGACACCGAAGAGTTCGCGGAGGTTGGTTTCAACGCTCATGATAAGTGATGGGTCGTAATTGGGGTTGGCGGATTAGAGGGTAAGGTCGTCGAGGTCGAAGTCGTCGGAGCCATCTTTCGGAACGGCGCCGAGTTCCGAGCCCTTGCGGCCCGGCCGGACATCCAGTCCGAGCGATTGCATTTCCTTGATCAGGACGTTGAAGGATTCCGGCGTGCCGGCCTCCAGATTGTTGTCGCCCTTCACGATCGATTCGTAGATTCGGGTCCGGCCCTGCACGTCGTCGGACTTCACGGTGAGCAGCTCCTGCAAGCAGTAGGCGGCACCGTAGGCTTCCAGCGCCCACACCTCCATCTCCCCGAAACGCTGACCACCATACTGTGCCTTACCACCGAGCGGCTGCTGGGTGACGAGCGAGTAGGGACCAACGGCACGGGCGTGAATCTTGTCGGCCACAAGGTGACCGAGCTTCAGCATGTAAATGTAACCGACCACCACCGGCTGGTGGAATGCCTCACCGGTCCGGCCGTCGATCAGGGTCGACTTACCGAGTGTTGAGCCATCCTTGCCGTCGCCGATCCAAGTGTATCCGCGACCTTCCGGTTCGCCGGGCTTGCGTTCACGGGCGACGCCGTTGTCGCCGATGATCTTCACGCCGTCCACCTTCTTGGCTTCGGACATGTATTCGGTGATCTTGGACTCCGGGATACCGTCGAAAATCGGAGTTGCGACCTTGAATCCAAGCGCGCTTGCCGCGACACCAAGGTGGGTTTCAAGCACCTGCCCGACGTTCATCCGCGATGGCACACCCAGTGGGTTGAGGCAGATGTCGACCGGCGTTCCATCTTCAAGGAACGGCATGTCTTCCTCGGGAACGATGGTGGAAACCACCCCTTTGTTCCCGTGGCGACCGGCCATCTTGTCACCCACCGAAAGCTTGCGCTTGGCGGCCACGAAGACCTTCACCTCCTTGATAACGCCGGGATCGACTTCATCACCCGACTCAAGCTGGTCGAGCTTGCGCTCACGCTCGGTGTCGAGTTCGGAGAAACGACCTTCGAAGGATCCGATGATCTCGAGGATCTTGTTCCGGATCGGGGAAGGATCGATCTCGATGTGATCGTGGACCGATGCGAGCTTGCGCAGCAGGGTCTTGGTGATCTTGCGGTTGGCCGGGATGATGATCTCACCGGTCTGCGCGTTGACCACGTCGAGTGGGATCTTCTCACCGAGCAGGATGTCGGAAAGTTTCTCCGTGAGGTCGTCGGTCAATTTGTCCGACTTCTTCTTGTGCTCGTCGTTGATCTTCTTGAGTTGCTTCTTGAGCTCGGCGGGATCGATCTTCTCGGCCTTGGCACGGGCCACGCCGTGCTGGGCGATCCGGATGTCCTGCACGATGCCGGTGCAACCGGAAGGAACGCGCAACGAAGTGTCCTTCACGTCCGCGGCCTTCTCACCGAAGATCGCGCGAAGCAGGCGCTCTTCAGGAGCCAGCTCGGTTTCGGACTTCGGAGTGATCTTACCGACGAGGATGTCGCCAGGCTTCACTTCCGCACCAATGCGGACGATGCCGTCGTGGTCGAGGTTGCTGAGGGCTTCCTCACCGACATTCGGAATGTCACGGGTGATTTCCTCAGGGCCCAGCTTGGTGTCACGCGCGGCAACATCGAACTCGGAGATGTGGATCGACGTGTAGACGTCTTCCTTCACCACGCGCTCGGAGATGACGATGGCATCCTCGAAGTTGTAGCCGTTCCAAGGCATGAACGCGACCAGCACGTTGCGACCCAGAGCCAACTCACCGTCTTCGGTGTTCGGACCATCGGCGAGCACGTCGCCCTTCTTGATCTTGGCTCCGACCTTGACGATCGGCTTCTGGTTGATGCAGGTGCCCGCATTCGAGCGCATGAACTTGCGCAGCGGATAGGCGTAGATCCCCTTCTTGATGTTGCTCTTCACCGACTCTGGATCGGAGAGGAATTTCTCATCGCTGACGGGCAGTGTGCCGTCCTCGGAGGTGATCACGATTTCCGCGGTGGCGGCAGCCACGATGCCGTCACCTTCCGCCACCACCACGGCGCGGGAGTCTTCGGCAGTCTTGGCTTCCAGTCCCGTGCCGACGAACGGCGATTCGGAAACGAGAAGCGGCACGCCCTGGCGCTGCATGTTCGATCCCATGAGCGCGCGGTTGGCGTCATCGTGTTCGAGGAATGGAATCAGACCGGCGGCCACCGAAACGAGCTGCTTCGGCGAAACGTCCATGTAGTCGACCGTCGATGGGTCGACTTCGATGAACTCACCACCCGCTTCACGGGCAGTCACCTTCTCGTTGAGGAACTTGCCGCCCTTGTCGATCGGATTGTTCGCCTGCGCGATGAGGAACTTCTCTTCCTGGTCCGCGGTGAGATACTCGATCTCGTTGGTCACCTTGCCACTCTTGACCCGGCGGTATGGGGTTTCGATGAAACCGAACTCGTTGATGCGCGCATAGGTGCACATCGAGTTGATCAGACCAATGTTCGGACCTTCCGGAGTCTCAATCGGGCAGATCCGTCCGTAGTGGGACGGGTGCACGTCACGAACTTCGAAGCCGGCACGGTCACGATTCAGACCGCCGGGGCCGAGCGCGGAAAGACGGCGCTTGTGGGTCAGTTCGGCCAGAGGGTTGGTCTGGTCCATGAACTGCGAAAGCTGGGAACGGCCGAAGAAGTCACGTACGACGGCGCTCAGCGCCTTCGGGTTGATGAGCTTCTGAGGCGTCATGCCCTCGATGTTCACATCGAACAAGGTCATGCGCTCCTTCACCAGACGCTCGGTGCGGGCAAGACCCACGCGGCACTGGTTTGCGAGGAGTTCACCCACGGCGCGAACGCGACGGGAACCCAGGTGGTCGATATCGTCGATCACGCCCTCACCCTTCTTCAGGCGGAGGAGATACTTGGTCGCGGCGAGGAAGTCCTCGGCCACCATGATGCGCTGATCGGAGTCGACGTTGATCTCGAGCTTGCTGTTGATCTTGTAACGACCGACACGGGTCAGGTCGTATTTCTTCGGATCAAAGAACAGACGCTTGAGCAGGGCGCGTGCATTCGAAGCAGTCGGAGGATCACCCGGACGCAGCTTGCGGTAGATGTCCTTCAGAGCGCTGTCCTCGTCGTGTGCCGGATCCTTGCGGAGCGACTTGAGGAGGATTTCGTCCTCACGGCCGTCGATCACCTCGAGGTTCTTGTGACCCAGAGCGAGAAGCTGGCGGATGATGCCGATTGTCAGAGGCTCGTAGGCCTTGGCCACGATCACTTCACCGTCGAGCACATCTTCGAAAGGAACCAAATGGCCGAGTTCCTGCTCGTCGAGGTTCTCCTTCAGCTTGAGCTTCTGGACGGTGTAGAAATGGTTGACGATGTCGCGGTCGGTCGGAAAGCCCAGCGCACGAAGGAAGGTCGTGGCGAGGAACTTGCGACGCCGGCGACGACGGTCGAGGTAGACGTAAAGCAGGTCGTTCGTGTCGAACTGCACTTCGAGCCATGATCCGCGGTCGGGGATGATGCGGAACGAGTGGAGGGTCTTGCCATTCAGGTGCTGCGAGGTCTCGAAGCAGATGCCAGGCGAACGGTGAAGCTGCGAAACGATCACACGCTCGGCACCGTTGATGATGAAAGTACCGCGGCGGGTCATCATGGGCAGCTCGCCCATGTAGACGCGTTCCTTCTTCACGCCGGTCTCGTCCTTCAGCTTGAAGGTCACGTAAAGGGCAGCGGAGAAGCTCTCCCCGTTGCGCAGGGATTCGAGCGAGGTGATCTTCGGCTCTTCGATGTCGTAGGCAACGAAGTCGAGCTCGATGGCTTCATCGTAGCTCTTGATTGGGAACACTTCACGGAACACGGCCTGAAGGCCCGTGTCGTTGCGTTCCCCAGCGGGTACATCCTTGTGCAGGAAGTCTTCATAAGAACGACTTTGAACCTCGATGAGGTTCGGAGCGTCGATCACTTCCTCGATTTTCCCAAATTGGAGACGGTCGGCCATGGTGTCTAGGGTAGTTGCGGATGCGTAATAAGCCCGGACCGCAAAGGCGGCCGGGCAATGTTTCTACAGAGAGTTGGAGCGGGAGTCCGGTATCGGCGAAAAAGGTCGTCGGTTGTCGATCGCTTTCGCCGAGATCGGGAATGGGTCCCGGGAGTCGCACGGATGCGACTCCCGAAACCACAAAACCATTGGATTACTTGAGCTCGACCTTGGCGCCGACTTCTTCAAGCTTCTTCTTGGCCTCTTCGGCAGCGTCCTTGGCAGCGCCTTCAACGAGGGTGGAAGGAACGCCTTCAACCAATTTCTTGGCGTCAGCGAGACCCAGACCAGGAACAACTTCACGCACAGCCTTAATGGCTTGGATCTTGTTGCCGCCGCCGTCGGTGAGGACAACGTCGAATTCGGTCTTCTCTTCAGCAGCAGCACCAGCGTCCCCAGCAGGGGCAGCAGCCACAGCAGCCACGGGAGCAGCGGCGGAAACGCCCCACTCCTCTTCGAGATTCTTCACAAGTTCAGCAGCTTCCAGGACGGTAAGCTTACCCAGTTCTTCAGCAATTTTTGCAATATCAGCCATTTTGTTTCTCCTTTGCGGTATCGACGCACCCGGAGGCCTCCGGACATTTAAGAAACGCGACCGCGTTTCCGACGAGGAACCATTGTGTGTTCAGGCAACAGGCGGAGACCCGCAGCCATCCATTCAGATTGTGTTGTATTAGTCTTCGGACGGGAACTTCGCCTGGATGACCCGGGCGAGGGACGATGCCGGTTCGTTGATCGTGCGGACCAGCTTGGAAGCCGGTGCGTTGATCGTGGAAAGCAGGGTGGCAAGGAGCACTTCGCGGGACGGCAGTTCCGCGATGGCCTTGACCTGGGCTTCGTCGAGGATGTCTCCGTCGAGGATACCCAGCTTGATGGCCGGCTTCTTGAATTCCTTTTCAAAGCTCTTGAGCACCTTGGCGGCGGCAGCCACATCGGCTTCACCGGTGATGAAGGCGGTCTGACCCACGAGCTTGTCACCTGTGTCGGGCAGACCTGCTTCGATGAGCGCCTTCTTCATGTAGGTGTTCTTGGCCACGTGGCACTCGGCGCCATTGTCGGCAAGACGGGTGCGGAGCTCGGAGAACTCGGGAACGGTCATGCCGGTGTATTCCACCACCAGCACGAATGGCGAGCTGTTGACCCGCTCGAGCAATTCGTCGAGGATGATCTTCTTGTCGGGATTCATGGTGGTAATCAGTTGGTGGCGTAAAGGGAGGACTCAAGCGGCACGCCCGGGCACATGGCCGCGGCAACGGTGACGCTGCGGATGTAGTTGCCTTTCGCGGAAGCGGGCTTGGCACGCTTGACGCTTTCGATGAAGGCTTCGGCATTCTCGGCGAGGGCGCTTGCTTCGAAGGAAGCCTTGCCAATCGCACCGGAAACGTTGCCGTTCTTGTCGAGTTTGAAGTCAACGCGACCCGCCTTGACTTCACCCACGGCCTTTGCCGTATCGTCGGTCACGGTGCCGGTCTTTGGGTTCGGCATCAGGCCACGGGGGCCGAGAACACGGGCGATCTTCCGGACCTCGGTCATCGCTTCCGGAGTCGCGATGGCGACATCGAAATCGGTGAATCCGCCCTGGACTTCCTTGATGAGCTCCTCGAAACCGACGTGCTCGGCTCCGGCTGCCTTGGCGGCCTCGGCGGCGGCGCCAGCGGCGAAGACGGCAACGCGGACGTTCTTACCCGTGCCGTGTGGCAGGGAGACTGATCCACGGACCATCTGGTCGCTCTTGCGGGGATCCACTCCAAGGTGGAAGGAAACGGTGACGGTGGGGTCGAACTTCGGTGCCGGGAACTTCTTCACGGTGCCGACAGCCTCTTCCAATCCGTAGGACTTGCCCTCTTCGATGAGAGCAGCGGCCTTCTGGTAGCGCTTGCTGCGATGCTTTGACATGTTGTTTGGTCTGCAGTGCGGGCGGACCCCATGATGACGGGACCCTCCTGCGGTTTTCGGTGGCCACACCCGGAATGGACGCGACCTGAAAGGGATTACATTCCTTCGATCTCGAGACCCATCTGACGGGCCGTGCCGGCAAGAATGCGTGCGGCAGCTTCAGGATCGTCGGTGTTGAGGTCGGGCATCTTGATCTCGACGACTTCCATCAGCTTCTCCTTCGAGATGGTGCCGACCTTGATCTTGTTCGGCTCACCCGAACCGGATGCCAGACCTGCCGCCTTCTTGAGAAGGTTTGCTGCAGGTGGCTTCTTGGTAACGAAGGTGAAGCTCTTGTCCTTGTAGACTTGGATGATGCAAGGAAGCACTTCGCCAGCCTGAGCCTGGGTGGCAGCGTTGAACTCCTTACAGAAGCCCATGATGTTCACGCCAGCCTGACCGAGGGCAGGACCGACCGGTGGGGACGGATTGGCGCCTCCAGCTGGAATCTGGAGCTTGATGACGGCGGTGACTTCCTTTGCCATGATGTTTCGGGATTAGAGGTGGTGGTTTGTGAATGGGACGGGATCAGGCACGTTCAACCTGCCAGTATTCGAGTTCGACCGGCGTTGCGCGGCCGAAAATGGTGACGGAAACACGGAGCTTGCCCTTCTCGGGGTCGATCTCCTCGACCACGCCGGTCTGGCTTTCGAACGGGCCATCCGCCACTTTGACGGAGTCCCCCACTTCGAAGCTGATTGCAGGGCGGACGCTTTCTTCGCGTTCCTTGATTTGGGAAAGCATGGCGTCAACCTCGCGTTGGCGCATGGGAATCGGACGATCCTTGGTTCCGGCAAAGCCGATCACACCGTCCATCTCCTTGATGAAGTACCAGGTCTTCTCGACGAGCTGGTTGTCTTCGGTGAGGAGGTTCATGTTGACGATGATGTAACCGGGGAAGAATTTCTTCTTGGTCTCGGTTTTCTTGCCCTTGCGGATCTCGGAAACCATCTCCATCGGCACCAGCACGTCGAAAATGCAGTCGCCGAGTTCTTCGGCTTCTACCTGGCGGGCGATGCGGTTGCGAACCCTCTGCTCTTGGCCGGAGAGAACGTGAACCACGTACCACTGTTTTTCTGCTGGTGGGATGACGGGCATGGAAATGGATGGAAAAATCGATGACTCGCCGCGATGGGCGGGTCGAAATGTCGGCTCAGCTGCCGAGCTTGGTGAGGAAGAAGACGACCTGCGTGTGGACGATATCCCAGAGCGAGACAAATCCGGCGAGCAGGATCGCCGCGATCAGGACGACCACGGTGGAGTCGACCAGTTCCTTGTATTTCTTGAATCCCTTGATCTTGGGGTCGGACTCCCACGGCCAGTTGGCCTTGCGGAGTTCGCCTTTCACTTCACCAATGAATCTGGATGCTTTCGCGAACATGGGGTCTTTCAGAAATAAGGGTAGGAATGGCACGGCAGGAGGGACTTGAACCCGCAACCGTCGGTTTTGGAAACCGATGCTCTACCAATTGAGCTACTGCCGTAATTTAAAATGCTTCCTAGATGAGGCGATGGCGGGGCACCCCGGAACGGATTCCAGGATGCCCCGAAAAAGATCAGGTCTCAGACCGTCGGAGTGGACCGACAACCTGAAGCCCAACGTGATGATTAGTCAAGGATATCGGCAACACGTCCGGCACCCACGGTGCGACCACCTTCGCGAATCGCGAAACGCATGGTCTTCTCCATGGCGATCGGAGTGATGAGCTCGACTTCCAGAGTGACGTTGTCACCAGGCATGACCATCTCGACGCCGTCAGGCAGCTTGATGGAACCGGTCACGTCGGTCGTGCGGAAGTAGAACTGCGGACGGTAGTTGGAGAAGAATGGCGTGTGACGACCACCTTCGTCCTTCGACAGAACGTAGATTTCGCAGGTGAACTGCTTGTGAGGAGTCACGGAACCAGGCTTCACGATGCACTGACCACGCTCGACGTCGTCCTTCTTGAGGCCACGGATCAGGAGACCCACGTTGTCGCCGGCACGACCTTCGTCGAGCAGCTTGCGGAACATTTCGATGTCCGTGACGGTGGTCTTCTGGGTGTCCTTGATGCCGACGATCTCGACTTCTTCCATCTTCTTGATGATGCCACGCTCGACACGACCGGTGCAGACGGTGCCACGACCTTCAATCGAGAACACGTCTTCCACAGGCATGAGGAATGGCTGATCCACTGGGCGCTCTGGCTCAGGGATGTAGGAGTCAACGGCTTCCATCAACTTCATGATGTTGGCCTTGTGATCGGCGTCGCCTTCGAGAGCCTTGAGAGCGGAACCCTTGACGATCGGAATGTCGTCGCCTGGGAATTCGTAGGTCGAAAGAAGTTCGCGAACTTCCATTTCGACGAGCTCGAGGAGCTCTTCGTCGTCCACCATGTCGACCTTGTTGAGGAAAACCACGAGGGCAGGAACACCCACCTGACGGGCGAGCAGGATGTGCTCACGAGTCTGAGGCATCGGGCCATCAGCGGCGGATACCACCAGGATGCCACCATCCATTTGGGCAGCACCGGTGATCATGTTCTTCACGTAGTCGGCGTGACCTGGGCAGTCGACGTGTGCGTAGTGACGATTTTCGGTTTCGTATTCCACGTGTGCGGTGGAAATGGTGATACCGCGCTCGCGCTCCTCGGGAGCACCGTCGATTTCGTCGTATGCTTTTGCTTCTGCTCCGCCGTGTTCAGCGAGAGTATTGGTGATCGCGGCGGTGAGAGTGGTCTTACCGTGGTCGACGTGACCGATGGTCCCGACGTTAACGTGGGGCTTGTTCCGCTCGAATGCTTCTTTGGCCATAATGGTTGATGGTTCGCTTTGGACTGATGATCTCGTTTCTTTCGCCGCTGGAGCTTGTGGCGGGAATTGAACCCGCGACCTCACCCTTACCAAGGGTGTGCTCTACCCCTGAGCTACACAAGCGATCGACTAGTTGCTGATCCCAAACGCCCCGGATTGCACCCGTTGCCGCCAAGAAAGGTCGACTCAAGATTTCCTCGGGGCCCCGGGGAAAGCGGGCGGACGTTAACAAAGCCGATCACCCTGTCAAAAAAAAACGCGAAGGAAAGTTTTTTTCTCTCAAACCCCTGATTTATCAGGGATTCCAGCGCCATTTTTCCCGGTCGATTCCACACTCTCACGAACATCTCCCTCCCGATTTGCAGCTTCTCACTCCGAAAGCGTCCCCTGGAGCTCGGCAGCCACTTGGAATCGCCATCGACAGGACCCGACCGGGTCATTAGGAAAGCTGTAATTCCCCATGGCTCTCATTTCGAAGCATACCCTGATGCGTGCGGCAGGCCCAACCTTGCTCCTGCTAGCCTCAGGGATCGTCATTCAACGGGTGTCTCCGGCGGGAAATCATCCAGAGATTGGGTCTGAGTCCACCGAACTTCATTCTTCCACGTGGAAGATCCATGAGCGCGATCGAAGCCCTGAACGTCGCCTCAGCCGTGAGGAAGTCGACGCGAAGGCCGCCGAGTGGTTCGAATTCCTCTTGGAGCGCTACCCCTGGCTCCAAGTGAACTTCCGGCAGGTTCCGGATGCTGATAACGGTTTCCTGCTCTACCTCGAATTGCTCGAAGACTACCAGGGAGGCGCCGACGGCACCGCCCTCCCCCTTCCCGCACCGATCCTCTCGATGCTGGATGATCCAGAGAGTTTCAGCGCCGAGGTCCTGGCAAAATGGCTGGAGAACAACCAGGGCCTGATGGAAAGAATTCTCGCTGTGGCGGAGGCACCGGATCGCTCGGTGAACGGCATGGCGCCCCGCGACATCAGCTTCATCGAAGCCAGACCGGCGGTTCAGATCGCGGATCTTCTGATGCTTGAAGCCCGCCTCAGTCTCAAGAACGGCGATCCAGGGAGGAGCATGCGGAACTACAAGGCCGCCATGAATCTGGCAGAACACTTCGACGGGATGGAAACCCCGTCTCTGTTCAGTAAGACCGTCGCCATCATCCTGCGGAACAACACGCATCAGCACTTTGTCCGGGAAGTCCTCCCGACCATCACCAACAATCCTGCCTCACTCGCGGATTGGCGGGTCGCCCTGCGACATGACGAGGAATTCTCCGACTCCATCAAGACACTTCGGACCGGTGAATGGCACATCTCCACCCGAAGCATGCTCCTTCCCGGCCTCGTATCCGACGGTGCCACCCTGGGAGAGACCGACATGAAGGTTCCCGACCCACAGGCCCTGCTCGATCTTCTCGCCGAGTCCCTTCGATCGGGATTCTCCCAGTTGTCCGAGAACGCATCCAGCGAATCGATCGTCCAAGCCTTCACCTTGGACCTTCCGAAAGCCACGCTCAGCCAGCAGGCCAACGAACTCGCATCGATCTGTGAAGTCGGGTTCAAACCCTGGTTGCATGGGCTCAACCGCAACCGCACGTCGCTTGCCATGACGGACGCATTGATGGCCATCGCCCTCAACGAAGAGCCCGTGGTGGACCCGGTTTCCGGCGAACCGTTCCGTTGGGACCCGGACACCCGAACGCTTCATCCGCCAGCCGGCTCCGAGAACATCGAGTCGCTCGCCCTCCCCTAACCGGCGTCCTGTTCCCCGCCACCGATCAGTCGGTTCAGGCGCTCAATCTTGAGGCATTTCCCCGTCTCGGGATCCAAGTCAGCAATCAAGCCACACAAGCGCACCGGACCCTTGGCCACCGGGAAGCGGGTCGGCATGCCGGTTTTGAATCGCCACACCACGGATTCGTGGGCACGTCCCAGCACGGAATGGTCAGGACCGCACATGCCAGCATCTGTTAGGCAGCCGGTTCCCCCGGAGAGGATCCGCTCGTCGGCGGTCTGCACGTGGGTGTGGGTTCCCACCACCACGGAGGCCTTGCCTTCCAGAGCATAGCCCATGGCGATCTTCTCACTGGTCGTTTCCGCGTGGAAATCCACCAGCACCATCTTCACACCCTCCTCTTCGCGAAGGCGGTCGATCTCCGACTCCAGCAGGGTGAAGGGATTGTCCAGAGGAGGCTGAATGAAGGTTCTCCCCTGCCCTTGGAGGATGGCCACCTTTCCTTTGGCGGTTTCCAGCACGACGGATCCTTTCCCCGGGGTATCGGGTGGGTAATTGATGGGCCGCAGCACCCGGGGTTCCGTGGGGAGATATTCCACGATTTCCTGCTGGTCCCAGACATGATCACCCGTCGTGATGACCGCGGCTCCCGCCCGCAGCAGGTCGATCGCGATCCTCGGTGTAATGCCTCGGCCACCGGCCGCGTTTTCTCCATTCACGACGATGAAATCCAACCCGAGTTCCGCTTTTAAAACAGGTAGCTGCTCGATCACCGCTTTCCGGCCGGGTTCCCCGACGATATCGCCGAGAAACATGATGCGTAACGCGTCGTTCGTCATGAGTGCCGCCATGGCAACCGCCCGTTGATCTTCCGCCAAGCAAATTCACCATGAAGGGTTCACGCTCCACCATTCCCCTGCTCCTCACCCTGGTGCTGGCAGTCGGTCTCATGGTGTGGATGGGCCGGGATCAACCGGCTCCTGACCCAAGCGATCCGAACGGGCCTTCATCGGTCACAGACACCGACCCGGACAATTTGAATCCCCCATCGAAGCCGGATCTATCGACTGCCCCGCTCGGCCCCGCGCTTCCCGACCCCGAACCTCCGCTTTCACCACTGGCATCGACGCCGAAATGGGAGCTCCTCAACCGCTGGCAAGCCCGCGTCACACGGGCCGAGTTCCTCGACATGATGGAATCCGTGTTCACGGTCTCCTCATCCTGGCGGCAGTTCTTCCATCTCAGCGAGACCGACGTCCTGATCGAAACGGGGATCCCCGATGAGCGCTTCCGACTGCGCTTCGCCAAACCGGACCTCGCACTGAGCAATCCACGAGGCTGGCGCACCGCCGAGGAACTCGGTCCTGCCCCGGAGGATAAACCACTCGACGGACTGCGGGTGGCGATCGACCCCGGCCACATCGGCGGCGAGTGGGCGCGCATCGAAGAACGCTGGTTCCAGATCGGAACCGACACGCCTGTGCAGGAGGGAGACATGACCCTGCTGGTGGCCCAGTTGCTCAAACCCCGCCTTGAAGAGCTCGGCGCCGAGGTATCGATGGTGCGGGACCAACCCATCCCCGTCACCTCAAAGCGCCCGGCTTCCCTGATCGATGAGGCCGGCTCGGGATCACCGGACTCACCTTCCAAACTCGCCGAGCGCTTGTTTTATCGCACCGCCGAGATCCGTGCCCGCGCCCACAAGGTGAACAACACCATCCAACCCGACCTGGTGCTTTGTCTTCATTTCAATGCAGAAGCCTGGGGCGACCCGAACAAGCCGACCTTGGTTGATCGTCATCACTTCCACCTGCTGCTCAATGGAGCCTACACTGACAGCGAGGTGGCCCTCGCCGACCAGCGCTATCAGATGGTGCGCAAAATTGTCGAAGGGACGCACCACGAAGAGTCCCGCCTCGCGAAGTCCGTCGCGGCCGCATTCGTCCAGGAAACCCGCCTTCCTCCCTACCTCTACGAGATCGATTCACGCCGCGCGGTGAACGTCGACGGCAACCCCTACCTATGGGCACGCAACCTGCTGGCCAACCGCCTCTACGATTGTCCCGTCCTGTTCCTCGAACCCTATGTAATGAATTCCAAGCAGGACTACGTCCGCATCCAAGCTGGTGATTATGAAGGAGTCCGACCCGTCGGCGGCAAGCCGCTCCCCTCGATCTTCCGTGAGTATGCCACCGCTCTTGCCGACGGCCTTGGGAATTACTACCGCGAGGCGAGATCCACAGACTGATGTCATCCCCGATAGGTCGGCGTTTGAGCTCCCGTTTAGATCGGGGATGATTCGACTTTGGTTCGGCCTGATGGCCACGCTCGCCTTCACCGCCTCCGCGCAGGATGGCGGACAGCTCTACGAGACGTACTGCGGTGCGTGCCATGCTGCGAACGGCGAAGGAGCGACGGGGGGACAGTTTCCTCCACTGGCCGGCAGCGAATGGGTCGATGGCCCCGCGGAACGCGCCATCCAGATCGTGCTGCACGGCCTCGAAGGCCCGGTCGAAGTCAGTGGCAAGCCCTTCAATCTCCTGATGCCCCCACAGGGAGCGATGCTCCCGGACGACCAGATCGCCGCCATCCTCACCTACGTCCGGTCCTCGTGGGGAAATTCAGCCGACAAGGTCACTCCGGCCATGGTGGCGAAGGCCCGTGCTGCCACCGCGGACCGTTCCAAGCCGTGGACAGCCCCCGAGATCCTCAAGCTGCATCCGCTGCCGAAACCGGAAAGTCCCCTCCGGAACCTCACCTCACGCGTCTATCACGGTGAGTGGAAGAAGCTCCCTGATTTCGCGAAACTCACCGCGGAGAACGTGGAGGAAGAGCACGATGGCATCCTCAGCGTCACGCACGCGGATCGCAAAGATCACTTCGGCATCGTCTGGGAGGCGGACTTCATGGTGCCGAAAACCGGCGAATACATCTTCCGCTTCGCCTGCGACGACGGAGGACGGATCATCCTCGACGGCGAAGTCATGCTCGAAGTCCACGGGCTCGGCCCCATGGGCGGTGGCCGGACTCAGGCCGCCAAGCTCACCCTGGAGAAGGGCCCCCATCCCATTCGAATCGAGTACTACGAATTCACCGGGCAGGAAGGCATTTCGATCTCATGGAAAGGCCCCGACTCGGATGACTGGAACGAGCTATCCGACACCAAGCTCAAACCAGGAAGAAAAGGCCCCCCCTCCATCCCGATCACCCCCACGGCCAAGCGCGCCGCGATCTACCGGAACTTCATCCAGGGAACCACATCACGCTCCATCGGCATCGGTTTCCCCGGAGGGGTGAACTTCGCCTACTCAGCTGACCACATGGCTCCTGAGCTCGCTTGGAAGGGCGACTTCATCGATGGCGGCCTGCACTGGACGAACCGCGGCGTCGGCGCCCAGTCGCCGGCTGGAAAAGATGTGGTGAAGCTCACGTCGGAACCCGCACTGCCCGAGGGGTCACGCTTCCGTGGCTACCAGTTGGATGCAGCGGGAAATCCCACCTTTTACAACAAGATCGGCGAACTGAAATTGTCCGACGCCTACCACGCCAGCGACAACCAGATCAGCCGGACCTTGTCCGTGGACGGGAACGGAGAACCGGTTTCCATCCTGATTTCTGAATCACACGCCATGGGCTCCATCGATGGCACAGCAAAGGTCATGCCGCAGCCGGACGGAACGACGAGAACGCGGCTGTCCGGAACCATGAACTTCACGGTCCGTGACAAGCTCACGCTCAAAGTCGCCGGACCATCCCTCCTTGAGAAGGGCCCCGAGCTCTACCTCCTCCTCGCTCCGGGCGAATCCGCCACCCTCACCTACACGTGGAAATGATCACCTTCCCCCACCGCCGCAGCCTGAGCCTGCTCACCTCCCTGCTCCTCGCAACCGCCAACGCGATGGCGGCCGTCCAGTCCGACTACTACATCCGCGAGGAGATCCCTCTGCCGGAGGGCGAAGTTATGGAATTGGGGTCCATCGCGCTGATGCCCGACAAGAAGGTCGCGGTCACCAGCCGCCGCGGTGACCTGTGGATCTGTGAAGGCGCCTACGCCGAGGACCTCTCCCAAGTGAAGTGGACCAAGTTCGCCTCCCACCTTCACGAGCCTCTGGGCATGTTCTGGAAGGATGAGTCCCTCTGGCTCACCCAGCGCCCCGAGGTCACCCGCATCAAGGACACCAACGAGGATGGCATCGCCGACCTGTTCGAGACCATCAATTCGGGTTGGGGCATTTCCGGCGACTACCACGAATACGCGTTCGGCAGCACGCCGGACGACGACGGGAACATCTGGATCGTGCTCTGCCTCACCGGTTCAGCCAATGCCAAGGCCGACTGGCGGGGCTGGTGCGTCCGCGTGACTCCGGATGGAGAAATGATCCCCACCTGTTCCGGGATCCGCTCGCCCGGTGGCATCGGGTTCAATGCGCAGGGCGACTGTTTCTACACCGACAACCAGGGCCTGTGGAACGGCTCCTCGTCCCTGAAGTGGCTGAAACCCGGTTCCTTCCAGGGCAACCCGACCGGCAACAGCTATCACAAACTCGCCGACCTCCCCGCCCCACCCGACCCGAAGGACGGTTCGAGGATCATCGTCGAAAGGAAGCGCTTCCCCGACTTCATCCCGCCCGCCGTGGTGTTTCCACACGGTCTTGTCGGACAATCCCCAACGGCCGTCATCACCGACCAGTCGGACGGAGCATTCGGCCCGTTCGCCGGTCAGGTCCTCGTCGGAGAACAAACCCACTCGCAAGTCCAGCGCGTCTTTCTTGAGAAGGTCAACGGTCTCTATCAGGGCGCGGTCTTCCACTTCCTCGAGGACTTCGAAGCCGGGATCGTCCCCATGCGACTCGACGACGACGGCACCCTGTTCATCGGCGGCACCAATCGCGGCTGGGCATCCCGGGGGAGCAAGCCATTCACCTTCGAACGCGTCCGCTGGAAAGGCACCACCCCATTCGAAATCCTCACCATGTCCGCCAAGCCGGATGGCTTCGAGCTGACCTTCACGGAAGCGGTCGACCCCGGGACCGCGAATGATCCCACCGCCTACGCCATGTCCGCCTGGGACTACATTTACCAATCGAAATACGGATCGCCCCAGGTCGACGCCTCCACTCCGGAGATCACCGACGTCAAGGTGTCCGACGACGGCCGCTCGGTCCGACTCGTCGTCGACGGCATGGTCCAGGGACACGTCCATCAACTCGACACCGAAGGGCTGCAGTCCAAGGCAGGCACACCGCTCTGGCACACCAAGGCGTGGTACACGCTGAACGAGATTCCCTCACCCTGAGGAGCGCGGGTTTGCAACCCGCAGCATCCGGGCTACTGATCTCTCCGCAATGCACCTCCTCCTCTGCGGCCACGGCTACCTCGGCCAAGCGATCTCTCGGGACTTCCTCCAAGCAGGATGGTCCGTCACAGCTGTGTCCCGTACGGATGACGATCCTACTCCCCCTCACCCGCAACTCGACACCCATGCCACGGACATCTCGAGCCAGGAGGACGTGGATTCCCTCAAACGGCTGTCGACCCGACCCGACTTCATCGTTCATTGCGCGGCCTCGGGACGCGGCGGCCCGGACGCCTACCGCGCTGTCTACCGGGATGGCTGCAGAAATCTAGTCACGGCATTCCCCGACACCCCCCTGCTCTTCACCTCATCGACTTCGGTCTACGCACAGACCGATGGCTCCATCGTCACCGAGGAAAGCCCCGCGGATCCCGATCGGGAAACCGGCCGCCTACTGAGGGACGCCGAACAAATCGTGCTCGACGCCAAAGGAATCGTTTTCCGCCTCGCCGGGATCTACGGCCCTTATCGTAGTGCGATCCTGAAAAAATTCCTCGCCGGTGACTCCACACTCGAAGAGGACGGTCGACGGTTCATCAACCAGATCCACCGCGACGACGCCGCGGCCGCCGTCGTCCACGCCGCCACCTGCCCCCTGGCGTCCGGAATCTACAACGTCAGCGACAGTCACCCTCGCAGTCAGTTTGATACCTTCAAGTCCCTCTCCAAGCAGTTCGACATTCCCTTCCCGCCGAGCGTCCCACGCGACCTGAATCGGAAACGGGGATGGACCCACAAGCAGGTTTCGAATGCCAAGCTCCTTGCCACTGGGTGGATCCCTGAACACCCCGACGCCCTCGAGGCAGCACCGGCGATCGCATCCACGTTGCTCGGGGGAGAGGGTTGAGAGCATCCGAACGGCAGCGGTCATTCATGGACAAGAATCAAAAACGCTGGGGCTGGGGACTGATCGGACCCGGTCGGTTTGCGCGGGAATTCGCAACCGAATTGACCGCCATCGAGCGTGTCCGCCCGGTCGCCATCGGCTCCAGAACCCTCGAACGAGCGCGCGAGTTCGCCGATGACTTCGGTTTCGAACGCGCCCACGGCAGCTATCAGGAACTCATCAACGATGAGGAGGTCGAGATCGTTTACATTGCCGTGCCCCACCCCTTCCATCGGGAGGTGGCCGAGATGGCCCTGCGTGCGGGCAAGGCAGTCCTTTGCGAAAAACCCCTGACCTGCACCGCTCGCGAATCGCAGTCGCTGTGCGCCTTCGCCAAGGACCGTGGAGTCTTCCTGATGGAGGCCATGAAGACCGGATTCCTTCCCGCCATCCGACAGGCGGCCGAGTGGATCCAGTCCGGAGCCATCGGCGAACCGAAGATCCTGAAGGCCGACTTCGGATTTCCCGGTTCGACCGACCCTTCCGGGCGCCTGATGAACCCCGACCTTGCTGGTGGCTGCATCCTCGATGTTGGCATCTACCCCCTCTATCTGAGTCAGCTCCTGTTCGGGCGAGCGGAGCGAATTCAGGCCTCAGGCTCGCTGACCGCCACCGGGGTGGAAGACACCGCCGTTATCAACCTGCGGCATGCCGGGGGCCCCTGCTCAGCGCTCACCGCCTCGTTCCAGACCACGGAAAGCATGGACGCCACGATTCTCGGCACCGAAGGCCAAATCACCATTCCCACTTTCCACGCTGCCAAGCAAGCAACGCTCACTGTCCCCGGCCAGCCTCCCACCGTCTTCAAGGATCCCGCGCCCGGAATGGTCACGGATGAGATTCACGCGGTCATGGATGCCCTCGATCACCGCCTGCTGGAATGCCCCGGCCACCCCCATGATGACTCGATCGCACTGGCAGAGCTGATGGATGAGGTACTCCGCCAGATCCACCATCCTCCGGCGTAGCCGACACGGCCGAACCTTGATCCAACAGCGTCCAGCGATGGACGCCCTCAGACACCAGGCACCTTCACGGAAAACAACTCGTTCTCCGACATCTGTTGCTTGAGGATGGCCTTCGCCTTCTCGATCCATTCGGGACGCTCCTTGGCGAGATTCTGTTGCTCACCGCGATCCTTGACGACATCGTAAACCTCCCAGTCTCCCGGAGACTTGGTTTTCAAACCCCGCCGCAGCACCTTCATGTCGCCCATCTGGACCGCCACCTGGCCACCGTATTCCGGATAGACCCAGACCATCGGCTTGCGCTCCGCCTTGGGCTCTCCACCGGTGATGACGGGCCACAGAGACTCGCCGTCCAGCGCTTCCGGCCCGGCAAGCCCGGTTGCTTCACACAGGGTCGGAAACCAATCGGCGAAATACCCCGGTGCGTCGCTCGTCTGACCCGCCGCCACCTTGCCGGGATAGCGCACGATCATTGGAACCCGCAATCCGCCCTCGTACACGCTGCCCTTGTAGCCCTTGAGGTCCAGGGTGCTGTTGAAGAACTGCGCGTCACAACCGCCGATATGGAAATGCGTGCTCGGATTCCCCGGGTGCGTCGTGCCGTTGTCCGAGGTGAAGACCACGAGGGTGTTGTCGGCCACTCCCGTCTTCTCGAGCGCCTTCATCACACGTCCCACGTAGCGATCCAGGTCGTTGATCATCGCGGCATAGCCCGCCCTTGGACGGGGGTGAGGGATGTATCCACACTGGCCGCGGTAGGGCTCGTTGTCCCATTCGGTGGGGAAACGATCGACGGCTTCCTGAGGAGGATGAATGGACACGTGCGGCTCAATGAACGCGAGATAGAGGAAAAACGGCTTCTCCTTGTTTTCGTCGATGAACTCTTCCGCCTTGTCGATCATCAGATAGGGCGCGTAATTCTCCGCCTGATAGTCCTCCAGCCTCACCTCACCCTTCGGCTTCTTGGAACGTCCGGGGATGGGGTTCTTGTTGATCTCGATTTGCTTGTCGTTGTGCCACAGATAGCGCGGGAAGAAGCTGTGGGCCACGGCCTGGCAATTGTAGCCGAAGAACAGATCGAAACCCTGCTTGTTGGGGTCACCGGTGCTACCCACCGGACCAAGTCCCCACTTTCCCATCGCACCGGTCGCATAGCCCGCATCCCGGAACACCTCCGCCATCGTCACCGCCTCGGCACTGATCGGATGCTGCCCTTCCTTGAATTCGGGAAAGCTCAGGTGCGCCTGCCGGTTACCCCGGATCTCCGCATGCCCGCCATGCTTGCCCGTCATCAGGACGCAGCGAGCGGGAGCACAGACCGGCGCCCCACTGTAGTGCCGGGTGAACCGGGTCCCCTGGCTGGCAAGCGCATCGATGTTCGGCGTCGGAATCTTGGATTGCCCGTAGCAGCCGAGCTCTCCGTATCCGAGGTCGTCCGCGAGAATGAAAACGACATTCGGCCGCTCGGCCGCACCCAGCCCGCCCCCCCCCAGCAAACCAATCAAGACCGACATCCGGCAAATCTTTCGAATCATGGCCAGCATCTACGCGGGCGGATTGATCAATCTCAATCGGAATTGCGTTTTCTGCGGAATATCGCAAAATTTTGGGGCAAAAGTGTAACCAGATCCGTTATCCCGGCATACCTCTCACCGAACCACTCCACCATGAGCCGTAAAACCAGCTTCCTTGCCGCCATTCTCGTCCTCCTTCTCGGTGTCGCAGCCGTCGCCATCGTCCGCATGGGCAACGATGACAATAACGGAGACGAAACCGCTTCGACCCCACCCGCCCGCGACGGCTCGGCCAACTCGGCTTCCCGCTTCACCGGGGATGCGAATTCAGGCACCGAGCGCATCTCGAAACGCAGCGAGCGCGAAGTCCGCAATGAGGAACTCGTCGAACAATACGGTGAAGCCCGTACCAATCTCGCCCGCCACGTGTCCGACAACGTGGTCTCGCTGCTCGACGACGCCATCCAGATGGGTGAGATGATGACCAGTGGTCAATCGAACTTCGGAGGCGGCAACTGGGCCATCCGCGGCATCCTCCGCAACGCCGGCGTGGAACTCACCGACGAACAACGCGAGCAGGCCAGCGAACTCTACAAAGACTACCAGAAGCGCGAACTCGAGAAGACCAAGAAGGCCGTCGAACAACTCCGCACCGACCCAACCTCCCTGATGAGCATGGTCCTCGCCGGAGACGCGAAATCAAGGGGTGATCTCGGCGAAGAGGAATACGCCTCGCTGCAAGCCGCCAACGCCGAGGCCCTCGGCGACATCATCAACCCGCTGGACCGCAACAATTTCCGTGGCGGCAGCCCGATGGAGGACGAAGCCTTCCGCAGTGGATTCGAAAGTCTGCTCGACCCCGAACAAGCCGAGACCTTCAACGCCAAGATGGCTGAGAATGAAGCCTCCGACTCAGGGCGCCAACAGACCGACATCACCCAAATGCCCACCATGGATCTGGAATCCCTCGATCAGGCGGTCAGCTCCGCCAAGCAAATGACCACCGGAGTCCGTTCCATGATGGAGGGCATGAACGGACTGCGCGAGCTCCAGCCGCTCATGGAGCAGCAGAACAATCCCGAAGGCGAGTAAGGCCCGACGCAGCCGGGCTCGCCCCCCATCTCTCCCCCAGTCACCCTCCGCGCTTGTCGTGGTCCCGGCGGCCCCGTACAACTCCCGGGCCAATGGCCGTCTCGCGTCCCACCATCCTCATTCCCAGCTTCAATACCGGGCCGCTGCTCCTCGAGACAGTTGAGGCCGCCTTGGCGACTGGCTACCCGGTCCGAGTGGTCATCGACGGCTCCACCGACGGTTCGGAAACGCTGCTGGAAGACCTAACCGCCACGGACAACCAGCTCCGGGTCCACATTCTTCCCCAAAACCAAGGGAAGGGAGCGGCCGTGCTGTTCGGCCTGGAGAAGTCACTGGAAGACGGATTCACCCACGCCCTCGCGATGGATGCCGATGGCCAGCACCCGGCGGACTCGGTCACCGCATTTCTCGAGCTTTCCAGCCGCCACCCCGAGGCCGCCATCTTCGGCCGACCCGTCTTCGATGACTCCGCTCCCGCCCTGCGCGTCAATGGGCGCAAGATTTCCAACTTCTGGGCCAACCTTGAGACACTTGGCTGGGGCATCGACGATTCCCTTTTCGGCATGCGCCTCTATCCGATCCGTAAATTGATCGAGACGCTTGAGGAGACCCGCTTCGCCCGACGCTTCGATTTCGATCCGGAAGTCGCCGTCCGACTTGCGTGGAAAGGCGTCCCCATCGTCAACCTGCCGACTCCAGTCCGCTACATCGACCCGGAGGATGGCGGCGTCTCGCAGTTCCGCTACCTGCGTGACAATACGCTGCTCACCTGGATGCATTTCCGCCTGATGATCGGGTTTCTCATCCGCTCGCCATGGCTCGGCATGCGCGGCGAGAACCCACTCCTCCACCTCAGTCCCCCTGCCCGATGACCTCCGCCCAAATCGCGCAACTCGCAGGATCCTACCGAGGACGATCGGATCGCTACTACGTCAGTGCCAAACTCAAGTCCGACCCGCTTTACGATGCCGTCTTCGAGCAATTGAAAGGGTCGACACTCCCACTCCTCGATCTGGGTTGTGGCCTCGGACTCCTCGCCTTCTTCCTCCGCGATTCCGGTCTGGATTTCCCCATCCAATCGCTCGACTACGACGAACGCAAAATTCGTGAAGCGCGGGAACTGACCGCTGCTCGGAAAGACACGGACCTCACATTCGCCCACCATGACGCCCGCGAAGGCCTTCCCGAGCATCATGGCAATGTCACCATCCTCGACATCCTCCAGTTCTTCGACCCAAGCCAGATCGAAGAGCTGCTCACCCTTGCCGCCGAGCGTGTCTGCAGCGGCGGCAAGCTCGTCCTCCGCTCCGGGCTGAAGGACGACTCATGGCGGTTCAAGGTCACTGTCGCCGGAGACTTCCTTGCCAAGGCCACCTTCTGGATGAAGGCCGCGCCCATTCACTATCCGACCGCCGAGGACTTCGAGACGATCCTCGAACCCTTCGGCAGGGTCACGATCACCCCGCTCTGGGGAAAGACGCCCTTCAACAACCACCTGATCGTGCTGGAGAAGGCCTGACAAGCCGCGGTGCCGGAGGCTATACCTGCTTGCATGAACCCAGCCCTCTTCCTCGCCATGGTGCTGACCCTCGCCGCGCCCTGCTTGAGTCAGGAGGCCGAGAAGGATGCGGTCATGCAACCCCGGACCGTGGTCGAGATTTTCAGCTTCCCCCGCTCGCAAGCGACGAAAACGGCTCGCTTCGCCTTCGATGACGAGCGCAGCGGATACACGCTGCGAACGGCAGGCGGTCAGGTGATCCACAAGAACATCCTTTATGTAAAAACCTTCGGAGGGCGCCCGGCCACACCGAGCGTTCATCTGATTGATTCACGCTACGTCGTCTACCCGGAGACCGTGGCCGACAGCGACGTCCCCGACACCCTGTTTCACGATATGATGGCGGTCACCCACGTGTACGATCTCCAACGAGGAAAACTCATCCACACCAGCGAGCCCTATCAGTATGACCACGATGTCCCGCTCAGGTATGACGTCGATGAGATTCTACTGCTTGGAATGCTCGAAGAGGCCCACGACAAGAAACCCGCGATGCCAGAGGGAAACCCAGCTCCCGAGGAGGCCGGGACCTGGTAGCCTCGGCCCTACGATTCCTCCACCTTGCACTTCTCGATCACCCGCTCCGCCAACTGACTGGCAACCGGTGTGGCCTCATGCATCAAGAGCACATCTCCATCCCGGAGGTCCTTCGTCAGTCGTCGCACGATTCCGTCGACATCGCCAAGCACCGCATCAAATGCACGTCGCGTCCACGCCATGACCTCGAGTCCCAGCGCCGAGGTCACCGGGTGGGTGAAATAGTTCCGGTGGCCCACGGGGGCACGGAACCACCGCGGCCGCACGCCGGCGACTTCCTCGATCGTCTTCTGGCACTCGGAAATCTCGCGCCAGGTTTTCCACGGCCCGATGATCCACATGCTCCCCTGTGGGTGGGTCATCGTATGATTCCCCAACTCATGACCGCGCGCCACGATCTCACGGGCCAACTCGGGGAACTCTCGTACTTTGTCACCCACGACGAAGAAGACGGCCTTCACGCCATGCTTGTCGAGCAGATCGAGGATCAACGGCGTATCCTGGGGATGGGGGCCGTCATCGATGGTCAGTAGCGGCCCCCGACCTTCGACCCGACGCGCCACCGGCCCGAAAATCCGTGAAGCAGGACGGAACACACACAGTGCCCAGAACCCGCAGATCACCATTCCGCAAGCCAGTCCTGCCTGCCACCCTTCACGCCACCAGATCACGACCATGGCCCCGTGCACGACAAGGGCCAGAACCCCTCGGAAAACCAAGCCGGGCACCCCAGCCACACCCATCAGGCTCCGCCACCCGAGGACCAACAGGGCCGGAACCTGCATGACCAGCCACAGAAGCCACGCCCAAGCCACCCACGCGACCGGCGTCTCGCCTCCGCGGGCGACCATCCATCCACTCCATGCGCCCAAAAGCAGCGACCAGACCCAGAATGCACGCAGCGGATTGCCGAGCCTGAGTCCGAATGCCAGCACATGCATCAGCAAAAAGGTCGCCGGTACCACCAGCAGTGCCGCCGGCCATGCTCCAGCCCAGCGCCACAGTCCGTCGAAGGCCGCCATCCCGATCACCAGCGGAAATGCCACACCAAGGGTGATCCACTCCAGGCGATGAAGCGCCGATCCTTCCGCCCGGCGAACCCGCTCGGCCTGAACCGCGGGCCCTGCCCCCCCGAATACCTTGAACCATGGCGACACCGCCCGGTTGTCCATCGCACGGATGGTTTCCCGCTTCACGACGCCCCCCCTTTCAGCCGCCGGAAGACCGGCTCAAACACAAACCACTGGTCCCAGTTCGGACGCACCACACCCAGAATGGTCGACGCCCAGATCCGGGCCGCCGGGTCATCTCCCTTCCCTCTCCGCCGCTCAGGCAGCTCCAAGGGCGGAGAGACTTCCACCCGATATCGACGCCATCCATCCCGCAGGATGAAAAGCGGGTACACATCCGCCTTCGAAATCCGGGCGAGAAACAAGGGGCCGCGCGGCAGCGCCATCCGCAGCCCATCATCCAGATCAACTTCCATCGGAGAGACCTCGAACACCACCCGGTCGCCCTGAACCGCCACCACATTTCCCTCACCCAGCAAGCGGGCCAACTCGACGCCCAGCATGTCTCCGTCCTTGTTGTAGAGCGTCTTGAAAAGCGGCTGCTCCCGCTCCTTCTCACGCAGTTCCGCTTCCTTGATCTTCTGCATCTCCGCCACCCGCTCGGGCGCCCGCACCGCATAGATCGTCCTGCCGAAGTTCGTGGCGAACAGAGGAGCCGCCATATCGTAGTTCCCCATGTGCGCGGTCAGCACGAGGCTCCCCTCCTTCGAGGCCGCAAGCCGCTCAAAGGAATCAATCCCATCAACCACCCAGTCCACCTCTCCCGTCCCCGCTTCGCAGCGCATCGCATCGACGTAGGTCCAGGCGAAATTCAGGAACACACGGTAGGCACCAAAAGCCACCCTCAGCCCACCCCAGTCCGGAAACAGGGCGCGCAGGTTGGAGATCACCGCCCGACGCTGCTCACCGGCCACCCAATAAAAAAGCAGCGTCCAGATCGGAACCAACGACCACTCGACGAACCAAGGAGCACTCCGCAACCCCGACAGCAGGAAGCGTGTTGGCAGATCGCCAAACACACCCACCCGATCCTTCCACGAGCCGCTCTCCTGTTGATCCGTCAATTCGCGCCGAGGAAAACCGCCCGCCCCGGGACATGCAAGCCCTAGTCACCCGCGAACCCCTGCGTCGGGTCAGGCCGGCGCCTCCCCGGCTATCGGCCCTCCGGACCGACCATTCACCCCTCAAGCCTGCTTACTCGATCAGCGAGCGCAGGCGGTCGTCAAGCGAGGCGAAGGCGTCATCCCCAACGGGAAATCCGCAGTTCTCCTCCCAGCCTTCCGGTGGTTCTGGGAGATCGATCCAGCTACGACACCCGCCGTATTTCTTCTCGTAAGGAAACACCCAGGGATGCTCGAGCTTGCGCAGCCGGACGAGCGCCACATGGATGCTGCCTGCGGACATCCCCTTGCCCTCCCAATCAAAACGCTGGCGCACGGTGTCCTCCGTCCAGATATGGTAGGGCTCGAGTGCGGCAACCGCCTCCCAATCCGTCAGCGTTTTCGCCCACAGGGCCTCGCAGTGGTGGGTGATCGCCACCTCGTCGCCCACCTCCCACTCCGGCTGGGGATCCACCTCCCCCTCCTTCACGAACTGCCCTTGGTTGTGAAACCGTGTCGGGAACAGAAAGAAGGACTCCGCCCCGAACGAAAAACCCTCCCGACCTTCGTGAATCCCCCCTTTTCGAAGGATGATCGACTGCCGCCCGGTCGCCAGCGCATCGCAGACCACCTGCCATTCCTTGAAGCCCTTTTCCATGCCGCCGAGCCTAGCCATCCTCGCCCCCCGCTCAAGCAACATGCCGCAAGATTTCAACCTTCGTGGTTGGACCTTCCCGGTTCGGCGTTCATTCTCCTCCCCGTGTCCGCCGTCACCACCCAGTTTTTCACGATCCGCGACGAGGCCCCGCTGAAGCTCCGCGAGGGCGGGGAATTGCCTGAAGTGACGTTGGCTTACGAGACCTGGGGTGAGCTGAATCCAGATCGCTCCAACGCCATCCTCCTCTTCCACGCGTTGTCCGGAAGCCACCACGCCAAGGGCCATAACCCGGCCATCCCCGGCACCGACGACCGCTGGCAGCCGGAAATGCACGACGGCTGGTGGAACGAATTCATCGGCCCGGGCAAGGCGCTCGACACCGACCAGTATTTCATCATCTGCGCGAACTACCTCGGAGGCTGCTACGGCTCGACCGGACCCGCATCCATCGACCCACGCAGCGGATCACCCTATGGATCCCACTTTCCCCAACTCACCGCCGCCGACCAGGTCGACGTCCAGGCCCGACTGCTCGACCACCTCGGCATCGGCAAGCTCAACGCCGTCGTCGGTCCCTCCGTTGGAGGTCTGGTCGCCCTCTCCTTCGCAACGCTGCTCCCCGAGCGGGTCGACCGGGTCATCTCCATTGCCTCCGGGTTCAAGACGACGGTCCTCAACCGCCTGATCCTCTTCGAGCAGATTCTTGCCATTGAGAACGACCCGTATTTCAACGGCGGCAACTACTACGACAACGGTCGCCCGGACTACGGCTTGGCCCTCGCACGCATGATCTCCCACAAGACCTTCGTGCACATCGATGCCTTCGAGCGGCGCGCCCGGCGCGACGTGATTCCGGAGAAGGAAATGCTCGCCTGGTACAACGTGCAGGACCAGTTCCAGAGCTACATGCTGGCCCAGGGAAAGAAGTTCGTGAAGCGCTTCGACGCCAATACCTACCTACGCATCATCGACCTCTGGTCGAGGTTCAATCCCATCACCGAAGGAGGCGCCGAAGATGAAGTGGACCTCCTCAAGCGCTCCCAGGCGGCAGGCCACAAGTGGTTGATCTTCTCCATCGATTCGGACTTCTGCTTCTACCCCGAGGAACAAGCCGAGCTCGCCAAACACCTCACCGAGGCCGGTGTCGAACCGATGCACATCACCGTCCACTCGGACAAGGGGCATGACTCCTTCCTGCTCGAGCCTCATCTCTACACGCCACACATCCAGTGGCTGTTGGGTCAATAGGCTCCGGCACCCGGCGGAGGGTGGCCAGCCCTCCCGTCAATGGGATCAGGGTCAGGCAGGCCTCCCGATAAGGTTCGGGGAGCGATGCATCGTTGCTTCTTCTTGACCGGAACACGGACCTCAAATACGGCCCTGCCGGCTCAACCAGCCCATACTAACATGTCCGTACTCGTAGGTAAAAAAGCACCGTCATTCCGCGCCAAAGCCGTCCAACGTGAGACCATCATCGAGGACTTCTCGCTCGAGCAATTCCTCGGCAAGAAATACGTCGTGTTCTTCTTCTACCCGAAGGATTTCACCTTCGTCTGCCCGACCGAACTTCATCGCTTCCAGGAAGAACTCGCCGAGTTCGAGAAGCGTGAGGTCGCGGTCGTCGGCTGCTCGACCGACTCCGAATTCTCCCACTGGGCCTGGCTCAACACGCCCCGCGAAAAGGGTGGCATTGAAGGGGTGACCTACCCACTCGTTGCCGACATCAACAAGACCATCTCCGAAGCCTACGACGTGCTTGCCGGCGAGCAGACCATCAACGAGAACGGCGATTACACGGTCGATGGTGAACTCGTCGCCTACCGTGGACTGTTCCTCATCGATCGTGAAGGCATCGTCCGCCATCAGGTCGTGAACGACATGCCACTCGGCCGCTCGGTCCGCGAGTGCCTTCGCATCGTCGACGCCCTGCAGCACTTCGAGGAAAACGGAGAAGTCTGCCCGATGGACTGGCAGAAGGGTGACAAAGCCATGACCGCCGATCACAAGGGCGTCTCGGACTACCTCGCCGGGAACTGACGGTTCCCGGGATTCCCGGGCTCGCGGTCAACAAGACCCGCGTCGCTCAAAGGTATCGTCCCCACGCCGATTCGTCCTCGAGCGAATCGGCGATTTGGTCGGCACCTCCCAGACCGTCGGCTCCGAAAGCACCGGTCGCCACCGCGAGGCACCGGGCGCCCATCGCCGCAGCACAGGCGATATCCTTCGGCGTATCACCGATCACCAAGGTCTCTTCCGGAGAGAAGGTCCGGCCCGTGTGACGACCGGCCCGCTCCAAAGCGACCGGACCCAGACGGTTCCGGTCCGAGTGGTCACATCCGTAGGCGCCAAAGCCGAAGTGGTGGGCCATGCCGAAGTGGCGCATCTTGGCGAGCGCTCCCGCCTCCACATTGCCCGTCAGCAGCCCGACCGCGATGTCAGACTCACCAGCGAGGTGATCGAGGAGATCCCCCGCCCCGGGCAAGGCGATTCCCGGGAATCCTCCGTGCATCAGGTTCCACTCGAGACGTTCCAGATAGACCGCGCAGTAGGCCTCAAAATCCCCATCGCCATACGGACGACCGAAGTATTCGAACAAACCAGCCACCAGGCCGGAATCCGTCGCCCCCGCAAGGTCCAGGGCAGGCCCCGACTCACCGAAGTAGCGCTCGGTGGCCTCATTCAACGCCGCCAGACCGGCGCCGCCGGTATCCACCAGCGTGCCGTCAATGTCGAACAACCAGAGCTTGGCTTTCGCCATCAGGCGTCTGCCTTTTCTTCCTCGGAGTCTTCCGACTCGCTGGAAACGACCTCTTCTTCCTCGGATCCATCCTCCTCATCCTCGAAGTCGTCCTCATCCATGAGTTCACCATGGAAGAGCTGGAACCGGCGCTTGCGCTGTTCCTTCGGAAGTGGGGAAAGGGTCATGCCGATGACTCGACCACTGAGCCGTGGCGGTTGGTCGACGTTGGCCATCGTCTTCAGGTCTTTGAGGATCCGCTCCATCTTCTCGAAGCCAATCTCGCGGTGGGCATTCTCCCGACCACGGAATTGAAGGATCACGCGGGCCTTGTGTCCTTCGTCGAGGAAGGTCTCAAGGCGGTTCAACTTGATGTTGTAGTCATGCTGCTCGGTCCGCACCCGGAACTTCACTTCCTTCATGCGGGAGACGTTCTTGGTATTCGTCTTCTGCTGCTTCTTGAGCTTGGCCTGCTCGTACTTGTATTTGCCATAGTCGATGATGCGACAAACCGGCGGATCGGCCTTCGCTGCAATCTCGACCAGGTCCAGACCAACCATCTTGGCCTTTTCCAAAGCCTCCTTCGAGCTCATCACCCCCAATTGCTGGCCGTCGGGAAGGACAACACGGACACGAGGGGCGCGGATTCGTTCGTTCACGCGAGTCATGTCGCGTGGCGCACGGCGGAACTTTTTCTTTGGCTTAGCTATGGTTCTAGTGGTCTTGGTTTCAGTGCGACACGAGGGCCGACCATATCATGGCCGCACCCAACGTGAAGGGGGTCGTGGAACGTGGAGCCGGGACACGCGTCATACGTCATCAACAGCAGCTCTCTCGGTCATCAAAGTGACCGATTCGCAATTTCCTCGCATATCGTTCCAATAAAATCATCAAGCGGCTGGGAGCCGAGGTCATCCTTGTCGCGGTGGCGAACGGATACCGTTCCTTCCTCCACCTCGCGGGCGCCTAGGACGAGCATATAAGGGACGCGATCGAGCCGGGCAAGACGAATCTTGGCCCCGACCTTGTCGGAATTCCGATCCAGCGTCACCCGCACTCCCGCGTCCGCCAGCTTCGCAGTCACCTCTTCGGCTTCGACGAGGAACTTGTCGGAAATCGGCAGCACGCGGACCTGCTCGGGGGCCAACCAGGTCGGGAATTTGCCTTCGAAGTGCTCGATGAGCAAACCGACGAAACGTTCCAGCGAGCCGAAGGGTGCCCGGTGGATCATCACCGGACGGTGGGTGGCATTGTCCGAACCCACGTATTCCAAACCGAAGCGCTCGGGCAGGTTGTAGTCGACCTGCACCGTGCCGAGCTGCCAATCGCGGCCGATCACATCCTTCACCACGAAGTCGATCTTCGGACCATAGAATGCCGCTTCGCCGAGTTCCTCAGTGTATTCCAGACCAAGCTCCTGAACCGCCTCGCGGAGGGCGTCTTCCGCCTTGTCCCAATTCTCGGGCGAGCCGACATACTTGTCGCTGTCGGGATCCCTCAGGGAAAGGCGCACGCTGTACTCCTCCATGCCCAGACTCGTCAGCACGGTCTTCACCAGCCCGAGACACCCCTGGATCTCCGCCGCCACCTGATCGGGCGTGCAGAACAAGTGGGCATCGTCCTGAGTGAACCCACGGACCCGGGTCATGCCGCTGAGCTCACCACTCTGCTCCCAGCGATACACGGTGCCGAACTCCGCAAGACGCACCGGAAGATCCCGGTAGGAGCGATGCTCACTGGCGTAGATCTTGATGTGATGCGGGCAGTTCATCGGCTTGAGGAGGTAGCCCTCGAAGGTGCCGGTCTCCAACCCGTTGATCAGTTGGTCGCAGCTGGCTCCCTCGTCGGCCAGTTTCTCAAGCGTATCCCGCTCGGGAATCGCCGGATACTGGCTGTCCTGGTAATACGGGTAGTGCCCGCTCGTCCGATACAGATCGAGCTTGCCGATGTGGGGCGTGAACACCTGCGAGTAGCCCTGCTTGTCGAGCTCTGCGGTGATGAAATCCTGAAGCTGCCGGCGCACCAACGCCCCCTTCGGTTTCCACAGGATCAAGCCCTGCCCCACCGCTTCGTCGATATGGAACAACTGAAGCTCACGACCCAGCTTGCGGTGATCCCGCTTCTTCGCTTCCTCCAGCCGCTCGAGGTGGCTCATCAGTTCGTCCTTCGTCGGAAACGCCGTGCCATACACCCGCTGCAGCTGCCCTTTCGACTCGTCGCCCATGTAGAAGGACGAGGACACCGACATCAGCTTGGCGTGCTTGCACTTCGAGGTCGAACCCATGTGCGGACCCGCACACAGGTCGAGGAAATCGCCGTTCTTGAAGCAGGAGATCTCCTCGCCCTCGGGAATCTTGTCGATCAGGTCGAGCTTGAACTGGCTTGGATTCCCCTCGCGCTCGCTCAGACCACCCAGCCGCCCGCTTTCGGCAAGCGCTTTGGCTTCCTCGCGTGAAATCACCACCCGCTCGAAACGCTGGTTCTCCTTCGCCACCTTGCGCATCTCCGCCTCGATCTTCTCGAAGTCATCCGGGGTGATCCGATGATCCAGGTCGAAGTCATAATAGAATCCGTTCTCCACCGGTGGGCCGTAGGCGAACTGAGCATCGGGCCAGATCCGCAGGATCGCGGTGGCCATGACGTGGGCAGTAGAGTGGCGCAGACGCTCCAAATCCGACATCTGCTGGCGCTCCTCGATCGTTTTCCGTTCGGACATGCGGCCACGGAGAAAACAAAGGCGCACGCAACTTACAACCGCAATTCACGTCCATCCAGATTACCTAGATCGGCCTTGCCCGGCCGGCCACTCCTCACCTACCCTTTGGCACCAAGCTCATGTTGTTCTTTGTTGAGAACAATGTGACCCTACTTCTCTGCGGCACGAACCTTAAGAATCCTTCCTTGTGAGCGACTTTTTCCACTCCCAATACCCATCCATCGAGCTCCTCCGTGAAAAGGCCCGGAAACGCATGCCGGGATTTGCCTTCGACTATCTCGAGGGTGGCTGCTTCTCCGAGGTCAACCTGCGGCGCAACACCGACGACATCCGCGAGATCGAGCTCCGGCCCTGGTATCTGAAGGACTTCGCCGGCGCCTCCCAGAAGACCGAGATCTTCGGTGAGACCTACGATTCCCCCTTCGGGATCGCCCCGGTCGGCCTGCAGGGCTTGATGTGGCCGAAGTCCTGTGAGTTCCTCGCCAAGTCCGCGACCAACCACAACATCCCCTTCGTGCTCAGCACGGTGAGCACTGCGAGCATCGAAACCGTAGCCGAGATCACCAACGGCAAGGCATGGTTCCAGCTCTACCATCCCGCCGAAGACGAGATGCGCGACAAGCTCCTCGATCGTGCTGCCGATGCCGGCATGCCCGTCCTCGTCATCCTCGCGGACACCCCCACCTTCGCCTACCGGCCCAAGGAGATTAAGAACGGACTTTCGATCCCACCGAAGATGTCCCTGCGGAACGTCTTCCAGATGACCACCCACCCGACCTGGTCGTTCTCCCAGCTCTTCGCCGGCGCTCCTGAGTTCAAGACCATGAAGCCCTACATGCCGAAGGGACTGAACATGAAGCACCTCGCCCTCTTCATGAACAAGACCTTCTCCGGCAGGCTCAATGAGGAAAAAATCAAGGCCATCCGCGACAAATGGAAGGGCAAGCTCGTGGTCAAGGGAATCGTCACCGAAGAGGATGCCGACATGGTCGTTCGTCTCGGTGCCGATGGCTTCATCGCCTCGAATCACGGCGGCCGCCAGCTGGACGCCGGGCAGTCGACCATCAAACCCCTCCCCATGCTCGCAGAGAAGTTCGGCGACAAGACCACCGTGATGATCGATAGCGGCATCCGCGGTGGCCAGGACGTCGCCTGCGCCTTGGCCAGCGGTGCCAAATTCACCTTCATGGGCCGTTCGTTCATGTATGGCGTCTGTGCCCTGGGTGAACAAGGCGGCGACCACACCATCAACATGCTCAAGCGCCAGCTGCAGCAAGTGATGGAGCAATTGGCCTGCGAGAAGGTCTCCGATTTCCCCAACCACCTGATCAAGCACTGACGGGCGACCCCGTCGCTGCTTGTGCTTGTCGGGCCTCCCGAATTCTGGGATGCCATGGGGGAACATGAACCCATCCCTTCTCTCCACTCTGTCCCGGAACTGGTGGCTCCTGCTTCTGCGTGGCCTCTTCGCCATTATGTTCGGCATCGCCGCCTTCTCCTGGCCCGGTCTGACGCTCGCGCTGCTCGTGCTGATGTGGGGAATTTATGCCGGCCTCGACGGACTGTTCGCCATCATCGCCGCCATCAAGGGAGGCACGCCCGCACCCCGGTGGTGGCTGGCCCTTGTCGGCCTGCTGGGTCTCGGCGCCGCCGCGGTCTGCATCGTCAATCCCGGGATCGCCATTGCCGTCATCATCATGATCATCGGCTGGACGAGCATCATCCGCGGAATCTTCGAAATCGTCGGCGCCATCGGGCTGCGCAAGGAAATCGAGGGAGAATGGTGGCTCATCCTCTCCGGGTTGTTCTCAATCCTCCTCGGCGTCATCTTCGTCACCCGCCCCGGAGCAGGCGCTCTCGCGATGATCTGGCTGATCGCCGCCATGGCAATTGTGGCAGGCATCGCCATGGTGCTTCTCTCTCTCCGCCTCCGCAGGCATGCCAAACAGGCCGGCTGACCGAGCTCACGCTGGTGACGGAATTTTCTGTTTGCACCCGCATGAATTCGCTTATGTTAGGGACTTGTCGTCTCTGCCACCATTGAGGCCGACTGAAACTGAACCATTCCAATGAAAACGAACCATCTGATCTGCTCCATCGGGAGCCTGCTCGCCGCGGCCATCGTGTCCGCAGCGGAAAAGCCCAACATCCTGGTGATCTGGGGCGACGACATCGGTCGCACCAACATCAGCAAATACAGTCACGGCGTCATGGGCTACCAAACGCCCAATATCGACCGCATCGCCAACGAAGGCATCTACTTCACCGATTATTACGGCGAACAGTCCTGCACCGCTGGTCGTTCGTCCTTCATCATGGGCCAGAGCGTCTTCCGCACCGGCCTGTCCAAGGTCGGCTTGCCCGGCGCCAAGGAAGGCATGAGCGAAGCCGACCCGACCATCGCCGGCCTCCTCAAGGACCAGGGCTACGCGACCGGTCAATTCGGCAAGAACCACCTCGGTGACCGCGACGAACACCTTCCGACCAACCACGGCTTCGACGAATTCTACGGCAATCTCTACCACCTGAACGCCGAAGAAGAGCCTGAGAACGAGGACTACCCGAAGGATCCGGAATTCCGTAAGAAGTTCGGCCCACGTGGCGTGATCAACTCCACTGCCGACGGCCAGATCGAGGACACCGGCCCTCTGACCAAGAAGCGCATGGAGACCGTCGATGACGACACCTCCGACCGCGCGATCGACTTCATCAAGCGCCAGCACGCCGCAGGAAAACCATGGTTCGTATGGTGGAGCGGTACCCGCATGCACTTCCGCACCCACGTGAGCGAGGAGAAGATGGCGGAAATCAAGAAGGATAACCCGCACGCTGACGAGTACACCTGTGGCATGATCGAGCACGACATGCACATCGGCAAATTCCTCGACGTCCTCGACGAACTCGGAATCGCCGACAACACGATCGTCCACTACTCGACCGACAACGGCCCCCACTACAACACCTGGCCAGATGCCGCTTCCACTCCCTTCCGTGGTGAGAAGAATACCAACTGGGAGGGCGGTTGGCGCGTTCCCTGCGCCATGCGCTGGCCTGGCGTGATCAAGCCGGGCTCGATCTCCAATGGCATTGTCCACCACATGGACATGCTCCCGACCTTCCTCGCCGCAGCAGGCAAGGATGACATCAAGGAAGACCTCCTCGACGGCTACAAGTCGACCGCTCTCGGTCGCGACTACAAGATCCACCTCGATGGCTACGACGTCACCGCCCACCTGAAGGATCCAAGGGGAACCGAGAGCCCTCGGAAGGAGATCTTCTACTTCTCCGACGATGGTGACCTCACCGCGCTGCGCTACAACGACTGGAAAGTGATCTTCATGGAACAGAAGACCGCCGGAACGTTCCGTGTGTGGATGGACGCCTTCGATCCACTTCGCGTGCCCATCATCGAGAACCTCCGTCGCGACCCGTGGGAACGCGGTCTGACCACATCGAATACTTACTTCGACTGGATGATCGACCGTGCCTACATGCTCGTTCCAGCCCAAGCCTACGTCGGCAAATTCCTCGAAACCTTCAAGGAATACCCACCGCGTGCCAAGGCAGCCAGCTTCTCGCTCGACCAGGTCATGGACTCGCTCAGCGAAGGTGCTGCAGGTGCCAGATAAGCCTACCGATTCGCTTGAATCATCCCGCCGCATCCGGATCATCTCCGGATGCGGTTTTTTTATGGGAAACCCGACCCGAACGGGAACAAACCGAACATCGTAAGAACCGCGATGACGTTCTGGTATTCCGAGTGGCAAACAAACGACCCGCCACACAGGCGGCACAGGATCCACCGCTGGGCGGTGGTGGCCTGCCTCATCCTCCTTCATCCCCTCCAGGCCGATCCCGACGAGGGCTTCCTGCCACGACACTTCCCTCAACTCTTCGACCCAGAGGACGGCAACCTGGACCTGAGCCAGATCCTTGACGAACCGCAGGGCTTCTTTCCCCTCGTCACACCCATCACGGAACCCGCCGTCGGGTATGGAGCCGCCGTCGTCCCCATCTTCATCGACCTACCCGAGGAGAAAGGCCGACGCCCGGACATCTGGGCGACCGGAGCCCTTGCAACGGCAAACGGATCACGTGGATATTTCGGTGGATACTCCGGCTACCTCGACGACGACCGCTGGCACATCTTCGGCGGAGGAGGAAACTTCTCCATCAATCTCGACTTCCATGGTCTAGGGAATGTGAGCACCGGCACCCCGCTCCGCTACAACCTCGATACCGTCGGAGGGCTCATCGGAGCGGACCGCCGTATCGGAGACTCCGCATGGCGCGTCGGGCTCCGCTACCTCTACGGGGAAATCGACCCCTCGCTGGTTCTCTCTGGAGATGCCGGCCGTCTCTCAGCCCCGGATTTCATTTCACGCTTCGGTCCCTTCGACTTTTCCAGCACGGTCAGCAGTCTGCAGCTCGCCGTCATCCGTGACACCCGCGACAACATCTTCACCCCCACCCGCGGTTCCTACATGGAGATCGACCTGACCGCCAACCTCCCCGCCATCGGAGCGTCGCATGAGTATTACCTGCTCGCTTGGACCGGTATTCGTTACCGCCCGCTTCACGATGAGCGCTTGTTTCTCGGTTGGCGTGGTGACTTCGTTCAGAGCTTCGGCGACGTCCCCTTCTACCGCCGGCCTGCCATAAGCATGCGGGGCGTCCCCGCCCAGCGCTTCCAGGGCGCCGGCATAGCGTCCACCGAGGCAGAGCTCCGCTGGCAATTCCACCCACGCTGGAGCGTGCTGGGCTTCGCCGGAGTCGGCGCCACTTGGTCAAAAGACCGACCTTTCGACATGGTGCGTGCCACCGCCTCGGGCGGCGTGGGTTTCCGCTATCTCATCGCACGCCGCCACAGACTGCATACCGGCATCGATCTCGCAGTCGGCGAAGACGGCCCGGCAATTTACGTCCAGTTCGGTAGCGGGTGGTTCCGGCCTTGAGGACTCATCGCACCTCAACTAGCCGGTCAACCCGGATTGAGAAAACTCAGTTCGAGAACTCGCTGACGAGCCCGGCCACCGTCGCTTTCGCGTCCCCGTAAAGCATGCGTGTATTCTCCCGGAAGAAGAGGCTGTTCTGGAGACCTGAGAAGCCGGCTCCCTGACCGCGCTTGAGGCAGTAAACCGTGCGCGCCTCGTGGGCCAGAATGATGGGCATGCCATAAATCGGGCAACCTTCATCTTCCAGCGCCGCAGGATTCACCACGTCGTTCGCCCCGATCACGATCGCCACATCAACGGTCGGCATGATCGGGTTCACCTGATCCATTTCCTGAAGTTGCTCGTAAGGCACATCCGCCTCCGCAAGCAGAACGTTCATGTGCCCCGGCATCCGTCCGGCGACGGGGTGAATCGCGAAGCGGACTTCCGCCCCGTTCTCCTCGAGAATCTCCGCAAGTTCCTTCACCGCGTGTTGAGCCTGCGCCACTGCCATCCCATAGCCCGGGATGATCACCACGCTTTGGGCCGCCTCAAGAACGTAGAACGCATCTTCGATGGAAGCCGCCTTCATCTCGCCCTCGACCTCACCGCCCGACTGCGAAGCGGCTCCAAATCCACCGAAAAGCACATTGCCCAGCGTCCGGTTCATCGCCTTGCACATGATCACCGTGAGGATCATGCCGCTTGCGCCGACCAGACAGCCAGCCACCACAAGCACATTGTTGGCGATGATGAAACCCGCCATGGCCGCGGCGACACCGGAAAAGGAATTCAGCAGCGAAATGACCACCGGCATGTCACCCCCGCCGATCGGGATGGTCATCATCACACCGACGAGCATTGCAAGCACCACAAGCGAGACCCCGGCGATCAATGCCGTGCTTCCGTCCGCATTGGACACGATGAGGGCCATCGCTGCGACCGCCACGCCCAGCACCGCAAGATTCACAAACCGCTGCCCGGGGAAGACCGTCGGCTTGCCATCTAGTTTCCCAGAGAGCTTGCCATACGCGATCAGGCTGCCCGTGAAGGTGATACCACCGATCAGTACCGCCAGTCCGATGGCGACAAGCACGAACCAGGCTGGAACCGCGACCCCGCTTTGCGCCTCCAGGGCATCGAGGTAGCCCGTGATCTTCAGGTCCTGGACCTTGGCGAACTCGGCACCTCCTACCAACAAGCTGGCGATTCCGCCAAAGCCATTGAATAGCGCCACCAGCTCGGGCATGCCGGTCATCTGCACACGACTGGCCGCGATCGCTCCGATCGCTCCGCCAACCACCACCCCGGCCACCACCATCCACCATGACAGCCCGCCGTAGAGAAGCGTGGCAATCACCGCGAGGAGCATGCCCACCGAGGAAAGCTGGTTCCCCTTCCGCGCGGTCTCCGCGGACCCAAGCATCTTGATCCCGAAAATGAACAGGATCGAGGCGGCAATGTAGATCAGGTTGATCAGGGCACTCATGCGTCCGTCCCTCCCTTCGAATCACCCTTCTTCTTGAACATGGCGAGCATTCGATCGGTAACGAGGTAGCCACCTACCACATTGATCGTAGCAAAGACCACCGCGGCGAAGCCGATCCACTGCGCGTATGCCGAACCTCCCGATGACAAGGCGAGAAGCGCGCCGACGATGGTGATGCCGGAGATCGCATTCGAGCCACTCATCAGCGGCGTGTGCAATTGGGATGGAACCTTCGAGATGAGTTCAAACCCAAGGAAAACCGCCAAAGTGAAGGCGAACAACAGAAGCAATAGTGGAGCGTAGTCCATGATTTGGATGATTTAGGAAGTGAACCGTTCGTGGACGATCTTGCCCTCGTGGGTGAGAAGACAGCCGGTGATGATCTCATCATCGAAATTCAGGCGGAGGGACGAGGATTCCTTGTCCCAGAAGTGCTCGATCAGGTTCACCATGTTGGAGGAATACATCTGACTGGCATCGCGCGGAACCCGGCATTCAAGAGCCCCCCAACCGATGATCCGGACCCCGGCATCCGTCACGATCTCCTGATCGCAGACCGTTCCCTCGACGTTGCCTCCACTTTCGGCAGCCAAATCCACCACGATGCTGCCGGGACGCATCCCCTTGAGCATCTCCGCCGAGAGCAGGCGGGGCGCCTTCCGCCCGAACACCTTGGCAGTCGTGATCACGATGTCGGAGGATGCACAGACCTTCGCCATTCCGGCCTGCTGCATCTTCACCTGCTCGGGCGTCAATTCCTTCGCATAGCCCTGCTCGGTTTGCCCCGTATCACCGATGTCGATCTTGACGAACTTGGCACCCAGCGACTTCACCTGCTCCTCGACCACCGGGCGGGTGTCAAAGGCTTCGACCCTGGCCCCCAAACGACGCGCGGTCGCAATCGCCTGCAATCCGGCCACGCCGACGCCAATGATGAAGACCTTGGCCGGTGAAATGGTCCCGGCGGGAGTCATCATCATCGGCAGAATGGAATCCAGACGCTCGGTCGCAATCACCACCGCCATGTAACCGGCAAGATTCGCCTGACTGCTCAGCACGTCCATCTTCTGCGCAATCGTCGAACGCGGAATCAACTCGCTGCACAAGGCGCTGATCCCGGCATCCGCATGCGCCTTCATCAAATCCTCTGATCCAAACGGGTCCATCAGCCCGGATGCCATCGAACCCCGCTTCTGCAGTGCCACCTCCCGTGGATCCGCCGGCCGCACCCTCAGCACCAGATCCGCAGATTTCAGGCCGTCCTCACGCTCACGAATCTCAGCACCTGCATCCGAGTAGTCGGAATCCGGATATCCCGCAGCCTCTCCCGCCCCGGATTCCACGGCCAATTCCGCACCCATTCCGATCAATTTTTTCACCGACGGGGGCACCAAAGCCACCCGGGTCTCACCTTCCACGCTTTCTTTCGGAACAAATATCAACATCACATCAAAGGGCTACCCCCATCACCGTGGCTGGGCCTTCATTCAAAATCCCCAAGCCCCACATCTCAAGATCAATAGCCGGAAGAAACGTTTCTTTCGTGTCATCCCAGTGGGAGGTTCACCGCCCGGGGCGCAAGGACGGGCAAGGCGCACGAAATCCGAATTTGAAAACACTTTGGACTGCTTTACGATTGAATCTTCGTAGTCATGTTTCCGCGCCCATCTCTTCTCCTCCTTCTCGGTTTCCTGGGCGCAGTCGTCTTTGGCTACTTGCAGTCTCAGCCCGATCCAACTTCCTCGATCGCCGCTGAAGAAACCTCTCACCCCCCATCCCGCTCGGTCGGACAAGTTTACGCCATGGTGGATCCCGAAAGGCCCGAGATCCGCCCGTCCGCCATGGAACCGTCGGAGGGCACGGACAGAAAAGCCTGGGTCGAAATGGCCGACGCCCGGCAGTTGTTCGAGGAACACCACTGGCATCAGTCGCTCCACCGTGCTGCCTCGCCGGAGCTCACTCGGCTTTCCACCGATGAGATGATCGAACGCCTGCCGGAAGGCTACCAGGAGCAGGCTCGCAGCTACCAACGACAACTCGGCACCCTCGATCCGGAATTCCGACGCTACATCTGTTGGGCACCCGACACCCCGGATGCCGTCGTACAGACGTTCCGCCGGATCGAGATCGAGGGAGGAATGGCCCCCGGAGAGTTGCGCATCCAGGCCAACCAGTTTTTGGGCAGCGGCCATTGGAACCGCACCGCCCTCAGTGGCACGAACAATGAGATCCAAGGCCAACCCGTCACCCTGACATGGAGTATCGCTCCCGATGGCACGAATGTTCCGGGCCTCAGCTCAGGCACTGCGGGCTCGGACCTCATCGCATGGCTTACCGGGATCTACGGCACCAATGGTGGCACCCTCGAGAACGAACCATGGTTCCCGCTCTTTGAAGAAGCCTTCGCGGATATCTCCGCCCGCACCGGACTGCGGTTCGTCTATCAATCCCTCGATACCGGTTCGGCCTTCAGCACGTTTCGGACAGGTTCCACCAACTCGCGCGGTGACATTCGTTTCGGGGCACGAGCCCTGGATGGCAACAGCGGCACGCTCGCATTTGCCTACGCTCCGGACTACGGCGATATCGTATTTGATTCCGCGGATTCCTTCTTCAACAACACTACCAACAACTCGATCCGCTTCGTCAACGTCCTCACCCATGAATTGGGGCATGCCCTCGGACTCGACCATGTCTGCCCGATCAATACCACCAAGTTGATGGAGCCATTCGCAGCTACCAACTTCAGGGGGCTGCAGTTTGACGACACCTATTCGCTACAGCGTCAATACGGTGACGTATTCGAAGTCGGTGATACGCGGACCAACAACGATGCCCCATCGCTCTCCGAGGTGCTGCAATTTACCGAAGAAACGACATCGGCGTGGCAATGGTTGAGCATCGATGACAACAGCGACGTCGACTACTTCCGCATCACCACCGCACCGAACCGCGAAGTGACGATCCGTGTGATTCCATCGGATCCCGTGAGCTTCGGAACCACTTACCTTGAAGGCGCCCAGAACAATGACGGGAGTTGCACTGCTGGAACCCCATTCGATCCCACCAACCGCCAGAACCTGACGCTGGAGCTTCTGGCCGCGGACGGCACCACGGTGCTTGCGTCCTCGGATGCCGCTCCTTCCGGGGCCGGCGAAGAAATCACCGCATTCGATCTACCGGACGGCGGCAGCTACTTCATCCGGGTGAACGGAGACAACGCCAACGCCGCCCAACTCTACCGCCTCGAATTGCTTGTCGAAGCCCTTCCCGACGCACCACTGGTGAAGATCGTCGGGCAGACCGTGATCGATGAATCCAACGTCCCCGCCAATGGATTCCCCGACCCGGGGGAAACCATTCAACTTGCACTGGATGTCACAAACCAAGGAGGCATCGACGCCAGCAACCTCCAGGCGACCCTGAGTGGACCAGCCTCCTTCACTGGATTCACGACCACCACACCGGCCACCGATCTCAATGCGGGTGGCAGCGGGCAATGGATCTTCACTTTTGCCCTCGACGGCAACTGCGGCGACACCGTGGACCTCACCGTGGATTTCAGTGCAGCCAATGGCTACCAATCCAGCGCCACGATCGAGGTCACACTCGGCGATGCCGGACCCGCCGCCGCCCTGAGCGAGAACTTCGACGAATTTCCCGTTCTCCCCGATGGCTGGGTCGGCACCACCACCGGTGCATCACAGAACTGGAACATCACGACCGCCAATCCAAACAGCGGACCGAGGTCCGCATTCGGAGACTCCGCCACCAGCGTGGGAGAAGCCATCCTCACCTCGCCCGCATCTCTGCTAGGAACCGGAAGTTCCCTCACCTTCCGGCACAGTTATGATCTTGAGTCAGGCTATGATGGCGGTGTGCTTGAAGCTTCTCTCGACGGGGGACCGTGGTTCGACCTTCAGCTGGCGACAGGAGTGAGCACCAGCGGTGGCTACAACGACATTATCAGCGGAAGCTATCAGTCCCCCATTGCATCCCGTGAGGCATGGAGCGGGGACTCCGGAGGCTACCTGACCGTGTCCATGGACCTCCCCCCAGAATGGCAGGGACAAAGCATCCGGTTTCGCTGGATCAGCGCTTCCGACTCCAGTTTCGATGACATCGGCTGGTATCTGGATGACGTCGAGCTCATCACCGGAACCTCCAGCTGCCTTCCCTTCCGCCCTTCCCTCTCGATCACAGCCAATGGCAACTCCCTCGAAGAAGGGAATCCATCATCGACCATATCCGGAACCATCAGCACCCCGCTGCCTTTGGCTCGCGACCTGCAGCTCACCCTGATGACATCCGGTACCGCGGACAGCGACGACCTCGCAGAGGATCTCGACCTCGTTTTGCCAAGTGGTTCGACCAGCATCAGCTTCGACCTCTCCGCCATCTCCGATGCGGAAACCGAAGGCGTCGAGGACCTCGTGATCTTCATTCCGAACGACCAACCCGGATTCACACCATCAACATCCTCCGAGATCAGCCTCGTGATCCAGGAACCTCAGGTCACCTTTGCCACATGGGCGAATTCGTTTGCCGGGCTGAATCCTTCTCCGGAAGCAGACGACGACGGCGATCGCTGGAGCAACCTCTTCGAATATGCTTTCAATACCGACCCTCTGATTGCGGCAAGCTCACCCATCGTCACCCACCAACTCACAGCGAGCACCCTAAGCCTTGATCTTCCCGCCTTGGATCTACCTGGTGATGTGCTTGTCACAGGAGAAACCTCCACCGACCTGCTTTCCTGGGACACGGAAGATGTCAGTCAAACCGCGTCGGGCTTCTCGGTTCCTCGTGACGGGCCGCAGCGATACTTGCGACTTCGAGCGACCCTCATCCCCTGAACCTTCAGAGCAAAGAGCTGTCGTGAATCCCCATGGATCGGCTAGTACGATCCTGCTCTCTAACAAGACCATCACCCGAGGGAGCATCCGGGACGCCTCGCTGCTTTCATGACTCCTCCAATCAAGTTAATCCTTGCTATTCCCCGAAGTCCGACTATCCCTCCGCCGCTCCCTTGAATGTGGGTGCAGGCGGGCGATTCGACGTGCCGCAAGCCGGTGTCGATCTCCTTTCGATGAGTGATTCAACCCGGTCTGACCAAACCAAGCACATCATCGTCAACGCCGCAGGACCTCAACCGATGGTCCTGCCACACCACATCATGACACCCAAGACCTTCGCGGATATCCCGCTCGCCGCCCCGATTCAACGCGCTCTGAGCGAGCGGAACTACGAAATCCCATCGCCCATCCAGGCCCAATCGATCCCCTTCCTTCTTGAGGGTCGTGATCTCCTCGGATGCGCCCAGACCGGCACCGGCAAGACGGCAGCCTTCTCCCTCCCGATCCTGCACGCCCTGCACACCCGCCCCGGAAAGCGGAGACCGAAACAAGCACGCGTGCTCGTCCTCACCCCAACCCGTGAGTTGGCAACCCAGGTCGGCAAGAGCCTCGAAGCTTACGGGACCCACCTCGATACCCGGCACGCCCTCGTCTTCGGAGGAGTCGGACAACGACCTCAGGTCCAGTCGATGCGCAAGGGAACCGATGTCCTCGTCGCCTGCCCCGGTCGCCTGCTCGACCTCATCGAGCAGGGCTATGTCGATCTGTCAGCCGTCGAGTTCTTCGTCCTCGACGAGGTCGACCGCATGCTCGACATGGGCTTCCTGAAGGATGTGAACCGGATCGTCTCGATGCTTCCCAGCAAGCGTCAGTCACTCTTCTTTTCCGCCACGCTGGCTCCATCCATCGTCGAACTGGCGCATAACATCCTGCGTGATCCTGAAACCGTCACGATTGCCCCGGAAACCACCACGGCCGAGAAGGTCGAGCAGACGGTCCGCTTCGTGAAACGCGATCACAAGCGACTCATGCTTGTGGACACCTTGAAGTCCCAGCCCAAGGGTGAGCTCACGATCGTGTTCGGCCGGACCAAGTACGGTTGTGACAAACTCTCACGCCTTCTGAACAAGAACGGCATCACTTCCGAGGCCATTCACGGAAACCGATCGCAACCCCAGCGGGACAAGACCCTTGACCGGTTCCGCAGCGGTAAACTTCCCGTCCTCGTCGCCACCGATGTGGCCGCGCGCGGAGTCGACGTCAAAGCCGTCACGCTCGTCATCAACTTCGACCTGCCAAAGGAACCGGAAGCCTATGTCCACCGGATCGGACGGACTGGTCGGGCTGGCGAAACCGGCCATGCCGTCACCTACTGCACGGAAGATGAAATGAAGGAACTCCGCGCTGTTGAGAAGCAGATCAAGCAGAGCATCCCGGTCGATACCGACCACGAATGGCACGCACCCGATCTCGCCGCGGACTACCAGAACCGCCGCCCCACCCAACCCGCGAAGAAGAAGACCGCGAGTGGCACAGGGAACCGTCGACGCCGCCGTCGACGCCCGGCATCCCGCTCCTGAGCCTTGTCAGGAACTCAGTCTTGCAACAGCGCCGGATGCCCCCTGACACAACGTGGTCCGGCAAGCTCCCCCCACGGTGAGGAAGCGAAACCGGACCACAGCCATGCGCAAAACACTCAACTACAGGGGCTGCTGAAAGACCTCGGAGTCGACCTTGAAGTCATCGACTGCATCAAACACCCGGGCCGAGCCATCAAGCATCAAGCCCGCAACTTCGCCACCATAGCGCTCCGGATCCGGCAACGGACCACCGGGCTCGATCATCCCGTAACCATCCTTCCTCGCACCGTCGGCGAGCACGAGGGTTGAAGCTGGACGACGGAAATTGACCATTCTCTTCGGAGTCGCAGTATCCCCATCATCGTCACTCGTTCCACGTCCAAGGACGCGAACATTCCAGCCGTAGGAAATCGTTGCCTCGACCCGGTCGGGATCGAACTCGCGGTGCCCCGGGCTCTTGAAGAAATCCGCAGGGTCATACTCCTCGGTATCGACGAGTTCCTGCCACCAGTAGACCTCGCCATCCCGCCATACAGGAAGGCGCCCTTGATTATCCTGCGAGTATGCCATGAGCATGGGACCCAGATCACGGACCCTCTGCACACTGGTCGAAAGTTTCGCCTTGGTCTTCACCCTGGAGGCGACACCGAATGCCAGTGCTCCCAGGACGGCCATGATCGCGACAACAATCATGAGTTCGATCAGGGTGAATCCACTTCGATGGCTCGAGTTGACTCTTGGATGGTTCTTCATGTTCATATGCGAGTGATTTGGAATAGAATTCTGTTAGAAGGCCTCATCGGTCTTGTTCATGATCTGTACATGCCCTTTGCGACACGACTTTGGCCGACACACGAAGAGCAATTGCCCCGCCATGCCACGCGACTCCGCGAACTATCCCATGAATTCGACTAACTCAGAGCGCCCTGATTGCTCCGTCGGTCCTCATGACTCGAATCACTCGCCGGTTCGGAATTCCTGCGAGCCCACCCGACCCGCTTCACCAAGCAGTTGCTGACCAAGGTATTGCGCCACCACCCGGTCCACCGAGCGACCGAATCCATTCCCATGTCCACCCCCCTTGATCGTGATCAATGGAGCTTCCACATCCGCAGACTGCAGGGCTTTCGACAACTTGAGTGACTGCCCGTATGGCACCAACTTGTCGCTGGTTCCATGGACCAGCAACATCGGGGCGGCTTTCCCATCCACATGGTGAATGGGCGATGCCTCCTTGGCCACCTCGGGAAATTGGGCGATCGGTCCACCCACCAACAGACTCTCCGGAGAATTCGGACCTGAGTGGTTCATCACGCTTCCCTGTTCATCCATCACGAGCAACTCGGATGGACCGAAGAAGTTGACCACACAGCGCACACTGGATGATTCATCCAGATGCTCACCCAGCTTCCCCTCCAGTTTGGGATCCTCTTGACTCACACCGAGCATCGCGACGAGGTGCCCTCCTGCCGAAGCGCCCCACACCGCCACCCTGCTTGCATCAAGGCCATACTCTTCGGCATTTGCCTTCAACCAGCGGATCGCCGCCTTGCAGTCGTGGATCTGAGCCGGCCAGGTCGCCTCTTGGGTCAGACGGTAGCCAATCGAGACTCCCGCGTAATTGCCCGTCGCCACCAATTCCTCGAGCCGACGAGCCCTGTCCTTGCTCCCTTGTCGCCAGCCGCCACCGTGAATCCAGCACACCACCGGCAAGGGCGCATCTCCACGGACTTTCGGCCGGTAAATGTCCAACATCTGACGCGTGTTGCCATCACCCACGTAGTCGACATTCTTCACGACCTCCACTCCCGCCAGAGGCGGGGCGTCGGCCTGCTTCCTCAGGAAGGCACGCACGCCTCGGTCTTCGAGGCGCGATACGAAGCCATCGCCATCGCGATCGACCTTGTCAAAGAATCCCTGCAGTTCGACCGGCAGTTCGAGCTTCGAGAGGCGCCCATCGCGATCCTTGTCAAGCGCCTCGAACGGGGGCAACTCGGAGGCACTCCAAGCCACCGAGATTGCGGCGAGGAGCACGGTCATGACGGTCAATGGGAATCTCTGCATCACGGAATTAACCCAGGTCACGAGATGAAGTCGCGCAACCAAAAATCCCGGGGATCGGGCTCACCCGGTCCTCCTGCTGCTTGTGAAGCCGTGGCGCTCACGCTAACACTGCGGAATGACGATCCGACTTCTCATCGCCCTTTTCACTTCAATCACCGCATCCGCCGACGAAGCCAAACCCGCGGCCTGGCAGAAGGACAGCGGACCAGCCAAGGAACTCACCGAACTGAATTCAAAGCTGACCCAGGCCTATCAGGAGGAAAACCTGCCCGTCCTCCGCGAAATGCTCTCGGATGCCCACGTCCACAACAATGTCTTCGGCTCGACCATGGGCAAGGACCAGTTCCTCAAGGACATCGAAGATGGCACCCTCGTCTTCGAGACCTACACCACGCCTGAACTCCAATGGCACATCAAGGGAGATGTCGCGATTGCAACGGGACTCATCGACGCGAGGGCCGTTCGCGCTGGAAAACCCGTGCCTGCATCAACATTCCGGTTCACCCGTGTGTTCTCCCGCGAGAACGGCAAGTGGAAGGTGCTGCTCTTCCACAACACGATGACCCGATGAACCAGGCATCGACAGCGTCGATGTTTGGAAATCGCCTTTCGATTCCACGGATCAAAGGCGATCCGCTACAGATCCTTTCGTGAAATCCCACGCACTTCCCTGGTCGGTCATCATCCCGGCGATGGTCGTCCCCCTCCTCGGCTCGCTTGTTTACTTCGTGTGGTTTGCGGAAGGTGCCGTCGGGCAGGCCGCCTACACACTGACCAAGGTCTTCACGCTGGTCTATCCGTTCATCTTCCTGCGTTGGATCGGCGCCAAGGGACTGGTGCCCGCCGCAGGAACGAAGAAAAGTTCCATCCTGTGGGGTCTGGGTAGTGGACTCACCATTTGCGCGGTCGGGGTGCTGGCCATGCTCAGCCCCATCGGATCCATGATCCGGGACTCCGCGGCGGCCATTGCAGACCGCGCGGATGGTCTCGGCTTTGATGACCACTACCTGCTCTTCGCTGTTTTCATTTCCCTCATCCACTCAGGACTTGAGGAGTTCTACTGGCGTTGGTTCGTCTATGGGCAGCTCCGGGAGCGCCTCGCTGGACGATGGGCCCACGTGCTCGCCGCCCTCTCATTCGCCGCCCACCATCTGGTCGTCACCCTGCAGTTCTTCCCGGCTCCACTCGCGTACTTCCTCGCCGGCTGCGTCGCCATCGGAGGGCTGGTCTGGTCATGGATGTACGAGAAACATGGTGGCTTGCTCGGTTGTTGGATCAGCCACCTCTGCGTCGACGTGATGCTGATGGCCGTCGGCTATCAACTCATCCAGTCCACCGCCGCCGTCTGATCCTACTTTCCGGTGATCTTCCACAGGAAACCTTCGGAGCGCTGGTAAATCGCTCCGTCAATCACCACGGGTGATGCGAACAGACGGTCGCCCATCTCGATTTGCTCAACCAACTCTCCTCCCTCTGGAGAGACTTTCATTACGAAAAACACACCATCCTCGGATGGAGCATAAAGAAGCCCCGATTTCGTGAGAACCGGAGAGGCCGAGAAGTTGCCTGGCAATTTCGAGCGCCACTTCAACTCTCCCGTTCCCTCGTCGAGGCAGATCACCCGGCCCGTATCATCGACCGAGTAGATCGCTCCCTCATCGACCACCAACGATGGAATCTTCGGGATCTGTTTCTCCACTTCCCACTCCACATGCGTTTGCGTGACATCGCCCTTCGCCCCCTCGAGGCGAATCTTCAACAGATTGGGAGTCATGAACCCGGTGCTGACGAAAACACGCCCTTTCGAGACGACGGGCTTTGGCGTGACCGAAAAGCCATTGAAATCCACCCTCCAGATCAATCGCCCGTCCGCCGGATCGTAGCCGCCGACCATGTTGCTCGCGCTGCTGATGATCTGCATCGACCCATCCACCTCGGCGGCAACCGGCGTAGCAAAGGAGAACTTGTTCGTCACCTCCACATTCCGCTCCACCCGCCAGGCGATTTCACCGGAATCCGCCTTGAGGGCGACAAGCGTCGGTTTCTCCTCCCCATCCGCACTGAAGACCAGCAGGTCATTCACCCGGATCGGGGTGCATGCTCCGCCGTGTTTCGGCTTGTAAGAAATCTTGCGAGTCCACAGCACCTTGCCGGTCTTCGCATCCAGCGCGGCGGTGCCCATATGCCCGAAGTGCGCATACACCCGACCGTCGGCCAGGAGAGCAGTGGGAGACGCCAGGCTGTTCTTCGGGTGAATGGCCGCCACCTCGGCTTCCGTGGGCTTCAGAGCCACCGTTCGCCACAGCAGCTTGCCGTCCTCGGGACGAAACGCCATGACCTCAAGATGAGTGTTCGATCCCTCCTTCGTGGCGGATGTCAGGACCAGTTGCCCATCGGCGAAGACGGGTGTCGACCACCCCGAACCGGGCACCGCCACTTTCCAAGCCACGCCCTCTTTCGCAGTCCACGACGAAGGCCCGTCGCTCTCAGCCACCCCATTGCCAAGCGGCCCATGAAACTCGCGCCATTCTCCTGCTGAGGCGACGAATCCCAGCCCCAGCGCCAGCCCGACTTGTTGGATCAATTTCATAACTTCGGAAATTGCCAGACGACTTCCCTGTCCCATGGCGCCATGACTCTTCCCCTCATCCTCTCGGCATGCAAGGGACATCATGCAGACTTGAGGTGGAGCTTGGCGAGGCCCACACTCCCGGGGTGAAACGACCACTCCTCCGCAGCACCCTGGCATCGCTGGTGCTGGCGTCGTGTCAATCGGTCGAAGAAGTCGCCCCGGTTCCTCCCCCAGTGCGACCGAAGCCTGCTGCAAAGACCACCCCGGAACCTGCGGTAGACCCCGCCCCGACTCCCACCGTCAAACGCGGCACCATCACCCAGATGCCGCTGGATCAGTTCTTCGTCATGCGCAGCGAGGGCAAGACCCTCGTCGTGGATGTTCGGCGTTCCGTCATGTTTGCCTTGGGACACATCGACGGCGCCATCAACCTTCCCCTCAGCAGCTTCGAAAGCAGCTTCACGAAACATCGCAATCAGATCGACGAAGCCATCGCCCAAGGGAAAGTCGTCGTCCTCTACTGCGATGGCGAGGACTGCCCCGATGCCCACAACACCGCCAAGGCCTTCGCGGAACGTGGCTACTCAACCTCCATCTACCGTGGCGGGTGGGCCGAGTGGAAACAGGCGGGCATGGAATGATTCCTCCTCACTTTTCCGTGATGAAAGCAATCCCCCTTCTCCTGCTCCTCCAGTTCGCAGCCTGCTTCGGGACGCCGTCATCACCTGACCCCTTTGAACTCCGCGACTCCGCCGACACTTTGGTCGACTATCACGGAGACGGCTCAATGGATCTCGGAATCAAGAACACGGACGGGCGCACCCTACGCCTCGACCTGAAACAGCTTCGCCAGTTCTTCGATCAACAGAAACACAAGGCCCTCATTGTCGTCGTCATCGCCAAGCAAAGATGGCCCGATGAGAAACTCCGTGAAGAGGTTGACCGCTTGAGGAGTTACTTCATCAAGCGGGGATATCGCCGGATCGTGATCCAACAAGCGACTTCGGGCGGGCACTGCCCGACCTACCTCGACCACACGGTTCCCGCACTGCCCCCGAAGCCCTGAATGCCTTCTCGGCGACCTCCGCCAACAAATCCCTGCCTTCCGGACAAAAAAGTGGGGGCTGCGCACTCACGCAGCCCCCGAATTGTCATGAAATTAAAGTTTCGCTGGGGTCTCCCTCGCAGCTGGGTGAAACATGCACGAAATGACGCTTCGTGTCATGCCCCCATAAATAGGGGCGTAGCCACAAGACGCCTACCTTGAGCGACTTACATCCGAAATCACCTGGAAAAAACCTTCCTTCAGGGCTTCTCAGCGTGATATTCGCTGAAAATGCTCATGATCGGGCGCCGTTCCACGTTCTTGAATCCCGCCTCCTTGAGCGCCGCAAGGATGTCCTCCGGCGGCACGCAGGCCTCGATGGTCTCCCAGTAGTAGGCGAACATTTCCTCCGCATCCTCACTCCCCGTCACCACCTTCGACATGGCCGGGATGATGTCGCGGAAATACAGCTTCGCGAGTGCCATGCCGACCTTGGTCTTCGGGCGGGAGATTTCGAGAATCAGGGCCTTCCCTCCGGGCTTCAGCACACGCAGGTATTCCTTGAAGGCCAGCACCAGATCCGAAACGTGGCGCAGGGCGTAACCCATCGAGAGGAAATCAAACTCATTGTCCTCCACCGGGAGCTCCTCAGCGCGTCCCCGACGGAAATCGGCATCGATGGTCTTCTTCGCTTCCGCCATCATGCCCGAGCTGGGATCCACCGCGACCACCGAGCCTTCATCACCGACGATCTCAACCCCGGGGCGCGTCACGGCACCCGTACCGCAGGCGACATCAATCAACCTCATCCCGGGTTTCAAGCCTGCCAGCTGGAGCGCCCGCTTGCGGTAGGCATGGCCGCTTCCCAAGAAGCCGATTTTGCCGATGACATCGTAATAGGGAGCTCCCCGGTCAAACAGGTCTTCCACGTATCCAGGACGTTCGGACTCCGTTTGATAGCGTTTCAGGATCGGTTTATGGGGCGTGCTCATGGTCGACGGCGGCACCCTAGACCCGGGATTCACAAGAGGTCGAGCGCGATACGCTGGAAAAACCGCCTATTTCCACTCCGATCGCGCCTCCTCGAGCAGACGGACGAAGGACGAATTCGACAGAAGCCCATCGACGATCTGCCTCGCCAGCAACCGTCCCGCCTCGGTATCGCTCGGGAAATGCACCCCTGCCACCTCCCGGTTCTCTCCAATCCGGCGCGCATCCTCCAAATAGCGGCCCGCCTGATCGGGGTTCAATTCCTGCAGTAAATACGCCAGCCCATACGCCCCCGTGGCATGCCCGCTTGGATACGCCGGATGCCCGGGAATCTCGATCGAGGATGAAAGCGGGATCTCCAGCCTGCCAGCCAACACCGAAGGTCGGACCCGGTCAAAACGCTGCTTGAAGACGAAGGTCACCACCGTCAGATCCAGATACGCCAGCTTTAGTAATTCACCCGTCTTCGAGAATTCCTTCCGCGTGATCAGGTCCTCATAGCGATGATCACCAAAGCGGAAATTCTCCACGAGGATCTCGCGATTGATTGCCTCCTGATGCTGTTCACGCTTCTCCATCTGCTCCACCAGGAACTCCAATTCAGCCCGCGTGCGTGCCGATGAATTCGCCGGTGGCTCGACCAGTTGGAATCGCTGCTTCCAATCCGCAGGCAGGAACTTCGTCCGCCCCCTGGCCCACTCACTGAACTCCCGCCCCCAGGCCGACGTGTTGCGAAACCCGACTCCATCGCAGGCCGCATCCGCCCCGGCTCCAGAGAGGTGCTTGAAATCATCGGCAGCCACCACCGCGACTACCACCAGATTCCATAGCACGATCAACCCCTTCATGGGCCACCATGATGCGGTCCTCCCTCATCGAAACAACCCTTTCCAAGACGAATCCAGCACGTGGGCAAAAAAGTGGGGGCCGCGCACTCACGCGGCCCCCGAATTGTCATGAAATTAAAGTTTTGCTGGGGTCTCCCTCGCAGCTGGATGAAACATGCACAAATTGGCGTGATTCGTCATGCCCCCATAATTTGGGGCATACCCGTAACTCACTGATCATCAGATGAAAACCTCGGAAAATGACCGGAAAAAAGTTCAGGACAGGTCGAGAAACCCACGGCGGATCGCCTCACTAACGGCAGCTGGGAGGTTGCGGACATGCAATTTGTCGAAGCTCCGCTTGATGTAGTCCGTCACCGTATACTGGCTGATGCCAAGGGCGTCGGCGATCTCCTGGCGGGTCAGTCCTTTCGCGGACAACTGCAACACTTCGCGCTCCCTCTCGGAAAGCGCCTCGCCCTCGGTCACCGGGCTGATTTGCCGGAAGGTCTGCAGGATCATTCCCGCGATCTTCGGATCCAGCGGCGTTCCTCCCGCAAGCACTTCCTCAAGGGTCGAGATCAGACGCGTCGCGCTCCCCGCCTTCACGAGATACCCGTGGGCCCCCGCTTCGAGCGCGGCAAAAACCTTCGCCTTGTCCGTGAAGGCCGTCAGCACCAGCACCTGCACCAGCGGAAGGATCTCGCGGATCTGGCGGATGCCATCAATGCCACTCATGCCGGGCAGTCCGAGGTCGGACAGGACAAGGTCGGTCTCCAAGCCTCCACGAAATTCCTCCAGCGCATCCTCCATGTTGGAGAACTCGCCCACACACTCGTAGTTTCCGCGCTGCTCCAGCACCATCGATACCGATTCGCGGAAATCCGCGTGGTCCTCGATGAGAACAATCCGCACCAACTTCGCTTCGCCACCCACGTCCTCTGTCGTTTCCTCTGACACTGCCGAAAAGACTAGCCGATCCCCTTCAGTCAGCAACCCCCAAGGTCAGGGTCGCGACCCGGAAGCCACTCACGACTTCCTGCGGCGCTTCTTCTTCACCGCGAGCGGAATCCTCAGGTCGAGCACGGTTCCCTCGCCACTCGCCGTCTCCACATCCATCGTCGCCTCCAGCGCCGCGACCCGTTGGCGCAGCGCCCGCAGCGTCGACTTGCGCGCCATCCGCTTCTCGTCGATGCCACAGCCGTTGTCCGCGATGACGAGGTGAAAACTCTCCTCGTCCTGATCGACCCGCACCGTCACCTCGGTGGCCGACGCATGCCGCAGGATGTTGTGCAGCGCTTCCCGGAAAAACAGGAAGAGATGGCGGTTCTGTTCATCCGAGAGTTCCCCCTGCCAGGCTTCTTCATTGGCCGTGAACTCCCACTTCATCGGCTCGAGCATGATCGAACTCGTCTCCCGAAGGTGCTCCACCGTCCCGATCCGGTGATCTCCCCCGGGGCGCAGCAACCACACGATGTCGCGCACCGCACTGACCGTTTCAGCCGCGATCCGCTGGATCCGCTTCAGTTCCTCCGAGGGCCCCGAACGCCCCTCCGCCAGGTCGGCGAACATCTGAATGCTGCCCAGGTTGCTGCCCACCTCATCGTGCAGATCCCCCGCGATGCGCTCGCGCACCTTGCCGAGCTCGCGCCTCTCACGCACCCGGTATCTCAAGGGAAGGGCGATCAGGACGAAAGCACCCGCCGCCCCGAGCAGGGCAACTACGGTAAACCCCATACGACGCCAGCCGTAGATGATGTCCCGCACTTCCTGCTCGAGTTCATGGCGCTTCGTTTCCAACTCCAGCCGCCGGTCCAGCAGCTTCAGCCACTCCCTCCGCGACACCAGTTTTCCTTCCGGTCCGAAGCCGTCACACAAACTCACCGCGCTCCAGTAACGCGAACCGGGAGCCACCACATTGCCCATCCCGTCGGGTGACCTGACCGCCGCCCCGAGCGCGACGTTCCCGGCCCCGTCAAGGACCTGGATCTCGCTCAGCGCAAAGAACGCCGGGTAGCTCTCGAACTCCTTCCACAATTCGGTCGCCTCGATCCGCACGAACCGCCCCCGCGTCCGCTCGAGCGGCAGATAGAATGGATTGTGTCCCGGATTCCCCAGCTTCCCGGATTCGAGCACGATCCGCCCCGTCGCCTCACGCCCTCCTCGCTGATCAGACACCGAAATACGCAGCTGCTTGGGGAAACCAAACCCGCTCGGAAGATCCGCCGTCGGACGTTTCGCCGGGAACAACTTCAACCCGTCGAACTCACGGGACTCGCCGAGATCGAGCTCCAACCAGGCCGCGTCCAGCGCGCGGGCCCGGCCATTGGAGATCCAGCCCACGTTCCGATGCTCGCCATCCACCACTTCCGGCAGCCCCAGCGGCGTCTGACCATCCAGCAGGAACTCATTCCTCCAGTGCCACGGAGACGCCGGCGACATGCTCCCCGCCACCTTTACAGTCGCGCGCCGCGCCACATTCTCCTCCCCATCGAACACCATCGCTTCGGCCCAGGCATGGACGTAGCTGTCGGAAACATCCGAATCCAAAGCGAGCCGGCCCGCCACGATCCTCATGCCCCAAGCCACCACCGGCTCCGCCAACTCATAGACGAAAGGATGTCCCGCCCTGACCGGGTCCGACCACAAGCCATGCTCGTTGGCGACCACCTTCACCACCGCACCCTTCTCATCAAGCAACTCGAGCTTGAACGCATCAGGCATGCCGAACTGCGGGTCCAATCCATCCACTTCATACCGCCTCGCCGGCACCAGCGCGACCATCCCGACCCGCGCTTCCTTTTCGAAAACCAGTGACACCGCATGGTCCCCGGCCTTCTTCGGCACCGCTTGGGGATGGAGGCTGGCAAACCCGCCGGTTCCACCCTGGTCATCCGCCGGCAGGCCGGGCAGGCCCGGCAGTTCTTCCTCGACCCTGCCGAGCTCAGCCTCGGCCTCAGCCAGACGCCCCGAAAGCGTCCGAGCCAACCGCTCGTCCCAACCGCCCTCCTCCGCCAACGCGGGAAGCACCACCCCAACAAGGACGAACGGGATGCTCAATCGTGGGAACCTCATGTGGCCCGGAGACTAACGCACTCGTTTCCGGAAGGTCAGTCGAATTCATCGACACCCCCGCCACCCGGCTCACCGAGGTCGGCTTGACAGCTGGATCACGCTGCTTCCATGAGTGCCCCAAAAGTCCTTCTCATTGGTCTCCATCCCTCAAGCGTCGACTACACCAAATGGCCCGAGTTGAGCCCGGAGAAACTGAATAATGCCTTCGAGCAAGCCCGTGCTGAACTGGAAGCCGCCGGCTTCGAAGGAGTATGGTGTCTGACCGACACCGGTGAATCCGCCGGGCAACAGGTCTCAACGCACCTCGAGAGCTTCCAACCGCAGATCGTCATGATTGGTGCCGGAGTGCGAACCGACCCGGACCTTCTGCCATTGTTCGAGAAGATCCTCAACATCATCCACCTCAAGGCACCCCACTCGAAGATTGCGTTCAATACCTCTCCCTACGACACGGTCGAAGCCATCCAGCGATGGATCTAGGGGGACGACGGAGCCCCCATTGCCATCATGGGGGCTCAGGCTCTCGAACACTGACATGGACTACTCAGTCCCCCGCGCCCGATCGTAGGCCGCGATGATCCGTCCCACCACGGGATGGCGCACCACGTCCTCACCTTGGAATCGCACGAATCCGATCCCGGCAATCCCTTCCAAGGCGCGTTCGGCCTCCGCCAGACCGGACGAAATCCCCCGCTTGAGATCGACCTGCGAAGCATCGCCCGTCACCACCATCCGCGAGTCCTCGCCCAGCCGCGTCAGCGCCATGAACATCTGCTCACGCGTCGTATTCTGAGCCTCGTCAAGGATCACGAAAGAGCGAGCCAGCGTCCGCCCACGCATGAATGCCAGCGGTGCAATCTCAATCGTCCCGTCCTCCAGATATCGCTCCCCCTCCTCCATGCCGATCATGTCGTGGATGGCGTCGTAAAGAGGCCGCAAGTACGGCGCGACCTTCTCACGCATATCCCCGGGCAGAAAGCCGAGCGCCTCGCCCGCCTCCACCGCCGGACGGGTCAGGACCACCCGGTGGATGAGCTTCTGCTTGAGCATGGTCAGCCCCATCGCCATCGCCAGGTAGGTCTTGCCCGTTCCCGCCGGCCCGAGACCGAAACACACATCGTTCGCTTCGATCGTCCGCAAATACTCGAGCTGCCTCGGCGTCTTGGGCACGACCGGGCGTCGCCCCCGACGCCCCAGCAAACGCACTCCATTCAGCTGGCTGACCCCCGTCTCGCCGCCCTTCGCTCCCACTTCCACCGCCAAGCGGAAGTCCCGCGACGAAATCTCCGCCCCGCTGCGCTTCGCTTGCTCCAGATCCGCGAAAACCCGCTCGGCCGCCCGCACTCCAGCCTCCGGCCCCACCACCAGCAGCCAGCCGTCCCGCGTCACCGTCCGAACCTCAAGTCGTTCTTCCAGAAACTTCAATTCCTCCGCATCATTCGCGAACAACGAATGCAGGAACGGAGCCGTCTCAAACTCCAGTTTCACCTCGATCTCGTCTGCACTCATCGCGCTTCCCTAACCAAGGCCCCGCCACTCCTCAACCGCAAAGCTCCATGGCCGACACCCACCGCCTCGATTTCACCCGCCTGACCCCGTCTGAAATGCAGCATCAGGCCCGGACATTCTCCACCCACCTGCGCCGCCGACGCAGCGTCCGCGACTTCTCGGAGGACCCGATCCCCGATGGAATCATCGAGGATTGCCTGCTCGCCGCCGGAAGCGCCCCGAACGGAGCGAACCTGCAGCCATGGCACTTCGCTGTCATCACCCGGCCCGACACCAAACGCGCCATCCGCGTGGCCGCCGAGGCGGAAGAACGCGAATTCTACGGCGGGCGGGCTCCCCAGGACTGGCTCGACACCCTCGCCCCTCTCGGGACCGATGCCTCCAAGCCCTTCCTCGAACACGCCCCCGCCCTGATCGCCATCTTCCAGCAATCCCAGACGCTCGATGCCGAAGGCCGGGAGACGAAAACCTACTACCCGAAAGAATCCGTCGGCATCGCCACCGGCTTCCTCATCGCCGCCCTGCACCAAGCGGGACTCACGACGCTCACCCACACCCCGAGCCCGATGCGGTTCCTGAATGAAATCCTCCACCGGCCCGCGTCCGAAAAACCATTCCTGCTCCTTGTCGTCGGCTACCCGGCCGACGACTGCCACGTCCCCGTGATCACCAAGAAGCCGCTCGACGAAATCGCGAGCTGGCATTGAGCAGGGAGCGGTCGGCGACATCAATCTTCTCCCATGTCCTGCCGGTGCCGTTTGATCGCCTCACGAAGAAATTCACGCTCTTTATCCCACTCACCTCCATACCATTCGCCCCCGAGTTCATCTTCGGTTCGAATGTACCACTCAAGAGCCTCGACATGCCGTTTTTGACCTTGCTGGACATAGCATGAAAATCCGAGGAGGATCACGGCAAAGAACCCGACAACTGCCATCATCCTGGAGCTTCCCGGCTTACCGCGGACCATCTGATAGGTCGCCATCAGGCAGAATACGGCCAGGAGCACACTGAGAACGAGGAAGATGCCAGCCAGCGACCATGGGAAATCACCTGCAGGCTCGTAAAAAACCAGGGAGATGATGCTGGATCGCCCTCCAGAGAAGCCGGGAACGCCATAGATCCAGGCAGCCACCATCTGCATCCAGGTGAACCACCACAAACATCCCGCATTCACCGCAGTCACCATCAGCTCCGCCCACGGCGAAGGCCGATAAGGCGGAGGAAGCGACACACGTGAAATGAGATTCATGCCATGATTCTGGTCCATTCCCGTTCAGACACTAGATTTTCACTTGCCAAAAAACGATTTCAGTTTTTTCAAAACACGCACCTGCCACGGTGCCGCTATGGCCGATGGCAAACCCACAGCGACACACCATGATTGAAGTCGAAAACCTAACCAAGAAGTTCGGCAGCAAGACTGCCGTCGATGACCTGAGCTTCTCCGTCAAAAAGGGCGAAGTGCTCGGATTTCTGGGACCGAACGGCGCCGGCAAGTCCACCACCATGCGCATGGTCACCGGGTTCATTCCTCCGACGAGTGGCAGCATCCGCGTCTGCGGCGTCTCGGTCGTGCAGGACCCCATGGGAGCCAAGCGCCACATCGGCTACCTTCCGGAATCCGCACCGCTCTACAATGACATGACCGTCATCGGCTTCCTCAACTTCGGGGCCGAGATCCGCGGTCTCTCCGGCAGCGCGAAAAAGGACTCCGTCGAGAAGGCCATCGAGACCTGCTTCCTGCAGAGCGTGGCGAATCAATCCATCGACACCCTTTCCAAGGGCTACCGCCACCGGACCTGCCTCGCCCAGTCACTTCTCCACGACCCCGACGTGCTCATTCTTGATGAACCGACCGACGGCCTCGACCCGAACCAGAAGCACGAGGTCCGCCAACTCATCCGCCGCCTCGGCGAGGACAAGGCCATCCTCTTCTCCACCCACATCCTCGAGGAAGTCGAAGCCGCCTGCACCCGCGCCGTCATCGTCGACCGCGGCAAGATCGTCGTCGACGGCACCCCGGCCGAATTGATCGCGAAATCCGGCACCGGCTCACTGACCGACCTCTTCCGTCAGGTCACCACCCTGGACACCGCCTCATCGGCAACCAGCGAGGACGCTGCCTGATCCATTCCCACCGAACCAACCCACTTCACGGAAACCACCATGAAAGACGTCTGGACCATCTTCAAACGCGAGCTTTCGAGCTTCTTCAGCCAGCCCATCGCCTACGCCATCATTGTCATCTACCTGCTGCTCTCGATGGTATTCACCTTCACCCTCGGGAACTTCATCGAGACCGGCGATGCCTCGCTGACCTACTCCTTCTTCCTCTATCAGCCGTTCGTGCTGATGGTGCTCGTGCCCGCCGTCGGCATGCGCCTCTGGTCGGAGGAACTCCGCAGCGGCACCATCGAGCTGATCGGCACCTACCCCATCTCCCTGTGGTCCGTGATCCAGGGGAAATTCAAGGCTGCCGCCACCGTCTGGCTCATCGCCATCCTCCTCACCTTCCCCATCTGGATCACGGTGAACTGGCTCGGCGAACCCGACAACCTCGCCATCATCTCCGGCTACATCGGCACCTACCTGCTGGCCTGCACCTTTCTTGCCATCACGCTGCTCGTGTCCGCCTTCACACGCGATCAGGTCGTCTGCCTGATCGTTGCCTCGGCGATCTGCATCGGCCTGGTCTTCGCCAGCTTCGAGCCCTTCGTCCGCCAGTATTCGAAAACCTTGCCCGGAGGCATCAAGGACGCCATCACCGCACTCGGCGTGTGGGACCACTACCTGTCACTCGCCCGCGGCTCATTCCGCCTGCAGGACTTCGTGTGGTTCATCTCATTCATCGTCGCCTCACTCCTCGGCACCAGCGCCATTCTGTCCGCCAAGCGTGCCTGACCCCGCATTTCCAACCCAAACTCCACCTACAACATCATGAGCCAGGAAGGAAAATCCATCCACCCCGTGGGCCGCGCGATCCTCGCGATCGCCGCCCTGCTTATCATCGTCATCTCGGGCAACGTGCTGGTTGCCAAACTCGGCATCGGCCACAAGACGCTCGACCTGACCGAGGACAAGATCCACTCGCTCTCCGACGGAACCAAGAGCATCCTCGACGAGCTCGCCGCACCCGTCGTCGTTCGCTACTACGCCACCCGTAGCACGAACTACCTCCCCGAGGAGATGAAGCTCCACATGCGCCGGGTCGATGACCTGCTCGCGGAATACGAGAGCCTGTCCGACGGCAAGCTGCAGATCGAAAACCTCGATCCTGAGCCCGACACCGACGCCGAAGACGCCGCCAACCTCGACGGCATCAGCGGCCAGTCCATCAATCAGGAGAACCTGTATTTCGGCCTCGCCATCTCGTGCCTCGACCGGACCAGCACCATCCCCTTCCTCGATCCCAATGACGAGACCATGCTCGAGTATGAGATCTCCCGCCGGATCGCGGAAGTCAGCGCCGCGCGCAAGCCGCTGATCGGTGTGATGTCCGCGCTGGACCTCGGCGGTGGCCCCGCTGCCATGCCCGGAACCCGGCCGACCCAGCCATGGGTGATCTACAACCAACTCCAGCAGTCCTACGAGGTCGAAGACCTGACCATGACCCCCGCAGAGATCGACCCGGAAAAATACTCCATGGTCCTGCTCATCCACCCCGCCGGCATCACTCCGGAGGCCGAGTTCGCGCTGGATCAGTACATCCTGCAGGGCGGCACCGTGATGGCCTGCATCGACCCCTTCTCCGTCGCCGCACAGATGACCGGAGGCGGCAACCCGATGATGGGTCAGCCCGGCCTGCCCACATCCTCCGATCTCCCCAAACTGATGGAGGCATGGGGCGTCGAGATGGCAACCAACCAGGTGGTCGGTGATGGTCGCTACCAGACCAACATGCAGGGAGGCCGTCCCGGTCTCGCCGTGCTTACCGTGCCCCAGGAGGGCATGCCCCAGGAAGACAGCATCGTCACCCGTGACCTCAGCAGCGTCACCCTCTTCCTTCCGGGTGGCATGATCAAGAAGGGCGGCTCCGGCGTGGAAATGGACAGCCTCATCACCTCGTCTCCGGAATCCGGCCTGGTCGACAACATGCCGGCCTCCCGCCTCGATCCCTCGCTGATCACCACCTTCCGTCCCGACGGCAAGACCTACGACCTCGCCCTTCACCTCCACGGCACCTTCAAGACCGCCTTCCCTGATGGCGATCCCGCGGCAGCAACCGAAGAAGAAGCCGAAGAGGAACAAGGTGACGAAGCACCTGTCGCGACCGGAGGAGACGAATCCGAAAACGTCGGGGAAGAGACCACCAAGGAGGAACCCGCCGCCGCCGAATCGCTCAAGGAGGGCACCAAACCGGGCAACGTTTTCCTCATCGCCGATGTCGACGCCTTTTACGACAACTTCGCCTATCAGGTACAACGCCTCGGCAACATGCAGTTGGCCCAACCGATCAACGGCAACTCCTCGCTGTTCTTCAACCTCATCGACCAAGCCGCATCCTCGACCCACCTGATCGGCTCACGCAGTCGTGCGGCCACCAGCCGTCCGTTCACCGTGTTCCGTGAGATGGAGGCCGATGCCAACCAGCGGGTCGGCGCCAAGATCGTCGAGTTCGAGGAAAAGGCGCAGGAAGCCCAGCAGCGCATCAACGAGCTGCAGTCGCAGAAGAGCCAGGGCGACCAACTCTACCTCACTCCTGAGCAGGAGGAGGAACTCCGCAAATTCCGTGCCGAGGAAGTCGATGCCCGCAAGCAGATCCGCGAGTTGCGCAAGGATCTGCGCCGGGACAAGGACGCCATTGCTGGAACCATCATCAAATACAACATCGCGGGAGTTCCCACGATCATCATCCTCATCGGCCTCGGGCTGTTCGCCGCCCGTCGCGCCCGCACCCGTGCACGCTAAACCCACCAACGACCCACGATCATGAACAAGAGACAAATCCTCGTCCTCTGGATCATCGCCGTCGTCCTCGTCGTCGCGCTGATCGCCGTGAACTCATCCAGCAAGGATGGCTTCGAAAGCGCCACCCAACGCGAACGCGGCGAAACCCTGCTCGAAGACTTCCCGGCCACCGATGTGACCCGCCTGACCATCAAGAGCGGCGAGCAAGCCGTCACGATGAACAAGGAAGCATCCGGCTGGGTGGTCGCCGAACGCGACAACTACCCGGCGAACACCAAAAACATCAACGACCTGCTGCGCACCGTCGCCGAAGTGAAGGTGACGCAAGGCATCGAGGCGGATCCGGAATTCGCCCCACGCTTCGGCATGGACCCGAAGGCCGAGGATGATGCCGAAAAAGGCACGGCACTCGTGATGAAGGGAACGGACGGCAAGGTATTGGCCGAACTGACCTTCGGGCGGAACCTGGAAAGCGGTTCGTCAAGCAGCCCGTTCGGCGGCGGGTCGACCGGACGCTTTGTCCGCAACGAGGCGGACGACTCGGGCGTCTATGTCACCAGCGAGTTGTTCCCCACCCTCGATCCCGACATCACCCGCTGGCTCGATGACTCATTCCTCAAGGTCGAGAAGATCCAGTCCGTAGCCGTCAGCAAGCCGGGTCAGGAAAACGAGATCCAATGGAAGCTCACACGGCCGGATGAAGCTTCCGACTTCGAGCTTGAAGGCAAGAAACCCGAGGAAAACCTCGATACTTCCGCCATCAATCCGATCAAGAACCTGTTCTCCTACGCCCGCTTCGAAGACGTCGTGCCCGCGTCAGAAGCGGAGGACGCCTGGGACAAGGACAAGCGCCAGACCGCGGTGATCGAAACCGTGGAAGGCTTCACCTACAACGTCACCTTCGGACCTCGCAAGAAGGCCGATGAAGACGCCGCGGACGATGCCTACCTGCTGCGGGTCACCACCACCTCCGAGATTCCCACAGAGCGGAAAAAGGAAGACGGCGAATCCGAAGAGGATGCCAAGGAGAAGGACGAGGCATTCACCGAGCGCAAACAGCAGCTTGAAGAGAAACTCGCTGAGACCAAGAAGTTGGAGGGAATCACCTACCAAGTGACCAAGTTTACGGTCGATCCCCTGCTGAAAGACCGCACCGGCCTGATCAAGTCCGCTCCTCCCGCCCAGGCCCAACCCCAGGCCGGAGCTGGCAACACCGCTCCCCCGATGCTGCAGCGCCCTCCGTCCCAGCCTGCGAAACCGACGCCACCGAAACGCCGGACTCAGGCGGTGACCCCTCCAATCGCCATTCCGCCCATGCCTCCGAAGGAAGAAGAGGAAAAGCCTGAGGAAGGCACCAAGGCGCAGCCCGACAACGAGGGCGAGCCGAGCGAAGAATAAGCGCTTCCCACCCTCCACTCCCTCAGAAGCCCGCTGGCAACAGCGGGCTTCTTTTTTGTCCTGATTTCTCATGAAAACGGAAATAAAATGAAACCTCGTGCCCATTCAGACGTAGATTCCGCCATCATGAAACGCTCATCCATGCTTGCGGCAATGCTTGCTGCAACCGCCCTGACGGGCAGTGCCAACGCCATCGAACCCGCTGAGCTCGCAAAACGGCAATGCCGGTCGATCCACCTCGGCTACCCGGCACCCGCCTCGGAATGGGCCCTGATCGATGTGATCGCGGAGAAATCCGCACCCGGCACCTACTTTTGCGCGCTGGGCTTCAATCGCGGCTACTTCGGCATGCAGGAACTCGCCAGCGGCAAGAAGGTCGTGATCTTTTCCGTGTGGGACAAACACGACCCGAACAACAAGACTGACCGCCAGCAGGACACCGCCGAAGCCAACCGGGTCGGCGTCATCGAGGTCGGCGACGGCGTCCGGAAAGGCCGCTTCAGCGGCGAAGGAACGGGCAGCCAGAGCTTTTATGACTACGACTGGAAGATCGGTGAACCTGTTCGCTTCGCCGTCCACGCCAAACCCGAAGGCGAGTTCACCACCTACACGGGACAGTTCTACGATGCATCCCGTAAGCAGTGGCAGTTGATGGCATCCTTCCGAACCCACAGCGGAGCACCGCTCGCCGGACTCTACTCATTCGTCGAGGACTTCAGGAGAAACTACGAGTCCGCCAAGATCGCAAGGCGCGCGCGATTCGTGAATGGCTGGGCAATGGATACCAAGGGAGCATGGCACCCCCTGATCCAGGCCCGATTCACCGCCGACCCGACCCCGTCGAATGCCATCGACGCCGCTCCCGTGGAGGACGGGTTCTTTCTCCAGACTGGTGGCGACACCAAGAACGAGAAAACCAAACTGCGCGACATGATGAAGCGCCCGAAGCCCGCGGCCGACAAACCCGCGCTTTCCGATCTCAAGCTGTGATCCGCTCGTAAACCGCGAGCACCTTCCGGGTCATCGCATCCAGAGTCACTTCCCTGGCCACCAGCTCGAAGGAGGGCTTGAGCATCTCGCGCAGGCCCTCGAGGTCGCCGAGTGCCAGCTTCAGACCGCGCACCAGTTCATCGACCGAGTGGGTTTCCATCAGCGCCCCGTCCGGAAGGAACTCGGCGGCAAATCCCACCCTCGTGGAAATGCACGGCACATCCATGTGAAGTGCCTCGGCGAGCGTGTAGGGTCCACCCTCATTTCTCGACGCCACCACGAACAAGTCGGCGCATCCCATCAGGCCCACCGCATCATCGCGGTGCCCCGCCATCCACACCCGCTCGCCGAGCTCGTGCTCTTCAATCAAGCCTTCGAGCATCTTCCGCTGAAAGCCGTCCCCGACGAGCCACAGCTTGAAGCCGGGCACCTGCGCAACGGCCTGAAGCAGCAGGTCCATGCCTTTGGCCGGGACCAGACGTCCCACCGTGCAGAAGACGGGCTCCTGTCCACCGAGAAACGGAGGTTCCGTCGCCAACGCGGCCTCCTTGGTCCCTGCCGGAGGCGGCTCGATGGAGTTCCAGATCACCGTCGCGGGTAGTCCGCCGAGCGAATCCTTCACCTGCGCCGATGCCGTGATGATGGCATCGTAATCCCGGAACGGTTTCGCACTCCGCTTGATGTTCTGAACCGTGGCGACCCGCTTCATTTTCCCCAGCTTGTCACGCAGACTGCGAACCATCGCTCCCGCCTTGTTGGCATGGGCGTGGACGATCTGCGCCTGCGTGGAAACGATCCGCCGCTTGAGAGCCCCGAGGTTCCACGGGTTCAAGCGACCTCCGGACATCGGGTGCGCGACAAACCTCACGTCGGAGGAGAAGTGCTCCCGCATCGTCTCATCAGCCACCGCACTGACCTCGTGACCCAGTGATGCCTGGCGGTTGGCCAGCTCGATCACGTTCTTCTCCAGTCCACCCTTTTCCCCGACACTGGCTAGCACGTGACACACCCGGAACATGGCGCGGAGCTTCCCGCCCGACGCACCAAACATCAAACCTCAAATCACCGCCGATGCATCGGCGAACCACCGACCACCCTGCCCTGCATCCGGGGATTTTGGCCATTGATCTCCGCGCTTGGGGGTTTGAGGATGAAGGCCATGCGCATCGTTCATGCCGCCAATCTCCAACTCGACAAGGACGGGGCGCACCTGTGGAACCAGGATCAGAAGATCCATCACGGGTTGATCCGGCTCGGACACTTCGTCTACCCGTTCTCGATCAACGACCGCGCCCGCATGCTGTCGCCGACCGGCAGCAAGACCTTCGGCAAGGGCAAGGCGAACAAGGCTTTGCTCGAAACCTGCCGGAACGTCCACCCGGACCTGCTGATCCTCGGGCATGCCCAATACATCTCCGCCGAAACTTTGGGAGAAATCCGAGCCATCCTGCCCGACATCCGAATTGGCCTGTGGTATGTCGACCCGCTATGGGACGAAGAGCCGACCCAGCACCTTCGCGAGCGGACCTCATTGCTCGACGGCCTGTTCTGCTCGACCGGCGGCCCGCTGCTGGAGTCCTTCGCCACCCCGAATTGCCCGACCCATTTCATCCCGAGTGCCGTCGATGCCGGCATCGAATGCCACCGTGCATTCGAGACCCCCGAGGAAGAGATCGTTCACGACCTGCTCTTCTTCGGCCGCGACAAGGGCCAACCCGACCGGCGTGCGTTTCTCCAGGACCTCCGTGACCGCCTGCCCGACCTCCGGGTCGGCTACTACGGATGCCTCGACCAACCGCTCATCATGGGCTGGGAAAAGGAACAGATCATTCGCAAGTCCAAGATGGCGCTCAACCTCTCGCGCCGCAACGATGTCGAGCTCTACTCATCGTCACGCATCGCCGAGTTGATGGGCAACGGCATCCTCACCCTCACTCCCCAGGGTGCAGGACTTGAGAAGCTCTACGCTGAAGACGAAATCGTTTACTACAACACCATCGACGACCTTGTCGAACGAGTGCGCCACTTCGCCAGCGCCACCGACGAGCGGGTCGCCATCGCGCGCAAAGGCTGGGAGCGGAACCACCGTGACTACTCCGGCACCGAAGTCGCCAGAATCATCGTCGATGGCATCAGCAGAGCCGGCAATCCTGCCCGTTGAACAAGCCACCAATCCCGGTTCCCCAACCCACTCCGCATAACCCGCACCCCGTAAGGAGAGCGGGCAATCCTGCCCGCTGAACAACCAACCAACCCGGTTCCCCAACCCACTCCGCCGATCCCTCAGCCCCAACCCTCACTTCTGCGGGCGGGATCGCCCGCACTCCCTACACATTTTTGGCGCGCTCGCTTTCCCACAAAGTGAAGTCCCCGGCTTTCAACTTCAGTGGGTTTCGCCGGATGTATCGAACCGCGTTCATGAAGTGGCGCCCGTCTCGTACCAAAGTGTCCCGGTATCCTCGCTGCCAGATCCCCCCCTGACCGATCTTCCGGGCTGAGATTCCCTTCCACTTGCGCAACAGGTCTGCGATCGGAGCCATAGGCCGGAACAGTAGATGAACATGATTCGGCATAATGACCCATGCGTGATGCTCCACCATCACCCCTTCATCATACAGCAGGACAGCTTCCAACTGCTTCCGATACTCCTTGCTTCGAAGCAAACACGATCCGTAGCCAGCATCCAATCCGTCTTCCATCTCCCGAGTGAACCTCTCGTGATAGGCTTTCTCCGTGGCATCCTCCCATGGCTTCGGATGGTGACCCAGCCACACCTTCCTCTCCTGCGACCACTTCCTCAGTTTCGCTTCCGGCATCGAATCGCCAAGCCGGAATGTCACGAACTGCATGACCTCCCCCTGCTGCCAATGCGGCAGTCTCTTGCCATGCTTGCAAACCTCCTTCGAAGGATCGAAGAACTCACTCATACTCGAATGACACCCGCGCAACACCCCATCATCAAGCCCGTAAGGAGAGTGGGCAATCCTGCCCGCTGAACAACCAACCAACCCGGTTCCCCAACCCACTCCTCCGATTCCTCAGCCCCAACCCTCACTTCTGTGGGCCGGATCGCCCGCACCCTTTACCACCCCTTACGGCTCGGGATCTTCCGCGACTTCCTCGTCCTCCGGGGTCGCAGCGTCTTCAATTTTCTCCCCGACCCGTTTCAGCCACCGGCCAGTCGCATCACCTGCCTTGCGGAGGCCTTCCTCGGTCTTCTCCCCGGCGGTCTCAAGTGCCCCACCGGTTTTCTCCAGGGCGACTCCGACACCTTCCTTGGTCTTCTCACCTGCGACCTTCAGGCCATCGCCGGTTTTTTCGATCGCACCATCAAGGCGCTCTCCCGGTGTGGGAGAATCCTCTTCAGGTTCCTCGGCCTCCTCGCTCTCTCCCTCCACGGGAATCCCCGCAGCCGGGGGTGGAGTCGCAGGCGCCGCCTCAGCAGCGGGCTCCACCACGATTTCAGCCTTGGGCGGCTCTTCCTTGTCACAGGAAACAATCAACCCACACGCTCCGATCGCCAATATCCACGATGCTTTCATCACCGATGCACTAACTTGGAATCCGATGGATGCCTAGAAAATCCGATCAGTAGACGTCGCGCTGGTAGCGCTTGTCCTTCTTGAGTTGCTTGACGAATTCAACCGCCTCTTCCGCACTCATGCCACCGTGCTTCTCAGCAACCGCATGCAGAGCGTCGTCGACGTCCTTGGCCATCCGCGATGCGTCACCGCACACGTAGAAGGCAGCGCCTTCCTGCAACCAATTCCAGAGCTCGGCGCCATGCTCCACCATCAGGTGCTGAACGTAGACCTTGTCCTTCTGATCACGGGACCAGGCCAAGTCGAGACGCTGGAGTGTGCCATCCGCGACGAAGCCTTCGAGTTCCTCCTGGTAGAGGAAGTCGGTCGCTTGGTGGGGATTGCCGAACAACAGCCAGTTCTTGCCTGCGGCCTCGGAGATCTTGCGTTCTTCAAGGAAGGCGCGGAAGGGAGCGATGCCCGTTCCCGGCCCCACCATGATGAGCGGCGTGTCCCCACTCTCAGGCAGACGGAATGCCTTGTTGCTGTGCACGAACACGCCTGGCGTGAGCCCTTCGGAACGATCCGAAAGGAAGGTCGAGCAAATGCCACCCCGCTTGCGCCCATGAGACTCGTAGCGAACGATGCCCACGCAGAGATGAACCTCACCCGGATGGGCATTCGGGCTGGAAGCAATCGAATACAGGCGTGGCTGCAGTTTCTTGAGCACGCCCACGAAATCCTCACCGTCCGAAAAGTCGGCTGGGTGATCACAGACGAGGTCGATCAGATCACGCCCCCAGCAGAAGTCGGCGTAGGCGGCCTTGTCATCGGCTTCCACCAGCGACCGGAGGTATGGCGAGCCACTGCGCTCCTGCCATTTCTGGATCAGAGGCTTGTTGATCGTCCCGATATCGTAGTGGGAAATCAGCGCTTCGCGGAGGTCACCCTCACGCCCATCCGGAAGCGGCACCTCGGTATTCGTGTTGAAAGGAAGGTTGGCGAGAATCTCGTCGACCACGGCCGGGTCGTTTTCGGGCACCAGGCCGAGTGCATCACCCACTTCGTAGGTTAGCTCGGATCCTTCCAGGGAGAGTTCGATATGGTGGGTCTCCTTCTCGCCGCCGGTGTTCAGGTTGTAGTTGTTGAGGATCGTCGACGGGAAAGGCCGGGTCTTCGAATATCCATCTTCTTCCTGATCGAGCGCGGTCGGGTCCTGCACCACTTCGAACTCGGGTGCCAGCACACTGACCACCGCCTCCGACCACTCCTTGAACGGCTGATCGAAGTCGACATCGCTGTCGACGCGATCTGAGATCCGGGTGGCTCCCAAGGCGAGCAAACGTTCGTCGAAATCGATCCCGCACTTGCAGAAGTCCGGGTAGCTGGTGTCACCCAGCGAAAGCACCGAATAAGACACCCCCTCAAGCTTCGGCGCTTCATCGGAAAGGATCCACTCGTAAAGATCCGCGGCATTATCGGGTGGCTCACCGTCACCATAGGTCGACGTGATGATGAGCAGGTTCTTCTCCTCCGGCAGACGCGAGCGATCATAGGCGCCCATATCGTGCATCTCCGGTTCGAAATTCCCCTTCTTGAGACGCTTCACCAATTTCTTGGCCAAGCCTTCCGCATTTCCGGTCTGGGAACCCCAAAGCACCGTGACGGGAACCGCCGGGCCGGTGGGAGCTGCAGGAATCGAAACACCAGCCAGAGTCTTGGTCAGGAAATCTTCCAGCCAAGCACGCTGCTCAGTGGTGAATGGGGCGTCTTCTGGGAGTCGAATCATTTTGGATGAGTAGAATAATCGCGGAAACTTTCCCGCCCTCTGCGGGCGGCGGAACATGGGACGCAATTTAGGTCCAATCAAGCCCGTTTCATGCCAGCCTGAGGCATGGATCGTGGTTCTTTTTCAGGCTATGACCCGGACTCATGCCAATCGTGCTCGGACAGCATGGTCAGGAATCGAGGGAGAATCTTTCGGTAGAGGGAATTTTTGCCGCCGCGGGACAGCTGTTCGCCGACCAATCCGAGGGAATCGTCGGAATTCACCGGCCCGTGGGTCTCCACCTTGTGCCCCGGCGCATCGAGCCTGCGGCTCAGACGATCGGATCCCGCCTCGCGGTGCACTTCGACCTTCAGGCCCTCGCCTTCGAGACTGAGATTGCCCAGCGGGGCCGATGACTCGCTGGCGCGAAGCGAAGCCACCACGGCGACGCCCTCCCGCGATTCGAATGAGAAGCCCTCGGTCTCGTCCGTGCGGCGCGCATCGGCCAGACTGAGCTCCATGCCCGGGCGCCAACGCGCCTGCACCGAGAGCCAGGCCAGCAACTGGAGCGCTGCCATCCGATGCTTCGGGTGGTGAACGATCTCCACCTTGGAAATCGAACTCAGACCTGCGGAAGCCACTGGATCGTCGAACAAGGCCGCCACGGAAACGCGGAACTGGTAACTCCGGGTCCACGACAGATCCTGAATGATCAATTCATCCGATTGAGCGGCCGCTTCATGCACCCGCGCAAAGGACGACACCGGATCCGCCCACTCGGAACTGTCGAGAATGAACCGGTCCACCAGGCTGTAGAGGCGCTCGGTGAAGATCGGGCTCAATTCCCCCTGCCACCAGAAGGTCAGCGGCAGGTCCGAGTTGAGGTGGGCGAAAACCGTATTCCGCAGGCGTCCGGTAGCCCGCCCCTTGAGCGCAAACGCCAGCTGCTCACAGCATACCGCCTTCTGCCCGTTGAGCAGGTGACAGTGCGCCGTGATCCAAGCTTCGATCGACGCTTCGGGAGCCTCGCGGTTGATGCCGATCAGGAGCGCGCGGCAAGCATGCTCACGCGTCAGTTCACGAATCGCCTGCGAATTCTCCACCAGCGCACCACGGCGCTCGGTGTAGATCGCCAGATTGATCAGCGAGGCATTCGTGCGTGCATCATCCTCCGCCCACAGACGGCGGAGTTCGCGATCGATCTCGCCCACCGGCACCTTCCGGCCCAGCTCGGGATGATATTCAAATTCTTCACTCATGGTGGCAGCGAGGGTCACAGTCGGCGCCATGCATGGCCGTCTTCGCGCAACAGGTCATCCGCTTCCTTCGGACCCCAGGTCCCGGCGACGAACTCGGCCATCACAGGCGGTTCTTCGCTCTCGTGCCAGGCGTGCTCGATATGATCGATGAACTTCCAGGCTTCCTCCACTTCGTCACGGCGCGCAAACAAGGTGGCATCACCCGCCATCGCATCAAGCAGCAGACGTTCGTAGGCTTCAGGGCTCCCCTTGCCGAAGCTGGTGGCATAGCGGAAGTCCATCTTCACCGGCTCGAGCCTCATGCTCGTGCCGGGGATCTTCGAGACCGTCCGCAGCGAAATACCCTCGTCCGGCTGGATGCGGATCACCAGCACGTTCGACTCGGCCGCACTCGATCCCTGGGTGTTGAATAGCACGCTCGGCGGCGACTTGAAATGCACCGAAATCTCGGTCGCCTTCTTCGGCAGGCGCTTGCCCATCCGGATGTAGAACGGCACGCCGCTCCAGCGCCAGGTATCGACCATCAGACGGAGCGCCACGTAGGCCTCCGTCATGCTCTCGGGATCCACGCGGTCCTCTTCACGATAGCCGGGGACCGACTCACCATCGACGTAGCCAGCCTGATACTGACCGCGCACGACATTCTTTGCCACCTTCTCCGGCGTGTCCCACTGACGGAGCGAACGAATGACCTTCACCTTCTCGTCACGCACGCCATCCGCACTGAGATCGGTTGGAGGCTCCATTGCGACCAGACTCATCAACTGCAGCAGGTGGTTCTGCACCATGTCGCGCAGGGCTCCCGCCGTGTCGTAGTAGCCCCCACGTCCGCCTTCCATGCCAAGGTTCTCCGCACAGGTGATCTGAATTTGGTCGATGTAGCGGTTGTTCCAAAGCGGCTCGAAGATCGAGTTGGCGAAACGCAGCACCATGAGATTCTGCGCCGTCTCCTTGCCGAGGTAGTGGTCGATACGGAAGGTATCGCGTTCCTCGAAGGTCCGGCTGACCACCTCATTGAGGTGCCGTGCCGTCGCCAGATCGGTCCCGAATGGCTTCTCAACAATCACGCGTGCCCAGCACCCGTCGCTCGCCTTGTTCAAGCCCGCCGCCTTCAGGTTCTCAAGAATGTCGTCGAAAAAATCGGGAGCACTCGCGATGTAGAACAAGCGGTTGCCCTTGCCACCACATTCGCGGTCGATCTCGTCCAAGCGCTCGGAAAGCCGCTGGTAGCCATCCGCATCCGTGAACTCACTGCGGTGATAGGTGATGCTCTGCACGAAGTTGCCCCAGAGTTCATCGTCGTGACCGGAACGCGAAACCTTGCGGTTCAGCTCTTCCAATCCAGCTCGGAACTCATCGTCAGCTTTGTCACGACGTGCAAAGCCCACGATCTTGACGCCGTGGGGAAGTTCGCCGTCAACGGCGAGATTGTAGAGGGCCGGAACCAGCTTGCGGTGGGTCAGATCACCGGTGGCACCGAAGATCACGACGGTGCAGGGCTGAGGACGGCTACGGGAGACGAGGTCTTCTCGGAAAGGATTACTCATGCGCGGGCCCGGGGTTTCGCTCATCTTCCCCGCTTGGGAAAGTCAAATGGAGGCGAAATCTCGTCACCCGAACGATGAACAGGTTTCACGGCGCGGATTCCACCCTCATGAGCACGGCATTTCAAAGCACCACAGAGCATCAAAACCCCTGCCATTTCCCGCATGGATCATGCCTCGAACCGGATGCCATCGGTGGACGGCCGGTCGGGGTCCGGTCCCTCAAGATGATCCAGCAATCGATCATATCTCGTCCACGCGTCGATCGCGCGTGGTCGATCGCAGAAGCTCACCTCGTGCTGTCCGAGGTGGATACCTCTGGATTTCATGGCCCTCCAAGGGCGCAGACAACCGGTGGATTCGAGGTCACCACCAGACGGAAGCCCCAGACCTAGAGGTCGTGACCGACGGCGTCAAGGAAGCGCCAGACAATCCGGGCACGGCACTCAAACGCAAAAAGCGCCCGGAGTTTCCTCCGGACGCTTCTTGGAAATCGAGATGATCGAAGCCGATCAGCGCGAGTAGAGCTCAACGATGAGCTGCTCGTTGACGATCGGATCGATGTCGCTGCGCTCAGGAACACGCTCGACGGTGCCTTCCATGGACTCACGGTCCACTGTCAGCCAATCCACAAGTGGCACCGACTGGGTCAGGTCCATCATGCGAAGAGCAAGTTGCTGCGAGGAGGCCTTGCCACCGATCTTGATCTTGTCGCCAGGCTTCACTTGGTAGCTTGGGATATCGACGCGTTGACCGTTCACCAGCACGTGGCCGTGATTGACGATCTGGCGGGCAGCAGCACGGCTGTTGCCGAATCCAAGACGGAAGCAAACGTTGTCGAGACGGGTCTCAAGCAGTTGAAGAAGGATCTCACCGGTCACACCACGACGGCTTGCAGCCTCTTCGTAGTAGGAGCGGAATTGCTTCTCGAGCACTCCATACATGAAACGGAGTTTCTGCTTCTCACCAAGAGCGATCGAGTAATCACTCTTCTTCTTGCGACCGGCACGCAGACCGTGCTGGCCTGGTGGGAACGGGCGACGCTCAAGCGTCTTTGCGGTGGAGCCAAAGAGAGCAACGCCAAAACGGCGGCTGAGCTTTGCGCGGGGTCCGGTATAACGAGCCATGATTCTAAAAAGTGATCGGTTGGATTAAACGCGGCGCGCCTTCTTCGGACGGCAGCCGTTGTGAGGGATGGCGGTCACGTCCTTGATCCCGGTGACGTCGACTCCGAGGCCTTGGACGGCACGAACCGCGGACTCACGACCCGAACCCGGGCCCTTGACGCGGACTTCAGCCTCCTTGAGACCGTGGCCCATGGCCTGACGACATGCGTCCTGCGACACCACCTGAGCGGCGTAAGCCGTGCTCTTGCGGGATCCGCGGAAGCCCATCTTGCCGGCGCTCGACCACCCGATGGCATTGCCACTCGGGTCGGTCACGCTGACGATGGTGTTGTTGAAGGTCGCGGTCACGTGGACAATGCCCTTGGTGACGTTCTTCGACTTCTTCGCCTTGTGAATCTTGATCTGAGTCTCGTCGGCACCGGCGAGCTCAGCGAAAATGTCGCGCTTCTCCTCTTTCTTCGGAGCACCGCCTTCGGCAGCACCTTCCTCAGCCTTGGGAGCTTCAGCACCTTCAGCCTTCGGAGCTTCGGCACCTTCGCCTTCGGCAGCGGCAGGAGCTTCAGCAGTTGCGGGAGCCTCAGCGGCAGGAGCAGCCTCTTCAGCAGCAGGAGTTGCTGCGACTGCTTCTTCCGGAGCTTCTGCAGCCGGAGTTTCGTTCTTGGTTTCTTCGTCAGCCATCTTGGATGATTGTTAGTGGACTATAAGCCGGATTACTTCTTCACACCCACGGTCTTACGCTTGCCCTTACGGGTGCGTGCGTTCGTCCGAGTGCGCTGACCGCGAACCGGAAGACCACGCTTGTGACGGATGCCACGAACGCAGTTGATCGATGTCAGACGCTTGAGCTGAGATTGTTTTTCACGACGGAGATCACCCTCGATGATGATGCCTTCGCCTTGGATGACCGTGCCGATCTTGACCAGCTGGTCTTCGCTAAGCTGTCCGGTGCGCAGGTTCGGGTCGATGCCTGCTTGATCCAGAATGCGGGAAGCCGTCGTTGGGCCAATGCCGTAAATATACCGCAAAGACGCTTCGATGCGCTTTTCGTTGGGGATTTCGATGCCGAAAATTCGTGCCATGATACTCGGTGGTGAGCGGGATTCCGCCGCGCTCAGATGCCGACACGTCGTCGATCACCATAGCGGAGCGGGCGGGCTGTTTAGCAGAGGCGGAGGGTCTGACAAGTGGGAAATCGCAATTTTCCCGCGAAATTACCGGATTCCCCCATCCGGGCTCTGAAATCCTCCTTTTCGCGAAAAAACCCGCTGTCCTCGCGACTCGACAAAACGAAGCCTGATCCTAGCTTCGCTGCAAAGCTGAATCCTAGCCACTCATGGAAGAGACCGTAACCGACGCACCCGCCCCATCCCCCTCTGCTTCTCAATCCCAGCTTCCCCCGGACGATGTGGCGGCGATCGACGAACTCGGTCAAACCTACGCCGCCTTCAAGAAGGAGCTCAGCAAGGCCATCATCGGCCAGGAAGAGGTCATCGAACGGCTCGCCATCTGCCTCTTCGCCCGCGGCCACGCCCTCCTGATGGGTGTCCCCGGTCTGGCCAAGACCCTGCTCGTGTCATCGGTGGCGGAGACCTTCGACCTCAGCTTCAACCGGATTCAGTTCACTCCCGACCTCATGCCCGCCGACATCACCGGCACGGACATCATTCAGGAATCCGGCGCGGACGGCAAAAGGGAGTTCGAATTCGTCAAGGGCCCGGTCTTCGCCAATCTACTACTCGCGGATGAGATCAACCGTGCGCCAGCCAAGACGCAGTCCGCCATGCTGGAGGCGATGCAGGAACTCAAGGTGACCGTTCTCGGTCGCACCTACGACCTGAAGCCACCATTCTTCGTCCTCGCCACCCAGAACCCGGTCGAACAGGAAGGCACCTACCCGCTGCCCGAAGCCCAGCTCGACCGCTTCATGTTCCTGATCGACGTCGACTACCCGTCTGCGGAAGAGGAAAAGCAAATTGCCCGCGCGACCACCGGTTCTTCCAAACCCCAGCTCTCCCACCTGCTCGATGGCGAAAAGGTGATGGCTTATCAGGCACTGGTCCGTCGCGTTCCAGTGCCGGAGCACCTCTACGACTACGCCGTCTCGCTCGTACGCAAGACCCGCCCGAATCGGCCCGAGTCACCCGACTGGATCAACGACTACGTGGCCTGGGGTGCCGGCCCACGTGCCGTCCAATACCTCATTCTCGGTGCGAAAGCCCGCTGTGCGCTTCACGGCAACTACATGGCCAGCCTTGAAGACATCGCCGCGGTCGCTCCGTCGGTCCTCGGCCACCGGGTGCTCACGAACTTCGCCGCCGAATCCCAGGGCATGACATCGCAGAAGGTCGTCGAGAGACTGATCAAGGAGATGGACGAGGCCTGATCGACATTGGCCCGCCATCGGCCGGGTTTCCCGACCGAAGGTCATCCACTACCACCTGATGAACTACGATTTCCTCGATTCCGACCTGCTCTCGCGACTCGGCGCCCTGCCCGTGGAGTCGCGCATGCCCATGGTCGGCAACGTGGCCGGCAAACACCGGTCTCCGCATCGAGGCTCCTCGGTGGAATTCGCCGAATACCGGAAATACGTGCCCGGTGACGACACCCGCCGCCTCGACTGGAAGGCCTTCGCGCGGTCGGACCGGTTCTACATCAAGGAATTCGAAGCCGACACCAACCTACGTGCCTACTTCGTGGTCGACGCATCGGGCTCGATGAACTTCGCCGGCGAAGGCGAATCCAAAGTCGAGTACGCCCGCCGGATCGCCGCCTCCCTCTCCTACCTCCTGGTCAACCAGGGCGATGCCGCCGGACTTTCGCTGTGCACGGAAAAGCTGCACCTCGAGGTCCCGCCCAGCCGGCGCGCCGCCCACCTGCAGCGGATCTTCGAGACCCTCAAGGACCTCAAACCGGAAGGTGAGACCGGACTCGTCCCGGCGCTCCACCAGATCGCGGAGAAGATCGGCCAGCGTGCCTTTGTCGTGATCCTTTCCGATCTCTTCACGGATACCGACGAACTGGCGGACGCCCTCCAGCACCTCCGCTACCGGAAGCACGACATCTCGGTCTTCCACTTGATGGACCCGCAGGAGATCAAGTTCGACTTCGAGCGCCCTCACCGCTTCGTCGACCTCGAGGATGGTACGGCACTCGTCGTAGAACCCTCGCTCGTCGCCGAGGAATACCAGACCGCCCTCGGTGAGTTCATGACCAAGGTCCGCGACAAGTGCCACGACGCCAACGCCGACTACCAACTCGTCCCCACCGACACCCCCTTGGAGCCCCTGCTGCGCGAATTCCTCACCGCCAGGCTACCCAAAGGAAAATGATGCCCTTCGAATTCCGAATGCCAAAGTTTCAATGCCAACACTGAGAGAGTCATGGCTGAGTCCAACCCACCTTTCGAACTCGAGGAACGGACTTTCCAGTTCGCCCTTCGAGTTCGCCAATGCGTCAATGGCCATCCGTGGAGCAAGTCGCAATGGAAGGATCTGGATCAAGTTCTGCGATCCTCGGGATCCGTGGCTGCGAACTATTCAGAAGCCAACAATGCCTTCTCAAAAAAGGACTTTGCCCACCGCATCGGCGTGGCAAAGAAGGAAGCTGGCGAATCGAAGCTGTGGCTCCGACTGCTCGGCTGCACTTCCACGGCTGAAGACGCAAAAGACGAACTCAGGTCCCTTTACCAAGAAGCTGACGAACTCGTCCGCATCTTCTCAAAAATCCACAAATCATCCTCCGGAGGCTGAGCAAGTTTGGGCATTGGCACTTCGGAATTTGGCATTTCTTCAGTAGTTTTGACCTTCCTTCAATCAACCATGCTCTGGGGGCTGTTCGCCGCCAGCATCCCGGTGATCATCCACCTGCTGAACCGGCGACGCCATCGCACGGTGAAGTGGGCGGCCATGCAGTTCCTGCTGAAGGCCACTCGTGAATCACGCGGCAAGAAACGCCTGCGCCACATCCTCATCCTCACTTGCCGGGCCCTCGGCATCGCCGCCCTCGTGACGGCCGCCGCCCTGCCGGTCGTGAGTTCGTTCCTCGGACTGGGTGCCGGCAAGCCGGATCTCATCGTTCTCGTATTCGACCGCTCGGCCAGCATGGAGGGCAACCCGGCCAGCGGCAGCATCCCGCGCCGCGAGCTCGGATTGCAACGGGTCGTCAGCGCCTTGTCCGAAATGGACGGCAGCCGCGTCGTGCTGATGGATAGCGCCTCCGGTACACCTCAGGACCTGCCCTCCCCCGGCGTGATCGCCGAGTTGTCCGCCACCGCGGCCACCGACACCGCCGCCGACCTGCCCGGGCTGCTGAATGCCACAGCCGAATTCCTCGCCGCCACGCCGGCCAAAGCCGAAGTCTGGGTGGTGTCCGACCTGCAAGCTTCCAACTGGTCGCCCGACGACGATCGCTGGACCAGCATTCAGGCCGCCTTCAGCAACCTTTCCCAACCACCCCAACTCCGCATCCTCGCACTCGGTGGGGATGATGCGGCCAACCAGTCGATCCGCATCCTCGCCTCGCGGCGCTCCGGGGACCGACTGCTGCTCGATCTGGAAGTCACCCGCAGTGGCGATGCCACCAACCCTCTGAACCTCCAAGTCACCACCCAACTCAATGGAGCGAGCAATACGGACCCGATGACCATCGACGGTCAGCAATTCCGCTTCCAGAAATCGCTGGTGCTGGGTGACGAGGATGAATCCGGCTTCGGATGGGTATCCATCCCCGGCGACGGCAACCTGCGCGACAACGTGGCCTACTTCGCCTACGGACCCGCCCGCCCGCTGAAGTCCCTCGTCGTCAGCCCTGGCGGCGAATCCGCCGACTACCTGATGCTCGCCGCCGCTCCGGACCCATCCGGCATCCAGACGGTCGAGCGCATCGACGCCGCGGCATTCCCGTCGACCGATCAAAGCGGCATCGCCAGTATCTTTTGGGCCGCCCCACTGCCCGAAGGACCAAGCGCCGTCGAGCTCACCCGCTTCCTCGAGAACGGAGGACACGTGGTCTTCTTCCCACCTCTGGCCGACTCGGAATCTTCCTTCCTCGAAATCAATTGGTCTCCGATCACCCGCGCGGCTCAAGAGCAATTCTTCATCCTCGACAGCTGGGACCGGAAGGACGGATTGCTCCGCGACGGCATCGACGGCACGCCACTCTCCGGCGAACGCCTCCGCGCCATCCAGCGCCGGATCCCCGTCGGTGAGGCCTCCATTCTCAGTCGCTGGGACGATGCCGAGCCCTTCATGGTGCGGCGGGTGATCGGGCGGGGCACGGCGTGGTTCGTGGGCTCCACTCCTGATTACAAATGGTCGAACCTTGGCGACGCCGACGTCCTTCTACCCATCGTCCAGCGCGCGCTGGCAGCTGGGGCTGAACGTTTCGACTCCGGCTTCCTCGCTGAGCTCGGAAGCCCGGAGGCCGGCGGCGAACTCACCCAATCCCGCGAACGACTGGATGCCTACGTCACCAACACCAATGCGGATCCGGAGTTCGTGGCGGGCGTGTATCGACTCGATGACCGGACCATTGCCCTCAACCGCCCCGCCGAAGAAGACCTCTCAGGAGTGCTCGGTAGCGAGGCCCTGGACCGCATCCTCGAAGGCACCCGCTACTCGCTCTTCGAAGACACCAGCAGTTCCGCCCGCGAAAGCATCTCGCGAGGCGTCTGGCGCAGTTTCCTGATTGCGATGCTCTTCTTCTTGCTTGCCGAAGCGCTGCTTTGCCTGCCGAAGCGCCAGCCTCCCACCTTTCACGCCACACCAGGCGCCGCGTCACCCACCGCCCGCTGAAACGCCCCGCCGCCTGACTGCCACTCACCTCCACTCCCTTGTCTTTCTCCATCCAGAACCTGCACTTCTCGCCCACTCCCCTCACCCTCGGGATCGGGCTGATCACGCTGATCGCCGTCGCGGCACTCTGCCTGCTTGCCTGGCACCGCAGCGTCCACCGCGGACGCACAGGCGCCCTGGAAGCTCTGCGCTTCCTGATCACCCTGATCGTGGTCCTTCTTCTGTGGAAACCCGAGTGGCGCACGGTCCTCAACCCCGAAAGCATGCCACGCGTCGCCATTCTGACCGACGCCTCGGGATCGATGACCACCATCGATGCCGAGCTCCCGCTGACACTCAGCCCCACTCAGGAAATCGTCTCACGCAGCGAGTGGGTGGAGCAGATCAACAATGACGATCTCGAGGCCTCCCTGCGTGCCGATGGAAGCAACGAGCTCATCCAACGGAACATCGCCGCACCCCCGAAGGACGAAGGAGAACTCGCCGGCACGGATCTCACCCAACCCATCACCGAACTCCTCGAAACCGAGGGCAACCTGCGCGCGGTCGTCCTCTTCTCCGATGGCGATTTCAACCTCGGCCAACCGCCGGTGGTCGGCGCCCAGAAACTGCTGCAGCGCGGCGTGCCGCTCTTCACCATCCCCGTCGGCAGTAGCAAGCGCCTTCCCGACCTCGACCTCCTTTCCGTCACGGCTCCCACTTACGGCATCGTCGGGGAAAACGTGCAGATCCCCTTTTCCGTGCGCTCGTCCCTCGAACGCGAAGTCCGCACGGTCGTCCGAATCCGCGATGAGAATGGCGTCGAGCGCACCAAGGAGCTCACCCTGCCACCCGGTGAGATCACCTACGACTCCATCCTCTGGAAGATCGAAAGCGAGGGCTCGAACACCCTCGAGCTCTCCATCCCCTTCGCCGATGGCGAGAGGATCGATTCGAACAACATGCGCAAGTTCACCCTGTCCGGTCGACCCGAGTCGATCAAGGTGCTGGTGATCGACTCCCTGCCCCGCTGGGAGTACCGCTACCTGCGCAACGCCCTGTCCCGCGACCCGGGCGTCGAGCTCTCCTGCCTCCTGTTCCACCCCAGCCTCGGAATGGGCGACGGGCCGGACTACATCGAGGAGTTTCCCGAGAAACCGGAAGATCTCGCCCAGTACGACGTCATCATGCTTGGCGATGTCGGTGTCGGAGGTGGCCAACTCACCACCGACCAATGCGCGATGATCGCAGGACTGGTCGAGAACCAGGCCAGCGGCGTCGTCTTCCTCCCCGGACCGAAGGGCCACCAGCGCAGCCTGCTGGAAACCGAACTCGGTCCCCTGATCCCCGTCACGCTCGATCCGGACCAGCCCAATGGCATCGTCGACCCGATCGCCTCGCCACTCGAGCTCACCGGCGAGGGCAGGGGCTCGCTGCTCACCCTGCTTGCCGATACCGAAGAGGCCAATCCCGACGTCTGGCGCTCGCTGCCCGGATTCTACTGGCACTCCGCCGCACTCAAGGCCAAGGGCGGCACCGAAGTGCTCGCCGTGCATTCGAACCGCCGCACCAACTTCGGCCCCACCCCCATCATCGTCACCTCGGCCGCAGGGAATGGCAAAGTCCTCTACATGGGCATCGACTCCGCGTGGCGCTGGCGGCGCGGCGTTGAAGACAAATACCACTACCGCTTCTGGGGGCAGGTCGCCCGCTGGATGTCCTACCAGCGGAACATGGCGGCCGGCCAACGCATCCGACTCTACTTTACGCCCGAACGCCCCGTTCCCGGCGACACGGTCACCCTCAACGCCAATGCATTCGATCCCAACGGGGCCCCACTCGAGGAAGGGCAGGTCCTGATCGATGCCACCCTGCCCGATGGCCGCGTCGAGCAACTGGCCCTTGAGCAGAATGACACCGGCTGGGGAGCCTTCAGTGGACGCCTCCGCATCACCCAACCGGGCGAATGGAAACTCGCTGCCCGCATCGCAGGAGACGAGTCGGAGCCGGTGCAGACCAAGCTCCTTGCCCAGGGCGTGGAACTCGAAAAGGTCGGCCAACCCGCCAAACCCGGAGTCCTCGAGGAAATGGCACGCATCGCCCGCGGCCGCATGATCGAACCATCGCAGCTCGCCGACCTGGTCCGGGAAGTCCAGGCCTTGCCCGACCCGAAACCCATCGAGAACCGGGTCTCCCTCTGGTCCCACTGGCTGACCCTGACCCTCGTCATCCTGCTGCTTTCCGTATTCTGGATCGGCCGGAAACTGAACGGAACCTTCTGAGCGAAGCTCGGCTGAACCCGGCCCAGCGTTTGCCCCCGTGCGCGCGGGATTGAAAACTCACGATTCCTCGTGCATGGTCCCTCCGTGCTTCGATTCATCCTCGCCATTTCCCTCACCGCATCCTGCTTCGCCGAGTCGCCCCCACCGGTCGATGATGGCGTGCAGGTGTCCGTGCTGGGCTACCACGATTTTTCGGAAAGCGACGAGGAAACCCAGATGAAGATCCGGACCTCGAAGTTCCGGCTCCAGATGGAAACCCTCCGCGAGCTTGGCCTTGAAGTCATCTCCATGGCCGACTTCCAGGCTTGGAAGCGCGGTGAGAAAAGCATTCCCGAACGAAGCGTCGTCATCACCATCGATGACGGCTGGAAATCGGTCTACACCGAGGCCTTTCCCGTGCTGAAGGAGTTCGGCTATCCCTTCACCCTCTTCCTCTACAAGAACTACGTCGACGGCGGTGGGAAGGCACTGACCACCCCGATGATCGAGGAAATGATCAAGCATGGCGCCACCATCGGCAGCCACTCCGTCAGCCACCCCTACCCCGGAACCGTCAAAAACTCCCGCGCCCAAGGCCCCGACGCCTACGACGAGTTCCTTCGCAACGAGATGGGAGAATCCAAGAGATTCCTCGAAGCCAAGTTTGGCGATGCCGTCACCACCTACGCCTACCCCGGCGGCTTCCACACCCAGGAAATGCACCCTCTTGCCGAAGAGTTCGGCTACCAGCACCTGTTCACCGTGCTGCCGGGAAAAGTGAAGCGCCACAGCCCGGATGCCACCCTGCCCCGCTACATCATCCTCGGCACCCACGACCCCATCTTCGAGCTCGCCACCCAGTTCACCGGCGCGCTCACCTCCTCCAGCAGCGACCCGACCAAACCACCCGCCACCGTGCCATTCCCCGTCAGTCCGGATTCCGGGGCCATCATCGAGGACCGGCTCCCCGTGATCTCGGTCGACCTGTCAGACGCCGGCGCCATCGATCCGGAATCACTGGTGATGAAGGTCTCAGGCTTCGGCAAGGTCCCCGCCGCCTGGAACCCCGACGACCAGATGCTCCGCTGGAAGACCAATCGCAAGCTCCGCCTGCCCCACTATCAGGTGCAGGTGACCTGGAAGGACGACCAGGGCGAAGCCCCCGAAAAGCCGCTGCGCTGGAATTTCCAGATCGACCCGGAGGCCGCCTACGTGCCCAAGGTCATCGACTGAGCTGCATACCCCCGAATCCGCGCGCATTTCCGCTTTGCGCCATCGGTCACTTGGCGGTTCACTCTCCCCGCTGCCGGTTCATCGGCTCGCCGCACCCCTTTCCCGCCCACATCCACCATGTTCTCCGCTCTTTCCGACTCTCTCGACAAAACCTTCCGCAACCTCCGTGGCGTCGGAAAAATTTCCGAGAAGAACATCACCGATGCCCTTCGCGAGATCCGGCTCGCACTGCTCGAAGCCGACGTGGAATTCAGCGTCGCCAAGACCTTCATCGAGCACGTCAAGGAACAGGCGATGGGCGCCGAGGTGCTCAAGTCGATCAAGCCCGGCGAACAGATCGTCAAGATCTTCCACGACGAACTCGCCGCCCTGCTTGGTGACGATCAGGTGCCCCTCAATCTGGAAGGCACCGCGCGCATCCTCATGTGCGGCCTGAATGGTGCCGGTAAAACCACCACCTCCGGCAAACTCGCCAATCGGCTCAAGCGCGAAGGCCGCAAGCCACTGCTCATCGCCTGCGACCTCTACCGCCCGGCCGCCATCGATCAGCTGGCCACCGTCGCAGGACAGATCGACGTCCCCGTCTACACCCCGGATGCCTCGGAGAAGGATGTCGTCAAGGTCGCCAAGGACGCCCTCGCCTGGGCAGATTCCCAGGATGGCGACGTCCTCATCTTCGACACCGCCGGCCGCCAGGAAATCGATGACGTGCTGGTCGCCGAACTCAAGCGCCTGCACGACTTCGTCCAACCGCAGGAAACCCTGCTCATCGCCGATGCCGCCACCGGTCAGGGTGCCGTCTCGGTCGCTCGCCACTTCGATGAAGCCGTCGGCATCACCGGCATCATCCTGACCAAGCTCGATGGCGACGCCCGGGGTGGCGCCGCCCTTTCGATGCGTGCCGTCACCGGCAAGCCGATCAAATACGCCGGTGAAGGCGAGAAACTCGACCAGCTGTTCGAGTTCCACCCCGACCGCATGGCCGACCGAATCCTCGGCATGGGCGACGTCGTCGGCATGGTCGAGCAGGTCGCCACTCAGATCGACGAGAAGGACGCCATGAAGTCGATGGAGCGCATGGCCTCCGGCAAGTTCGACTTCTACGACTTCCTCGATCAGATGAAGATGATCGGCAAGCTCGGCGACATGAAGGGCTTGATGTCGATGCTGCCGGGCTTCAACAAGATCAAGAAGCAACTTCCTGATGCTGCATTCGACCCGAAACGCCTCAAACGTACGGAAGCCATCGTACTTTCGATGACTCCCGACGAACGTCGACGCCCGGAAATCATCAAGGGATCCCGCAGGAAGCGGATCGCCGCCGGATCCGGCTCCACACTGGTCGACGTGAATCGCCTGCTGAAGCAGTTCGGCGACATGCGCAAGATGATGCGCTCCCCGAAGAAGATGCAGAAAATGATGGGCGGCATGGGCATGCCCGGAATGGGTGGCGGCGCAGGTGGATTCCCCGGCATGGGCGGCGGAGGCGCCGGCATGCCCGACATGAGCGAACTCGGCGACATCGACAGCCTCCTCAAAGGCATGGGCGGTGGTGGTGGTGGTGGTGGCGGAGCCAAAGGCCGTGGCAGCAAGGGCAAGAAGAAGCGTCGCCGTTGATCCCCCGGGGGACGACTGGGAAACACCCGACCCGAAGACCCGGCCGAGCCTCACCGCAGCCGACCCGGCCGCAGCGTCATACCGCGTATCACGCACGCCCATCCCAGCAGATGCCCGAGTCCGCAGTAGACCCGCTTGGTCATGTTGAACGGTTCGTCGAAGTAGCACATGGTCACAATCACGCCATGCGAGGCGCGGACGGCCGCCGCGCGATCGCGCTCCAATTGCTCCCAGTAGCCCATGCCGAGCCACCCCGCTGACAGCAGGATCAAGGCAAACCCCACGACAACCAGCCCCCTCTTACGGTTGCGGAGTTTCCACGCTGCCACCAGATCGCGTGCATCCATTCCTCCTCTCTATCAGACTCAAGCGCCCGAGCGCAATCCGGAGTGCGGATGGTGAGCAGTCTTCACTCGGCCGGAACCTCCAACGATGACGTCCGGCGAAGTCGAACGATCAACGCCTCGTTGTCGTCATCTTCAGCCAAACAGGCATCGACCTGATAGTCTCCGGGTTCGAGTCTCTCTACAATCTTTGCCTCTCCATCACCTGGCCGCCCCAACGCATCCATGATCGTCACGGAGGAAGATCGAATGCGGAGGACGCAAGATTCATCCCATACCTCCCTCGCCGCGACGGTTTCAGCAAAGCGAATAAGATCCTCCTCGGACTCGGCTGCCACCCACTGAACCACCAGTCCTCCATCGAACAGGCTCCTCCAGAGCAAGTCACTTGGCTCATCGGAAATCCGCAGCACCTCGGAGCCTTCGAAATCAAACCTCTCAATGAGGCTCCCTCCTTTACAGACCCTCCCGTAGAGCCCTCGCTTAGGATCAGGATCCGGGCCAATTCCACGGACCCAGTCATTCATCCTATCGTCCTGAACCAGCACGTAAGGCCCACCTAAACTCGATGCACTATTCACTTCGAGAGAAGCTACAAACCTCGTTCTCCCCTCCAAGCCCTCAGGTAGGATCGCAGAAAATTCTTCTTCTCATACCTGGCGTCTACCCGCCCTCCCTGACTTCACCAAAACTCATTACGACCTGCTTCGGGGTCACGACATCGAGTCGACCGCCCCGATGCACTGCATCGAGTTCATACCCCGCGTAGTGCAGCGCCGCGATCACCAGGGTCGCGCAGCTGTAGCGGTTGCCGATTTCCTCCCTGCTTTCAGGCCGCCAGGGTGAGTTCTTCAAGCCGAGGACTCCCGCATAGTCGTAGGCCTTCTTCGGGTTGGATGCCGTTTCGACCACACGCTGCACGAACTCCTTGAGCCGCTCCTGATCCACCGTCCCCGATGGCGGCCGGAAGACGTTCCAGGATTTGCCCTCAAGATAGTCCAACCCCGCGTCCACATTCGCCGCCTGACCCATCGCGAGTTGCAGCAGGCGGAGCTCACCCGACTGACCCGGCGCCTCGACCACCAGCGCGAGGTGACCGTATTGAAACAACTCGTAGGGAACCTTCTGGATCACGCCTCGGCGAAGATACGAGAGGGCATCGTCATGACTCATCCAGAATGCGACCACGTCCCCCGCCTGGAGCTCATCCGCGGCCACCTCCACCCTCTCCATCCGAGCCTGTGCGCCCAGATGGGAAACCGGCGAAGATTCCAAAAACGAAAACGGCACGCGCCCACGGTGGATGCCGTCACCACCACACGACACCGTCGCCCAGAGCGTCATGAATCCTGCCACCAAAAGCCCTCGCTCCCGGCACCACTTCGCGATCCTTCTTCGCATTTCCATCATGCGGAAATACCACGCCCGGCCCCATTTCACCGAATCGAAGAACCCTCACGAAACATCGATCATATTGATACTTTGAATCTGGATTGATGTTTCCCTTCGAGGGCGTGAGCCTTCCGCGGTGCTGATCGTCTTCCACAAACCTTACGGGGTGCTCTGCCAGTTCACCCAGGACCAGCCCGGCCAGCGGACCCTCGCGGACTTCGGCTTCCCCAAGAACGTTTGGCCAATCGGACGTCTCGACATGGATTCCGAGGGACTTCTGTTGTTTTCCGATGAGAAAGCCCTCGTCGACCGACTCCTCAATCCCCGCGCGAAACAACCGAAAACCTACCTCGCCCAGGTCGAGGGCATCCCCGATTCGAAGGCACTCACCAAACTGTCGGACGGCACGCTCCACATCAAGGGGCATCGATGCCGGCCGGCACGCGCCCATCTCCCGGACCCCCAGCCAGCCATCCCGCCACGCGATCCACCCATCCGTGTCCGGGCCAGCATCCCGGACCGCTGGATCACCCTCACCCTCACGGAAGGCAAGAACCGGCAGGTGCGACGCATGACCGCCGCCGTCGGCCACCCAACCTTGCGCCTGATCCGCATCGCCATCGGCGATCTCGAGCTCGGTGAACTTGAATCCGGAGTGTGGCAGGAAGCAGACGCCACCCAACGGCAGCAGCTCGGGCTCAGAGTTTGACCCCGAAGAAATCCTCCATGACCTGGCGGTAGACCTCACGCTTGAAGGTCGGGAGCCACTTCAGATCAAAATCCTTCGGATCGATCCACTTGTAGTTCTCGAACTCCGGCGGGTCCTGATCCACATCCACCTCCGGCGCGCTCTTCCGCACCCGGCACAGGTAGTAAACCTGTTCCTGCCCATGGCATCCATGCTTGCGGGCCTTCTTCGCCCGCACCTCTTCAGGATAAAGGTAGCGGTAGCCTTCCTTCGAAGACACGATCTCATAGTGCTTCGGCTTGAGCCCGATCTCTTCCCTCACCTCACGGAAAAGGGCCTCCTTGAAGGACTCTCCTGCATCCACACCACCCTGGGGAAACTGCCAAGCACCCGGATTCTTCCAGCGTTCACAAATCAGAAGCTGGCCGTCCGCGCGAGTCATCAGAGCAGCGACATTCGGTCGAAATCGAACCACGAAGCTGATCTGACCCTCCCCGCCCCGCAATCTCAATACTTAAGTTTGCCTAAATACCGAAATCTCTAGCTGGCAATCGACGTTCTCCTGTTATCCTATGACTACCATGAAACGATTTCTTGTCGCCCTGCCCGCCCTCGTGATCGCCCTGTCGATCCCAAGCATCACTCCGATCTCCGCGCAGAATGCCAACAACAACGAGGAAGAGGAAACCCGAGCCAAGGAGAGCGAAGGCCCCCGCCGCTTCTGGCAGGCCAGCATTCCCGGAGGCCACTACATGGTGGCCCTGGATCGCATCAGCAACATCAGCATGCATGAGTATGTCCTCGACGGAAACCTCGTCGTCAACGAGGTGACCATCGACACCGTCGGCCGTGCCATCGCACGCTTTTACTACATCGAGCCTCTGTCCGATTCGATGGGGCGCAGCGAGATCACCCGCACCGTCGACAAGGGCCGGGAGCTCATCGAGCGAGCCGGACAACGGGTCGGCACCGACGCCCACAACATGGCGCAGAAGAACTACCCCACCACCACCCACGCCGGCATGGTCGAATACCGCATCCTCGATCTCCGCGATCTGGACGCCCTCTACGACAGCTTGAGAAAGGCATGGGAAAGCGGCAAAGGCCGCAAGCTGACGATCAAGTGATTCCCCCCGTCACCCACAAGCTCCACGGACCGCCACCAGCGATTTGAAAGCGAGCTCGATCCTGACCTGGCTCGGAATCGCCGTCGCGAGCATCAGCCACCTTCTCGTCGGTGCCGCCATTTCGTCGACCGGCAAGATCATCGTCCGCCTCTATGCCGATCTGCAGGAAGTGGAGCTTCCATGGATCTCGGCGCGACTGATCCCTTACGCCGAAAGCGGGCTGTCGCTGGGAACCGGAGCCTTGCTGGCCGTCCTCACCGCCACACTTCTGGGTTTACTCAACCTCAAGGAGAAGCTTCGGCACTTCCTGCCCATCGCCCTTGCTCTTTCAATGGTCGTTGCGGTTGTTCACCTCGCCGCTTGCTGGTTCGCCACGAGCCTGCCGCTTTTGAAAATCACAACCGAGATCACCCCTTAGGACGGCCTCTCAGCTGCGGCTCACATCTAGTTCGGCTCCGTATCTTCCGCATCTTCCGGAGTCCCCGCCTCATCCTCGACGGGGGCCTGCTTGTCGGGTGCGGGAGGGTCCTGCGGGCGTGGGTCTCCACGCAGCACATCGAGCAAGCCACCCACACCCCGGACCACTTCGTCCGCCTGCCGGATCACCCCTTCGGCTTCTTCCAGCGTGTTGCCATCACCGTCGAGCAGTGATTTCCCCTGATCAAGCAGGCTGCTTCCCTGGTTGATCAGGCCTTCCTCGCCCGACAGCATTTCAGCCACATCGGCACTCATGGCCTGCTCGGTGAACCGTAGTACTTTCTCACCGGTCTCGGGAAGGATTTCAAACATCCGCATGCCCGCCGCAGCGATGAGCCGGTTCGTCAGATCCTCCTTGGGATCGTCCAGCGTCCCGGTGACATGGAGGGACGTCCAGAGAAGTCCACGCTCACCCGGGAGGAACACCTTGGTCTCCGCACCGGGAATCCTGGCCAAGGTCCCCGGTGTCAGGCCGACCTGGAACCTGCCGTCGATGGTTTCGTCCTCTTCAATGGTCAACCGCCCCTCGACCTGAATCAAGCCCTCGGCACCGATCGCGATGTCGGTGAGAACGATGCGTCCGTCTTCCCATGAGTAGCTGAGTGTTGCCTCGCTGAGCACGAGACGTCGGAATCTCGGGTTGCCGCCGTAGGCGCCGAGCGAATCCAGCACCGGCAAACCCGTCAGGACACCGTCGGCAAACTGCAGGTCCCCGTCGACCACCAGGCCATGACCGCGGTCCGCCACGGTGAAGTCGCTCGTCATCCGGCCCTCGACCCGCTGCTTCCAGTCGGGAGGGAGGACTTCGTTGGCCATGACATCGCGCAAGGTTCCATCGAAGGAGAAACCGCTGCCTTCGATCGAAGCCTCTCCGGCAAGCGAGAGCACTCCCCGTTCATACGCACGAAAATCGGCTTCGGTGAGAAAGACCGATCCGTCCTGGTAGCGGAGCTTGGCCATCTTCAACTCCAGCGGCGGCAGGAATTCCCACGGAAAGGTGATGACCCCTCCTTCACCCAAGGCCCGGTAGCTTCCCTGCATCTGGTCCGGCACCACTTCCCAGCGTGTCCCTGAAAACTCGATGGGTCCCGCCTCGAGACCGAGTTTGACAGCGGACTGATCCACCTTGAGCTCGGTCAATTCGATCTGATTCGGAACAAAGCGGTCGTACCACGGCTTCTGCTTGGGGCCGGCCACACTGGGAGGCGCAATCACCTCGTCCGGCAACTGCGGTGCCTCGGACGCATCACCCCGCAGGTCAAACTCGAGGTCAATCTGGTTCACCCGGGCATTGCGAAGTTCGACCACCCGTTCGCGGACCCGTCCCAGTCCGATGTCGATCGACAGTCCTTGTGCATCCACGGCACGCATCACGCCCGGTCCGGTCGCCGAAAACGACGGACAATCCACCACCGTCCCATCCCAGCGGAAGGCTCCGAAGTCGGCCTTGGCGTTCATCGATTTGCCAGCCTGGGTCGACAGCATCGCCCGGAAATCCTCACCGTGCAGCCATGCCTTGAGCCACAGATACCCGCCCAGCATCGCGACGAGAGCCAGCACCATCACACCCGCGGTTCCCTTCAGCCACCACGACCCCGTTCCCCGTCTGCCTTTGCTGGCAGCCTTTTTCCGTCTAGCTCGGCGACTCATACGGGAAAGCATGCGTGAAATTCCCGCCTCCGCAAGCCACTTGCACCCGGGCTCTCCCTGCCTACACTGCCGCCCATGCAAGAGGAGATTCCCCTTACCCGCGAAGTCCAGGCCGTCCAGATCCCCAGCGGTGACGCTGTCACCCTGCCGGCAGGCACCCCCGTTTACATCACCCAACGTCTCGGCGGCACATTCACCGTGGCGACCTCATCCGGTCTGGCCCGAATTTCCTCCCAAGATGCCGACGCACTCGGGGTGGATCTCGAAGCCGAGAAAGAGAAACAAGAGGAAGCCAACGCCCTCAAGGACGCCCCCCTTGAGGATCAGGTCTGGGCCCAACTCAAAGGCGTCTACGACCCCGAGATTCCCGTCGATATCGTCAACCTTGGCCTCGTCTACGACTGCTCGATTGAAGAAGAGGACGGCAAGACCGTCGTCGGCATCAAGATGACCCTCACGGCTCCCGGATGCGGCATGGGCCCCGTCATTGCAGCCGATGCCCAATCCAAGATCATGACCATCGAAGGCATCGATGACGCCAGGGTCGACCTGGTCTGGGACCCTGCGTGGAATCAGGACATGATTTCCGAAGAGGGAAAGATGAAGCTCGGCATGATCTGAAGGAATTCCGATGTCCGGCTCCCGGATCTTCACCGTTGTCGGCCTGGCCGGAATCTTCGCCTCGATGGGGTTGGCGATGGTCGGATCCTTTCTACCAGCGCTGATCCTCCTCGGTGTTCTCGTCCTCGCCGGGATCGGTATGGCGGTGGGAGCGTGGATTTCGAGGCGATAACGCCAGCAGCCAGCACTTGCCCCCTACCACACCGACTGCTAAACGCGCCCCCACCCAAAAAACCAAATTTCCATGAACATCACCATCATCGGCACCGGCTACGTCGGACTCACCAGTGGAACCTGCTTCGCCGAGGTCGGCCACACCGTCACCTGCGTCGACAACAACCCGGAAAAGATCGAAACCCTCCTCAACGGAGAAATCCCGATCTTCGAACCCGGCTTGGCCGAACTGGTTCAGCAGAACGTCGCCGCAGGTCGCCTGAAATTCACGACCTCGACCGAGGAAGGCGTGGCGAATGGAGACGTCGTCTTCATCGCGGTCCCGACCCCACCCCAGCCGGATGGCTCGGTGGACCTCTCCTTCATTGAAAAGGTCGCCCGCGAAATCGCCCAGTGTCTCACTCCCGAGATGGGCTACCGGGTGATCGTCGACAAATCCACCGTGCCGGTGAAAACCGGCGAGAAGGTCGCTCAGACCGTCCGCCGCTACGCCCAGGAAGGTGTCGAGTTCGGCGTGGTCTCGAATCCGGAGTTTCTCCGGGAAGGCTGCGCCGTCGACGACCTGCTGAACCCCGACCGCATCGTCATCGGCTCCAACGACGACCAGGCACTCGCGATGATGCAGAAGCTCTACGAGCCCTTCGTCGCTCCGGTCCTCGTCACCGACATCAACTCGGCCGAGCTCATCAAACACGCCGCGAACTCGTTCCTCGCGCTGAAAATTTCCTACATCAATGCCGTGGCCAACATCTGTGAAGCAGCTGGCGCCGATGTGGAGAAGGTCGCCGAAGGAATCGGCACCGACAAGCGCATCGGTCGCGCATTCCTCAATGCCGGACTCGGCTACGGCGGTTCCTGCTTCCCGAAGGACATCAAGGCCTTCATCGCCATCTCCGAATCGATCGGCCAACCCTTTGACCTGTTGAAAGAGGTCGAGCGCATCAATGCCGATCAACTCACCCGCTTCCTCGACAAGATCCGGGAAAAGCTCTGGGTCTTCCGCGACAAGAAGATCGCCCTGTGGGGACTGGCCTTCAAACAAAACACCGATGACGTCCGCGAATCCGTCGCACTGAAACTTGCTCAGGCGATGCTCGATGAGGGAGCAACGATCGTGGCGACCGACCCCCAGGCGATCGGTACCGCCCAGCGCTTCGGCAATCTCTCTGGCGACATCAGCTACACCGAGGACATGTACGAGGCACTCGACAATGCCGATGCCCTTGTCATCGCGACCGAGTGGCCGGTCTTCGCGACAGCCGACTTGAAGGAAGTTGCGAAGCGTCTGAGAACGCCGCTCGTCTTCGACGGCAGGAACCTCCTGGATCCGGAGGACACCCAGGCCGCGAAGCTCGAATACGAAGCCATCGGCCGCTCCGTAAGCTGACCTTCATTGCATTCCGGGATTGCGCCGCATTCCCGGAACATGCTCTCCTTCGCCAGCACCATGAAATACCTTTTCGCACTCGCTATCGGCACCTTCTTCCTGGCTTCCTGCAACACCACGATCGGCCTCGGTCGCGACCTCCAGAAAGCCGGCGAAGGCCTTTCGAATACCGCGCAGAAAGCCAAGCCTTCCAACGATTCGTCGAACTGAAGCCTCGTCTTCACCCATCGCGCCGCAGGGCACCCCATCCAGCATGAAGTCCCCTCGTCGCGCCGCCGTCTCGATCCTCCGTGCCTGGGCAAAAGGGCATGTCTATGCTGACACGCTCATCGAGCGCCACGCATCGCGCAACGAACTCTCGACCGCCGACCGCGGTCTGCTCAATGCCATCGTCCTGGGCGTTCTCCGCAACCGGCGTCTGATTGACCACTGGATCAGCAAGCTCCGTCGGGGGAAGCTCGATCCCCAGACCCGGGACATCCTCCGGGTCGGTCTCTGCCAACTGCTGATCCTGCGTCTTCCCGACCACGCCGCCGTCTTTGAAACCGTCGAACTCGGCAAGGCACCGGCCCGCGGGTTGATCAATGCCGTCATGCGCCGGGCTGTCGCCCAGCGCAAGAAGCTGCTCGATCTCGACGAACTGCCGCCCGCCGTTGCGTTCTCCCATCCAGATTGGCTTTTCAACCGCTGGTCGAAGGCATTCGGCAAGGATCAAGCCATCGACCTGATGGCCTTCAACAACGCCCCTGCTCCCACCATCGCACGGGTGAATCCCCGGAGCCCGGAGCGGCCCGGGTTCGAACAGGATCCCGACCTCCCTGACGACTACTTCGAAATCGAAGGCCGGGTCCCCACCGAGTTGCTGGCGAAAGGACAAATCTACATTCAAGACCCCGCCACCCGCCACAGCGTGGAGCTATTGGCGCCGAAACCCGGCGAGCGCATCCTCGATGCCTGCGCGGCTCCAGGCGGCAAGGCCTTCCTCATCGCCGCATTCCAAGGATCCGGCAAGGACCTTGTCTGCACCGACTCCAACGAGAAACGACTCCCGCGCCTGAAGCAGAACCTCGAACGCCTCCACCTCGGTGAAGTGCAGACTTCCTGCCACGACTGGACGAAGCCCGCCCCTGAGGCATGGCTCGGCTCCTTCGACGCCATCCTCCTCGATGTCCCCTGCTCGAATACCGGAGTATTCCGACGCCGTGTCGACGTCCGCTGGCGTCTGCAAGCGAGCGACATCACCGCCGTCACCCAGATCCAGCGTCAGATCCTGGCAAATGCCGCGCCCTGCCTGAAACCCGGCGGCCGCATCGTCTACTCCACCTGCTCGATCGAGCAGGAGGAAAATGAAGAAGTCGTGCAGGCCTTCCTCGCCGATTTCCCCGCATTCACGCTGGCCGGCACCGCCCAGGCAAAGCCCCAAACAGACGGCACCGACGGCGCCTTCGCCGCTTTGCTTGAAACTTCCGCCTGACCCCCCGACACTCCCGCCCATGAAATCCTGCCTCGGCATGCTGATCGCCTTGCTCGTCCTCGTGCTCGTTCTCGGCTCGATTGGTGGGATCTACTACCTGAGCACCACTTCCGAGTTCGCTCGCAAGGAAGCTCCGGCCGGAGGTTGAGGAGTCTCTCCGCGAAGGGTGACTCAACACGTCTGACGCCACCCCACTGGTCCAGCGGTCAGCCACATCACCCCACCGGGGTGGCAAGCTGAAGGCGCGAGGCGTCGGCGCCCACCTGTCGTCTCACCGGTCACCGAAGCATTGCTTGGGCTCCTTAATCCGCCTGCGCCATGATCAGTGCTGGGGATAAAGTCGCACGACTCCATCGAACCCGACAAAGACAGATGGAATCGCCGCGGCAAGCCCGACCTTCTCGACCTGCATTTTCCGGAGCGTGGAAACGGCGGCGAAGGGAAACCAGACAACCGCCAGTGAACACCACGCCGACGTGAGCAGCCAATCCAGCGCTGCACCGGGGAGCATTCGCACATGGTACCCACAGAGGTGAAGGGAACTCGCGCCATCGATGAGATAGCGCCACTCCTCGGAATACAGGGACCACCAAGCCAGCATGGTCCCGAAACAAAACGCCCCAAACGCGGTCATGTGCTGCCCTGTTCTGGTGTTCGGTTCTACTACACCTTCCATCATGGAATCCTCCATCGTCGGAAATCGACCGGTCAAACCCAAAGCTCTCCCATCGAGAATTCATCATCCTCTTCTGGATCTTGGATACTACATCCAAAAAAAGGCCGTCACCCCCTGCGGAGTGACGGCCTTGTGAGTGTTCAGGGACGAACCGATTACTCGGAGTCAGTCGGCTTGTCGGCTTCTTCAGCCTCTTCCGCCTTCTGGTCACGGAGATAAGCACGGCGGCTCATCTTCACGCGGCCTTTCTCATCCACACCAATGCACTTGGCGGTGATGTTCTCGCCCTTCTTGACCACGTCCTCGACCTTCTCGGTGCGTCCTTCCTGGAGCTCCGAGATGTGAACGAGACCGTCCTTGCCCGGAAGCACTTCCATGAAGGCACCGAAGTTGGTCACCGAAACGACCGGACCGGTGTAAACCGTGCCGACTTCGATTTCAGCGAAGATGCGATCGATGAGTTCCTTGGCGCGGTTGAGGCCTTCTTCCTTCGAAGCATAGATGTGCACGGTGCCATCGTCCTCGATGTTGATGTCAGCACCGGACTCAGCCTGGATGCCCTTGATGTTCTTGCCGCCAGGGCCGATGAGCTCACCGATACGGTCAGCAGGGATCTTGACGGAGACGATGCGTGGAGCGTGTGGGCTCAGTTCCTGAGCTTCGGCCACCACTTCGTTCATCTTGGCGATCACCTTGGTGCGACCGTCCTTGGCCACGCGCACACCCTCTTCGAGGATGGAGAGTGGAAGACCGGGAAGCTTCAGGTCGAGCTGGAAGCCGGTCACACCGGCGTCGGTGCCACAAAGCTTGAAGTCCATGTCACCGTAGAAGTCTTCCGAACCGATGATGTCGAGGAGCACCTTGTGCGCCTTCATCGTACCGTCTTCGTTCCACTCGGTCACCAGGCCGGCGGAGATGCCACCGACAGGAGCCTTGAGTGGCACACCCGCTGCGAGCAGCGACATGGTGCCGGCACAAACGGTCGCCATCGATGTGGAGCCATTCGACTCGGTCACTTCGGAGGAAACACGCATGGCGTATGGGAACACATCCTCGTCAGGGATGACCGGAGCGATGGAACGCTCTGCGAGCGCACCGTGACCGATCTCACGACGGTTGATGCCACCCATGCGGCCGGTTTCACCGACGGAGAATGGAGGGAAGTTGTAGTGAAGGATGAAGCGCTTGTTGTCTTCACCACCGGCGTAGTTGTCGAAGTATTGCTTCTCGTCGGCCGGAGCCAGCGTGCAGATGCCCATGGCCTGGGTCTCTCCGCGAGCGAAGATCGCCGAACCGTGAACGCGTGGAAGGCAATCCTTCTCGGCGAACAGTTCACGGAGGTCACCGATCTGACGACCGTCCGCCCGGACGCCCTTCTCCATGATGGCGACGCGGAACGCCTTCTTCTGAATGTATTCGAAGACCTGCTCGATTTCGAAATCGGTCGTCTCAGGATACTTCTCCTTGATGGCCGCTTCCACTTCGTCGCGCAGGGCGCCGACCTTCTTGCCGCGCTCGACCTTCGACTTGGCGTAGATGGCGTCTTCGATGCGATCACCTGCGATGGCGTAACCGACTTCGAGGAGTTCGTCCTTGGCGACCGTCACCTTGTATTCGCGCTTCTCCTTGCCAGCGAGCTTCACCAGTTCTTCCTGGGCTTCGACCAGCTTGGTCACGCTCTCTTGGGCGAAGTGAAGTGCCTTGATGAACTCATCTTCAGGAAGTTCGTCGGCAGCACCTTCGATCATGATCACGTCCTGCTTGTTGCCGACGTAAACCAGGTCGAGGTCGCTTTCTTCCCGCTCATCGAAGGTCGGGTTGATCACGAACTCACCGTTGACGCGACCCACGCGCACGGCACCGATCGGGCCTGCGAAAGGAATGTCGGAGATCGAAAGAGCGGCGGATGCGCCGTTCATTGCGAGAATGTCGGAATCGTTCACCTGATCCGCGGAAAGCAGCAGGGCGACGATCTGGGTGTCGTAAAGGTAGCCTTTCGGGAAAAGCGGACGCAGCGGACGGTCGGTCATCCGGCAGGTCAGGATTTCCTTTTCGGTCGGGCGACCTTCGCGCTTGAAGTAACCACCGGGGAATTGACCGGCAGCGGATGCCTTCTCCTTGTATTCCACGGAAAGCGGGAACCAGGTCTGGCCATCGCGGATCTTGGTTTGGGAGACGGCGGTCACCAGGATCACGGTCTCGCCGCTGGTAACGACAACAGCGCCGTCGGCCAGTTTGGCAAGTTTGCCGGTTTCAAAGGTGATCGGGTTCGAGCCAACCTGGCTCGTGATGGTATGGATGTTCATAGTCGTGTTGTTCTATCTTCACATGCCCTGCCCGTCGGGTCAGGGACTTGTCAGATCTCGGTCGTCTCCGGAAATTGGTTGGGAGACAAACCACGGATGAGCAGGAAAGCCTGCCCCACCGTATTCAAGCGAAACGGCCACGGGGAAATCCCGTGGCCGCTTCGGAGAAAATGATCAGCGTCGGAGTCCGAGGCCTTTGATGAGCTTCTGGTAGCGCTCTTCACTCACGCCTCTCGTGTAGTCGAGAAGCTTGCGTCGCTGGGCGACCAACTTCAGGAGGCCACGGCGGGACGAGGTGTCCTTCTTGTGTTTGCCGAGGTGCTCGGTCAGGTGGACAATGCGCTTCGTCAGAAGGGCAACCTGGTAATCGGAGCTGCCGGTGTCGGTTTCGTGGACCTTGTAGTCCGCTGGATTGATGGTGCTTTCGCTCATGTTGTTGTCTTGTTCAGTCCAGTCACCTTGACCGGTCCGCCCTTGCTCGGGACGGCGGAGGAAAGCGGTTTCCCACCAATTTGCAAGGACAGAATCGCCTATCCGCGTGGATCCTCGGGATGAAAGTCGTTCCCAACGAGTCCGGACACCTGATCACTGCCGCCCTGAGTTCATACTCTCCACTTTCTGAACCTTCGCGCACCCCGATGCACGGTTGCTGCAAGCTCAAAGCTTGGCGCAGCTGCTCCCCGACTGGCGCAGATACTGCTTCCGCACACACTGATTTGGACGATTGCACCTCTTGACAACAAATCAGCCCTACTCCAACCGTGCCCGCGAATGGCTCACCAATCGAGATCACAGCTCCCCTCCAGCGCTCTTCTGACCATGGTCTTGGCCCTACTGCAGTCAGCAGCACTGCCTGCCGCCACTGCGACCATCTACAGCGAGTCTTTTGAGAATACGACCCTCACCGACCTGCCCAATCCGTATGTAGGTGGATGGTTCACTCCCCAGCTCCCATTTGAAAGCTGGGCCAACAGCTCGGAAGCAAGCATCACTCCCGTAGACACACTGGGTATCAACACAACCAGTGCCTACCGCGGCGCAGCTGTGGTTCTTGGGCCTGAGCTTTTCCTCGGCGCTGGCACCTACACCTTGACCTACGACATTCCGACCTACACGGGAGCAAGCAACAATTCTGCCTTCGTCAGTGTCTGGTCCGGAACAGGCTATGACTTGTTCAACTCTCCGAATAGCCTCGTCGTTGACACGCTCTCCGGCCAGTTGCTGGCCAGTGGAAGCGCTTCATCCAGTCAGCTTGCCAGCCAAACCCATACATCGGGCGGAAATCAGCAAACTCTCTCCTTCGCCTACGATGGGTCCAGTTTGATTGCTCTGTTCTTTGGTGCGCAAACGACGGGATGGCCATTTCCATCGGTCGAGTTCGACAATATCACGGTCACCACAGAAGTGATTCCCGAGCCCAGTTCGCTGATGCTACTGGGCCTCTCCTGCCTTTTCCTGGTGAAGCGGAAGAGGTGACGATGTCACCCAGTTTCTCCGCTTTGTCTGGAGACAAGCTCGGTGGAACATGCAGCGCCCGCCGGAACCTCGATCAATCGACTGAGTCGCTCTTCCAGCAAAGACGTCAAGGCGCTCGCACCTCCCTTTCGGGGCAACTCACCCCGCTGCAGCATCTCGGAAATCGAAATCGGCTCGCCGGCCAGGATCCGGGCCGTCCGCGCGCTCGGATAAAGGGGGAAACCCAAAAGGTCCTCCTCCAGCTTCATGATCGTTTCGGCACGACGGTCCAGGGTCGGCTCAGCCAGGAGGTAATCCCCGATGTAGCTGTGCGCCTGCAGCGCTGCAAAGACCCGGTCAAGATCATCCAGCAGCAGGGTGCGCTCGTCTTCGCCCGGCGGATGATCGACATCCAGCAGCCGCCGCCGGATCCGGTAACGCATCGCCCGGACCCGCTCCGGTGCGGTCCCGGCCGCTCCGTCACTCCCCATCCGCGCCTCAACCATTTCCAGCAATTGGCCACAGAGAGACTCCAAGCGATCTTGAATGCCACCCGCCGCCACATTCACCTGAAATTCACTCTCCTTGAGCCCGAGCACCCCCTGCCCCAGCCGTAGAATCCGCTCATCCAGATCCATCTTCGGCTTCGGAGTCCACCCGATCCGGTCCTCCAAGCGCGTCAGTCGGTCCCGGAACGTCGCTTCCACCGAGGGGTCATGCAGGAAGCGCATGCCCACCGGGACCAGCCAAACCTGCCGCCCTTCGCTCACCCGCCCGCACGCCTTCATCCCGATCGATGCCACCCCTTCATGGAGCGGATCCAGTCGCTCGTGGTGGTGATAGATCTCCCCTTCAGGATAAAGCACCAGCGGCTTGCCGGCGGCCAGAATGCTGAGCGCCATCTTGATCGCCGAGACGTCCGGCCCATCGCGATCGACGGAAAACACCCCCATCGACTGCAAGGCCCAACTGGCACGCTTGCTGACCTCGAACACCTCCCGTGCGGCCATGAAGTGGAACGGCAGTTCATACCGGCGTCCAATCTCCATCATCAGATGCGGGTCCGCATGATCCGCATGATTCGGGGCCAGCAGCATGGAATCCCCCGTGGCATCCAGCTCGCGGACCCGCTCGAAACCCTGCTCTTCGATCGCCGTCACCCGATATTTGCGCTCAAGCAACCAATGCCGGTTCAGCCACAAGGCCGGAGGACGAAACCAGTCCTTCGGCCGGGCAGGACGAAAGGTGTAGGGCAGGTCATTTCGCAATCGGCGCACCCCCACCTGTTAGCGGGGCCGGAACGAACGAGAAACTGAAAACTTGCCAGCAGAGAGGATGCATCCAACTTGCTACATCAATTGATATTCAGGGATTTCGAACTTGTCTCCGAATGGCGTGCGCGAATACCTGAAGTTCCCTTCGAAAAACCAAACCGACGGATCCATCGTGCGCCTACCCATACTTCTCACCGGAGCCCTGACCCCATGGGTCGGAGCCATCAATATCGAGATCGACTATTCCTACGACACCAACGGATGGTTCAACCCAGCGGAAAGACGACTCGCCTTGGAGAAAGCCGCCGAATTCTACGAAAACCTCATCTCCGATACTCTCCTCCGTATCGACCCCAGCGAGTTCTCCCAAGCCAGTTGGACCGTCAGCGTCCGCAACCCCCAAACGGGAGGAACCGTGTCACTGACGAATCCAGTGGTTCCCGAGGATACCATCATCGTCTTCGCCGGAGCCCGTGAGTTGGGAGGAAACGTCCGGGGACAGGGAGGCAATTCGGGCTACAGTGCAGGTGGTTTCAACTCTTGGTTTTCACGCATCAGGGCACGCGGCAACCCGGGTGCCGATGTGTCGCAGCCATCCCAAGCCACCGACTACGCGCCGTCCTTCGGCTTCGTGAGCTTTGACACTACAACCGATTTCAACTTCTCCCTCACTCAGAACCTCTCAGGAACCGATTTCATCCCGGTTGCACTCCACGAACTCGGTCACGTCCTTGGCATCGGCATAGCCGACTCGTGGGACAACCTGATCAGCGGATCGGTTTTTACAGGTCCCGCCTCGAATGAAGCAGCCGGAGGAAATCCAGCCGTCCAATCGGGAGGTGGACACTTCAATCAGTCCGTCAGCGACAAGCCGGCGTACGGTTCTTTCGGCACCCCACACGGCACGTCAGCTCCAGTCATGATGCGCCCCAGCCTCGAGAGCATCTCGGGGATTCTCACCGTGGCAAGCGACCTCGATCTGGCTGCCTTGGTCGATATCGGCTGGGAGGTCACTCCTCCCATCAATCCCTCATACCCTTCACTCGGGCCGACCTCGACCGAAATCACCTGGCCCAGTTCCAGCTTCCGCGACTATGTGATCGAGAAAACCACCGACCTCGACTTCGCCTCCCCCATCACCTATTCCGAGGACGGTGATGGCAGCGTCATCTCGTGGACGGACCCCAGTCCGACACCGGGTCGCGCCTTCTACCGTATCCAGAGCACACCTGATGGTGCTCCCTCCGCGTTGGCCACCCCACTTCAGATGTCGACCGCTGCTGAAAAGGACGTCTACAGGACCATCGAAGTGGAACCGCGCTGGGTCGAAGGCTGTGGCTGTGACGGCCACTGACGGCTGAAACGCCCTCCTTCGAATGCCGTCACCGGATATTGCACTGCCGCAACCGATGCTGGTTCGGCCGGACAGGACGGAAGGTGTAGCGCAGGTCATTTCGCAATCGGCGCACCCCCACCCGTTGGCGAGGCCGGAACGAACGCGAAGCTGAAAACTTGCCAGCGGCGAGGGTTCAGGACCATTCATGGCCCACCTTGACAATTAGGAATTTCGAACTTGTTTTTTAAAAATTCCTCAACAGTCTGACTGAGCCCCCGGAAAACAGCTCCACCCAATCGATTCATGCGCCCCATTGTTTTCCTGAGTGCCCTGATGGCCCACGCCCTTCCTGCTGCCCTGATCGTCAACGACGAGCAGACCATCACCCACCAAGTCAGGGTTCAGCCCATCGTCGTATCCGACTCGGATGGCACCAACACCGCGGTGTTCATGGGATCTCAAAGCACCGAGGATTACATCAAGGGACAGGTCTACCGAGCGTGGGCCCAGGTGGGGATCCAGATCATTTGGGAAGACGAAGTGCCCTACTGGGACGATTTCACGAATTCAGGCAACCATGGATCGGGCACCCGCCCATCGGCAGACCTCTACGCGATCGTGCGAGATGATGACGACGCCCCCAAATCCAGCTCGGAAACGACGATCAACATGTTCTTCGTGAATTCTTGCCCGGCATTTGCTCAACTCTCAGAGTACCAGGTCGCTGGGTATGCTCGGATTGACCGCAATGGCACCTGTGTCACGATTGGATCCTCCCTCGTCCTGCCTCTCAACTGGTCCGATGGGCCTGACTCCGCCAAAGACAGTATTGCCGCCGTCCTCGCCCACGAAATTGGCCATTGTCTCGGACTGAGCCACACCCTCAGCTTGGCCGACAACCTGATGTACAGCGGCGGTGGAGACCTCGACCCGGAATACCTCATCAGTGAGCAGCGAGGCACCGTTCTCACCGACAACACCGGGATCGATGGCTTCGACTTTGCGGCCAGCCTGAGCGTCGATCCTCCCCCCGTTGATCCGAATACCAACTACGGGGCCTGGGTCCTGGCCAACGAAGTTGTCGGCGGAGTGGATGATGACGATGATGGCGACCGCCTGTCCAACGGGCTCGAATTCTTCTACAATCTTCCTCCCAAGGTGGCGTCATCACTCCCACCACCCACCGAGTCCCCGCAAGGTCTCATGTGGTCATTGGTCGCCAATCAGGATGCGATTGCCGATGGCTTCACCTGGTTTGCCGAGACCAGCACCGACCTCTCAAACTGGCTTCCTGCCGGCGGGGATGGAGGGCGCAGCGTCCGGGTGCTGGATTTCAGCAACTTCAATAAGATCCAATTTGCCCTCGCTCCGAACCAACCCGGCGTGTTCCTCCGTTTCGGTGTCACTCCGCCAGAGTCTTTACTCGGGGCCAGCAGTCAGTCCAGATCACGAAGCACAAGCTCTACCTTGCGGGTCGCCGACGATTCCCATGAGCATTGCTCCTCGGGATGCTGCCGCCCCAAGACCGTGCCGCTCGCCACGGAGTGAGCGGATCCTACTGGCGGTTGAACCGCGCCACTTCGCGCTGCGCCTCGCGCAGCTCGACGCGTTTCTTGATGTCGTGGCGCTGGTCCGAGTGGGTCTTGCCCTTGCCCACACCGATTTCGACCTTCACGCGGCGCCCTTTCCAGTACATCCGCAGACAGGGCAAAGTGGAGCCCTTGACCGACATCTCGTTGTCGAGCTTCAGGATCTCCTTCTTGTTCAGCAGCAGCCGCCGCGGCCGCTTGGATTCATGCTGGAAGAACGCCCCGGCCGTTTCCCATGGCTGGATGTTGCAGCCATAGAGGAAGACCTGCCCCTTCTCGACGCGTGCGAACGCGTCGGAAATGTTCGCCTTGCCGGCGCGGACCGACTTCACCTCGGTCCCCTTGAGTTCCAATCCGGCTTCGTAGGTATCGCCGATATGGTAATCGCGACGAGCCTTCCGGTTGTTCGCGATTTCGTCACTCATGGACTGTGGAAGGAGCTTCCGTCAGACGGAGCCGCCTCGCTTCACTGGTTGACGCCTTCGCCCACCAACTTGATCTTGCCTTCAATGATTTCCTGAAGGGCGATATCGGCCGCACCCATGCTGGGCACCGTCGGGATCAGTGGGGATCGCCCGCTGTTCAACTGACGGACACGCTTCGAGACCATGTTGATCAGAACCAGGGGATCGGTCACAACTTCAGATGCCTTCTCAACAAGATCGCTTTTCATGGGAGTGCCTGCAAACCGGGAATGGGGCTTCGGCTGCTCGATCGGAATGATGTTGTCGGAAGACATGCCGTGCCAGCCAGCCATCCACAGCCGGGACGCGCGAGAAAACAGAGATTCACCGGATTGACAAGAGAAATCCGGCATTCGACGGCCAAAACAGGCAAATTCTCCCCTCGCTCATCGATTCCTCAAACGGATCCGCTCACTTCGGCATCAGGTCGATCCCGAACGGCCGCAGAAGCACCACCGTCAGCCAGAAGAAGCCGATGGTGATGAGGCAATTGACGCCCAGAGCCGGCCAGAACCCCCAACCGTGGCGCAGCATCCACGGCAGAATCAGGAACATCGGCATCGTCGGAAGCACGAACCAGAACGTCGACTCCGCGTGATTGGCGATTCTGCCCGGCTGCTCCGGCCTTTCTGCCTGCATCCAGATCATCGCGATCAACGAGGTCAGTGGCAGGGCGATGAGCAGCGCCGAAAGCCGGTCACTGAACGCCTGGACCTTGGTCACCAGAAGGATGATCACGGCGGTGACCAGCACCTTCACCAGATCCTTCCCCGAAAACGAAAAAACTTCCTGCCATGGAATCTTGCTCATGCTGTGACTTGCGACACCTCAGAGCAACCGATACTGGTGAGGCATGCAAGCCCCTCCTTTCGCCGCCTTGGCGCTCGTCGCCCTGCTCACCGCCACATCCTGTGGACCCGCTCCCGCCTCCAGCGACGTCCAGCCCGCCGCCTCGAACCTCAGCGCCGCCCAGAAGCAGGCCATCGGCCGCAAGATCTGGCAGAACGAGTGCGGCGGAACCGTCGACGGCCTGACCACTTGGAACGTGGGCGAGGAATTCCCCTCGCTGGGGATCGGTCACTTCATCTGGTATCCTGCGGGATTCAATGGGCGCTTCAACGAGACCTGGCCCCAGTTCGTATCCTTCGCCGGCAAGCAAGGCGTCAAACTGCCCGCCGTGGCCTACGCCAAGGACTGCCCATGGCAGACGAAAGCGCAGTTCCAGCAGCAGTTCCGCGGTGCCCAGATGAACGAACTCCGCACCTGGCTGTCACGCAATGTCGGCATCCAGACCGATTTCATCATCGCCAGGTCCCGGGCCGCCGTGCCGAAGACCATCGCGGCCGCGCCGGCCGCATCCCGTGCCCGGGTTAAGGCCAACTACGACAAGGTCGCCACCACCTCCAACGGAACCTACGCCCTGATCGACTACGTGAATTTCAAGGGTGACGGCACCAAGGCATCCGAACGCTACAACGGCCAGGGCTGGGGACTGCTTCAGGTTCTCGAAGGCATGAAGGATGTGCCGGCCGGCCAGGCCGCCGCCGCCGAATTCGCCGCATCCGCCAAACGCGCGCTCGACCGCCGCATTGCCAACTCACCCAAGGACCGGGGGGAATCCCGCTGGCGGGAAGGCTGGCACAACCGCTGCAACACCTATGCGCGCCCGCTCTAACGGCGGAGTGTCGTTCCCTGCATGAAGCGGCACCACCATGGGCTCGCGTGGCCACGGGTCGACCCCGATGAAAAGGTCGCCTGCCATTTCTGCGATGCCATTCAGGACGCCCCCGCCCTTAAGGAGGGCGAGGCAGCCTATTGTGGTCACTGCGGCGAACTGCTCTACCAGAACCGACCGCGCTCGCTTTCCCGAGCGACGGGTTACGCCACGGCGGCCATCATCTTCACCATTCTGACCCACTGCTTCCCCTTCCTCAGCATGAAGGCAGCAGGCGCCTACACGGAACTGAGCCTCGTCGGCTCCTCCATCGCCCTCGCCAACGACGGCTATCCCTTCCTCGCATTCCTGAGCATCATTTTCACCGTGATCGCACCGCTCGTCCTGACCGGAGGATTGCTCTACGTCTGCGGACCCCTGCAGTACGGGAAGGCACTGCCCGGCTCACTCGCCCTGACCCGCTGGATCCAGCGCTCTGAACCCTGGTCCATGCTCGAAGTCTTCCTCCTGGGGTTCATTGTCTCGCTCCTGAAGCTCGGCCATCTCGCCGAACTCCAGTTCCACATCGGCCTGTGGTCACTCGTCGCGCTCGTCATCTGCATCGCCGGTGCGATGGCTGGCATCGACCGACGCGAATTGTGGGACCGGCTCGAAATTGCCTACCGGAAGAACAACCCTCCCGCCACACGATGAGTGCCGATGCTCCCACAGGCTTCGCCGCCGAGCAGGGTCTGGCCAGCTGCCATACCTGTGGACGGCTCAGTCCGGTCGCCAGCGGGCGCTGCCCCCGCTGTGACACACCACTGCATCTCAGGAAACCGGAGAGTCTGACCCGCACCTGGGCCCTTCTCGCGGCCGCCGTCCTCTTCTACATCCCGGCCATGGGCCTGCCCGTCATGCGTGTTTCCGGACTCGGCGGCGGGGAAGACAGTACGATCATGTCCGGCGTGATCACCTTCTGGCAAATGGGGTCCTACCCGGTCGCCATCATCATTTTCACCGCCAGCGTGCTCATCCCCATCCTGAAAATCCTCGCCCTCATCTGGCTGTGCCTCGCAGCCGGAGGCAAGCTCGGCGGAAGCTCCCGCGCCCTTGCCACCACCTACCACATCACCGAGCTTGTCGGTCGGTGGTCGATGGTCGATGTGTTCGTCGTCGCCATTCTCGCTTGCCTCGTCAGACTCGGTTCGCTGATGACCATCACGCCCGGACCGGCCGCACTGTCATTCGCAGCCGTCGTCATCCTCACCATGTTTTCCGCCATGTCCTTCGATCCCCGATTGCTTTGGGACCAACGACGTCGCATGACCACCCCTGCCCCATGAGCCAAGACACCCCCAAAAAGACCACCCCGGTCGTCCGCCGTCGCCGACGACTCAGCTCGGTCTGGCTGATTCCTATCGTTGCCCTCGGCCTGGCGGGCTGGCTGGTCTGGAAAAACCAGATCGACAAGGGCGTGCTCGCCACCATCACCTTCGAAACCGCCGAAGGCCTCGCCGCCGGCAAGACCGAAATCCGCTGCCGCTCCGTGCGGGTGGGCACCGTGGAGAAAGTCATCCTTGCCCCCGATCTCAAGGCCGTGGACGTCCAGGTCCGCATCGACCCCGCCTACGAGGAATTGCTGCGCTACGACACCCGGTTCTGGGTCGTCAGGCCACGGGTCTCCACCAGCGCCGTCTCCGGGCTTGGAACCCTGATCACCGGCGCCTACATCGAACTCGAACCCGGAGAAGGCCCGGCTGGCGCCAGTCTCTACACCGGTCTGGAAGAACCCCCCGTCACCAGCTCGAACGTTCCCGGTCTACGCCTCACCCTGATTTCCTCCACCGCCGGATCACTCAGCGTCGGAGCACCAATCTACTTTCGCGACTTCGCCGTCGGCAAGGTCGAGCGCCAGACCCTCTCGCTCGAAACCAAACAGATCAAATACAGTATCTACATCAGTGAGAAGTATGCGTCGCTGGTGAATTCCCGAACCCGCTTCTGGAATACCAGCGGCATCGATGTCACCGCCGGAGCCGACGGTTTCAAGTTCCGGACCCCATCGTTCCAGGCGATCGTCACCGGAGGGGCCTCCTTCTTCACCCCTGCGGACGCGAAGAATGCACCCGCGGTTCAGGACGGAGACACCTTCAAGCTCTTCGATGACGAGACCTCCGCTCGCGACTCCGCCTTCGAGCCTGACCAGCAGATCCTCATGTTCTTCGACCAGTCGGTGCGCGGACTCAAGCGCGGAGCGCCGGTGGAATTCCGCGGCATCTCCCTCGGCCGCGTCATCGACATCTCCTTCAAGTACTCCGAGCCGGGCGATGCCCGGGTTCCAGTGCTCGCCGAGATCAGCGGCAAGAGCTTCGACCAGGCGACCTCCGTCGACGGCACCCCGGGGAAACTCGATCTCGCCGATGCCGTCCAGCGCGGATTGCGCGCCCGTCTTGCCACCGGCTCGCTGCTGACAGGCGCGCTCTACATCGATTTGGACCTGCTACCCGACGCCCCACCGCAGACGATCTCACAAATGGATGGATACGACGTCATCCCCACGGTTTCCTCCGGCCTCGCCCAGCTCGAACTCAAGGTGAATGCCATCCTCGCCAAAATCGAGGCGCTCCCGCTGGAAGACACCCTGAACAGCTTTGGCAAGGCCGCCGATGAAGCGGCGCTGACCCTGGCCGAAGCCCGTGGCACACTCGACGAACTCGACAAGTCGCTCGGTGAATTCGAAAAACTCATCGCCGCCGACTCGACGCAGTCCCTCCCCGATGAGTTGAACCAGACTTTGGCCGAACTCAGAACCTCCATCGAATCCATCGGGCCATCCGGCGCGGTCCAGGGCGACCTCCGCCGCACCCTCGATGAGCTCCGTGCCGCTCTCCGTGCCTTCGAATCCCTGTCGACCACCATCGACGAAAAGCCCAACTCCCTGCTGTTCGGTCGTGAGTCATCCGGCGACCCCATTCCCCGCGCCCGGCGCTAAGGCATCTCCACTCCCTGCCACCCCTTGCTCGCTCACCACATGCCCCGACTCATCCTCTTCCTGAAGCTGGCCGCCATCGCTGCGATCGCGGCCCACCTGTCCTCCTGCGCACCAGCGAAAAGCTACTACCTTCTCACTCCGGAAGGCTCCGCCCCTGCCGGCGGTGGCATGGGCATCGGTGTCGGCCCCGTCGCCCTCGCCGCCTACCTCGATCGACCGAACCTCGTATTCCAGGAAGGCGCCAATCGCCTCGCCCTCGCCGAATCCCACCGCTGGGCCGGCGACCTCGAAGACAACATCGCCTCGGTCATCGCCACCAACCTCGGTCGACGCAAGAACACCGGCAACGTCCGCACCTACCCTTGGGGAGACGACAGCCAGCTCCGCTACCAGGTCAGCATCGATATCCGCCAGCTCCACGGCACCGCCAATGGCGATGCCTTCGTCGACGCCGCTTGGCGGGTCTACTCCCTGCCTGACCGGCGCATGATCACCTCGAAATCGTGGTCCGGCACCGAACCGCTGCGGGCCGACGGATACGACGAGCTGGCCGCCGCCCAATCCCGGCTCCTTGCCAAGCTGTCGACCCGCATTGCGGATTCCATGTAGCCGCGATCCGCCCGCGTATCGAATGGCGGAAGACTCCATGATCGGACAGATCCGACTAACGGATTTCCCGCCGGCCAGCCCTGCAGCCACGCGCCGACAACTTCCAAAAGTCTTGCCAGACGGACCATCCGGCCCTACCTCCGCGCCATGGCTCTCGAGACTACCCTCATCCTGTTCAAACCTGATGCCGTTTCCAAGGGCATCGTCGGCACCGTGCTTTCCCGCTACGAAAAGGAAGGCTTCAAGATTCGCGGCCTCAAGATGATGGCCCTCAGCGACGAACTCCTTGCCGAGCACTACTCGCACATCGCCGACAAACCATTCTTCCCGGAAGTTCGCGGCTTCATGCAGGAGACTCCTGTGGTTGCCCTCGCTCTGGAAGGCGAAGACGTCATCAGCCGCGTCCGCGACCTGCTCGGCCCCACCGATTCCAAGGAAGCCGCCCCCGGCACCATCCGTGGTGACTTCGGCGACAAGGGTGGAGACGCCAAGATGCGCAACGTCTGCCACGCTTCCGACGGCGCAGACACCGCCACCGTCGAGCTCAAGCGCTTCTTCAACGAAGGCGAAATCGTCTGATTCCCTCGCACCACGGCATCCAGCCGTTGGTCGACCTTTCCCAAGCGGTCTCTTCCTCACGGAAGAGGCCGCTTTGGCGTTCAGGAGGCATCGCGATCCGCCTCACCCACATCGTCCGCCTCTGATCGCCGCGCATCCGACCCATCCCTGCCCCAGATCGCGGCAAGGATGCTTCCGATCAGGCAGTGATAGACCGCCGAGATCGCGGCCGGCACCGGGGCCACCGCATATTGCGGAAAGTGCTCTTTCGCCAACGCCGCGCCCAGTCCGCTGTTCTGCATCCCGACCTCGATGGAGACAGTCCGGCGAAATGCCTCCGGCTTGCCCGCCAGCTTCATCAACACATAGCCCAGACCAAAGCCGGACAGGTGCAGCAACAGCACCGAGACAAACAACGGACCCGCCACGGCGGAAATCGACAGCCGATTCACGCCCACGATGTAGCCGACGATCAGCACAATGATCCACACGCTGAGCACCGGCCCGAGCGCTCCCACCCAGCGGCGAATCGGCTCCGGGTTCCTCATCCGGTCGAGCAGGGAATTGACTGCGATGCCTGCCACCAGCGGCAACAGCACGATCTGGATCATCGACTTGAACAGCCCCCAGGCGTCCACATTCAGGATGCTGCCCGCCAACCACTTCGTCAGCAGCGGGGTCATCACCACCGCCGTGAAAGTCGACGTCATCGTCATCAGCACACTCAGCGGCACGTTGGCCCGCGCGAGATAGCACACCACATTCGACGCCGTGCCGCCCGGACAGCACGACACGAGAATCAACCCAATCGCCAAACCCGGCTCGAGCCCGAAGGTCGTCGCAAGCAACCACCCACTCGCAGGCATCACGGTGAACTGGGCCGCCACACCGATCAGCACGCAGACCGGGTGCCGGATCACCGACTGGAAATCCTGCACCCGCAGCGTCAGCCCCATCCCCAGCATGATGACCCCCAGACCCGGCTTGATCAGCGGTCCCACCCACGCCCACTGGTCGGGAAAAAACCACGCCCAGGCGCAGCCCAGCACCACCCACAGTGGAAAACCCACCGCGATCCATCGACAGATTCGAATCACTCCTCACAGAGGGCCCTTACCACGCAGACCAATGCAAGCCCCCAATCTGTCGGTCACGGCATCACGCCTTCCTCACCACGATCAAAAAGGGCGCCTGTTCGCGGGCCGGTTCACGGATCTCCAGCTCGAAGGCCCCCATCGGGCCTTCACGCCGAATCTGTTTCAGGCCCATCACCACCGTGTCCGCCTCCTCCGTTCCCCCGGGATGCCCGGTGTAGCACACCACCGTCATCACCCCGCCCGACTTCAGCGCAAACAGAGCCTGAACCACCGCCGTCGCCGTTTCAGCCACTTCCGTGATGATCTCGTGATCCCCGCCCGGCAGGTAACCGAGATTGAACATCACCGCCGTCACCGCATCCCGCCCGACCACTTCCAGCAGGCCACCGTGCGACTCGCAGCGCAGGTCCACCCGATCGGCAACCCCCGCCTGCTCCAGCCGCGCCCGAGTCGATTCGATCGCCTCCTGCTGCACGTCGAACGCAAACACCCTTCCCTCATCGCCCACCAGATTGGCGAGAAACAAGGTATCGTGACCATTGCCTGCCGTCGCATCCACCACCACATCCCCCTTCTCCACAATCTCAGTCACCACGCGGTGCGCGGCTGCGGTTGGTCTCTCACTCATGACCCCCTCACCATCCGCATCCCGCTGATCCTGAACAACGAAAACTTGATCATGACAGCTTCGCACACTTGACCGAACCGCCTGCATTTAGCAGCGTCCGCCGCCTCAGGCCGAAAAACGGCCTGATTTTCCAACCAAACTGACCATCCATCATGGCCGCGAAAATCTACACGAACAAGGACGCGACCCTTGTCACCATCAAGAAGAAGACCCTCGCCGTGATCGGCTTCGGTTCCCAAGGACACGCCCACGCCCTGAACCTCAAGGACAGCGGCATGAATGTCATCATCGGCCTCTACGCCAAGTCCAAGTCGCGCGCCGTCGCCAAGAAGCTCGGCTTCAAGGTCATGGACACCGCTGACGCCGTGAAGGCAGCCGACGTCATCTTCGTCGCCGTTCCCGACACCAAGATCGCCGCGGTTTACGAAAAGGACATCGCTCCGTACCTCACCAAGGGCAAAACCCTCCTCTTCTCGCACGGCTTCGCCGTTCACTTCAAGACCATCACCACGCCTGACGACGTCAACGTGATCATGGTGGCTCCCAAGGGACCCGGTCACACCGTTCGTTCCCAGTTCGTCGACGGCAAGGGTGTTCCCGGCCTCATCGCCGTGCACAACGACGCCGATGGCAAGGCCAAGAAGATCGCCCTCGCATGGGCACGCGGCGTGGGCTGCACCCGTGCCGGTGTGTTCGAAACCGACTTCAAGGAAGAGACCGTCACCGACCTCTTCGGTGAGCAGGTCGTTCTCTGCGGCGGTGCTTCCGCACTCGTCAAGGCAGGCTTCGAAACCCTCGTCGAAGCCGGCTACCAGCCTGAGATGGCCTACTTCGAGTGCCTTCACGAACTGAAGCTCATCGTCGACCTCATGAACGAGTCCGGCATCGCCGGCATGCGCTTCTCGATCTCCGAGACCGCCGAGTGGGGTGACGTGTCCGTCGGACCCAAGATCATCAACGAGTCGGTCAAGAACCGCATGCGCAAGCAACTCAAGGAGATCGAATCCGGCAAGTTCGCCAAGCAGTGGATCGCCGAAGCCGACGGTGGCTGCAAGAACTTCAACAAGATCCGCAAGGAGGAAGCCAAGCACCAGATCGAGAAGGTCGGTGAGCGCCTCCGCTCGACCATGAGCTGGATCAAGCAGAAGAAGATGGCCAAGGGTGCTGCCCAGGCCAGCTACGTGTCTGCCTCCAAGTAAGCAGAGCGGCTTTTCCAAGCCACGAATTCTTCCAAAGCCCGGTTCTCCTTGGGAGGCCGGGCTTTTTCGTACGATTCCTTCCAAAAAAAGCTCTCGATCCCATCAATTGGCGAAATATCCGGGCCAATACTGACGTTTGCAGCCAATTCCCGGCCTTGCCACCTGCCGTCGGGATCGTTAGACCACTCCACCCAAACCCATTTAACCCAGAAATCATGAGTCAGACCACCACTGCCGATGCCCCTATCGCTCCGAATGCCCAACGCCTCCTATGGGCCGGGTTTGTCGCCATTCTCGCTGCCGGTGTCGGCTTCGGTGTCCGCGGCGGCATCTTTGCCAACTGGGCCGCTGACTTTGGCTTCAGTGCCGCCCAACTCGGAGCCATCGGCGGAGCCGGATTCACCGGTTTCTGCTTCGGCATCATGGTCGGCGGGGTCGTGGTGGATAAGATCGGCTACGGCAAGCTGGTCGTAGGCGCCTTCCTCTTCCACGTCGTTTCCGCCTTCATTACCTTTGGAGCGACACCCGGTCAGGAAGCGGCCACCGCTTACCAGTTCCTGTGGTGGGGCATGTTCACATTTGCTTTGGCCAATGGTATCCTTGAGGCGGTCTCCAACCCACTGGTCGCGACCCTCTTCCCCTCCAACCGTACCCACTACCTGAATATCCTCCACGCCTCCTGGCCGCTGGGCATGGTGATCGGCGGCGTCATCGGCTGGACCCTCGGTGGCGAAAACGGCTGGGGTTGGAAAGGCCAGCTCGCGCTCTACCTCGTGCCGACCCTCATCTACGGCATCATGTTCCTCGGCCAGAAGTTCCCCAAATCGGAAGCTTCCGAGAAAGGCCTCAAGCTGGGCGAAATGCTCAAGGACGTCGGCATCCTCGGCGGCGCCGTTGCCTGCTTCTTCATCTACCTCTTCTTCAAGGGCTTCCTTGCTCCCTTCTTTGAGTCGCCCACGGTTCCGACCGCCATCGCCGCCCTCATTGGTCTCGGTCTCCTCGGTGGTATCGCCGCCATGACCAAATTCTCCATGGGTCACTGGCTCATCGCCGTTCTTTTCGTGACCCACGCCCTCGTCGGCGCGGTTGAACTTGGAACCGACGGCTGGATCCAGAACATCACCGGAGCCATCCTCAGCCCGGAGCAAGGCAAGATCCTCTTTGTCTTCACCTCGTTGATGATGTTCCTGTTGCGCTTCTGTGCGCACTTCATCGAGACCAAGCTGGGTCTCAAGCCCATCGGCCTCCTCTTCGTCTGCTCGCTCTTCGCGGTGGCGGGTCTGAACTTCGTAGCAGCCGTCACGTCCTTTGGCCCTGCCCTTGGCGCGCTTTTGATCTACGCCTTCGGTAAGACCTTCTTCTGGCCCACAATGCTCGCCGTGGTTGGCGACCGTTTCCCGCGGACCGGCGCCATCGCGATGAGCCTCATGGGTGGCATCGGCATGATGTCCGCCGGACTCATCGGCTCGCCCGGCCTCGGTTACTTCAAGGACCGCTACGCGGCTGAAGAGCTCAAGCAAGCCGACAGTGCTCTCTATGAAGAGTGGCAGTCCACGGGGGATGCCAGCTCCTTCCTCGCCTTCGAGAAGGTTCAAGCCATCGACCCCAAGCGTCTTGAAGAAGCCAAGGGCAAAGCTCCTGAGGAACGCTCAGCTGCCGAAACCACCGTGGTCGAAGCCGACATCCGCGGCAACCGCAGCACGCTGAAAACCGACTCCCTGATCCCCGCTGCAATGGCAGTGATCTTCCTGCTCCTGATGTTCTACTTCAAGGCCATCGGCGGCTACAAGCCGGTGAAGATCGAGGACTGATCGGAAATTATTCGCTCACTTCCAAGGCGCGCTTCCTGAACGGGAAGCGCGCTTTTTCGTGTCGGACTTCCACGATTCGAAGCTCCTCTTGGAACTTCGCTTCGCGGTCCATCGCAGCTGTCGGAAGAAACCAGCAGCAGAAAGGCTCCTCAACCTTCGTCCGAAGGGAAAATCACGGCCAGCTTCTCGATCCCGTTCTGACCGAATTCCTTCCACAAGACCTTCTCGGTCTCCGCCGTGCGCTTGCGACGTTCCTCCTCACTCAGCCGATTCCATGCCTCCAGCCCGATCTCACGAATGAGACCCCGGTCGGCCAGCCGGATCACCAGTTCCTCCCAAAAGCTCTCGTTGCGGAACTCATCGTAGCATTCCTGAAAAAAGGTCTGCTCGTTCGGATCGATCTTCAACTGATAGCGGCGCTTCTCCTCGTCCCACTCGACGGCATCGCCCTGACCCGCGAGTTTTGCCTTCTCCAGCACCTTGCTTTCAACCGCCTCATAGGCGCTCACCCCGGCATCGGAGCCCGGCTTGTGGTTCCACGACGCCACACTGGCGGCCAAGGTCACCATCTCGGCCAGAATCGCCAGCTCCTGTTCTGTAAAGCGCAGATGCACGCCGCCAAGGAACCACTCTGGATTCCCACGGACAAGCCACAACCCCCTGCAAATGACCATGCCTGCCTGACCTCGTCGGCCAGACAGGCATGGAATCGATCAGGCTTTCCGGAAAGCCACCTTGCCGCCTTCCAGGTAGGCCTCGATCACATCGCCATCGACGAACTTCCCGTCGAGCAACTCGAGGGACAACTCGTCCAGCAGATGCTTCTGGATCGCCCGCTTCAGAGGACGCGCGCCATACACCGGGTCATACCCCTGGTTGCCGACGAACTCCTTCGCATCCGGCGTCAAGGCCAGCCCCAGTCCCTGCTTCGCAAGGCGCTGACGGACCCGCTCGAGCTGATGCGACACGATGGTCGTGAGTTCTTCCCGGTTGAGCCGGTCGAAGATGATCGTCTCGTCCACCCGGTTGAGGAACTCGGGCCGGAAGTTCGCCCGCAGGGCCTCCATGACCTTCGCCTCACGTTGTTCGACATTCTCCTCACCGAGGATGAACTGGGAACCAATGTTCGACGTCATGATCAGCACCGTGTTGCGGAAGTCGACCGTCCGGCCCTGGCCGTCGGTGATCCGACCGTCGTCCAGAACCTGAAGCAGCACGTTGAACACATCCGGGTGCGCCTTCTCGATCTCATCGAAGAGAACCACCGAGTACGGCTTCCGTCGTACGTGCTCCGACAACTGCCCGCCTTCGTCATAGCCGACGTAGCCGGGAGGCGCTCCGATCAGACGCGCCACGCTGTGTTTCTCCATGTACTCGGACATGTCGATGCGGACCATCGCCGACTCGTCGTCGAAGAGGAACTCCGCCAGCGCCTTGCTCAGCTCGGTCTTGCCCACACCGGTCGGCCCGAGGAAGAGGAACGAGCCGATCGGCCGGTTCTCATCCTGCAGACCCGCCCGGGCGCGGCGGACCGCGTTCGACACGGCGTTCACCGCGGACTTCTGGCCCACGACGCGGTCGCCGAGCCGTTGTTCCATCTGCACGAGCTTCTCCTTCTCACCCTCCTGCAGGCGACTGACGGGAATGCCGGTCCACGATGAAACCACACGGGCCACATCCTCTTCCGTCACCTCCTCCTTCAGCATGGCACCACTCTTCTGCAGCGCTGCCAAATCCTGCTGCGCGGCCTCGAGGGCCGACTCGGCGTCAGGAAGCTGCCCATAGGTGATCTCGGAGGCACGACTCAGGTCGCCGATCCGTTTCGCCTGTTCGGCTTCGGTCTTCAGCGAGTCAATGATCCCCTGCTGCTCGCGCACCCGGTCAATGACCTCCTTCTCATTGCGCCACTGCGCGGTGAGCCCGGCGGACTGCTCCTGCAGATTCGCCTGCTCTTCCCTCACCTTGGCAAGTCGGGCCTCGGACGCCTTGTCGCTCTCCTTCTCTAGGGCCTTCTTCTCCATCTCAAGTTGAAGGATCTGCCTCTCGAGCTCATCGATCTCGGTCGGCATCGAATCCAACTCGATCTTCAGACGGGAAGCAGCTTCATCCACCAGGTCCACCGCCTTGTCCGGCAGGAACCGGTCGGAGATGTAGCGGTCCGACATGGTGGCTGCCGCCACCAGGGCACCATCCTGAATGCGCACCCCGTGGTGCACTTCATACCGCTCCTTCAAGCCCCGCAGAATCGCGATGCTGTCTTCCACCGACGGCTCTCCCACCATCACGGGCTGGAATCGCCGCTCCAAGGCCGCGTCCTTCTCCACGTGCTTGCGGTACTCGTCCAGGGTGGTCGCACCGATCGTGCGCAACTCGCCACGGGCGAGCTGGGGTTTGAGCAGGTTGGCCGCATCCACGGCGCCTTCGCTCGCTCCCGCCCCGACGATCGTATGCAGCTCGTCGATGAAGAGAACGATCTCTCCGTCGGACTCCGTGACTTCCTTCAGGAAAGCCTTCAGGCGATCCTCGAACTCACCACGGTACTTCGCCCCCGCAAGCATCCCGCCGATATCCAGCGAGATGATGCGCTTGCCCTTCATCGAGTCCGGCACATCCCCGGACACAATCCGCCGGGCCAGCCCCTCGACGATGGCGGTCTTGCCTACCCCAGGCTCACCGATGAGAACCGGGTTGTTCTTGGTCCGGCGCGAAAGCACCTGCAGCACCCGGCGGATCTCATGATCCCGGCCGATCACCGGGTCGATCTTGCCTTCCCGGGCCCGCTCGGTGAGATCGGTGCCATACTTCTCGAGAGTCTGGTATTTCCCCTCCGGATTCTCATCCGTCACCTTCTGTGAACCACGGATCGCCGACAGCGCTTCCTTCGCCTTCGCTTCGTCCAGACCGGCTTCGCCAAGCAGCTTACCGACCGGTGAATCCGCCTTCAGCGAGCCGAGAAGGAAATGCTCAACCGACAGATACTCATCCCCCATCGATTCGCGCACCTCATCCGCTGCCTCCAGCGTAGAGCGCAGCTCGTAGCTGAGCTGAGGTTGTGAGGATGCCCCTTCTTGCCGGGGCTCCTTTTCCAATGCCGTCGCAACCGCAGCCTTCAGCCGGGTCACGTCAATGTCGGCACCTTGCAGAATCGGCACCGTAATGCCTCCCTCCTGTTGCAGCAGGGCAAGCATCACGTGCACGCTCTTCAGCTCAGGATGCGACGACTTCGAAGCGAGCCGTTGGGCCGCCTGAAGCGCTTCCTGAAGCTTGGTTGTCATTTTGTCCAATCCCATAGATTTTCGTTGTTGTTGGTATTTGTAATCCTTTCCGCGGAAGGCATCCAGTCGCCTTCCATCAGTTTCTGCCCATTGGACATCATAGCAGCTACTTTATTCAAATATTTTTGTGTCGTTTTTCTTCTATGGTTATCGAGGTCAGCGGACGAATTGATCAGCATTTCCTAACAATCTGGGCTCATTTTCGCGGAGCTCTCACTTGAAACGCGTTCATGAATCAGTCACCATCGGGAGATGCGTGCTCTCTGTATCCTCCTCGATTCTGTTGGCTGTGGCCATGCTCCGGACGCCGTCACCTTCGGCGACGAAGGTGCCGATACGCTGGGACACCTCTACGAGCGTATCCCCGGTTTCGAGCTCCCCACCCTGGCATCCCTCGGCCTGCACGAGGTGCTGCGCTCCCTCAATCCGGCCTCTCCTGCCTCGACGGTTCCCACTCACCCGAATGCCGGCTTCTGCCACCTCACCGAGCGCTCGGCGGGCAAGGACACCACCACCGGCCACTGGGAGTTGATGGGCGCGGTGAACGACGAACCCTTCGCCACCTTCAAATCGTTCCCGGAAGAACTCGTGCGCGAATTGGAATGCCGCGGCCGCTGCCATTTTATCGGCAATGAAGCCGCCTCGGGCACGGAGATCATCCACCGACTCGGAGGCGAGCACTGCGCCAGCGGACGCCCCATCCTCTACACCAGCGCCGACTCCGTCCTCCAGATCGCCGCCCATGAGAACCCGGCCGTGTTCGGGCTCGACCGGCTCCTCGAGCTGTGCCGCACCTCCCGGGAACTGCTCGACGAGCGAGGCATCCGGATTGGCCGGGTCATCGCCCGCCCTTTCGTCGGTGGCACGCCGGAAACCTTCCAGCGCACATCCAACCGCCACGACTACTCGCTCATGCCCCCACCCACGGTGCTGAATCGTCTCAGCGACGCCGGTGTGAAGACCATCGGCATCGGCAAAATTTCCGACATCTTTGCCGGCTCCGGCATCGATGAGAGCCATCCCACCCGATCCAATGCCGACGGCATGGCGACGATCGAGCGCATCTGGGACGAGCATGACGGCAGCCCGCAGTTCATCTTCGCCAACCTTGTCGATTTTGACATGCTCTACGGCCACCGCCGGGACCCCGAGGGCTATGCCACCGCCTTGCACGAGTTCGATGCCTGGCTCTCCGGCTTCCTGCCGAAAGTCGGAGCCGACTTCCTCATGATCACCGCGGATCATGGCAACGACCCCTACTTCACCGGCACCGACCACACCCGCGAGCGGGTTCCCCTGCTTACCCTGAATGCCCCGGAGAACCCGACCACCTGCACCTTCCACGAAGTCGCCGATCTGCTGCGGGCCCATTTCCACGAAATCTATCACACATCGGCTTCCCAGACCGTGGCTGCAGGCTCGACACCCGCTTGAAGGCTACCAACATGGCGGCATGCTTCCCCACGTCCCCACCCTGATCGGGCGCAAACGCGATGGTGAGTCCCTCGCCAGCGGCGAGATCCGCGCACTCATCGAAGGCTACACCCAGGGCGAAGTCCCCGACTACCAGATGTCGGCCTTCGCCATGGCGGTCTATTTCAAGGGCATGAACGCCGTCGAGACCGCGGCACTCACACAGGCCATGCTCGAGAGCGGTGAAACCTTCACCCATCCCGCAGACCACCCGCCGGTGATCGACAAGCACTCCACCGGAGGCATCGGCGACAAGGTGTCCCTTCCCCTCGCCCCACTCCTCGCCTGCACCGGCGCCTGGGTCCCGATGGTCTCAGGCCGTGGACTCGGCATCACCGGCGGCACCCTGGACAAGCTCGAATCCATTCCCGGCTTCAAGGTCGGGCTTGGCCTCGAAGACGCCCAGCAGCAACTCGCCCGACTCGGAGTGGTCATGATGGGGCAGACCGCTTCCTTCTGCCCCGCCGACCGCAAGCTCTACTCACTGCGCGACGTCACCGGCACCGTCGCCTCCATCCCGCTCATCACCGCCTCCATCATGTCGAAGAAACTGGCGGAGTCGCTCGACCGACTCGTGCTCGACGTGAAATACGGCAGCGGTGCCTTCATGAAAACGAAGGAAGACGCCACGGCTCTGGCCGACTCGATGATCGCGGTGGGCAAGGAAATGGGAGTCGATGTGCAAGCCTGCCTCAACCCCATGTCCGAACCCCTCGGGCGGGCCGTCGGCAATGCGCTCGAAGTCGCCGAAGCCATCGACTGCCTCAACGGAGCTGGCCCCGCCGACCTGCGCGAACTCGTCCTCGATCTCGCCGAAACCGTGACCTCCAAAAGCCGCAAGGAACTGGCACGCCTCCTCGATGACGGCACCGCACGAGCGAAATTCGATGAACTGGTCGCCGCCCAAGGAGGCTCACCCGCCGACCTGGAGAATCTAACAACTATCCATACCGCCCCGCTCATCGAGGAAGTTCCCGCGCCCGACACCGGCACGATCACGACCGTGGATGCAGGTCTCATCGGCCAGGCCGCCCTGCAACTTGGTGCCGGCCGCGCCCGGGCCACCGACCCGGTCGATTTCTCCGTCGGCTTCGACCAGCTCGTGAAGTGCGGCGAATCCGTGCACCAGGGGAATCCGCTCTGCCGGATCCACGCGCGCACCCGGGTCGATTTCGAGATGGCCGAGGCACTCATTGACCAAGCCATCGTCATCGAGCCATGAAACCATCCCCAGTCCGCCGCGCCATCGGCATCGTCCTCCTCGCCGGACTCATCGGCTTCTTCATCTGGAACCTCACCCGACCCAGAAGTTTCCCGCAGACGCCTCGAATGACCGAGGGCAAACAGGCCGCCGGCATCCGGGCCCTCCGCGAGTCCGCCGAGCGCGACGCCCGCTTGGTGAAGCAATTGATCGAGGAAGATCTGGGCAAACGGCGGTTCCACTTTTCCACCGTGCTCAAGGCAAGCTCAGGCAAGCAGGTCATCAAGCTCGACCCCGACGACCCCGTCCACACTCTGCTCCTCGAGCGCCTCGACCATCACCTCGCGACCATCACCGCCACGCTCAGCAAGGACGACTCACCCGCGCGATCCCACCGCCGCATCAACGAAGTCTCACGCCATTTCGAGGATGCCCTCATCACCGCCCTCGATGCAGAAGACGACTGGGAGGCCGGCATCCCGGCAACCCGGGAAGGAAAGGCGCAGAGAAGCGGCTACCCCGACATCCGCGTGGTCCACCAACCCTCCTCGAAGGTATTCTACCTCGACCCGAAGCTGGTCGAAGAAACCTCATGGGACAGCAGCTTCCGTTCGTTCTACTTCGAGCCAAAGACCGAGAGCCTCAAGGTCAATGACCACGCGGTGCACCTGCTCGTCGGCATCGGCCACGATGGAAACAGCGGCGAATGGAAGTTCACCGAATGGAAGGTCGTCGACCTCGCATCCCTGCAACTCCGCCTGAAGCCGGAATTCCAAGCCTCGAACGCCGACCTCTATCCGAGCGAATCGGAAGAAGCCGAATGAGCCATCACTTCTGCTCGAACTTCACCGCCGTTCCGTACGCGAACACTTCCGCACACCCCACCGCCTTGCCCTGGCCGTTGGAAATGGTCGAGGTCTCAATACGGCAGTTGATGAACATGTCCGCGTCCGGGCAGGCCTCCTTCATCCGCAGCAGCGCTTCACGCCGCCCTCTTGAGACCACCGAGGCATAGCTCTTCATCTCGCCTCCGAAAATCATGCGGAACGACGACAGCCAGCGCTTGAAATAGTCGACCGAGACCACCACCGAGCCGACCGCGAGTTCGCTCGATGCCACCGACCGTTCGCCGGGAAGGTGCTTGCCGGTGAGAGCGACCCGACCTTGGGAGTGAATCTCCCGCTCGACGAGTTCACGCAGGTGCTTCCTTTCCACACTGCGCCCGATCAGCCACGTCAGCAGCAGCCCCCAGAACGGCATCGTGTAGAGCAGCAGCAGGACGATGTAGAACCATCCGTTCGCGTCCCCCAGATCAGTGGTTTGCGGAGAATCCATGGCAGGCATCATTCACATTTCACCGCCGTCCCGTAGGCCAGCATCTCGGATGCCCCCTGCGTCACCGTGGTCGTTGTGAAGCGCACATTCACCACCGCATTCGCACCCATCGACTGAGCCTGCTCGACCATCCTCTGCGTCGCCTGCTCGCGGGCCTCCATCATCAACTCGGTGTAGCCCTTGAGTTCCCCACCCACGAGGTTCTTCAAGCCGGCCATGAAATCCCGGCCCATGTGCTTCGCCCGGATCGTGCTCCCCTGCACCAATCCGAGGTGCTCCACGATGGTTTTGCCCGGAATGGTTTCGATATTCGTGATGGTCATGATGGTGTGGAAGGCGCTTCCTTCGCGACCATCCTCTCGGAGGAGCCCGACCATGAAAAGCCGATAAGCGCGCACCGCCCGAAATGGTTTCTTCTTGGCAAATCCACCCAAACACCACCGACTGAATCCATGCGCCTGCTTCCCATCATCGTGGCCCTCGCCTGCTCCGTTCTCCACGCCGAAGTGGATACCGGCCCGATCGAAGCGTGGCTCGCCCGTCAGGCCGGCATCAAGACGCTTCAGGCCGACTTCATCCAAGAGCGCAAGCTGGCTGCCCTGAAAAAGCCCGTGAGCACCCCCGGAACCATGACCATGGTCAAGGGAGGAAGCATGCGCTGGGACCTTGGCCAACCCACCAAGACCACCGCCATCTCCGACGGCACGACCATCCAATTGATCGACCTCGAGAAGAAACGCGCCCGCTCCATGGACGCCGACTCCTCCCGGGCCAGGGCCTTCACCCTGCTCGGCGACTCGGCCCTCAACGGTGGCATCGAAGGATTCACAAAAGTGTTCGAACTCATCGAGGCCAAGGAAACCAACGGGATCTATCAGGTGACCGCCCGCCCGCGCGATCGCTCGCTGCGAAAACAGATCCCGTGGGTATTCTTCGACATCGACCCGAAGCGCAAGGAACTCCGCGCCCTCGAAGTTCAGCTGGAAGACAAGTCACGCATCCGAACCATCTTCACCAAGACCCGGTTCAACCAACCAGTCCCCAAGGACCGCTTCACCTTCGACCTGTCCGGATACCAGGTCCGTTAGCGCCACCCACAGGCAATCCGGGAAATTGCCGCAGGTTCAGGGAGCCGTTGCGAATGGGTTGGCGGTCTGGCGTTGTCCGATCTCGTCAGGCATCCACGTCCAGGGATCGACCCCCTTCTCGCCGAATACAGCGAGACCGATCACGCCGACATTCCGGGCATCCCCATGGCGGCGGTTCGCGTAGGAACCCGCCACGCTGGAGAACTCGAACCGGGCCACCCGGTCCCAACCGCTTCTCCACCCCCGGACCTCCAGCGTCTGTCCTGAAGGGATCACATAGCCGCGCTTCCTGAAGGCTGCCGGTTTCCCATCGATTACATCCAATCCATCCGCACTGAGCACCACCTCCACCTGGCTCTTGCACCGGTTCTTCACGTAGATCGAGTAGGGAGCTCCCGCGGATCCAACCACGTAGCGCTGATCCCCCTTTCTACTAGGTGAATAGGACTTGTAGGACGGGAGGAAACCGACCCTTCCCTTGATCCCCCATTCCACCGTGCCCCCCGCGGCGGTCTGGAGCGCTCCGACTTTCGATCGATAGCCGGTCATCGCCTCGATGCCTGCTCGATCATTGTAGTAGATCACGTCGGTGCCGATGGGTTGCGATGCGGAGCGGACGAAGGACTTGCGATGCCACTCATCCTTGATCTCTTTCCCGAATCCCGTCGCCAGACCCGGACGCTCCTCCGCCGCTCTCTCCGTGGGCTTGTCCGCGCTCCCCGCTCCCCGGGCCTCGAAAGGCTCGGTGTAACTCACAGGCACCGCACAACCGGCCAACCCAAGCACTCCAACCAGCAACACCCACCACCGGCCTTCCATCGCCTCCTTGATCTCTTTCAATTTCATGATGCTGGAAAAACAGCACTTGACGATTCGGAGGTCAATCCGAAATGCTATTTTTTCAGCATTTTAATTTGAAGCCCCAGCGGGAGCCCGTATGGTGCCCGGCGTGAGCAAGTCGCCGAATCAGTCTTTGGCCCGCCGGGAGCGACAGGTGATGGACCTCCTATATCAGCTGGGGGAAGCGTCTGCGCAGGAATTGCAGGAGCGCCTGCCCGACCCTCCGAGTTACTCTGCCGTCCGTGCCCTGCTGGCCACCATGCACGAGAAGGGACTGGTCACCCACCGCAAGGAGTCCCGCAGGTATCTTTACAAACCGTCGGTCTCCGAGAAGACCGCGAAACGGTCAGCCCTGAACCAGCTGCTGAGCACCTTCTTCGAGGGTCGACCTGAGAAGCTGGTCGCTTCGCTGCTCGACCCGCGCGACCAGAACCTGAGCGACGAGGAAATCGCCAGTATTCGCAAGTTGATCAAGAAGCAGAACTCCTGAGCCATGCACACCTCAGCCATTCTCTTTTCCATCATCGCTGCCGCCGTCGCATGGCTGGTGGGCCGTCGCGACACCGCCTTCGCACCGCGTCTGACCGCGGCGGCTCTCGCCTTGCTCCTCGCCACTCCAGTCCTCTCACTGCTCCCCAAATTCCACATTCTCCCCCCCGTCTCGGAGACCATGCCAGCCGAAGCGGCCGGCGGGCCCGACCTGTGGATGATTCTCTGGCTCACAGGCGTAGGCATCTGTGGCCTGCGCCTCACACTCGCCGGACTTCAGCTGGTGCGCTGGAGAAAAAGCTCCCGACCCGTCGAAACGCTTTCCCTCGGACAGCGGAGCATCGAGGTGAGGACCCGGGCCGGCTTGGCCGGACCCCACGCCTGCGGCATCTTCCGCCCGCTGATTCTCCTTCCCGAAGAAAGCACCCACTGGCCCCACCGGGTTCGCAGGATGGTCATCGATCACGAACTGGCCCACCACCGTCGTCGCGACCCCCTCTGGCGCCTGATCGCAGAGGTCGCCTGTGCCATCCACTGGTTCAACCCGCTCGTCTGGTGGCTGGCCCGCCACCACGCGATCCAATCCGAGTTCGCCTGCGATGCCATGGTCGTCCTGAACGGAGCGCGCGCAGATCACTACGCGGAAGCCCTCTGCGACCTCGCCGTTCCGTCTCCTGCCATGACCCTCGCGCCATCGCTCAACCAAGCGTCCGGCCTCGAACAGCGGGTGGTGCGATTGATGGAACCCAGGACCCATTTCTCACCTTGGCTTGCCACCGGCCTCGCCGTGCTTGTCCTGTGCATCGGCACCGCCATGGTGTTGCTCCGGCCCATCCCGGGCGGGGAAACTCCCACGCCCACCGAGGTCCACCTTCGCCACACCGCCGACCCCTTTCCGGCCAACCCATGAATGGTTGACCCAGGTCGGAAATCCCGGCGCGCTACGTAGTCAGGAAATCAGCTTCAACCAGAACACGATCAGCGGAGCAAGCGCACCGATGATCACCCCGGGAAGGATGAAGTCCTTGGTCGCAATCCGGCCGGTGCTGTAGGCGATCGCATTCGGAGGCGTCGAGATCGGCAGGCACATCGCACACGAGCAACCGACGGCGATCGAGATGATCACCAGGCGCGCATCCTCGACTCCCACCACACTGGCCCCCAGCGGAATCAACAGCGCGGCGGCCGCGGTGTTGCTCATCAGGTTCGAAAGCACCAATCCAACGAGCGCAAAGACCGCCGCAATCCCGATCGGAGGAAGGTTCGTGGGCACCTGACCGGCAAGCCATTCCGCCAGCCCCGTCTCCTTGACGCCCACCCCGAGCGAAAGACCACCGGCGAGAAGCAACAGCACGTCCCATGGCAGCTCGCGCATGTCATTGGGCACCATCACGCCGCTCACCGCCAGCACCACGATCGGCACGAATGAAACCACGGATGCCGGAAGGTTGAACATGCTGCCGCCCATCCACAGGGCCACCGTGATGGCAAACACGCCCATCACGATGAAACGGTGGCGCAGTTGGCGGTCATCTCCTCCCACCGCGGCATCCAGTTTGGCATCCCCCGCCGACTCACCGGAAATCCACAGCTTCCAGATCAGGCCGTAGGCCAGCGCCCCGAGCGCCAGTGCGGGTGGAAGCGCCACGCCCATCCAGCCGACGAAGCTGAGCTTCGCCTCCTCCGGCAGCTGGCCGGCCGCAATGGCGTTCGGTGGCGTACCGATGATCTTACCGATACCACCGAGGTTGGCCGCCACCGCCACCGAAACAATCAGACCGCGCGCAAGTCGGCTGTCTTTGGGAAGCCCGGCGATCACAGGAGCCGTCACCGCCACCATCATGGCTGCCGTCGCCGTGTTCGACATGAACATGCTGAAAACAAAGGTGACCCCCATCACCCCGAGAACCAGCAGAGAAGGTCGCCCGACGAGCTTACCCAGGAACTTGCCGGCGAGCCATCGGTCCAGCTGCGTCTTCGAACACGCGTGCGCCAGCACGAAGCCCCCCAGGAACAACCACATGATGGATGACGACCAGGGTTCCACGAACATCAGCCACGCCTTCGTGTCCCCTTCCGCCGCGAATACTCCCCCCGGTTGGCCGAGCACGGCAATCTGCAAACCGATCACCAGCAGGGCGACCGAGAACGCCGGCATGGCCTCGGATACCCAGAGTGCTGCTGCGAACACCATGATCCCGAGCGATGCCTGACCGGCAGCACTAAGGTCATCGTACCAACCGAGACCCAACAGGCCCGGTCCCCAAACAACAAGTGCGGCCAAAAGGCCGCACCCAATCGTTTTCCTGATTCCTCGTCTCTCGCTTCGATCAAATGATCCTAGGATCCGGGCGGACTGTGCGCGGGTGTCAAGAGCCATGCCGGGAACATGATCGACCGGAGTTCCAGCAACAAGACGCAAGGATGTGCATCAATTGACGGAATGCCGTCAGGAATTGCGCATCGACCGCAACAAGTCCTCCACCAGCGCCGCCTCGTCCGGCCAGCCTCGCAACGCGAGGGCCTCGATGACCCTCGGCACCGACGGGATCACCAGATCCTCCATCTCAATCTGCCGGAGATCCCGCGGGAACAGGTCGGGATCAAGGATCGTTTCCCCAAGGTGAAAACAGGCCCACGCACGCCACGATCTCACCTCCGACCTGGCCCCACTCATCCGCGTCGCCAGATGCTGGAAATGCCTGACCGGGTTTCCAAGAAAAGCTCCATCAAGATCCCGACCAAGCATCCACACCAACGCCCGATACGGAGCTGGAAACTGCGTCAATGCCACCTCATCGCCGATCAGATCCGCCGACCATGCCTTATTGAGTTGAAGAATCGCCTGTGCCGGTTTCCGCCCGACCCAGAGCGACTGCGCATACGCCAGAGCTGCCAGATAGAAGTCAGATCGACGGTCCTCGCGAAAGCGGACCATCGACGACGCCAGCAGAGGGCCGCGGTAAGCCGGCAAATGAGGGCACGGAGGGAACGATTCCCCGGCATTCGGGATGGAGGCCATTCAAACGCCATCCAAGTTCCCAAATTCAGGCTGGCAACCATGAAAGAGCCAGACGAGCGTCCGGGTAGTCTTCCCAGGCTGATAAATCACCTTTTCCGTCAATTTTCTGCCTTTTCCACCCTTCAATCTGCGATTTCATACCATTCCTCATGAGACGACTCTCTTCCATCGGACTGGCTGCCGTGACCGTGCTGCTGAGCCAGTGCAACGAATCCGAGCCGATCGCAACGCTGGACAGTGCGACCCCCACCGCACCCGTGCCCGTCAGTGCGCCCGTGGAAGTCACCTTCAACGAGCACATCCAGCCGATCCTGTCGGAGTACTGCTACCATTGCCACGGTCCGGATGAAGGCACCCGCCTGCCCGAAGACGAGCCGCTTCGACTCGATCTGGCCGAGGGCGCGTTCGCACCCCGTGAGAACGGGAAACCCGTGATCATCAAGGGAGACGCCAAGGCGTCCCTGCTCGTCAAGCTGCTGCACTCCACGGACGAGGATACCGTCATGCCCCCTCCGGAGTCTCACAAGTCCCTCAATGCCGAGCAGATTGCGCTGCTCGAGGCATGGATCGATCAAGGGGCCGAGTTCCAGGACCACTGGGCCTTCATCCCCGTCGAGCGCCCCGCCCTGCCGGAGCCCGACAGCGAGTGGTCCAAGCAACCCATCGATCAATTCATCGAGGCCGAGCTGGCCGAGCACCAGCTCCAGCCCAACGACGACGAAGACCCGGCAAGGCTCTACCGCAGGCTCCACTTCGACCTCACCGGGCTACCGCCTTCGCCGGAAGACGTCACCGCCTTTGAAGCCGCGGCCGCTCAGGGGCTGCAACAAGCCACCGAAGCTGCCGCGGACCGCCTGCTCGCCACCACCGCCAGTGCCGAGCACTTCGCCCGCCATTGGCTCGACGCCGCCCGCTATGCCGACACCCATGGCATCCACATCGACAACTACCGCGCCATCTGGCCCTACCGCGACTGGGTCATCGAGGCCTTCAAACAGAACATGCCATGGGACCAGTTCACGATCGAGCAGATCGCCGGCGACATGCTGCCTGAACCAACCCTCGACCAACTGGTCGCCACCGGCTTCCACCGCTGCCTGCCCACCACCGGAGAAGGCGGAGCCATCGCCGACGAATACCTCGCCATCTATGCGCAGGACCGCACCGACACCACCTCCGCCGTCTGGCTCGGCCTGACCATGGGGTGCGCCGCATGCCACGACCACAAGTTCGACCCGATCTCGATGAAGGACACCTACTCCTTCAACGCCTTCTTCCGGAACACGCCGATGTCCGCGCTCGATCGCAACAACGCCGAGCACCCGCCCAACATCTTCGTCCCACTGCGCCAGGACCGCACCCGGAACGAAGAGCTCAAGACCGAACTGGCGACCGCACAGAAGGAACTCAAGGACCGGAGGAAGGCGGCGACTTCCGATTTCGAGCGCTGGTCCGAGTCGGCCGTGATCGAGGTCACGAACGAGATCGATTCCAGCTTGAGCGTCCACCTCCCGCTGAATGGCGACCCCGAAAACCTCGAATTGATCGTCGATGGAGAGTCCACGAGCAAGCCAGCCAAACTGGATCAGGTTGAAGCTCCGTTCGGACAAGCGAAACTCGTCAGCAACAAGGCGATCGAACTGGGTGACCATGCCTCGTTCTCCCGCTCCGACCAAATCACGTATGGCGGATTCATCCGCATCGAAGGAAAGCCCACCGGGGCAGTGATCGCCCGCATGGATCCCGGAAACAAGTTCCGTGGCTGGGACTTCTACCTCCAGAAAGGAGCTCCTGCAGGCCACGTCATCGATCAATGGCCCCACGCCGCCAGCAAGATCGCCGCCAACAAACCACTCGCCGAAGCCAAGTGGCATCACGTGATGATCACCTTCGATGGCACGAAGTCCGGGCATCAGGCGCAGGCCATCTACATCGATGGAAAGCGGGTGCCCGCCGGAGTTACGCCGAATACCGTAGGGGGAAACATCGAGACCGAGGTCCCACTCCGTCTCGGCTCCCGTCACAACAACGACTCGAAGCTCCAAGGAGGAAAGGTGGCTCTCCAGGATTTCCGCTTCTATCGCCGTCTCCTTCCCGAGAGTGAAATCGCGAGCCTCGCCAGTGGCACCATGCTCCAGACGGTCCTTGCCATTCCGGCAGCCCAACGCAGTGACACCCAGAAGAAGGCGCTCTACGATTACTACCTGAATTCCATCGACGAACCGTCACGAGTCCTCCGCACCCGCATCAATGCCATCCAATCCGAACAGGCGGAGATCAAGAAGCGAGGCTCCGTCTCGCTCATCATGCGCGAGAAGAACGAGGAACCATACGCCCATATCCTGAATCGCGGCGTCTATTCGGACGTCGGCGAGAAGGTCACCCCGGAAACGCCGGCATCCCTCCCGCCGATGCCTGCCGATGCTCCACGCAACCGACTCGGCCTCGCACGGTGGTTGGTCGCCAAGGACAACCCGCTGACCGCACGGGTCACCATGAACCGCCTCTGGTATCAACTCTTCGGCACCGGCATCGTCGAGACTGTCGGCGACTTCGGCATCATGGGGGCCCGCCCGAGCCATCCAAGACTGCTCGATTGGCTCGCCAGCGAGTTCATGGATTCAGGGTGGGACTACCGCCACATGGTCAAGACCCTCGTCACCTCCCGAGCCTACCGCCAGTCCGCCCACGCCAGCCCGGACAAGCTCGAGATCGACCCGGCCAACCGCTTGGTTTCGCGCGGCCCACGCTACCGACTCGATGCCGAACAGATCCGCGACCTCGCGCTGGCAGGATCCGGGCTCCTCTCCGGGAAAGTCGGGGGACCTCCGGTCAAGCCCTACCAACCGGAAGGCATCTGGTCGGCCGTGGCCATGCCCCAATCGAACACCCGCAATTACAAGGCGGACACGGGCGAAGCCCTCTACCGCAGGTCCATCTACACCTTCTGGAAACGGACGGCACCCCATCCCGCCATGGAGATTCTCAATGCCCCGACCCGGGAGGTCACTTGCGTCCAGCGGGAGATGACGAACACCCCGCTTCAGGCCTTCGTCACCCTCAACGATCCACAGTTCGTCGAGGCCTCGCGACACCTCGCCGAGCGCGCCATCCGCAGCCATCCCGAGTTCGACGCCCGCGCCGACTTCATCACCCAGCGTCTCCTCGCCAGAACCCTGGAGGACTCCGAACGGCCCTTCGTCCGGCAAACCCTCGACGCCGCCAACCAGAGCTTCAGCACCGATCCGGAAGCCGCCAAAGCACTCATCTCCACCGGGGAAACCCAACCCGATGCCAATCTCGACCCTGCCGAACTGGCAGCATGGACGCTGGTCGCCAGCCAGATCCTCAACTTGGACGAAACCCTCAACAAGTAGCATCCATTCCGATGAACTCCCTTTTCGACTACAACTCCGCGATCAACCGGCGCCAGTTCTTCCGCAAGAACGGGACCGGACTCGGCATGGCCGCACTTGGTTCGCTTCTTGGCCGACAGGCATTCGGATCGAGTACCCCCACTCCGGACCTGGCATCACTCCAGCACTTCGCCCCCAAGGCCAAGCGGGCGATCTACATCTCCCTCATCGGAGCCCCATCGCAGCTCGACACCTTCGACTACAAGCCCGAGCTCAAGAAGCGCTTCAAGGAGGACCTCAAGGACTGGCTCGCCGACCAGGGCGAGCGCCTGACCGGCATGACCTCCGGACAGGCCGCATTCCCTCTCGCTCCCTCGATCTTCAAGTTCGAGCGGCACGGACAGTCCGGTGCCTACGTCTCCGAGCTCCTGCCGTGGACCGCCAAGATGGTCGATGATCTGTGCATCATCAAATCGATGCACACCGAGGCCATCAACCACGAACCCGCGAACCAGCTGATCTACACCGGTTCCATGCAGTCGGGCAAAGCATCCATCGGCTCGTGGCTCTCCTACGGCCTCGGCAGCATGAATGAGGACCTCCCCACCTTCGTCGTCCTCCATGCCACCCACACCTCGCCCTACGCGAACGTCCAGGCCATCTCGGCAAGGCTCTGGGGATCCGGCTACCTCCCGGGCAAGCACGCCGGCGTGGCCTTCCGCTCCAAGGGCGATCCGGTCCTCTATCTGAAGGACAGCCCGGGCATCTCGCGCGATCTGCGCCGCTCGATGCTCGACGGTCTGAACGCGATGAACCAGAAGACCTACGAAGCCGTGGGAGACCCGTCGATCCAGACGCGCATCCAGCAGTACGAAATGGCCTTCCGCATGCAGGCGAGCGTCCCCGAGCTCGCCGACTTCTCGGACGAACCCGAGCACATCCACACGCTCTACGGTGAAGATAGTAAGAATCGGGGCACCTTTGCGAACTCCGCGATGATGGCCCGCCGCCTGTTGGAGCGCGGCACCCGCTTCGTCCAGATCTTCCACCGCGGTTGGGACCAGCACGGCAACCTTCCCCGCGACCTACGCTCCCAATGCAAGGACGTCGACCAGGGAGCCTACGGGTTGATCCAGGATCTCAAGCAACGCGGCATGCTCGAAGACACACTGGTCGTCTTCGGCGGTGAGTTCGGCCGGACGGTCTACTGCCAGGGAGGACTCAGCGAGACCAACTACGGCCGGGACCACCACCCCCGCTGCTTCTCCCTATGGATGGCCGGAGGCGGCATCAAGAGTGGTCAGGTCTACGGCGAGACCGATGAGATGAGCTACAACATCGTGGAGAACCCGGTGCACATCCGCGACCTCCACGCGACCATGCTCCATCAGCTCGGTCTCGACCACCAACGCCTCACCTACAAATTCCAGGGACTGGACCAGCGCCTCACCGGCGTGGAGCCCGCCAAGGTGGTGAAGGACATCATCGCCTAACAGACGTTCTGCCCACGGAATCCGGAACGGCAGTGCTTTCCGCTCACACCCGGTCGGTCTTCACCCCTGAAGCACCGCTACCCTCGACCAGCCCAATGGGGCAAGCCGGCCTCGGTTTCCGGCGTCCTCAGGGGACGATGAAGAACTTCCGCTCGGAGAGGTCGAAGCGGGGGTCGGCGACCAGCGTTCCACTGGGCACCCCCTTCACATCGACGAAGCGGTTGTTGTAGGGACTGCGGACGAAGCCATCCCAGTCGTTGACCCTCTCGGCCGTCGGGAAGTCGCCACTCAGATCGATGCCCGACAGATCGGAGCCACCCCCCTGTTTCTTTTTCTTCCGCTCATCGAACCAGGTGACGATCGGCAACACATACTTCTCCTTCTCCGGCTCGGCCGCGGGGGCTTGAGCGACGGCTTCCTGCGGAGCCGGGGCCTCCTGGGCATCACCGGCCTGCTGGGATTGTTGCTTCTGCTTCTTCCGGTCATCCCACCACTGGCTGAAGGTACGACGCTGGTTTCCGCTTTCGGCGACCGGCTGCTGCGGAGCTTGGGCCGCAGGTTGGGGTGCCGATTCCGCGACTTGAGGTTCTGCGGCGGGTTGCTGCGACTCGCCGGCGGACTTCTTGGCCCTCCGCTCGGCCCACCATTCGGAGACCGTTTGACGGGATCCGGAGTCAGCCGGAGCAGTGGCCGGAGCCTCGGGCTGCGCGGCGGCCTCTGGGGCTGGCTGGGATGCCGGAGCCGGCTCCTCACCTCCACCCGCCCGCTTCTTCGCCCAGTATTCCTCGAACTCACGCTGAGTCTTGGCCGCGGCGGCAGCCGGGTCGTTGCTGCCCTCTGTTCCGGAAGATGACGGAACCATCCCGCCCGTGCCACAAGCGGCAAGAAGACCCCCGGCCACCAGACCGAGCGCGAGACGTCCACCGCATTTCCAGATCAAAGAACAATTCATGGTGCGCAGATCGAGTCCATTCTCCCCCGGATGATCAAGCATATTCCCCGACGTGCCTTGAATCCCGGATTCCCGGCTGGTCCCGACGCTGCCCTCGTGGCAATTTCCACAAGACCCTCACCATGCTTCGTCCATTTCTCTCACTCGCCCTCATCGGCTCGAACTTCGCGGACACCATCGAGCGCCTCGATCCCGCTCTCGACGCGATCATTCCCCCAAACGCCGAAGTCGAAACCCTGTGCACCGGGCACGACTGGGCAGAAGGCCCCGTCTGGGATCAGCAAGGCCAGCGCCTGCTCTTCTCCGACGTCCCACGGAATACGATCTACCAATGGAAGGAGGGCATGGAGCAGGCTGAAGTCTGGATGAAACCCTCGGGCTTCACCGGCATCGTCAAGAACCGCCGGGAACCCGGATCCAACGGTCTGGCCTTCGACTCGGCAGGACGCCTCGTCTTCTGCGAACATGGGGACCGCCGGGTCTCTATCCTCACTTGCCAGGGAGGAAAGCGGACGCTCGCCGATTCCTACCAAGGCAAACGCTTCAATTCCCCCAACGATCTGACCTTCGCCAAAAATGGCGACATCTACTTCACGGATCCACCGTACGGGCTCCCCAGGAAGGACCAGAAGGCATTTCAGGAGCTCCCCTACTGCGGGGTATTCCGGCTCACTCCCGAGGGAAAAGTCACGCTCCTCGACCAATCGTTGGAACGCCCCAACGGCATCGCCCTTTCCCCCGATGAGACCCTTCTCTACGTCAACAATTCGCACGGCCCCCGGCCCGTGATCACCGCCTTTCCGGTCAAGCCGGACCACACGCTCGACACCGGCCGCGTGTTCTTCGACATGAAAGGGCTCGATGGTCCGGGTTCGCCGGACGGGCTCAAGGTCGACCCGCAGGGCAACGTCTTCACGACCGGCCCGGACGGACTGCTCATCATCAACCCGGAGGGCAAGCTGATCGGACGCGTCCGCTGCGGCCGGGCCACCGCCAACGTCGCCTTCGGAGATGATGGCAGGTGCTTGTTCCTCACTTCCAAGGACCGCCTGCTGCGGATTCAGCTGAAGCCGTAGTCGCGGCGACGTCGGGCGCTCTCCTACCAGACCCAACGACCAAAGAAAAACCCGTCGCCCTTTCGGACGACGGGTTTTGTGATTCTTCAACGAGCGGTCGGCTTACTTGCCGGCACGCTTCTCTTCCTCACGCTTCTTCGCGTCGGCGATCACCTCCTCGGAGATGTTGCGTGGGCAGGCTGCGTAGTGGCTGAACTCCATCGAGAACTGGCCACGACCGGAGGTCATGGTGCGCAGGTCACCGATGTAGCCGAACATTTCGCTCAGCGGAGCTTCGGCCTTGATGCGGACACCGGTCGGTGTCGGATCCTGGCCCTGAATCATGCCCCGGCGGCGGTTGAGGTCGCCGATCACGTCACCGACCTTCTCTTCCGGACAGAAGACATCGAGCTTCATCATCGGCTCGAGGATCTGAGGTCCGGCCTTCGGCATCGACTGGCGATAGGCAGCCTTGGCAGCGATTTCGAATGCCACGGCCGAGGAGTCCACGGCGTGGAAACCACCGTCCGAAAGGATCACCTTGAAGTCCAAACATGGATAGCCGGCAAGCGGCCCCTTCTCGATGGAACGCTCGAAGCCCTTCTGGACGGCTGGGATGTATTCCTTCGGCACGTTGCCGCCGACCACGGTGGATTCGAAGATGAATCCTTCACCCGGCTCACCAGGTTCGATGGTGTAGTCGATCTTCGCGAACTGACCGGAACCACCCGACTGCTTCTTGTGGGTGTAGCTGTCGCTGATCGGCTTGGTGATGGTTTCACGATAAGCCACCTGCGGGGCTCCCACTTCGACCTCCACCTTGTGAGTGCGCTTGAGGATGTCCACCTTGATGTCCAGGTGAAGCTCGCCCATGCCCTTGAGGATGGTTTCGCCGGTTTCCTCGTCGGTTTCGACGCGGAAGGACGGGTCTTCCGCCACCATCTTGCCAATGGCGACACCCATCTTCTCGGCGTTGGCCTTGTCCTTGGCGGACACCGCCACCGAAATCACGGGATCCGGGAAGACCATCGGCTCAAGCGTGGCCGGATTCTTCTCGTCGCACAGCGTGTGACCGGTCTGAACATTCTTCAGACCCACGATGGCGATGATGTCGCCCGCTTGGGCGGAATCAATCTCGGTCCGGTCATTCGCGTGCATCTCCACCATACGTCCGATACGCTCGGTCTTGCCGGTGAAGCTGTTCAGCACGGTGTCACCCTTGTTGACCGTTCCCGAGTAGATCCGGGTGAAGGTCAGGGCACCGAAACGGTCGTCCATGATCTTGAAGGCAAGACCGCGGAATGGACCCTTCGGGTCGACGACCGCGAACTCGCCGGTCTCGTTACCTTCGGCGTCCACTTCTGGTTGGGCGGGAACTTCAGTCGGGCTCGGCAGGTAATCCACCACCGCGTCGAGAAGGTTCTGCACACCCTTGTTCTTGAATGCCGAACCACAGTAGGTCGGGAAGAAGTCGAGGGCGATCGTGCCCTTGCGGATGCACTTCTTGATGGTGGCGATGTCAGGCTCGTTGCCTTCAAGGTAGGCTTCCATCACTTCGTCGTCCTGCTCCACGGCAGTTTCGATGAGCTCGGCGCGGTACTGCTCGACCTTGTCCTTCATGTCCTCAGGGACATCCTTGATCTCGTAGTTCTCAGGCTGGCCGGAGTCATCCCAGATGAAGGCCTTGCGCTCGAGGAGGTCGACGACCCCCACGAAGTCACTTTCCGTGCCGATCGGAAGAACCATGACAAGCGGCTTGGCACCGAGCACGTTCCTGACCTGATCCACCACGCGGTAGAAGTCAGCGCCGATCCGGTCGAGCTTGTTGACGTAAATGATCCGGGACACCTCGGATTCGTTGGCGTAGCGCCAGTTGGTTTCCGACTGAGGTTCCACCCCGCCGGATCCGCAGAACACGCCGACGCCACCGTCGAGCACCTTCAGCGAACGATACACTTCCACGGTGAAGTCAACGTGGCCGGGTGTATCAATGATGTTGAAGCGGTAGGGTTCGCTCTTCCACTGCTGGTCCTTGCCGGGCCAGAAACAGGTGGTGGCAGCCGACTGAATCGTGATGCCGCGCTCCTGCTCCTGCTCCATGAAGTCGGTGGTAGCCTCACCGTCGTGAACCTCACCTTGCTTGTGAATTTTACCCGTGAGCTTGAGAATACGCTCAGTTGTCGTGGTCTTGCCGGCATCGACGTGGGCGAAGATGCCGATGTTGCGGTATTTAGTGAGGTCCGTCATGGCGTCGGTAGTGGTTGATTTCGAAGCGATCAGCTCGCAGAGCCGCGAATTGCTATCCACCTCGACGGATTTGGCAACCCCGGACTCCGGAAAATGGGCCATTTTCGAGGAACATGCCGCTGCCACCCCCGGTGCAGCAAAGAAATCAGCCGGAGATCCCCTTTGTGGAAGGGACGTCCGGCTGGCGATTTCGGACCGTCGGCGCGCAACGACACGCCGACCAACGGTCCACTCGGCGGGAGATTCCGCCTGCTCAGTTCCCGAGGAAGGAGCGGAGCATCCACAGAGTCTTCTCGTGCACCTGCGTGCGAGCAATCATCAGATCCTCGGACTCGTGGTCGGATGCCTCCGCCGCGGCGGCCCGCGCCTTGCCCAGGTCACCGACCAGCTTCTCATTGGCGCGGATCAGGTGGGCCACCATCTCCTCCGCGGGTGCATCCTCGGCAATCTCGGCGATGCCGGACATCTTCGCCAGAGTCTCCAGACCTCCCGGCGCGAGGCTCCCCAGGGCCCGAATGCGCTCCGCGATCTCATCCGTCGCCACAAACAACTCGGTGTACTGAGCCTCGAAGGCATTGTGCAGGGTGAAGAAGGACGGACCACGCACGTTCCAGTGGCAGACATGGGTCAGGCCGATGATGGCATAGCAGTCGGCAACGACCTGGCGGAGGGCTTCTACAACGGGAGTCTTGTCTAGATTGCTCATTACCACCCTACGTCGAACGCATCCCCGGCCCTGTCAACCGATCGCTTGGTGGAAGCGACCCCGGGAGCACTCCAACGACGCCCCCCTCACAGACTCCCCTTGCGTTGCCGAGCTACCCGGTGGCACGATCATGCCCATGATCCAATCCGGCATCCTGAATCCCCACGTCCTCGATCTGGTCGCACGCATCCGCCACACCAACACCCTGGTGATCTCCGACTGGGCCTTCCCCTTCTGGCCCCAGATTGAAACCGTGGACATCAGTCTAACGCATGGCATCCCCACCGTCCTCGATGTCCTCGATCTGCTGAAACAGAACTTCAAGATCGGCCAAATCTGGCAGGCCGAGGAGTTCACCACCAACAACTCGGCGGAAACCATCGCACGCTTCGACAGCAGCTTCGCGGAAATCCCCGACATTGCCGTCGCTCGGCTGCCCCACATCGATTTCAAGAAGCAGGTCCCCCAGGCGATCGGACTCATCCGCACCGGCGACCCGACTCCCTACGGCAACATCATCCTCGAGTCCGCCTGATGAAAACCGCCATCACCCTGAGCCGGGTCGAGGAAGCCGCTTCCGGCCCCTTCGTTTTTCATCAGGAACTGCCCGACGGCTTCGCCCGGGCGGCCCACCATGGCTACGACTCCGTCGAGCTGTTCCTCCCGGGACCCACCGCCGTGTCGGCTTCCGAAATCAAGACCCTCCAAGAGGAACACGGGCTCGGCATCGCCGCCGTTGGCACCGGTGCCGGACTTGTCAGACACGGGCTCTCGCTCACTGATCCGGATGCAGGCATTCGCCAAGCCGCCCTCCAGTTCATTCAGGAGATGGTTGAACTGGGCGGGAGTCTCAAGGCTCCAGCCATCCTCGGATCGATGCAGGGAAAATGGGGTGGCACAATCCGCCGCGAGCAGGCGCTCGATTGGCTCGCCGAGGCCTTGGCCACGATCGGTGACACCGCCTCCAAGCACGGCGTGCCCTTCATCTACGAACCCCTCAACCGCTACGAAACGAACCTGCTGAACCAGGTTGGGCAAGCTGCGGAGTGGATCACGGAGCTCGGACTCCAGAACATCGTCATCCTCGCCGACATGTTCCACATGAACATCGAGGAAACCGACATGGCCCGCGCCATCCAAAACGGTGGCGACCTCATCGGCCACGTGCATTTCGCCGACTCGAATCGCCACGCCATGGGATTCGGTCACAGCCAGCCGCTTCCCGTGATCGAGGCCCTCAAGGCGATCGGCTACAACGGCTACCTGTCCGCCGAGATCTTCCCCCTGCCCGATGCCGACCAGGCCGCGGCCCAGACGATTCAAACCATCCACACCCTCCTCTCATGAACACGCGCCCCTTGGGAAAATCCGGAATCCAGCTCCCCGTGCTTGGCTTCGGCGCCTCATCGCTGGGCCAGGAATTCCGGCAGGTCCGGCTCGATGAAGCCCTGGAGGCGGTCCACACCGCCCTCGATCTCGGGATCAACCTCATCGACACCTCGCCATTCTACGGTCGCGGCATGTCGGAGGTTCTGCTCGGCGTCGCCCTGCGCGATGTCCCCCGCGATACCTATCAGCTCTGCACCAAGCTCGGCCGCTACACCGACCGCCACTTCGATTTCTCCGCCCGCCGTGTCGAGGAGTCCGTCCACACCTCGCTCCAGAGGCTGGGCACCGACCATGTGGAAATCCTGCTCCTGCACGATGTCGAGTTCGTCCCGCTCCCGCAGATCTGGGAGGAAACCCTGCCCGCCGTGCTCAAGCTCAAGGAGCAAGGAAAGGTCCGCGCCGTCGGCTTCTCCTGCTACCCGATGAAGACCTTCCATACCGTCCTCGACCACGTCGCCGACGAGATCGACTGCATCCTCTCCTACAACCGCTACACACTGCAGAACACCACTCTGGTCGACCAGTTGCTGCCCCGGTTGAAGGACAAGGGCCTCGGCGTGATGAATGCCGGACCCTTCTCGGCACGCCTGCTCACCCGCACCGGACCACCGGAGTGGGTGAAGGAACCGGATGATGTGAAACAAGCCGCCGTCGCCGCCACGAAGCTCTGCGACGAGCACGGCGTCGACATCGCCCAGCTCGCCCTCCAGTTCTCCTGCGCCCACCAAGACCTCGCCACCTGCATCGCCGGATCCGCAAATCCCGACAATGTCCGCAAGTGGGCCGAATGGATCGATCAGCCGATCCCGGAAGACCTCCTGCGGGCCGTCCGCCTGATCTTTGAACCCGTCTTGAATCAAGGCCACCAGGAAGGGCTTCCCGAGAACAACTGACGCTCCCATGTTCGGTCTGTTCAAGAAACCCACGAAGCCTCCACTCACATCCCCGGTGGTGGATCTCGCACGATTCAGCCTCGACGACCTGCGCATCGGGCAGCCGGTTCCCACCGACTCACCATACCACCCTCACTTCCTTCCCTCACCGGATGAACCCGGCGCCACCCGCTACCACAATCCGCGATCCGGATTGGAGCTCACGACGAAGGATGGCGTGGTGGACAGCATCTTCCTCGCTCTGCGAAAATTCTCCGGACGCCTCGCCCGTGACGGCCAGCCTCTCGACATCCGGCATGAGAGCACCGAACTCGAAGTCGCGACCGAGTTCGGAGAACCCTACTGGAAGGATGTGTCCGACCCGCTTGAGGTCATCGATTTCCACGAGTTCCATTCCGGGGAAATCGAAATCCAGTTCGAGTTCCCCGACATGTGCCAGCTGGAGTTCATCACCATCCTCTCTCCCGGCATCCTCGCCGATCCCGCCCAGCGGAAATCCTACGGCGTCACCAAACCCTGGCCCCCTTCCTCCACCCCATGAACGCTCTCGAATTCTCCGCCCCGGAAACCATCCGCCCCCTCGACCTGCCCGATGCGCCACCACCCGGACCCGGTGAGGCCGTCGTCCGCACCCACCGCATGGGCATCTGCGGCACCGACCTGGCCTGCTACCTGGGGAAGTTTCCATTCTTCGACTACCCGCGCACACCCGGCCATGAACTCGGCCTCGAGGTGGTGGCGGTTGGCGACGACGTCACCCACATCCAACCCGGCGACAAATGCTCGCTGGAACCCTACATCAACAACCCCGGCTCACCGACCTCACAAAAGGGAGCCGGCAATTGCTGCCCCGCTGTCGAGGTCGTCGGAGTGCACAAGAACGGCGGCCTCAGACGGGGGACCTTCACCGTCCCGGCCCGCAAGCTCCACCCCGGCAACGACCTCAGCTACGACCAGCTCGCCTTGGTCGAAACCCTCGCCATCGGCTACCACGCCGTCCAACGCGGCAACCCCAAGCCCGGCGAAACCGTGCTCGTCATCGGCGCCGGTCCCATCGGCCTGGCCTGCTTGGAATTCCTCAAGTTGATGGACGGCGTGAACGTCATCGTCATGGACATGGTCCAGAGCCGCCTCGACTTCTGCACGAAAGAACTCGGACTCACCCAAACCCTCCAGTTCCAGGCCGACGGCTCCCACCTCACCCGACTGGAAGACCTGACAGGAGGCCAACTGGCCGACGTCATCATCGACGCCACCGGGAACCCCGGCTCCATGTCGTCCTGCTTCACCTACGCCGCCTTCACCGGGCGCGTCGTCTACGTCGGCATCACCACCTCCGAGCTCAGCTTCCCCCACGCCCCGGTTTTCCACCGGCGCGAGCTCACCCTGCTCGCTTCGCGCAATGCCCTGCCCTCCGATTTCGCCGACATCATCCGCTTCATCCGCGAAGGCCGGATCAATACCGATCCATGGATCACCCACAGGATCACCTTCGACGAAGTCCCCGGAAAGTTCGCCCAGTTCACCGATCCGAACATCGGAGCGATCAAAGCCATCATTGAAATCTGCTAGACAGAAGGGAGCGCCGGCTTCAGCCGGCACGAACCTCCAACGATGCCGGCTGCAGCCGGCGCTCCGTCCCAAAGCCGTCCATCTCATTCGACTTCACCATTCAATTTTCACTCCTCACCATCCATGAAACTCTGTCCTAAATTCACCTTCGGCGTTGGCGATCGTTTTGCCCACGGCGCTCACGCCCAGCTCCAGGCCTTCATCGCCGCCAAGGAGCTTGGCATCGACATCACACCCGTCTGGAACAAGTCGAACCGCGAACACCTCATCATCGGTTCCGAACCGCAGACGACGCGCGATGCGGCCGACACGGCCGTGGCGGATCTCGGATGGACCGGTGACTACCTGCTCGATGCCGACCACATCAACCTCGACACCGTCGACCGCTTCATCGCCCCCTGCGACTTCTTCACCCTCGATGTGGCCGATGACATCGGCGAAGCCGCCGACCCTGCCGAGATCGATGCCTTCATCGCCCGCCACCCCGAACTGATCGGCACGATCACCATCGAGGGCATCGACGAGCCGTTCGAGATCACCCGCGGGGATGTCGAAAGAACCGCCAACCAGTTCCTCAAGGCAACCCAGAAAGCCAAGGCGATCCATCAGCACATCGTTTCCGTGAAGGGCCCCGACTTCGTCACCGAGGTTTCCATGGACGAGACCGACAACCCACAGACGCCGCCGGAAATGCTCATCATCCTCGCCGCCCTCGCCGACCAGGAGATCCCCATCCAGACCATCGCCCCCAAGTTCACCGGCCGCTTCAACAAGGGCGTCGACTACGTTGGCGAGATCGACCAATTCGAGAAGGAATTCAACGATGACCTCGCCGTCATCGCCCATGCGGTCAAGATCTACGGTTTTCCTCGTAGTTTGAAGCTCTCCGTCCACTCCGGCTCGGACAAATTCTCCATCTACCCACCGATCAAGCGTGCCCTCGCCCGCACCGGAGCCGGCCTGCACATCAAGACCGCGGGCACCAATTGGCTGGAGGAAGTCATCGGCCTCGCCGAATCCGGCGGCCAAGGCCTCGCGCTCGCCAAGGAGATCTATGCCAAGGCCCTCGAAAAGAAGGAGGCCCTCTGCGAACCCTACGCCACGGTGATCGACATCGACTTCGACAAACTCCCCACCAGCGAGGAAGTCGGGGAATGGACCAGCGGGCAGTTCACCAGCGCCGTGCGCCACGACCCGGAAAACCCCGGCTACAACCCGAACGTCCGGCAACTCCTGCACGTCGGATTCAAGGTCGCCGCCCAACTCGGAGACACCTACCTCGACGCCCTCAAGGCCAACCGCACCGCCGTCGCCAAGTGCGTCACCGAGAACCTGCTCGAGCGCCACATGAAACCGCTATTCTCGTAGGGAGCGCGGGTTTGCAACCCGCATCTCCGGCGGACCAACCCATCGGCATACCCTTGAGAAATCATCTTCACCCAAGCGGGTTACCAACCCGCGCTCCCCACCCATGATCGACGCCCACCACCACCTCTGGTCATACTCGAAAGAGGAATACCCGTGGATCCCCGCGAAGTCGCCGCTGGCCACCGACCAACTCCTACCCGAACTGGAAACCGAAACGGAGCAGGCCGGAGTCGACGGCTCCATCGTCGTTCAGGCAAGACAGGAACTGGAGGAGTCCGACTTCCTTCTCGCCCTCGCCGACCAATCCGACGTGATCCGCGGCGTCGTCGGCTGGGTGCCACTGACCGATGAATCAGTCGGCACGGAACTCACCCGGCTCGCTTCGCTGGAGAAATTCAAGGGCGTCCGCCATGTCCTTCAGGATGAGCCCGACGAGTATTTCCGGCTCGGCACCTTCCACCGCGGCTTGTCGATGCTTCCCTCCCATGACCTGCGCTACGACCTGTTGATCTATCAGCGACAACTCCCCGTCGCCCTCGAACTCGTCGATCAGGTACCGGAACTCGGCATCATCCTCGACCACCTCGCCAAGCCCGAAGCACGCAACGGCCGGGTCGAGGAAGACTGGCGCCGCGGCATGCGGGAGCTCGCCCGGCGCGACCACCTGCTGGGAGTGAAATTCTCCGGACTCGTCACGGAGTTTCCCGAGGACCCGATCGACCCCGCCACCGTCCGTGCCTACTTCGAGGAAACCCTCGAGATTTTTGGCACCGACCGCGTCATGTTCGGCACCGACTGGCCGGTGTGCCTCCTCCGGCTCGGATCCTACAGCGAGTGGGCGGATACCGTCCGCGACCTCGTCGCCGCCCTGAGCCCTGACGAAAGGAAGGCCATCCTCGGTGGCAACGCCACCCGGACTTACCGCCTGTCCGCCTGAGGCCCCGACTCAATCGGCGTCCTTCAACTTGAATGGACGCGAAGCCGACTTCCCCTTGCTCGGGAAGTCATCAGGGATCGGCTGGGTCACCTTGCCGGTCGCCGCCCACTCCGCACCTCGGAGGAAGGTCGTGATGAAGCCAACACCCTCGAATGCCGGAGTGTCATGGCCCAGGGTGGTGTGAAACACCCGGCCCTTGTGGTAGTCGATGACCATCAGCATGGGCTCGTTCCTGCCCGCCTTCTGCAGTGCAGGCGTATCCGCCGCCGTCGCCAGGATCGTCATGTTCTCCGCCGGACCTCGAAGCTGGGAATAGCACTCATCCTCCGAGTGCGTCCAGAAGTCCGGCAAGCCCTTGGTGATCGGGTGATTCGAATCGCGCATCGTGATCAGGAACTCGTTGCGCGGACCGTGCTTGCCACACCCACCCTTGCTCGTATCCCGGACGATCTCCCCATCCGCATTGTAGTAAACGTAGGGGCCACTCTTCTCATCGCGACCGCCCCAGCCACCCAGGCCGATCATCCGGTTGAACTCCGGCCACTCCGGCCAGCTGTTGTCCGCCGCATGGACCACGACCAGTCCACCACCGTCCGCCATGTACATCTCAAACGCCCGCTTCGTCTTCTCCGGCCACGCCGCCGCCTTCCAGCCGAAGTTGCTCACCACCACATCGTATTTGGAAAAGTCCGGCGCAAATCCCGGATCAGGCTTGGGATTCTTCACCCCCTCCTTCTTCCCGACACCCGCCATCGGCAGATAGTCCTGCTCGCGCTCATGCTTCCAGATGAAGCGCGTGCGCTCCACATCCACCTCGAACAACCCCGTCTCCTCAAGATACTGCCGCATCATGATGGTCGACTTCGGCCACACCTGGTGGTTGTTCTGACCATCCACGATCAGCGCCTTCAACTTCTCCGCACTCAAGGCACTGGAAGCAGGAAGTAGAACGAAGCCCAGAAGGACGGCAGGAAGGTGACGGAATGCGCGGAGTTTCATGGTGGGAATCATACGATGGTTTCCCCTCATGTTTTCCATCCATCCACCCCACGACCAGACTTTCCACAGTCATCATCCGGCTTCCTGCTCGACCTCCATGCGAATGCACCGATGCTCTTCCATCGTGAGCGATGCCCTCCTCTCCATTCAGAAGATCGTCAAGAAATTCGGCGACTTCACCGCCGTCGATGGCGTGACCCTTGAAGCCAACGCCGGCGAAACCGTCGGACTCCTCGGCGTCAATGGCGCCGGCAAGACCACCTTGATGAACATGATCCTCGGGCTCATCACCCCGACCGACGGCAGCATCCACGCCTTCGGCATGGACCTCGCCAAACACAGGATCGCCATCCTCGAGCGAACCAACTTCTGCACCACCTACGCCACCCTGCCCGGCAACCTCAAGGTCCACCACAACCTCGAAATCTTCGCGCGACTCTATCAGGTGAAGCATCCCAAACAGAAAGTCGCCGACCTCCTCGACCTCCTCGAGATCTCCCGCCTCGCCGACAAGATCACCGGCCAGCTCTCCGCTGGAGAATCGACCCGCGTCAACCTCGCCAAAGCCCTCCTCAACGACCCCGAGTTGCTTCTCCTCGACGAACCCACCGCCTCGCTCGATCCCGACATCGCCGACAAGGTCCGCAAGCTCGTGCGGCGTATCCAGCGCGAGCGCCATCCCGCCATCCTCTACACCTCGCACAACATGCGCGACATCGAAGAGGTCTGCGATCGCGTCCTCTTCCTTCACGAAGGCTCCATTCTCGCCGAAGGCACCGCCGACCAGATCACCGAGCAATTCCAAGGCAAGGACCTCGACGAAGTGTTCATCAAGATCGCCCGCGACGAAGTCCCCGGACTGGCCAAACCAAGATCCGACACCTGATGCGACTCCTAGCATTCCTGGCCAGCTTCGCCACCCTCAACCTCCTCCTCGCGGTCGCTTGGGAAGCATGGTTCCCCGAAAACATCTACCACTGCACCGACAGCCTGGGGATGGACTACTTCCTCCCGGGGGACTGGATCCACGGCGAATGGCAGAGCAGCGACACCATCGAAGCCCACCACGACATGTCCCAGCCCGACACGCTCAAATCCGGTTGGACCCTCAGCAAACTCTGGCTCGCCTGGCTCGGATGCGTCAGCACCTCCATCGCAGCCAGCCATCTCGTCGCCCTCCGATTCAAACCCAAATATTCCCCAGCCACCTAACACCCCATTCCGGCCAAGGGGTCAGGGACTGGGGGGTCAGGGGCCAAGCGATGCCAGCAGATAAGGAGCGCGGCTTTCCAAGCCGCTGCAGCTCACCCACCCCCTTTCCACTTTCTACTTTTTACTCTCCACTCAAAAACCGCAGAGCACGCGAAGCCCCCCCACTTTCCACTCTATACTTTCTACTTTCCACTCACCCTCAGCGCCCCTTTCGCGGTTCTCCAATTCTTCAACCCCCACCAACCTCTCAGCCGATTGAGGGGCCAAGCCCCGACCGTGTGACGCCGTCACGCCTCCCCAGAGCACACGGAGCCTCCATGCTCTGCCTCCCATTCAGCAGAATCCTCTTCTGAGTATCCGGAAGAAGCCGCTCAGACCATCCGCGAGGGCCGGTAGATCACTACCCCACCACCCCCGCTCCGTGACGCCGCTCCAACTGCCTGATCTACCGACTCAGCAGCTTGAAATCCCTTGCCAGATCAACGGATCCCCCCTCAAACTTGGGACAAATTCAATCTGAATATCCTCCCCGGATCACCTACAGAATAAATACTGTCGTGCCACAAAAACCAATCCGATGCGCCTCCTTCTCTTCACTCTCGCGCTGATTTGTGTGCCGACTGCTGGGGCTGCTATTCTCTTTTCCAAAGATTACAACATCACCGGATTGGGGCGTGTCGATCAGGTAGCATTCTCGACAGATATTCCCCTCGGCTCACTCACCGCAATGTCGACCGTTGAACTAGAGTTGACACATTCCTATGCTGGAGAACTGGTGCTGACCCTGCGTAGTCCGACCGGAGAGGAGTTTTCCCTACTAGATCGCGATGGCTCACGAACCCGCATCGGTGCTGGGAATGGGTTATTGAGTGGCGTTGAGCTCTACACGCTGCGCAATCCCACTGAGGCCGCGTTGAGCGTCGTCGATTGGGATTTTTCCCGCTATCAGCCAGGTGGCACATATGGGGCTCGAGAATGGCCCACGGGATCATGGGAAGCCGGAGTTTGGAATCTCACCCTGTTCAACGACGACAGGTCTTTTGCAGAGGATGGTGTCGTCGGGACAGTCAGGATAACGGGAGAGCTAGTTCCTGAGCCCTCCGCGTCGATCTTGCTTCCAATCGGGGGAGCGATACTGGGCCTTTACCGCAGACGAAGCAAGAAGGCGAACAAGACGAGCCACAGTAACCGCCACGAGCCTCGTTGTCGGCAACGTCACCCGTATGTGAACCTCAACTCCCGTCTCAACTCCCGTCTCAACACCCGCTCCCGCTAGTTGCGGCGCGTGATCTTTGACGTTGTTCCCAAAAAAGCGTGATGCAATTTGTCCTAGTCATCAGTAGTTTGATCTTTGCGGCTGGATGCTTGGTTTCCATCTGTGCCGCATCGAATCCGCAGAAGTGGCGGAAGAAGATTTTCGAAGGCTGGACAGGCCGGCGCTATGGGGATGATGACGAGAAGCTAGCTCCATCCAGATCCGTCCAGCAGATCACTGCGATATTTTCTGCCCTTCTTCTTGGAGGTCTCTCGGCACTTTTAGCGGTTGCGGCACTTGAATACAAAGATCCGGAGACGGCTGCGCGGGAGAAGGAAGTGCTCGAAAGGCACTTTCGTGAGTCCACGGAAGCTCGGCAGCGCGAATCCCAAGAAGAGTTCTTGAAGGCAGTTGAGGAAGGATTTCCAGTCAAAGACAAAGGCGAACCCCAAAAGGACGAAGAGGACAGTGGTGGACGCCCGGCTTCTCGTCCCGAGTCGAAATGACCCTATTCAATTCAACCCGGTTGCGAACCGGCGCTCCCCGTAGCCGATGCCACACTTCAGACCTCGGCAGAGAATGAAGAGCCTTGGTGTGTCGCTTCTGATCATCGTGTTCATGGTTGGAGCCTTCTTCCTTGGCTCGTGGTGGGAGCGGCAAGGGATCATCGCGGCGGTCGCCGTTGGACCAGACAGCGACACCATTGGTCCCGCTATTCGGAACATTGAGTCCGCTCGGACAGCGTTGAGCCAGGACGACACGCAACGTGTTCTCGAGAAACTTGATGAGGTGGAGAGGCAGATCGAGGCGATTGATCAGTGGTTCGACAAGCTGCGCGACCTCTATCGATGAGCCGGCAGATCCACGAAGTCAAAATTGGCGACATCTCACGGCCTCCTTGTTGAATTCCCGTTTGGGTGATTAGACTGCGACAACGAAATCCGTAGTGGCGTCGTAAGGGACGGCACCGCCAGTTTTCCAAGATTGAGCGAAAAAGATGAAACTGCATTTGTCCACCAGCCTCCTTGCCTGGTCGCTCGCAGTAGGCTCGATGCTTTGCATCGTGACGGCGGTGAGGATCGAATACCTGAACTACCGCACCGGTGGCGCGATTCAACGAAAGGCTGAGCAGGAACCGCACTCGAAGTGGAGGACTGGACGTGGATTCTTCAACACCTATGAGCAGGTGGAAGCGAATTGGCGTAAAGAGCACGGTAAGGACGATGACGCAGAGCTCAACCCAAGCGACTATCAGGCCATTGAAGAGAGAGTGATCGCTGCCGGGTGGTCGCCTTCTCCATCGGACCGACTCGGCAAGCTACTTGGGTCTTGGGGGTTGGTTCAGTATCCTCTCGCCGCCTTTCTCGTGTTTGCGTCACTGCGTGCCGCAAGAGCGCGCCGAACGAGCGGGAGCATTCCATGCAAGGCCTTCTATGCAGCGACCGCAGTGGGAGTCCTCGCACTCGGTCTGGCCTTCTATCGAGGCTATTTCTCAAGCCTCGGGTGGTGATCGGAAGAGGCAGAACATTCCAACCAACGATGAACCGAAGCGACCCCCGCCGCCGTTTGGAGGGTTCGGGCGGATCGAGCCGCACGGAATGGTCCGCGAACTGGGACTCAGCGCCTCGTTGCCCTCACGACCTTCCCCCCGCTCATGAACAGGGTAACACGCTTCGGATCGATGTCAGTGGTGACGGAAGATGCCCAAGGATCATTCGCAAAAAAACATGTGAAGCCACGCCGCCCTGCCAACTCCGTTGCCTGCGCTCGGGTCAAGCCGACGAACCCAGGAGCATCCGAACCCCTTGGCCGACTGTAGATTTCCCGGCTTCCCTCAAGCGCTTTTTGCAATTGCGCCCGAGTGACGGCGGCATAGGCGTCCTCCCGCTTCCAGTCCGGGCCGTTGAAGAATGATTCCTTCCATGTCTTTCCGGTGATCAGAAGGCGTCGAGGCAGCTTGCTCCACTCCTCGGCAACCGGCAGCTGATCCGTGACCTTTGAAATTCGTGGCAGGCTTTTGTCGTTCAACAAAACCAGTTCTCCCACGACCCACAATTGCCCGTCCTTGAGATGGAGACTCTTGAGTTTCAGATCCCATCCACTGCTTGGCACATCGATCTCGACTTGGATCAATGACGGATCCTTCCTCTCCGCCAAGACCGGCCGACATGGACCAAGCAGCATCAACAGAAGTATCATCGCACGCTTGGCCATCGGCCCATGATTAGCATACCGGCCATGAAGGTTCAAACGGTCAGATGGTCGATGCAACTCGTGGGATCGGTGCCGCACCAGGGAAAACAGAGGACCGGGTCCCCATGACCAGTTCAGAGCACCCACCCTTGGGTTGCAGCCGTTGCCGTCGATCCCATCCTTGATCGACTGGGACCCCCGGCTGGTTGGCTGTGATTGACCGCCCCCCGGCTCATTGTTGGATCACGATGCCCCCTCGCTGTCACTTCGTTTCAAGGCTTCCTCCAGAGGACTCGCCTCTCGTTCACCAAGCGTCATGCAGCGGATACCCGGAGCCCTGATTCACCTCGTTTTATCGGCTGGAATGCGGTATGAGGGGGTGAAGTAGTGCTGTCCCGGACGGCACCTCCATCCCTCAGACCTCGCGTCTGCCAAATTGGGGGGACTGCGACCCGCCACCGCTTGAGGATTGAAGTCGGTGCGTCAAAAGAGGAATGTGCCGCATGCTGCAAGTCTGCGACCACCCCCTCATCCATGAAGAAATCGGCCGTCTGCGGGATCGAGCATGCCCATCGGCTGAGTTCCGCCAGCGGATCCGCCGGGTGGCCTCGTTGATGCTTCCGCAGGTCACCGCCAATCTGCCGACGCGGCCGACCTCCGTCGAGACCCCGCTGGAGGTGACCGCCGGGGCAAGACTCCAGCGCCCGATCGTGCTCGCCCCGATTCTCCGCGCCGGCATCGGATTCCTCGATGGCTTTGCCGACCTGCTGCCGGAGGCCTCGGTGGGCCACATCGGACTCGCCCGGAATGAAGAAACGCTCCAACCCGAGCCCTACTATTTCAAAGTGCCGCCCAATCTCGCGGAGGCCGAGGTGATCGTCCTCGACCCTATGCTGGCCACCGGCGGGTCGGCGGCCGAAGCCATCTCCGCGCTGAAGAAGGCGGGAGCCGTCCACCTGCGCTTCGCCTGCCTGGTCGCCGCCCCCGAGGGGGTCGAGCATCTGGAATCCGCCTTCCCGGAGCTCCCGATTTTCACCGCTGCGCTGGACCGCTGTCTGAACGAAAAAGGGTACATCCTGCCGGGATTGGGCGATGCCGGGGACCGGATCTTCGGAACGGTCTGATTTCGTAGGCACTGGGCTGACCCGGGAATTGCGCTGGAATCGCGTTTCTTTCCCCTTGCCATCCGCCCTCGACCCCCCTAGTTTCCGCGCCCCGTCAGACGGGATCAGCCTCAACTACTTTTTCTCATGTCCAAGCACAGCAGCCTCAAACTCAAGGGTGGAGCCGAAGGTAAGCGCTCCGTGATGAAGCGCTTCGAACGCGTCAAGCTCATGAAGCAACGCGGCGAGTGGAAAGAAGGCCAAAGCCCGATCGGTCTCCCGAAGACCAAGGGTGAAGCCTGACCCAGCTCGATTCCCCGAATCCTTTTCGAAGAGCGCGGTTCCTCTCTGAGGCCGCGCCCTTTCTGTATCGACCCACAGCGCTTGGGCGCTGAGAATCGAAATCACCAATCACCGCATCCCCATGGACCAAGGCACCCGACTCAACAAGTATCTCGCATCCTGCGGAGAAGGATCGCGTCGTGCGTGCGACAAACTCATCCAGGAAGGTCATGTGGAAATCAATGGGCAGCCCTGCCTCAACCCCGCACAGCGGGTCGGCCCGGACGACCACGTGAAACTCGACGGGCGCCGCGTCTCCCCCAAGGAAACAGGCGTGGTGATGCTCAACAAGCCACGGGGACTGGTCAGTTCCAAGGACGACGAATTCGGGCGTGAAACCGTCTTCGAGCTCCTGCCGGGCTCACTCCAACACCTGAACCATGTGGGTCGCCTCGACCGCGATTCCGAGGGACTGCTTCTCCTCACCAACGACGGCAACCTTTCCCAAACCCTGCTGCATCCCTCGAAGCACATCGAGAAGGAGTACATCGTCACGGCCAACCAACCGGTGGCCGACGAACACCTGCGGCAATTCCTGAGTGGCCTCTACACCGAAGATGGCAAGATGGTTGCCAAGGAGGTCGAGCGGCTCTCTCCACGCCGCATCCGGGTGGTCCTCATCACCGGCCACAAGCGGCAGATCCGCGTGATGTTCAAGACCCTGGGCTACACCGTCCAGCGCCTCATCCGCATCCGCATCGGTTCCTTCGAACTGACCGACATTCCTCCGGGGAAATGGCGTTACCTTGAGCCCAAGGAGATCGAACTCCTGCTCCAGAACCCGACCGGTCGGAAGGCCCGGGTCAAGGCACGACGCCCGGGAGATCGCCGTGACGCCCCCGCCAAGGGTGCGCGCAAGACGGCCAGGAAGACGGCGAGAAAGACCGCGAAAAAGACCGCGCGAAAGGTCACCAAGCGTCGCCCGAAACAGGATCCATACGAAAGCGACGAACGCTCCACCCGCGGCGCTCGACGTCCCCCCTCATCCCGTTCCAAAAAACCCGGCCGCGGCAGGAAGTTTTGAATCGCCGGGGCTCAGTCTGGACCGCTAGTTTACCGCCCTTCACCGGCGCACCACGTGGCCGCAAACCCCAGAAAAGATGAGCAAAAAGAGCGTTAACACCCCTTTCGAGGAGCAAGTTTTCAAACCTAGCAAGGATTTCGCGAAGAATGCACGGGTCTCCAGCATGGCCCAATACAATCGGATGTGGAAGGAGTCGGTCGAGCAACCGGCCAAGTTCTGGGCAAGCGAAGCGAAGGAACTCGAGTGGCAGAAGCCATGGAGCAAGGTACTCGATTGGAAGGCCCCCGATGCGAAATGGTTTGTCGGAGGGAAGCTCAACGTCACCGAAAGCTGCCTGGACCGCCACGCCCGTGGACCGCGCCGCAACAAGGCCGCGATCATTTTCGAGGGTGAACCCGGCGACAAGCAGGTGCTCACCTATGCCCAGCTTCACCGGGAAGTCTGCAAGTTCACCAACGTGCTCATCGCTCGGGGCGTGAAGGCCAAGGATCGGGTCCTGATCTACATGCCCATGATCCCCCAGGCCGCGATCGCCATGCTCGCTTGTGCACGGCTCGGCGCCGTGCACTCGGTGGTCTTCGGCGGTTTTTCCGCAGAGTCCATCCTCGATCGGCTGGAGGACTGCGGAGCCACCCACGTGATCACCGCGGACGGCGGCTGGCGCCGTGGCAAGACCGTGGCACTCAAGGACAACGTCGATGAAGCCCTCAGCCGCACCAAGATCGTCAAGAGCGTGATCGTGTACAAGCGCACCGGTCAGGACGTGAAGATGAAGAAGGGGCGTGACTTCTGGTGGGACGAGCTCGCCGCGGAAGCCTCCGCCAAGCATGAGGCCAAGGCCTTCGACTCGGAGCATCCGCTCTTCATTCTCTACACCTCCGGTTCGACCGGGAAACCCAAGGGCATCCTGCATACCAGCGGCGGCTACCTCACCGGCACCTACACCACCTGCAAGTACATCTTCGACATGCAGGATGAGGATGTCTACTGGTGCACCGCCGACGTCGGCTGGATCACCGGGCACAGCTACATCGTCTATGGTCCCCTGGCCATGGGCGCGACCCAGGTCATGTATGAGGGGGCTCCCAACTACCCGGACTTCAGTCGTTTCTGGCAGATGATCGAGGAATACGGCGTGTCCATTTTCTACACCGCCCCAACCGCCATCCGCGCCTTCATCAAGGCAGGCGACTCGTTCGTCGATGGTCACGACCTGTCGTCTCTGCGACTGCTCGGCTCGGTCGGCGAACCGATCAACCCCGAGGCCTGGCGCTGGTACTACGAAAAGATCGGCGGCAGCCGTTGTCCGATCGTGGATACCTGGTGGCAGACCGAAACGGGAGCGATCATGATTTCCCCACTCCCCGGCGCCACGCCCACCATCGCCGGCACCGCCACCCTGCCCTTCTTCGGCGTGGACGCCGCCATCCTCGATGACGCCGGCAACGAGTGTAAGGCCAACGAAGCAGGGCGCCTCGTCATCCGCAAGCCGTGGCCCTCGATGACCCGGACCATCTATGGCGACAAGGCCCGCTTCAAGAAGACCTACTGGGCCGACTACGACGGGCTCTACACCGCCGGCGACAGCGCCCGCCGTGACAAGAAGGGCAACTTCTGGATCGTGGGTCGCCTCGATGATGTGCTCAACGTGTCAGGCCACCGACTCGGCACCGCCGAAGTGGAAAGCGCGCTGGTCAGTCACCCCTCGGTGGCCGAAGCCGCCGTGATCGGGCGCCCGGATGACCTCAAGGGCCAGGCCGTGGTCTGCTTCGTCACCGTGAAGGGTGGCATCAAGAGCACCCCCGCCCTGCAGAAGGAACTCAGGGATCACGTCGGCAAGGTGATCGGGGCGATTGCAAAACCTGACAATGTCTACTTCGCCCCAGCCTTGCCAAAAACGCGTTCCGGGAAGATCATACGCCGTCTGTTGAAAGAACTGGTGAGCACCGGCGAAGTCAGCGGCAACACCACGACGCTCGAAGACCACAGCGTCATTGAACAACTGAAAAAAACCATCGCCGACTCCTGATTCCAGCCGTCGGCTCCTGAAATCAAATCGATGACCCCCACCCGCTACTTCATCGCCCGGATGGCGCTGGCTTTCGGCATCAGCCGCAAGCAGCGCCGCATGGCTGAGGCGGCCAGCGAGACGCACCTGCTGCGCGAAGCCGAGCAATTGCTCGGCCAGCGGGTCTGGAATCGCGTGGAGGCCGTCGAAGAACTCGGGATCGAATACTGGAACCTGCGGCGGCTGATGACGGAAAAGACGTCGATCACCGAGAAGCTGCATAGCGCGGAGTCGATGCTCACCGAGGCCCACCATCAGCGGGCCGCCCTGCTGACCGACAAATCGACCAAGCAGGAGCAACTCGACGGAGAACGCTCCGAACTTCTCGAGGAACTCGACCACCTCGCCCGTGAGCGGGATGAAATCGTGCGCAACGCGCGCGGGCTCCGGCGACTGTACGACGGGCTCAAGACCAAGCTCGAAGTGCTCAAGTCCGAGTCCCGGGAAGACGAGCAGACCACCGCCACCACCCGGGCCCGCATGAGCGAACTTCGGAGCCAGTTCGAAGCCCTGAAGATCGACCGCGACAAGGTCGCCGCGCGCATCGCCGAGCGAAATCTCGTCCTCGACGAGATCGATGAGAACCTCGACAACGAACGCAAGAAGCACCGTTCCGAAGCTGCGGAAGCCTTCCAGATGATCGGCGAAGCGAATCGCAAGATCTCTTCCTACAAGGCCGAGCTCGGCCTGCTGGACACCCAGATGAACCAGCTCTATGGCGAGATCGGTCGCCACGTCAGCCGCAACACAAAGGTCAATCCGCACTGCCGCGAGGCCACCGGCGAATACAATGCCTTGGTTGAGGTGATGAGCGCCCTGCGACGCTCCATCAACATGAATCACCGCTTGGCCGGCAACTGACCTTTCGACTCCGTGTGGAGTCACTCGCCGCGGGACAAACGCTCCAGCAACTTCGAGTGGATTCCACCAAACCCGCCATTGCTGAGCACCGCGACCACGTCGCCGCTCACGGCCTCATTGCCCACGGCCTCGACAATTTCATCGACCGTGGCGATGTAGCGGCCACGCCCACCGGGCACTTCGCTTGCCACCACGGCAGGATCGAGCCTTTCCGATGGCGGCACCTTCTCCGGGTCGGGTAGAGCCGAGATGATCGACACATCCGCACCCGCGAGACATTCAGCGATTTCGCGCTGGAAGACCTTCCGCTTCGTGGTGTTCGAGCGGGGCTCGAAAATGACCCACAGCCTTCCATCCGGATGCTGCTGGCGCAGCGCCTGAATCGCTTGCCGGATCGCCGTCGGGTGGTGGGCGAAGTCATCGACCACCTTGACGCCCCGTTCCTCACCCCGGACCTCCTGGCGCCGCGCCACCCCGTCGAAGGAATGGAGGCCATCCTGGATCTCGCCCACGGACAACCCGCCGAGCAAACCGGCGACCACCGCCATCGCCGCATTCCTCACATTGAACTCACCGGGCATTCGCACCGAGTAACGTTCGCCTTCCAAGGTGAACGAACTGCAGTCGCGCGCATAGTCCACATCGACGATCCTGATGTCACAGTTCGAACCAAAGCCCACGCGCGTCACCGGACACGGCGCATCCACCACCACGTCGAGGCAGTTGGCATCATCGCCATTGACCACCGCCCTGCCCGTCCGCGGAACAATCCGGATCAGGCGCTTGAAGGTGAGCTTGATCTCATCGATGTCGTTGTAGATGTCCGCGTGATCGAACTCGATGTTGTTCACGATCGCCACCTCCGGGAGGTAGTGCAGGAACTTGGAACGCTTGTCGAAGAAGGCGGTGTCGTACTCGTCCCCCTCCAGCACGTTGAAATCCGAATCCGTGAAACGCGCGCCACAGCCGAGGTTCCTCGGCAGGCCGCCGATCATCCATCCGGGATTGCGCCCCGCGGATTCGAACAACCATGCCAGCATGGCGCTGGTCGTCGTCTTCCCATGGGTCCCGCTGACCACGAAGTTCCTCCGGCCGCGGAGGAAATGCTCCTTCATCACCTCGGGCAGCGAGACATACAGCAAGCGCCGCTCCAGGGTCGCCTCGGCTTCCTCATTGCCCCGGCTGATCGCGTTGCCGATGACGATGGAGTCCGCCTCCGCCGGGATGTTCGCCGCCGCATACCCCTCGGTCAGATCCACGCCTTCACTGCGCAGGAAATCCGACATCGGAGGATACACGTTGGCATCCGACCCCGTCACCGTGAACCCCTTGCGCTTCATCGCAGCAGCCACCGAACCCATCGCCGTGCCACAGACACCGACGAAATGAAAATGCTTCTTCTCTGACATGAAAAATTGATCGAACCTCGCTGACCTAACAGACTCTCCTCCTTCGACGGATCAGAAGGTGGGGGCCGCCACCGTTCCGCTTTCGGTTTCCTCCCTCCGCTGGCGCAGGATCCGGTCCGCGATCTCGCGGACCATCTCGCTCAGCAACAACCACAGATGACTCCCTTGGCGGTAGTCCGCCGGCGCGATGTGCTTCACCCGGTTCGCATGGGCACTGAGCTGGTAGCACTTGCGGAAACTCCTCCCGCTTTCATCCTCCGGATTATAGACCGCGATGCCATGTCCCCCGTTCCGGGTGATCACGGTGAAACACGGCACATCCGTCGGCCCGTCGCCGACATACACCATGTTCTCGAAGGGGACCGGCCTCAGCTCGGCCGGCATGTGGTCGTTCACATCCTGCGTGTATTCCAGCATCCCCTTGTTGATGCGGAACAGGAACTGGGTCTTGGTGGTGTGGGAAATCGCCCGTTTCGGGAAGGCGATGTGGCCCGCCTCGTTCTCACCGAACTCGCAGCCGAAGATGCGCTTCACCCGGGACTTCAGTGGCGACCCGTCGAGCAGCACCTTCAGGCCCGATGAGATGATGTAGTGTTCGATCTGGATACCGGCCGCCTCGTGATCGGGCGACAGCACCTGACCGGGCAGCTCGTCGAAAATTTCGGGCACCCCGGGGAAGAAATTCAAACCCGCACCCAGCTCCCTCAAGCGGGCATTGCTCACCTGGTCCATCTCGAGGTAGTCGAGCAGACATTTCAGGTAGGCCAGCTCACCGTCCCACTGCGCATCGCGGACCAGGTTGTTGCACTTCTGCCAAAACTGCTCGGGATTGATTCCGAACTCGGGGAAGAGCACGTCATCCTGCATGTATTTCGGACTGAGCGTCTGGTCGTAGTCGAAGACCAACGCAATCTTGTTCTGTGGGGCCGCCATAAAGCTGAAAGAAACCCAATCGGGCGACCCGTCCCTGCGCAAGCGCAATCGGTGGCCCGAAATCGAGCCGGCAGGCTAGCAAAGCTCGACCAGGGCCGAATCCAGCGACGGATACCTGAATCGGAACCCGCTCTTCAGGAGTGCATCGGGAAGCGCCCGCTGGCTGGCCAACAAGGCACCGGCAAAATCACCCAAGCCCAGCTTCAGCCCCCAGCCAGGTGCATGGAAGAAGGCCGGACGACTCAGCGCCGAGGCCAGCTTCTTCGTGAAGTCACCGTTCCTCTCCGGCTCGGGAGCCACTCCATTGACCGGTCCCGTCACCCGATTCTGCGCCAGGTGAAGCATCGCGCCGACCAGGTCTTCGACGTGGATCCACGGCATCCATTGCTGGCCGGATCCGAATTTCCCTCCCAGTCCCAGCGAGAACACCTTCCGCATCTGTTCCCACGCATCTCCACCGCGCCCCAACACCACCCCGGTTCTCAACCAGGCGACATCGACTCCACGCTCGACGAGCGGCTGGGCCGCCTTCTCCCACTCGACGCACAGATCCGCCAGATAGCCTTCCCCCGGATGGGCTGCCTCGGTCAGCTCCTCATCGCCACGATCTCCATAAATTCCGACCGCCGATCCATTGATCAGCATCCCCGGGCCATGGTCAGCCTCCACCATCGCCTTCACCACCGCGTTCGTCACCCCCACCCTGCTGGCATGAAACTTCTCCCGGTTCCCTTCCGTCCAACGCTGCGCGATCGATTCACCCGCCAGATTCACCAAAACCGTGAGCCTCGACAGGTCCGGCCGATCGGACCACTCCCTCCATTCGTCCACCGGACCACCGGGCTCCCTCCGCTTCCGGCTGAACCCCACGACCCGCCAGCCACGCCGATGCGCCAGCTCGGCGAGCGCCCCGCCGAGGAAGCCCGAGGCCCCGACAATCCCCATGATTCCATTCGTCCCCTCCATGCACCCCCATCATCCCCCACATCCTTCACCCCGCAATCGCTTTCCACCTTTACTTGCGAGTCGGTAGCCCCTGTGATCCTGCCTCGATGAGGCTTACTTCCTCCCTCTTTCTCAGCTCCGCGCTGATCCTTTCCGCGCAGCAACCCGATCTCGCCGAGGACGAACCGGCACCCATCGGGCCTGTCGCCCCGGTTCCCCTCCCCACCGACATCGATCTGATCGATGCGGCGGACGTGGCACCGGCGCGCCCCAGCTCGGTCGAGCTTGAATTCGATGGCGGAGCCGACTTCGTCAAAGCCACCGAAACCGTGACGTCCCGCGGGGCCGTGCGCGCCGTGGCCGATACCGGCATGAGCCTCTCCGCCAACCGGGGACGCTACCTCGGCAAGGAGAAACAGCTGATCGTTGAGGGCAACGTCAAGCTGAAGACCGAAACCGGCATTGAGATCTTCGCCAATCACGGCGTGCTCGATGACACCGCCAAGACCGTCACCCTCACGGGAGATGTCAGCATCTATCAGGGACAGGGCGTCCAGCGCGGAAAGCGGGTCGTCTATTTCATGGAAGACCAGAAGATCGACGCCTCAGGTCTGAGGACCGGCGTCGACCCTCTCCTCCTCGAAGCCGATGGCTTCACCATGGAGGAGCGCGATGGTGAAACCGTCTTTGTCGGTCGTGATGCCGGCATCACCACCCACGACGTGGAGAATCCCGCCGTCTGGGTTCGGGCCGGTGAAACTACCGTCTTCCCGAACGACCGGGTGGAATTCAAGAACATGAAGCTCTATGCCGGAGATACCCCGATCTTCTGGCTCCCCTACTTTTCCCAGCCGCTTGACGGAGAACTCGGCTACCACTTCATCCCCGGTGCCCGCTCGAACTGGGGTGCCTACCTGCTGAACAGCTACGGCATCATGCTCGGCGAGGGCGAGGACCGCTGGCTCCTCTCCCGCTGGAATTTCGACCTGCGTACGTCCCGCGGCGTCGCTGCCGGGCTCGACCTCGTCGACCGCCGAAGCCTCAAGAGCAACCCGAACTACACCGGCTTCTCCTTCTACTACGCCAACGACCTCGACCCGACCATCAGCCGCACCGGCCTGCCCCGCCCCCAGCTGAATGAAGACCGCTGGCGTGTGAAGCTCCAACAGCGCTTCAACCTGCCGTTCGAAGGCGGTGACGCCTGGAGGATCGATGCCAACCTGACCGCACTGAGCGACAACTACTTCCTCGAGGACTTCGATCCGCGCACCTTCTCGACCGATCCCAATCCGGACAACACGCTGGGGCTCTTCCGCCGCGATGACAGCTCGCTGTTCGGAGTCCTCGCCCGATTCCGGCCCAATGACTTCTATCGCTCGGATACCCGGCTGCCGGAAATCACCTTCGAACAATCCAGACGCCCCCTGTTCGGACTCCCCATCCTTCACGAGGGTCAGACTTCATTTTCCGTGGTCGAAGAGGAGATCGGCACCGCCAACCAAAGCACGCTCAACAGCATCCTCGCCCTGCCTCCCGGCAATGCGACCGCCGAAACGCTCATCCAGAACCTGCCCACCTACGAGCGGCAGCTCGTCAGGCAGATCCAGGCCCTGCCTCCGGGCAGCCCGCTGGTTCCAGCACTCACCACCCAGCTCCTCAACCCCGGCTTCACCCGGTTCCACACCTATCAGGAGCTTTCCACCCAGTTCAAGATCGGCGGATGGCTCAATCTCACCCCCGAAATTGGAGCCGGATACTCGAACTACAGCGGCATCAACGGACCCGCAGCGACGGTCGACCGCGCGATCTTCTACGCAGGTGCCGAAGCCTCGATGAAGCTCAGCCGGGACTACGGAGGATTCGTCAGCCGGGACTGGGGACTCGACGGACTGCTCCATGTGTTCCAGCCCTACGCCCGGTTTTCCTATCTCAATACCAACGACCTCGGCCGCTTGTTCCCACAGATTGACCGGGAAAACTTCACCACGCGCCCACGGACCCTCGCTCCGAACCGCTACACCGCCATCGACTCCTTCACCGACTGGAACATCCTGCGGATGGGCATGCGCAACCAGCTCATCACACGGCGCGATGGGCAGAGCTACCAGTGGCTCTACATCGACACCTACCTCGACAGCTTCTTCGACGACCCCGAGGAGCTGAACCGGAATTTCTCGAACCTCTACAACGACGTCACCTGGCGCCCCTTGGAGTGGCTGTCCCTGAATCTTGAAACCCAGTTCCCCGTCCTCGACAACGGATCCGGGTTCAGCGAAGTGTCCGCTCGCCTCCGCTTCATGCCGACCGAGAACCTCGAGTTCTCCATCGCCAACCGCTACCTCGACAACCATCCCATCCTGGATGACTCCAACCGGATCGACCTGCGTGGATACGTTCGTCTGAATGACAAGTGGGGACTCGGTGCCACCCACATCTGGGAGCTCGATGATGGAATCCTCGAAGTCCAGCAATACACCGTCCACCGCGACTTCAACCATTTCGTGGGCTCCCTTGGTTTCACCGCCAGAGACAACCGCCTCGACGAAGAATACGGGGTCGTCCTCTCGCTCGCCTTGAAGGACTTCCCCTCCGCCTCCCTCCCTTTCAGCCTCGACGCCCAGTAACCGTCACCCCATTTTCATGACTCCCGCCGAGCTCACCTCCGCCCTCCAGTGGCGCTACGCCACCAAGGTCTTCGACCCCTCACGCTCCATTCCATCCGAGACTTGGGAAGCACTGGTCGATGCCCTCGTCGCCGCTCCATCGTCATTCGGGCTGCAACCTTGGAAGTTCTTCATTGTCGACGATACCGCGAAACGGGCCCAGCTGCGTGAAGTGTCCTGGGGTCAGTCTCAGGTCACCGATGCCGACAAGCTCGTGGTCTTTGCCGCGAGGACGGACATGACACCCGCCGACACCGAGCGTTGGCTGACGCGTCTCGCCTCCGTTCACGGCCAGGCACCCGACGAACTCACCGGCCTTGGCAAGGTGATCGACGGCTTCTGCAACAACATGACCGTCGAAGGCCGGCATGCATGGAACGTACGACAAACCTACATCGCACTCGGCCAGTTCATGGCTGCCGCCGCCATGGTGGGCGTCGATACCTGCCCGCTCGAGGGGCTCGACCCCAAGAGCTACGACAAGATCCTCGGACTCGAGGACAGCGGATACGCCACCTGCGTCGCCTGCGCTGCCGGCTACCGGTCCGGCGATGATAAGTATGCCTCCCGTCCGAAGGCACGCTTCGAGCGCGACGAAGTCGTCGAGCATCGCTGAGGCTCGCCTTCCCTCAAGACCGTGCCGAGCAAGGATTGCGGCCTTTTTGCAAATCAGGCCGTAGTTCCTTCAAGCGGCATCGTTAGGGTGAGAACCGGAGCCTGAGCTCCTCCCTTTGCTCCCCCGGCACGAAGGGTGGCGGCCCGCACAGGATGGTCGGCGCCATCCCGGTACGGACCTCCTTCCAGAGCGCACGCGGGAGTTCCCCTCTCACCCGTGCCGCACCATGCAAGCCCCGCTCCACCCTGAGTCCCGGCTGATCAGACCGTTTCTGGAGTTCTTCCAGCTGACAACCGGGGTTGCGGCACATGCATTCGCCCGCATCGGCGTCCTTCGCTTTCCAGCCACCCAGCGCGTCTTCCACAAGCAGGTCCTCTTCACCGGCATTCAGGCCCTGCTGCCGGTGACCATTGCCGGTCTGGCGGTGGGCATCGGGCTCGTCTCCCAGATGCGGTCGCTGCTCGGCAGCGGCGTGGAGCTCAATGTGAAGATGATGCAGGTCGTCGTGCTACGAGAATTCGCACCACTCCTCACCGCCTTCATCGTGCTCGGCCGGAGCGGATCGGCCATGGCGACCGAAATCGCCGCGATGAAGGTGCGCGGAGAAATCCGCAGCCTCTATCGGCTCGGGATCGATCCCGGTGACTACCTCATCGTTCCCCGTGTGGTCGGCTGCTGCATCGCCGTTCCCGCCCTGACCCTGTTGTTCCAACTCGTCGCCACCGGCGTGGGCCCCGCCTTCGCCTCGCTCTTCGTCGAAATGCGGCTCCTGCCCTACTACTCCGCGCTGTTCCAACAGATCGCCCTTTCCGACATCCTCATCGGTCTCTCCAAGAACGTCAGCTTCGGGCTCATCATCGCCAGCGTCGCCTGCTCGACCGGAATCCACGTGCCCGCACAGCCTGCCTGGATCCCCCAAGCCGCTGAACTCTCGGTGCTGAGAAGCTTCATCCTCCTCCTGCTCGCCGACTTGCTCTTCGCCTCCATCTACCTCATCCGCTCATGACCGTCACGGCATCCACTGAAGTCCTCAGGATTCGTCAGCTCGACGGGCAGTTGTTCCAACCCTTCAGCTGCTCAATCCAGGCTGGCACGGGAGCCATCGTCCACGGGGATGACCCCCACACCTTCGATGAATTCATCGATCTTGTCGGTGGACTGGAACCCAGCCTCACCGGCACCATCCAGCTTGCAGGAATCGGCGACCCCGCAGCCGATTCCGGGGACTGGAAGGCTCGCTCACGGCACATCGGCTACGCCGCGGGAGACTCCGGCATGATCTCGAACCTCAAGGTTTTCGAGAACCTCCTGCTGCCTCTGCAAGCCGACGGTGATCCCCACGCCCGACTTGCCGAGGAGGAACTCGAAAATTCCATCCTCCAGGCGTTCGATGCCGCCGGGTTCGACGCAGCCTGGGTCCACTCACGACTCCGCCTCAGTGCCGACGGACTGAGTCGCTTCGAGCGCGTCATCTGCGGACTCGTCCGCTGCCACCTGACCGGCTTCCGGCTTCTCCTCGGCGAACAGATCTTTGCCGAGCTCGACCCCTCACAAACCGGACGCCTCATCCACTTCCTCAACTGGCTCGGAGCCATGCATCCGGACTCTGGCATCCTGCTCACCTGCCTCAGGAACCAGCACCCTGATCTCTCGGAGTTGTCCGCATGGCAGCCCATTCAAACCCTCACCCTTGAACCGTCATCATGACCCGCTTTCTGAAAGACTCCGATCCCAGATTCCACCTTGTGGAGCTCCGTTCGAAGACCTTTGTCGCCCTGTTGATCCTCGTCCTCGCTGCGATCACGGGCTTCGCCGCCTTCAAGCAGGAGTGGTTCCGCTCCGTGAAACCCTACTGGATGCTCGCCGAAACCAGCGAGAGCCTCCAACCGGGGATGGCGGTCCGCTTGAGTGGCTTCCGCATCGGCAGGGTGAAGAGCATCTCCCTCAAGGCGAACCGGCAGGTGAAGGTCGACCTGGAGATCTTCGACGAATACACCGACTACGTCAGGGGCGAAACGATCGCCAAACTCCGTGGCGAGAACCTCATTGGCGACCACTTCATCGAACTCTGGCTCCCCACCGAGCACAGCGGGGCGCCCCCACTGGCACCAGACTCGCGCATCACCTTTTCGCGCGGCAAGACCATCGACGAATTCGTCGAGTCACTGGAAAAGAAGTTCACTCCCATCCTCACCAGTCTGGCCACCCTGGCTGAGTCACTTCCGGACACGGCCGGGCGACTCGACTCCACCCTCGACCAAGCCAATGGCCTGATCACCGACCTGAGGAGCGACGAGGGACATCTCGTCTCCAGCCTCAAGTCACTCCAGCACGCCCTCAGCGAAATCGATCAACTGGCCAGCGACCTGCGCTCGGAGGACCACGGACTGATGGCGGGAATCAGCCAGTTCAATGAAACCGCCGCCACCGTGAACCGGAAAGTCGAACCGCTCATCGACAGCCTGCAAAGCGGAGCAGTCACCCTCGATGAAACCGCAGGAGAAGCCCGCAAGCTCTTCGTTTCCGCCAACGAGATGATCGAGAACCTGAACCAGGTCGTGAAGGAAAGCTCGGGCGACATTCCCAAGATGGTCCACAAGGGTGCCGATGCCGCCGACAAGGCCGACGACGTCATGGACTCGGTTCGCCGCATGTGGCCGGTTCGCCAAGGCGTCAGCGACGGCAGCGACCAGGTCCTGCAAACCGGAAGCGATGATTGATCCCATGAAAACCTTCTCCCTTCCCGCCCTCGTGAGCGCCGCCTTCCTCTTCGCAGGCTGTGCCACCACCGAGCAGGAACCCACGGTTCTGGCGGAAGCTCGCAGTCACTCACGCGACGGCAACGAAGCCTATCGGGAAGGCCGATTGGATGACTCCAGAAAAGCCTATGGGCGCGCTCTTGAGATTCACCGGTCGGTCGACCATCCGGAGGGCATCATCCGCGACCTGATCAACCTCGCCGTGGTCAGCGAAGCCCACGGCAGCCCAGCGGACGCGGCGGACTGCCTCGATGCCATCGATCGCTACATGCTCACCCTGCGTTCCTCAGGCGAAAATTCCCCATCGAGTCGCGATCTGAACGAGCTGCTGCTCGAAGCTGGCTGGATGCGGGCCTACCTCCATGCGGACGCGGGAAACACGGCTGCAGCACGACGGGCACTGACTTCCACCCTCCAGAACTACGGACCCGCCGGCCGCAAACAGCGGGGCCGCTTCCTCAACCTCGAAGCAAGGCTCGACCTCGAAGACGGAAACGCAGCAAGCGCTCTCACCAAAGCCAGGCAGGGCCTCAAAGCCAACCAACGATCCGACCACCGCCGTGAAGTCGCCGACTCCCACCGCATCATCGGCCGAGCCCTCATCCCCATGGGCGACCCGTCGGCCGCCCATCAAGCATTCACCTCGGCCCTCGAACTCGACCGCAAGCAAGGACGACCCGACAAGGTCGTCGATGACCTGCTCGGCATGGCCAGGGCATCGCAAGCTGCGGGCAATCCGGCGGAGGCACGAGCGGCCGCCGATCGCGCAATCATCGCAGCTCGCTCTTCAGGAAACCCTGCAGCTCAAGCCGAAGCGACACGATTCAGACAACGCCTCTGAACCAAATCACTCCGCCGTCAGGTGCATGAAGTCGCGGAAACTGATGGATGACACCTTGCCTTCCTCGTCATCGAAAAGCACCACCACATAGGTCCCCTCATCCATGACCGGGATGGGACTGAGCTTCTGGTCCCCCACCCTGAGCGGCACATAGCCCTCCGGGTAGTTCATCGGTAGATTCGCCGTACCGAAGCGTTTCACGAACTGCTTGGTCCAACCGCCCTCCGGCTCCCGCATCTCGACCGCAAGCTCGGGCTGGGCACTCACCGAGACGAAGGTGGCGACCCGACCTTCCTGCTTCTTGGTCTGCTTCAGCCGGAGAATGCGGATCTGCCAATGCGCCGGTTCATCATCCGTTGCAGGAATGCGTTCCGCGAAGGGAATCACCGTAGTGGTTTCCCCGACCTCCACATCGACCGTCGTCGTGCCTTCCGTCACTCCGTCACGACGGATCACGACCTTGCAGCGTCCGGCATCCACTCCGATGCCGCCCGTAGCATTTCCCAACTGATAGCCCGACGGATAAACATCCACGCCATTCAGCAAAAGGGACAGCTTCCCCTCTCCGGGGGCGAGAGCGTGGATCAGGCGGATGAAACCCACCTTCTTCTCTCCTTCCTGCGCGCTGGCCAGCGACCCAAAGCACAGAAGCACGGCAACCCATCTAGAAATCGTTTTCATAGAGTATTTCGACATCAACCCTGTTTTCGCGGATCCTTCCATCCGCATCACGCTCGCCCGGATCCGCGAACAGGGAGAACACCTTGCGGGACTCCGCAAGCACCGTCGGCGTGTCCCGCCAGGCCGTGCCGGTCGCATCCGTGGGAGCGATGGACTGTCCGATCACCCACACGCGGAAGTTGCGTGACCGCAAGGTCGACGACTCCCAGAGACGCGCGAACAACTCCTCCGCCGCCGCATCCGTCCAACGAAGCTTGCTGCCGAGATCGAACAGCTCCTCATTCCCCCAGATGGAGCGCTCCTGCTCGTCCTCCACCATCGCCAGGGCGTAGGCTGAATCGAAGGGCCTCTCGGCAATGATGGCTTCCGCAATCAAGTCGGCCGCCTTCTCACGGGCGGGCGTTCCAACATCCGACTGCACCGTCCGCGGTGCCATCCACGGCATGTTTGAGTGGCTCGAGCTCAGCACCCGGCCGATCTTCGGATCCTGCCTCAGGTTCCCTGCCACCAACGCGCGGATCGCGTCTTCCGAGGCCGTATTCAGATTCACATGACCATCGACGGTCACCAATGGCGACTCCCGTTCCTCCTCTTCCTGCAAGGTCGATTTGCCCGCATGGAAGAGATCAAGGAGTCTCACTGCATGCTGCTCCTCATTGCGGAACCGCTGGTGCTCAGTCCGCCCGATCCGCAGCGTGTTGCCGCCACCGTAATCCGCACTCGGCACGCTCGCCGCCGTGACCTCCGGCCATGTGGTCCGCGAGGTCGGCATTCTTGGACTGCTGTCCAGCAAGGTCTTGGTGTCCAGACGACCGCTACCGGAACGGTTGGGCAAATCCGCATAAGCCGGCTGCCACATCACCGGGTCGAAAACCCGGCCCAGCTCCGCCGCGGAATAAAAGCGGCCCTGCTGCGAAAGTCGCTGCACCGCATTCTCCCGTTCCGGCGCCGGCAGATTCCCAATCAGTCGGCTGTCGGTCGGGAGCGACCTCTCATCACTCCCCGGATTCCATGATCCCACCATCGAGTTGTGCCCGCCATCCGGCCATTCACTCGGAAGCACCCGCCCGTAGTGTCTGGGCTTCGTCGACGAGTCCCTGTCGTAGATCGTCCCACGCCGGACGTTCCTTCGTCCGGGGCTGGCATTCTCCGGGTAAGCGTTCTCACCGGCCGCTTCGTTGCGGATGTAGTGGGCGATCCGAGGGTCCCCCATGTTGTTCACAAAATCGCCGTAGGGGCCGTAACTGTGCCCTGGAATGGCCGCCTCCACCGCGACACTCTGGCGAGTGGCATAGAATGTGAGATTCTGGGGACTGCGCACGATCCGCTCGACACGGGCCACCTCGTCGTCGTTCCAGCGCAGGGACATCCCCGCCGCTCCGAGCGGTTCACTCAATGCGAAGGTCTTGATGAACTCACTGCCGGGCCCGGAGATCGGGCCCACGTCGAGCGAATACTCCACCGTCGCCATGAGGAAGACCCCATACTCGTCAGGCTCGAGCGAGACATTGAGACTAGGACTCCAGTACTTCCCGTCCTTCTTCTCGAGGTTGTGGGTCGATTGGATCGGATCGTCCAGCAGGGATGGATCGTCGAAGCGACGTCCCTGGGGAATCACCCCGATCCCCGTTGGTCCCAGACCATTCTCGTAGCTGACCTGACAAAGTCCGCTGACCGACTCGCTGGTCATGTTCCAGAACTCGGTGAAGACCTGAAACTCCCATTTCATGTACTTCCGGCCATCCTTGAATTCCAGACCGTTGTATCCAATGCGCAGGAAAATCTCGCTCAACAGCGGGTAGGCATCGAGCCCTCGGTAAGAGCCGCCAAGGGTGGGCGTGTCATCCGTGTCGGCATAGTCCAAGGCCCCCGCAGCCAGGGTCCGCAGGTAGTCATCGGGGAAGCCCCCACCCCTCTCGTCGAACTCGGGCAGCCCTTGTTCCACATGCCGGGCGAACTCATCCACCGCCCGATCTCGTTCCATCCCGAGCAGTTCATTCAGGTTCAGCTTCGGCTCCCCGGTGAGAGCCTCATCAATCCCGGCCGAGAAGGGAACGATCGGCAATTCTTCATACGACCGCAGCCCTGCCACCACCGAGCGCTCCACCACATCGGCCATCGGGTCTTCCAGTCGTCCTTGATCATCGCGATCCAAGCCCGGCTCACGCCCCAAGGCAGCCACCGCGGATTCAGGCGACACCAGTACCTCACGCCCCCCGTCGAGCAGTGAATCGAGTTCGCTGGATTCTTCATCGCCGGTTCTCGAAGGGTCCAGCGCATGGAAGCTCACCACGGCTTCTTCATCCCCTTCCTCGTCACTCACCCCCGGAGCAGGAAACGGCCACTCGACGCGTCCGTCACCACCCGCCTGCGAGGCGTCCAGCCTGGCCTGCAGGTCCTCAACCCAGAATCCATAGCGTCCCACCACCTTGCCCGCATCATCCTCCACCGGGATCCACGCAATGCGGGCGGACTCCGACCAAGGCCGGACCTCCATCTCCCCGGCGGAGGTGGGCTCGGACCAATCAGTGACCGGAGGCAAAGCGCTCAAATCCGTGACCGTCCGCCGTTCCAGCGGACTGCTGAAGAGTGGTTGCAGTTCATACTCAACGTCGTCGCCGCCTCCGCTGCCACGGACGAGAAAAAGGTAGTCCAAGGGATCGAGCGTGCTGCCCGCGTCCACTTCACCGGGCTGACTGACGATCAGGTAATCATCATTCGCCGTCTGCTCGCCCAATCGCGCCCTGACATCCTCCATGCCGGCCCGCGCAATCCACTCCGCGCGCTTCGAGTCGATGTACGACCGCGCCGTCTTGCGCTCGATGCCGACCACGGCGAGCACGCCCACCGCCAGCAGCAGGATCGCGGCCATCACGACCAGCACCACCGCCAGCGTGAATCCTCGGCGTGGGTATCTCTGTCGACTATGATTCATGCGAAAAAGCGTTCACGACTTCGTAGACTTCGAGGTCCGGAGAATCCTCCGCATCCTCTGGATTTCCAAGGAGGGGGCTTGAATCCCAATCACCGGCATTCCGCAATTTACCCATCAGCTCGCGTCGCGCCACCACAAGTCTCAAACGGACCGCGTCAGGACCGTCCCACTCCGGGTCCGCGGCTCGCGTCCACGCCCCCCATTCGCCCCCGGTTTCACGCAGCAAGGGATCGGCCTCGAAACCCAGCACACCGAACGCCACCGGCTCGTCCACCTCCGCGGGCTCGTAGAGCGATGCCACCGTGCCCGCACGAAGCGCATCAAAAGTCTCCTTGCTGTCGCGGAATCCCCGCATCAGGCAGCGCACCGGATCACGCCCCATCTGCAGATCCTTCAGATAATAAACCACCGCGCACAGGTCACCCACCCGATCGTCCGCCGATTGGGCGTCCGCCGGCTGCAGGCAGAGAAATCCAAGCCGATCCTTCCGCCATCCCGTGTCACCGCCACCGAAAACCATTTCCCGCCCCGTCACCGCCTTCGACAAATCCTCCGCCGCGATCGTCAGGACCGCCCTCGCCTCGCGCTCGGCAGCCATGCTGTTGGTGCTTTGATTGTAGCCATCTCCCGTGGATCTCAGGCTGGTCACCGCCAGCAGCAGCACGATGGTTCCGATCCCCATCGAGACCATCATCTCCACCAGCGTGAATCCATGGGGGGAACGAACTCTCATGGCAGTTTCGTGTGAAAGCTCACCCCTGAGCGCTGACTCCGTTCGCGGACCGCCGGGTGCTCGACCCGGACCGTCACGGTGACCCCGGGATCATCGAACCGCCCCGAGATGCTGGCCACGTAGTTCACGTCTTCTCCATCAATGGTTTCCCGCATTCCTCCCTCGAAACTCGACTGATCCAGTGTCCCAAGAAGCTGCCCATCGCGCGAGAACCCAAGCACCAGAACCTGGCCGGCGCCGGGAAAGGATACCGCAGGCTCCAAGGTCGGCAGCACCGCGGACTCCCCGCGCCGAGCCGCCTTCACCTCCATCAAACAACGTTCCGCAATCGCAGGAGCCCGTGTTTCCGCGCGCGCCGCACTTCCCACCGAGCCGGCCTTGCTCATCGCCGCCAGAGCCAGAGGCACGGCGACCGCCAGCACGCCCATCGCCACGACGGTTTCGATCATCGAAACGCCGGGCAGTCGCTTGCGGGCTCGGGTCCTCTTCATACGTCCAGATTCCATGCTCGGGCCACGACGCGACCAATCCGGATCGCCCTGCGGCCACCACCCGAGGCCTCCACCGTCTGATTCCCCTGATACACCCCACTTCCCAGCGAAATCACCACCGACTCCGAACCCGCCGGGGCCAGAAGCCCACCACGGGCAGAAAACACCAACCCGGGAAACTCGCCTGCTTCGTCGCCGTCCTTCCACGTGAGGCGAATGTCCGACTGATCAAACACGTTGTCCAATTGATCCACATCCCCCCCGAAAAAAGCGACCCCAGCGGGCAAAACCGCCCAACGCTGGAGCTGGCGACCCACGAGTTCCTCGCCATCCTCCCAACCCTCGAGCTCGAACAGCCCGACGCGGGACATTTCGTCGCTGAAGCCGCCATCCCCCGGCTTGAGGAAAACCATCGCCACCGGCCGACGACGCGTGATCGCCGAGGTGCGGCCCTGCTCGATGAGCGCGGACACCTGCTCCGTCGAGGTTTGCACCGCCTCGGCCCGGTTGTTCCGGAACAAGCTGACCCCGACTGCCAGCAGAAGAATCGAGATCGTCACCACGGCGATCAATTCAATCAGGCTGAAGCCACAAGGCTGGCGATCCTCTGGACAAGGGGAATGCGTCATGGGGTTGGTTCAACGATAAGCAGTCTGCGCTCCGGTCACCGTTAAAAAAGCACGTTTCTTCTCACTCACCAAGCCTCGGCGAACAAAGGACGCAAGGTGACGATCCTGCCATGATCCCGGAGTTCCCATGAAATCAGGCATAGGCTCCCTTCCTCAGCATGCCGCTGCGCCTGTTCCTGATCGATGCCATCGGTCCGTTTTTCCGAGGCTACGGAAAACGGCGCATCAATTGGTCGAAGATCCCATTCACCCACCTCGCCACCACAGGCGAAACGCGCCGCACCCAATGGGCCCGGATTCGTCACGATCTGCGCCGATTCGCCGCGGAAGTCAGCGCCATGGGCTACAACGCCGTCACCCTCGACGATCTGGCCCACCTGGCACCCCACCCGCTGCACGAACCCGAGATCGCCGCGAGGATCGAGGTCTTCCGCGAGGAGTTCACTCAGCTTTTTGCCATCCTCCACGAGTTCGACCTGAAAATCTACCTCACCTCGGACATCATCCCCCTCACCCCCGCCATCGACGCCGCCATCGGCGATGACCGGGAAGCCCTCGAACTCTACTTCCTCGACCTCGTCGACCGCCTGCTCACCGACTTCCCCGAGCTCAGCGGACTCATCCTCCGCATCGGGGAAAGCGATGGAGTGGATGTGAAGGACCCGATCCACACCCGACTCCACCTGACCTCGCCGCAGCAGACCCACGCCATGCTCCGACGCCTCCTCCCGGTGTTTGAGGAAAAGGAACGCGATCTCATCCTGCGGACCTGGACGGTCGGCGCCTACCCCATCGGGGACCTGATCTGGCACCGGCAGACGCTTGCCCGGGCACTCGAAGGCATCGACTCACCGCGTTTCATCGTCTCCATGAAACATGGAGAGAGCGACTTCTTCCGCTTCCTCCCCCTCAACCGCGCGTTCTTCCGCATCTCCCAGCCCACCATCATCGAACTCCAGGCCCGCCGCGAATACGAAGGCGCCGGCGAATGCCCGGCCCCGATCGGCCCCGATTGCGAACGCTTCGCTCGCGAGCTGGAGGAGTCCGGCAATCTCATCGGCATGTCCGTCTGGTGCCAGACCGGTGGCTGGCACCGCTTCCGCCGCCTTCCCTTTCTCGAAGAGGCCGGAGACGACAGCTGGGTCAGGATCAACGTGCAGCTCGCCATCCGCATCTTCCGCGATCGGGCGAGCGTGGAAAGCGCCCTGAGCTCGATGTTCCCGCCGGACAAGGCCGACGCCGTGGCTGAACTGCTGCGCCACGCGGAAACGATCTATCGCGACCTGATCTACATCGAGGAGTTCGCCCGGCAGAAGCTGTTCTTCCGCCGGGTCCGCATCCCTCCCATCCTGCACATTTACTGGGATTGCCTGTTCATCAACCATGCGGCCCGGAAGCTGATGCGCCATTTCGTGACGGACCCCGAACGCGCCCTGCGCAGCGGTGAAGCCGCCTACTCGCTCTTCCCCCGCATGATCGAACTCGCCCGCACCGCTGGACTCCCCGCGACCGACATCGAGCACTGGAGGGACTTCTGCAACCTCGTCCGACTGGCGCGGCGCTACTATTTCCTCCCCTACGACGAAGCCCTCCTCGACCGCATCCGATCCGCCAAAAGCGGCTACAAACGGGCATGGCCGCGCGAAGTCCGCTCGCGCTACCGCATCAAGCTCTCCTTCCAGCCCTTCAAACTCAAGCGGCGCACCCTCGGCTGGCTTTCCAGCCTGCTCCTCCGGCGTCAGCGTGGCTATCGATGGATCGATCAGGTCTTCACCCTGAATCTCCTCGGAATGATGTTCCGCCTCATCAAGACCTCAAACCCCAAGGTGCTGCCCAAATTCCTGCGCAAGTCCGCCATGGGCGTTGAAACCCTGTTTCGCTGAGACACCCAATGAAAAAGCCCCGGCACGCGATGCGCACCGGGGCCTTTCGAAAAACGAGAATCAACGATCAGCGTTGGAAGGTCGTGATGTCGTCCACCGTGCCCTCTTCCTGGTCCGCACCGGCGCTGTAAACCGCCACATTGCGGCCCCGGAGATTGTACTGCTTGCCACCGTAGCTGAAGCTCAGCGTGTCGTCGTAGTTGGTATTCAGCACCACGTTGAAGGGATTGCCAAACGGGTCATACATCCCTTGGGCCGAACCGCCACTGCCTGAACCGTAGTCGATGCCACCCTTCTTCGCCTTGGCTTCCTTCGCTTCGAGGAACACCACCTGGCGAGGGTTCTCACTGTCGGATCCGGTTCCTTCGTCGCCGAGCAGGATCGTCAGGAGTTGCACACCCGGACCGGCATCGGTCTGCATGTTCTCCGGCAGGTCAGGCAAGCGGTTGTATTCGCTGTAGAAGCGCTCCACCGCATCGGAGAGAGCAGCAGCGGCCACGGTGCCTTCGGTCTTGCGCGCCTTTTTCAGCGCGGCATTCACACCAGCGAAGCTCATGGCCGCAAGCACGGCCACGATGGTGATCACAACGAGGAGCTCAATCAGCGTGAAGCCGGACGGACGACGGGTTTTATTGTCGATTTTCATGGTTCCAATGGATGGTTTTGCACGGCGGGTGGGCCCACGGCACCACACGTTCGATGGACAAACTAAACCCGAAAATCGGGAGCCCGCAAGTCCCCAGCGCCCCACAATCACCGCCAACTCGCTGCCGCCCGCGGAAAATCCCGAGGAATTGTTCCACGAAACCCACCCGAACCACCGCTAAGGCCGACGAAAGAAACCATGAAACGCATTTTCATCCCGTTCGCTGCACTGGCCCTGAGCTGCGGCCCGATCTCCGCTGAAAGTTCCGCCGGAACCGACCAGATCGACATTCGTCCCGCCATCGAACGCATGTTCCCCACCCTCGTCCGCATCCACGTGGTGATGGAAGAGGGATCCGGCGGCCGGATGAAGAAACAGCAAGGTAGTGGCAGCGGTGCCATCATCTCTGCCGATGGCTACGTCCTGACCAATCACCACGTCGCTGGCCGTGGCACCCGCTTCCTCTGCACGCTGTCCAATCGGGAAGAAGTCGACGCCACTCTCGTCGGCACCGACGCCCTGTCCGACCTCGCCGTCATCAAGCTCGACCTTTCCACCCGCCGCAATCCTGAGGAACCACTGGCCGTCGCCACCTTCGGAGACTCGGACGCGCTTCAGGTCGGCGACGTCGTCCTCGCCATGGGCTGCCCCGGCGGGCTGTCCCAGTCGATCACCCGCGGCATCGTGGCAAACACCGCCATGATCGTCCCTCGCAATCAGATCTCCATGAAACTGGATGGCGAACGGGTCGGCGAACTCGTCCGCTGGATCGGGCACGACGCCGTCATCTTCGGCGGCAACTCCGGTGGCCCCCTCGTGAACCTTGCCGGTGAAATCATCGGCGTGAACGAGGTCGGCATCGCCTCGCTCGGAGGCGCCATTCCGTCGAATCTCGCCAAATCCGTGGCCGCCGAACTCATCGAGCACGGTGAAATCACCCGGTCGTGGATCGGGCTCGAACCCCAACCGCTGCTCCGCCGGGGCGGCGATGGCAAGGGCGCCCTCGTCGCCGCCGTCTGGAGCGGCAGCCCCGCTGACGAAGCTGGCATCGAAGCCGGAGACTACATCACCCACTACAATGGCGAGGAAGTCCCGGACTGCCACGCCCCGGAAGACCTCCCGGTCTTCAATGCCATGGTCCTCGAGACCGACCCGGGCACCGAGGTGACGCTCAAAGGACTGCGCCGGGGAGAAGCCAAATCGTGGACCCTCACCACCGAGCTCCGCGAACCCACCCTCGCCAAGGAATCCGAGGCCCGCAGCTGGGGACTCACCCTGCGCAACCTGACCAAGGTTTCCGCATTGGAACGCCGACGTGACGACACCCACGGCGTCCTGATCGACTCGGTGAAGAATGCCGGGCCCTCCGGACAAGGCAAACCACCACTCCGCCCGGATGACATCATTCGCAAACTGAACGGCGAAGCGATCGAAACCGTGGCCGCCTTCGAGGCATTCACCGACAGGTTCACCTCCGAACTCTCGGAGCCCGCCCCCGTCCTCGTCGAGTTCGAGCGCGGACCGGAGTCGCTTGCCACCGTCATCGAAGTCGGCCCGGAACTCGAATCGCAGCGTCCACGCACCGCCGACAAACCATGGCTCGGCTCCACCGCCCAGGTCATCACCGATGACCTCGCCAAGGCACTCGGAGTCAAAGGAAAGCGCGGCGTCCGCCTCACCTCGGTCGCCGACGAGTCCCCCGCCGGACGCGCCGGCCTCAAGCCGGGCGACCTCCTTCTCAAGCTCGATGGCCGCGTCATCCCTGCCCGCCGCCCGGAAGATCAGGGCGTCCTGCCCGAACTCATCCGCAGCTACCCGACGGATGCCGAGATTGAATTCGACCTCATCCGTGACGGCGAACCCATGAAGCTCACCGTCCAACTCGAAGCCCGCCCCGACCCCGACAGCGGACCGGCCGACTTCAAGGACGACCGCTTCGAATTCACCGCCAGCAGCCTTTCCGACAGCCAGCGCCGCCTCGCTTCCCTACCGGAATCCGGCGTCCTCATCGAGAAGGTCGAAGCCAATGGCTGGGCCGCACTGGGCGGCTTGATCGCCGGCGACATCGTCCTCGAAATCAACCACGAGGCCGTCCCGTCGCTCGACAAGCTCAAGGAGACTCTGCTGAGCTTCCGCAAGTCCCAACCCCGCAGCATCGTGCTCTTCGTCCAACGCGGACCGCGCACCCTATTCCTCGAACTCGAACCTCGTTGGTAATCCACCAACTCATCCCGACCAAGCCTCACTTTCATCATGAACATCCACAGCACCATGCTCCGATTCCTCGCTCCCGCCCTCATCGCATGCGCCCCGGCGCAGGCAGCGACCGGCGAACTCCACGCCACCGCCACCCAGCTCCACGAAACCCATGCCGACTCCGTGGTCTGGCTCAATGTGATCGCCAAGACCTCCATGTCCGTCGATGGCGATGCCCCTGCCCAACTCAAGGCGCAGTTGTCCGCCCAGGACCGGGAAACGACCACCGAGACCACCGGCACCTTCATCAGCAAGGACGGCCTCATCGTCACCGCCCTAGCCCAGCTCGATCAGTCATCCCTCGTCGACGGCCAAACCGTCAACAGCCCGATGGGCCCCATCAAGTTGAAGGCCAAGTCGGAAGTGAAGGAGATCAAGGTCATCATGCCCGATGGCACCGAAATCCCCGCCGATCTCGTCCTCAAGGACACCGATCTCGGTCTCGGATTCGTGAAGCTGCGGATGGACAGCGACGAAGCCGACGGCGTGGAAATCAAGGCCATCGACCTCGCGAACTCCGCCAAGGGATCGCTGCTCGACGACTGCATCGGCCTCGGTCGGCTCGACGATTCCATGAACCGCGAACCCTCGGTGATCACCTCCGAGATCTCCGGGATCACCACCAAGCCACGCACCTTCTACCGCGTGAATGCCGACGCCATCGGCTCCCCCATCTTCCTCTCAAACGGCAAGCTGCTCGGCATCACCGTCGTGCGCAAACCGGCAGGAAACCTGAGTGGTTCAAACACCAAGCTCACCCCGGTCGTTCTCCCCGCAGCCGACGTGGCCAAGATCGCCGAACAGGCAAAGGACGCTGAACCCGAGATCCCTTCCGAAGCGGAAGAGCCGGAAGAGGAGGCCGCGGCAGAAGAGTAAGCCACACCACCAATTCACTCACCGGCCCCACCTCCCACCGCGGGATGTGGGGCCTTTTCGTGTCAGGGTTCCGGGAAAACCGTCGCATCGCACGCTCGACTTCCGCCTTGCAGTTCCCCGGAGACCCGCTAGCTTGCCGCCAGTTCAGCCGATGCCAGAGCGTCTAGCAGACGATCCAGTCCGGCTCTTCCCATGGACCCAAGTGTGTCCGTCCACGCCTCCCTTTGGCGTTACCGAACCCGGTCGATTTCCGGTCTTCGCATGGACTTTCATTTGCGTTGTCCCCTTACCCACAATTCATCATCATTTGATATGCCATCCGCATCCCTGCGTGACCGTTTGCTCAAACTCATGAGCCAACCGGACTACACGTCCCTCAACAAGTCCGAGCTCGCACGCCGACTGGAGATCCCATCCAACGACCGTCCCAAGCTCCGGAAAACCCTCCAACAACTCGAAGAAGAAGGACTCATCGTCGCCGGCAGGAAAGGCCGCTACGAATCCACCGAAACCGAAGCCGGCCAGCTCCGCGGCTCCATCAAGTTCCAACCGAACGGACACGCCTGGTTCTTCCCCGATGCCGCCAACCCCGAAAACGTCGCCACCGGCCACGACCTCGAGAAACTGTCGCGCATCTTCACACCGCGACGGGATACCGGCAATGCGCTCGACGGCGACCGCGTCCTCGTCTCGCTGCGCGAACCCAAGATCAGCCCGAATCAATTCCGCCGCAACCGCCAGACCGGCGGCATCCCCGAAGACGAAGAACCGGAAACCCACGCCATCGTCGAAAAGATCCTCGAGCGACGCTCCGGGAAACTCGTCGGCATCTATCAGGGCGGCGGGAAGAAGGGCTGGGTGAAGGCCGACGACTCCGCCTACGAGGGAAGCATCGAGCTCATCGGTGACAGCACCGCCCGGCAGGGCCAGATCGTCGTCGTCCAGATCGAGAACTGGCAGCACAAGACGCCCCATGGCCGCGTGATCGAAGTCCTCGGCTGGCCCGGAGACGCCGGCGTGGACATCATGTCCATCATTCACCGCAACGGCATCCGCACGTCCTTCCCCGATGACGTCCTCGATGCCGCCCGCGCGATCCCCGACGAAGTCGACCCGGAGGAAGTCAAGAAGCGCGAGGACTGGCGGGACCGACTGGTCATCACCATCGACCCCGCCGACGCCAAGGACCACGACGACGCCATCTGGGTCGAGAAGACCAAGAACGGATGGAAGCTCGCCGTGCACATCGCCGACGTCTCTCACTACGTCAAACCTCGTACTCCACTCGACGTCGAAGCCGCCAAGCGGGGCAACTCGACCTACCTCGTCGACCGCGTCATCCCGATGCTCCCCGTCGAGCTTTCGAACGGACTCTGTTCGCTCAAGCCCGACGTCGACCGCCTGACCAAGTGCGCCGTGATGGAAGTGAACCGTCAGGGCAAGGTCATCAAGAGCCGGTTCTGCAATGCCGTGATCCACTCGCAGGCCAAGCTTTCCTACGAACAGGCACAAACCATCCTCGATGGAGGCAAGCCCCCGAAGGGATCCTATCCCGGACTCGAGGAGATGGTGCGCGAAGCCTGGAACATGGCATCGAAGGTCCGCGCCCGCCGGTTCAAGGATGGAGCCCTGGATCTGGAAATGAAGGAGATCCGCGTGAAGCTCGGCGAGGACGGCCGTGCCAGCCACATCGAGAATGTCGAGCACACCGCCAGCCACCAGCTCATCGAGGAATGCATGCTGCTCGCCAATGAGAACGTCGCGCGCATCCTGAAACTCCGCAACAAGCCCGCCATCTACCGCATCCACGAGGACCCCGACTTCGGCCGCCTCCAGGACTACGGCGAGACCGCCGCGGCTTTCGGCTACGACTTCGGCGACCTCACCAACAAGGCACACATCCAGAAACTTCTCGATGCGGCCAAGGGCAAGCCCGACGAACACGCGATCAAGGTCGGCCTGCTGAAATCCCTCAAGCGCGCCGCCTACTCGCCCGACCCACTCGGACACTACGGCCTGTCGAAGGGCGACTACTGCCACTTCACCTCACCGATCCGCCGCTACGCGGACCTGGTGGTGCACCGTGCCCTCCAACCCTTCCTCGACAACCCGCCGAAGCAGGCCGACCGGAATCCCTCGCAGGCCGAACTCACCGAGCTCGCCCGCCACATTTCCGATACCGAGCGCGCTTCATCCGATGCCGAGAACGAATCGAAGCAGATCAAGCTGCTGGAGTATTTGGAAGACACCATCAAATCCGACAAGGCCGTGGTCTTCGAAGGACTCATCACGGAAGTCCGGGCCATGGGGCTCATGGTCGAGGCCACGGACATCTCCACCCGCGGAGTCATCAAGCGCGAGGACCTTCCCGGCGGCGGACCATGGCGCTTCGAAGCCAGCCAAGCACGCCTGACCGGACCGGGTGGCCGCCAGTATCAGATGGGACAGCGGATCAAGATGGAGGTTGCCAACATCAATCACGAACGACGCTTCGTCGACTTCTGCATCGCCGGCGAAAAACGCACCAGCTCACCGAAGGACGACCGCCGACCACGTGGCAGACGATCGGAAAAGCCATCCGGCAGGACGACAAGCAAAGGCGCCAAGAAAAAGACCGCGAGCAAGCGCACCGGAACGCGCAAGAACAGCAGCCGTAGGCGCCGAAGCTGAGCGCCCGCTCCGCTCGGCCTTTACCAGGAGATCAAATCATCCTTCGTCCCCAACTTCCCGTCCTCACCAGCGGCGAAGACGGCGGCGAATCTCCCACGCAATCGCACCTTGGTCCCCGCGTGCTCGAATTCGAACACGTCGGTGTAACCCGTATTCACCACCACTTGAAACGGGCGACCCTGCGAATCAAACATGCCCTTGATGTCATCTGAATCACCAGAGGCATACGCAACTCCACCTCGATCCCCCTTGGCCTCCCTCACCGCCAGAAACACGATGTCCCTTGGGTTCTGCGGTTTTGACCCGGCCGGCTCGTCCGCCAGCAGGATGCGAAGCAAGGCAATCCCGGATTCCGAATCCGATTCCAGCGTGGCCGGGACCTTCGGGAGCTGACTGTATTCACCATAAAAATTCTCGATGGCTGTCGCCAAGGCATTCACATGGACCGCATCCCTTGTCTGATCCGCGTTTCCAAGCTGCTGCCCTCCCTTGAAAAGCACCACCGCGCTTGCAAGGAGAATGGCGACGACGAGCAGCGTCAGCCCGCTGCGCTTCCGTTTGATCGCGCTCTCCTGATGATACATCGTCCTGTCTCTACCAGACTCCGGTGCCCGCCACAACATGGCAGTGCTTCCACCAGACACCCGGCACCTCTGCCATTTCACGGGGATCTCCCCGCCAATGGGAACAATTCCCACCATTTCCTTGAAACTTCGGCCCGTTCCCTCCGTTCTCTCCGCCGATGAAATCCACGCTTTTCCTCAGCCTTCTTCCCGCGCTCGTGCTCGCCCACCCCGACCACGACACCCAACCCGGCGACGCACCGCAAACCGCGCTGCGCACCGGCAATGGCGCGTGGACCTACGAAGCCGTCCCCAACTGGGATGACCTTCCCGACGACAAGAACGTCGGCCCGACCCACGGCGGCGTGGTCGTCGACAACAAATCCGGCCTGATCTACGCCTCGACCGATGCCGATCACGGCATCCTCGTCTATCAACCCGACGGCACCCTGGAAAAATCCATTGCTCCGGAGTGCAAGGGCTTCCACGCCATGGACATCGCCGAGGAAGACGGAAAGACCGTCCTCTACGGCGCTCAGCTCGCCGGCCCGAACCCACTGCGCGTCTGCAAGATCGACACCGACGGCAAGCTCCTCCTCGAGATTTCCGCCAAGACCACCCCCGACCTCAAGGGCGGGTGGAAAGGCCTGACCAGCGTGGCCGTCGCTCCGGACGGCTCGATCTTCTGCTCGATGGGCTACGGTGCCCAGTTCATCCACAAATTCGACGCCTCCGGAAAGCACCTCAAGAGCTTCGGCGGACGCGGCAAGGGCGAACAGGTCCTCACCAACACCAGCCACGGACTCAAGGTCGACCTGCGATACGACCAGCCCCGCCTGCTCGTCTGCGACCGCGAGAACCGACGCCTCTTCCACACCGACCTGGAAGGAAACTGGATCGGCGAGTATGCCACTAACCTGCGCCGCCCGTGTGCCGTCTCCATCCTCGGCGACGTCTGCGCCGTGGCAGAACTTGAGGCCCGCGTCACCATCATCGGCAAGAACGGTGCTCCCCTCGCCTTCCTCGGCGACAACCCGGACCGCAAGCAGTGGGCGAAGTTCCCCATCGAGCCGAAGGACATGACCCCGGCCATCTTCACCGCCCCCCACGGACTCTCCTTCGACAAGGACGGCAACCTCTACGTCGAGGACTGGAACAAGACCGGCCGCGTCACCAAATTGAAGAAAATCACCCCCTGATCCCGGCTTTCCCCACCCGAAAGATTACCAAATCAGGATTCGTCATTCCCCGAATTCACCCCTAGCGTCCCCGCGACATGAAACGACACACCATCCCCGGCGCCCTGGCCCTGAGCCTCGCCGCATCGCTTTCTGCGGCAGCCCAAGAGGGTTCCGCCGAGGAAAAACCGGCGGCCAAGGCGGTCACACCTCCGATCGAGGTCCCCGCTGCTCCAGCCGAGCCAGCCGCCCCAGCACCCGATCCTGCCAAAACCAAGACCGACTCGTCCTACGGACTCGGTTACCGCACCGGCGGTGAATTCGGTCAGCGCTACGGCAACTTCGGCGTCACCGCAGACGACCTCGAGATCGAGACCTTCATCAAGGGCTTCATGGACGGCTTCAAGGGTGAGGACCCGACCGTCTCCGAAGAAGCCCTCGGTGCCGCCATGCAGGCACTCGGTGACATGCTCCAGAAGCGCGAAGAGGAACTGGCTGCCGCCAACCTCAAGAGCGGAGAGGAATTTCTCAAGGCGAACTCCGAGAAGGAAGGCATCGTTACCACCGAGAGCGGTCTGCAGTACCAGATCCTCGAAAAGGGCGGCGAAGAAAAATACGTCGAACCCAAGGAAGGCGAACCTTCCAAGCAGTTCCTCGTGAACTACAAGGGAACCCTCATCGACGGCACCGAGTTTGATGCTTCGCCCGAAGGTCAGCCGGTCCCCATGGACCTCAACGTCATCGACGGCTTCAAGGAAGCCCTCTCCATGATGCCGGTGGGCGCCAAGTGGAAGCTCTTCATCCCCAGCAAGCTCGCTTACGGAGAACAGCGTCGTTCCGCCGAGATCGGTCCGAACACCGCCCTCGTCTTCGAACTTGAGCTGACCAAGATCCAGGATGCTCCCGCCCCACCGGCTGGCGGCATGCCGTTCCCGATGCCCCAGGGCAATCCACACGGTCAGTAAGCAACCTGACTCATCCTCATTCCACGGCCGATTGCCCCCTGCGGGCAGTCGGCCGTTTTGCATGTACCCCACTCCGCATTCCTTCGCAAAAAGAGCGCATGAGTTAGAGTTCACTTGGGAACCGCAGATCGATGTGATGGCATGCAAGCGTCGTGAAACGGCACAAGGAGACCCTCGTCAGGGAGTCCCATGCTCCCCTGCAATTTCCACACCCGTGGGGAAAGATCGGGGTGGTGCTGTTCGCCTTCATCCTCTTCTTCACCATTCGTCGCTGGCTGCCGGTCGACGACCTGCCGGCCGACCAAACCGCGCACGAAGTCCGGACCGGGATCGCCATCCTCGTCCTCGCCGCGACGCTCTGGCTGAGCGAGGCACTTCCACTCGCCCTCACCGCCGTTCTGGTCCCCGTGGTCGCCTCGTTGACGGGAAGCCTTGATGTCACCGCCAGCTTCGCAGGCTTCGCCCATCCGCTGATCTACCTCTTCCTCGGCGGCTTCGGGTTGGCTGCGGCCCTCTCCCGGCAGGAACTCGACCGCTGGCTTGCCGGACGCATCCTCCAGCTCGGACGGGGTCACTTCCACACCACCACCATCGCCCTCTTTCTCGTCTCCGCGGTGCTCTCGATGTGGATCTCCAATACCGCCACCGTGGCACTGCTCCTCCCCGTGGCCATCGGGATCATCGCCAGCCTCAGGTCCCAGTGTGATGAAGCCTCGATGGCACGCATCGCCCCCTACCTGCTCCTCGGCATCGCTTACTCCGCAAGCATCGGTGGCATCGGCACCTTGATCGGCACGCCACCGAACGCAATTGCCGCAGCCAACCTCAAGATCGGTTTCACCGAATGGCTCCACATCGGCCTCCCCTGCGTCGCGCTTCTCCTTCCCGTCCTCTTCGTCACACTCCGCATCCTTGCCCGACCCGGAAAAGTGCCGAGGTTCCAGGTGACATCCACTCCGTTCGCCTTCACCGGCCCACGCCTGGCCACCCTCGGCATCTTCGTTCTCGCCATCACCGGTTGGTTGTTCAGCAGCAAGCTATCCGGCTTCTTCGGCATCGAAAAATCCTTCGATACACTCATTGCCATCTCCGCCCTGCTCATGCTGGCCACCTGCCGCCTCGTCGACTGGAAGGACATCGACCGCACGACGGATTGGGGAGTCCTTCTCCTCTTTGGCGGAGGCATCTGCCTGAGCAAGGTACTCGAGGTCACCGGCGCGAGTCTGTTCCTCGCCCGGCAAATCCAGCATCTCGCCGAAGGGTGGCCGGTCTTCCTGCTCGTCGGGGCCGTCGTGCTCTTCATGATCTTCCTCACCGAGCTTTCCAGCAATACCGCCAGCACCGCGCTCCTTGTCCCCATCTTTGCCGCCGTTGCCATCGACCTCGGCGTCTCCGTCGAACAGATCGTCCTCCCCCTCACCCTCGCGGCATCCTGCGCATTCATGCTGCCGATCGCCACGCCGCCCAATGCCATCGTCTTCGGCTCCGGCCTCGTCCGCCAGCGGACCATGCTCCGGATCGGCCTCGCCCTCAACCTCCTCTTCGCGGTCCTGCTCACGCTCCTCAGCGCGCTGTTCTTCTAGCAGAAGCAACCACCCGGCGGAATCCGGACTTGGCACAAGCCACCAACGGAGGCGAAGTGGGCCATGCTCACCGCGCCCGAATGGATCGTGCTGCTCTCCGGCCTGCTGGCCGGAGCCATCAATGCCATTGCCGGCGGCGGGACGATGCTCACCTTTCCCGCCCTGCTTGCGGCCGGGCTCCCGCCGGTGCTCGCGAACACCACCTCGACCGTCGCCCTCTACTTCGGCATGCCCGGATCCGTCTGGGCCTTCCGCAAGCGGCTCAAGGAAGTCAAACACTGGATCCTGCCTCTCGGAATCGTTTCGCTCATCGGTGGCCTGTTGGGCGCCGCACTGCTCCTCTACCTCCCGGAGTCCGTCTTCGAGCGCTCGGTCCCATGGCTCATTCTCGGAGCCACCCTGCTTTTCCTCCTGAACGAACCCATCAAGCGCTGGGCCGGCGACCACGCCAACTCAAGGGAACCCGAAAAGCCCACCCGTCTCGGCATCGCCTTCCAATCCGGCGTGGCCATCTACGGCGGATACTTCGGCGCGGGCATCGGCATCATGATGCTCGCAGGCCTCAGCGTCATCGGTCTGCGCGACGTCCACCGCATGAACGCCCTCAAGAACGTGCTCGGACTGCTGTGCAACACCGCCGCCATGGTCTTCTTCCTCCTGTCCGGCTCGTTCGATGGCAGACTGGCCCTCATCCTCCTCGCAGGTTCGGTGCCCGGCTACTTCCTCGGCGGGCATTTCTCCCAGAAAATCCCCGCCAAGGCCGTGCGCGCCATCGTCGGCCTGGTCGGCGTCTCCATCGCCGCCCATCTACTATTTAAATCGTAGTTCAGGACATCAAAACCGCCATCATCCACGGCGCGGGCGCCACCGCTACCTGTGGCGCTGCAGAAGGTCACCCGACTCATCCACCACGAATGGCTTCGCCGGCTCGATCCCGCGTCGATAGGTCGTGCGCCCCAGCACATGCCCGGCAAGCGGAAGCGTCATGTAGAAGAAGCCGATGATCAGCATCCCGAAGATGAAGCTGGCGGGTTGGGGATGGATCATCGCGTGACTGACCACGATCATCGTGCCGCCGAAAGCCACCGCCTTCGTCGCCACGTGCATGCGCGCATAGGTATCCTTCATGCGCAGACAGCCGACAGCCGACAGCAGGCAGAAGAAGCAGCCCGCGAGAAGCAGAATGGAAGCAAGAATCGTGATCATGGTCGTGGTCGGTCGAGGTAGCGGGAAAGCGCCACCGTTCCAAGAAACAGGATCACGGCAAACCCAAGCGTGATCTGCAGGTAGAACGGATTGTCCGAAGTGATCCCGGAAATCAACAGACCGGCCATCACCAGACTGGCAAGCAGGTCGACCGCCACGATCCGATCTGGCGATGTCGGTCCACGCAGGATGCGGATCAAGGTGCACACCACAGCAATCCCGATCATCGTCGCGGCGATCCAGATCACGGGCGCAGGCAGGGCTTCAACCGAGTTTGAGGACACGTTCGACATAGTTTTGTTGCAGGTGGTTGCGGGTGACTTCGACATCCTCATCCAGATAAAGCACATGGATCAGGAGGGTCCGACGATCCGGCGAGAGCTCAAGACTGAGCGAGCCCGGGGTCATGGTGATCAGGTTGGAAATGAGGAGGATCTGGCCATCTCCCAGACGTTCGGGGAGATCCAGCGCGATGATCCCGGCCCGTGTCTTGTCGGTCGGCGTCAGCACGTCCCACGCGATCAGCAGGTTGGATTTCATGACCTCCCCCAGATAGAATCCGGCGAAACGGGTCCAACCGAAGACTTTCGCCAGCGGATTCACAGCGCACCCCCTTTCAAGACCGCATTCAGGTACCCGGACGGATCACAGAGTTCGGTGGCTGCTTGTTTCGCCAGCTTGAAGACGAACGCTCCACCCAGCGAGAAGACCAGAGTCAGGACGCACAGCAGGAGCATGGCCGGATAGGGCCGGCCGGAAAGTGGCCGATCCGCCTCCATGCCTTCGGGCGGCGCCTTCCAGAAGGATTCGTTCCAGATCTTGATCATCGAGAAGAGCGTCAGGATGCCCACGACCAGAGCGGTGCCGATGAACAGCCAGTGCTCGGTTTCCACGCCGGCCTGCAGCAGGTTGAGCTTGGCCCAGAACCCCGACAGCGGAGGGATCCCGCCCAGCGAGAACGCAGGAATCAGGAAACAGAGCGCGAGCAGCGGGGAGCTCTTGTAGAAGCCTCCATGCTGACGGATGTCCGCCGTGCCGGTCCGGGCCTCCAGCACCCCGCCGACAAGAAACAGCGTGGACTTCACCGCGATGTGATGGATCACGTAAAAAATCACCGCGGCAAGTGCCAGCTCCCCACCCAGTGCGAGCCCCGCCGTCATGTAGCCGATCTGCGAGATGATGTGGAAGGCGAGCAAGCGCCGGATGTGATACTGGGCCACCGCTCCGAGCACTCCGATGACCATCGTCGCCATGGAGAAGTAGAGGATGAGTGTGCTGGAAAAACCATTGTCAGGCGTGAACACGAGCGTGAACAGACGCAGAAGCGCATAGACTCCCACCTTGGTCAGCAGACCGGCAAACAAGGCCGAGATGGCCGGGGCCGCGCGGTGGTAAGAGGCAGGAAGCCAGAAGTGGAACGGGAACAGCGCCGCCTTCGCAGCAAACGCCACGAAGATCAATGCACCTGACGTATTGACCAGATCCGGGTCCTCGAGCGCCCCGAGCTTGGAAGCCATGTCCGCCAGATTCAGCGTGCCCAGCTTGCCATAGATCAGCCCCGCACCGCTCAAGAACAGCGCGGAAGCGAGAAGATTCAGCAACACATAACTCAGCCCACCCGGCAACTGGGAGCGCTTCCCTTCCCGCACCATGAGGATGAATGACGAGATCAGCATGACCTCGAACCAGACATAAAGGTTGAACAGATCCCCCGTCAGGAACGAGCCGTTCACCCCCAGCATCAGACCATGAATCAGCACGTGCAGGTGCCCGGGACTGCTGTCCTCTTCCCCTCCCCGCACACCATAGATCAGGACGGCGAGTGCCACGATCGAGCTGATCGCCAGCATCAGCACGGACAGGGTGTCGGCTACCAGCACGATCCCGAAGGGTGGCGCCCACGAACCAGCGCGAAGTGTGAGTGTCCCGTGGGAAGCCACTTGCACCAAAAGTCCCACGCAGGCAGCCACGAGCACGAAGGCCGAAAACAGTGAAACCGTGTCGGACGCCCGGCGGCTCAGGCCGGGAAGCAGACACGCGATCACCGTGATCAAAGGGACCAGGATCGGGGAAATGACGAGCAGGTCGTTCATGACCCGTCCTCCTTTCCGAGATCCCTCACGTCATCGATGGCCTTCCCGCGGAAACAGGAACGGGCAAGCACGAGGGTAAACACACTCAAGCCGAACCCGATCACGATGGCGGTAAGAACCAGCGCCTGCGGAAGCGGATCCGCCATCCCCGGAGTCGGTTGACCGTCGGGACCAAGGATCGCAGGGTTCCGCGTGAGAGGTGCCGAGGCCGACATCAGGAGCAGATTCACGGCATGGCTCAGCAGCAGGATGCCGATGAGCACCCGCATCAGGTTGCGACGCAGCAGACAATAAGTCGCAGCGGCAAACAGGAGACCGATCAGAATGGCGAGCGCTGTCGTCATGATTCCTTTTCGTTGAGGGTGTCAGCCAGCAGGAGAATGAAGCCGATCACGGTGAAATAGACGCCCACATCAAAAACCAGCGGCGTTCCCAGATGCACCTTGCCGAGCAAGGGCAGTTCGAATCCCGGGAGCCATGCCCCCGTCATGAAGCCTGCACCGAACAGCCCCGGCAGGGCACTGAGGACGGCAAGACCAAGACCCAGCGGCATCAACACGAAGGGCGACACGGAAAACACCCCGGCCTTGGAACGATCTGCTCCGGATAGGTCGAACAACATGAAGGCGGAAGCGGCTAGCAGCCCACCGATGAAACCTCCACCGGGCAGGTTGTGCCCCCGATACAGCAACCACAGCGACACGATCACCAGCGGCCAGGACAGGAAACGGGCGGCAATTTGAAGGAGTTGCGAGTTCATGGCGTCTGGCTGGGAGGTTGGGACTTCTCGGACGCCCGGCTGTTCTTCCAAAGCAGGCGCACACCCACGGCGGCGATCGTGACCACCACGATCTCTCCCAAGGTGTCCAGAGCCCGGAAATCGACCAGGATCACGTTGACCACGTTCTTCCCCTTCGCGAGCGGGTAGGACCAGTCGGCAAGGGTATTGGAAATCGAGGGATGGGTCTGAACCGCAGCAACCTTCAGTGCCAGCAGAGTCATCATCAGCCCCATACCGCCGGCGAGCAGGATGTCCAGCAGACGCTCGCGGGGAGGAGCGATGTTGCGCAGCTGCGGCAGACCACCAACGATCCGCATGAAGAGGATCACGGTGAATGTTTCCACCAACAGCAAGGTCAGGGCCACGTCCGGCGCCCCCAGGCGGGCGAAGACGAATGCGATCGCGAGCCCGACCACCGCGAGTGAAAGCAGGGCGAAGATCCGTGAGCTCGTCGTCACGGTCACCCACAGGAACACCGCGAGTGCAGGCACCAGCGCCCATTCGATCCATGGCACCTCATCCGCCCCCCCGGGCAATGAGATCGCTGGAAACCCGGACATCCACCACTTGGCCCCGACCAACAGCAGCACCGCTGCGAAGAACCAGCGGAGGTAACTGCGAAGGTCGCCGTTCTGAAGGTGGGAGGTGAGCATCGACGAACCCTTCATCAGGCCGTCGAAGCAGAGCTTGTAGAACGACTCAAATCCGCCCAGAGCGCGGGCAGCGAGGTTGGGATTCCCGTGGGAAGGCCATTTCTGATAGAGGAACCAACCGCTTGCGAGCGTCGCAAGACTGAGCAGGAACGCCGGGTTCACCCCGTGCCACAGTTTGATGACCAGATCCACGGGAGCTCCATGGATCTGGGACACGGCCGCCCCCACCACCGGAGTGAGCAGTTGGGGTGAGAGCACACCAAGCACGAGGCCGGCCACAGCCAGGGCAACAGGCCCGGCCATCATGAGGCCGTTCAGTTTCTTCACCGACCCGGGGACCATCTTTGCTTCCCCGCGGAACGGAGTGAAGGCCACCCGGAGTGCCAGCGCCATCAAACCGAGGTTGATGATGAAGAGAAAGACCAGCAGGGCTTGAGCAAGGACGGGGCCGCCAAAGCCGAACTTGTAGACGTATTCCTTCCCCACGAATCCCAGCGATGGTGGGAAGCCCGCCTTCGAGAGTGCGAGCACGAAGCTGCTCACCGCGAGCACGGGAAGCACCGCGCGGAGGCCTCCGAGTTCCCGCACATCTCGAGTCCCGGCCGCCTTGTCGATGGCACCCGCCGCCATGAACAGCCCGGCCTTGTAGCACGCGTGACCAAGCATCACGAGAACCGCCGCCTTCAAGGCCTCGGGAGTTCCAAGGCCCAACAGAAGCGCAAGCATCCCGAGAATGCTCAGTGTGGTGTAGGCGAGGATCTTCTTCAGATCCGTCTGCACCCACCCCAGAATCAAACCGGTCAGCGCCGTGATCGATCCCGTCACAACCAGGGTTCCGAGGATTGCAGGGGACGTGGCGAACAAGGGATGCAACGCACCAATCAGATAGATGCCGGCCTTCACCATGGTCGCCGAATGAAGAAATCCGCTGACGGGTGTGGGCGCGCTCATCGCATTCGGCAGCCAGAAGAAGAACGGGAAAACCGCCGACTTGGTCATGGCGCCGAGCAAAATCAGGATCAGCGGTGCCATCGAAGGAAGCGAACCGGCCGCAATCTCGGCCCTCCAGTCGGTCAGCGACAAGGTGCCCCACTCGCTCCCGAGCATCAGGAAGCCGGCCAGCATCGCCACCCCGCCAAGCCCGGTGATCAACAAGGCCTGCAGGGCATTCCATCGCGCTTTGCCATCCTCGTGGTTGAAGCCAATCAGGAAGAAGGATGTGATGCTGGTCAGCTCCCAGAAGAGGAACAGCAGCACGCTGTCATCCGCCAGCACGAGTCCCAGCATGGCAGCTTCGAAAGCCAGCAACGGGGCGAAGAAGCGGCTCGCCTTCGCAGAGGAACCGAAATAGCCCACCGCATAGAGGAAGATGAGCAGGCCGATGCCCGTGATCATCACCGCGAAGAGCAGGGACCATGGAGTCCCCGAGAAACTCCATGCGATCAGATCCGTTGGAAACCACTCGCTGGATTGCCGGACAGGAGCATCACCGCCTCCACTCACAGCCGCCAATTGCCCGAGGTAGTAGAGCAAATGGCCGCCGTGAAGGAGTCCTCCAACGATGAGGAAAGTGGTTCTGCTGGCCGCAAACCACCACGGTGACGCCACTGCCAGAAGCAGCGTCAACAAAATGGGAAGATCAAGAGACATCAGAAGGTCACGCTACTCGCCGATCCCAAGAATGGATTCGAGGAAGCCCCGGCCCGTCCCCTTGGCCTTCACCGCAAGGACCGGCACGGTCGAACTCTCGAGGATCTGCTCCACCACGCTCCCCAACAGGACCGCAGAAAGCGCATCACGACCTCGACAACCCGCCACAATGCAGTCGATTCCGTTCTGATTGACGTAGTCCAAGACTCCAAATGGCACGGACTCATGATGGTGGATCACCCTCTGCTCCTCCGCCGGCGGAGGGTCGAGACTTTCACAGAATTCCGCCATCTTCGACCTCGCATACTTCTCGTTCGCCTTCACGATCTCATCCTTCGGCAGGATGCCCCATCGGTGGCCCTTATGGATCTGACTGACGTAAACAAGCTTCGGCCCCCCACTACCGATCACCCTCGACAGGGCTGACCCGATCTCGAACGCCTGGCGTGAATACTCCGAAAAATCGGTGGCCACCATCGTGGTCCTGATCTCCTCAGGGATCGCTGCAGGAACGACGCACACCGAGCATGGAGCCTTGCGCGCCAACCGCACCGCGATGTCTGAACGCTCCGAACCGGTGACCAGCAGGTCACAGTCCTTCTCGATCACCAGTTCCAGCGACCGGGAGACCGGATTCGCCTCCTCGACATGGAAGTCGATGATTGACGGGTCCGGGAAAAGCCCGGTCTCAAGCACCGCCTTCTCCATCCGCTCACGCGCCTTCTCGTCGATGGGCTCCAGGAGCCACGGATGGCTCTCCATCAGGCTCTCCGGAATGTCCACCTTCGGGCTGAAATGACAGAAGGTGATCGAAGAGGGTTCCGACCAACGGGCGAGATGGGAGACCATCGTGATGACCGCCCGATCGGACTCGACGAACTGGAGGGGAACGAGAATTTTCTGGAAGCGTTTCATCGGACTATTGAGGAAAGACGCCGCTTTCTGGGGCGCGCCTGACACATGAACACGATGTCACCTTTTCCATAGAACGCCAACAAATTCGCGCATTTCATATCGTGTTATTCATGACATTCTAATACCCAGCAGGTCGCGTGCCGGATCCACCCCGGAAAACCGAACCTCCAGCCTCATCCAGCACGACACCCCACGGTCGCACGGAATGAACTCCACCCCCCTTGGGACCAAGCTACCGGGGAGGACCCTCCTCGATTTTTGCCCGCAGCGACCGGAGATCCCGGTCGATGTTCTCAAGCAACTTGCGCACCTCGGGATCCGTCGTCCCCACTTCCGGCGCAAGTGCGAGTTCCTGCATGGTCGATACGATGATGCCGATGAAGAGGTTGAGAATGGTGAAGGTTGCCACGATGATGAAGGGCACGAAGAACGCCCAGGCCCACGGATGGGTTTCCATGACCGGACGCACGATGCCCATCGACCAACTTTCGAGCGTCATGATCTGGAACAAGGTGTAAAGACTGCTTCCCAGCGAGCCGAACCACTCGGGGAAGCTCTCCCCGAACAGCTGGGTGGCCAGCACCCCGGCCGTGTAGAAAAAGATCGCCATCACCGCCATCACGCTCGACAGGCCCGGAATCGCATGAATGAAGGCGGCAACCACCTTGCGCAGCGAGGGCACCACGGTCAGCAAGCGCAGCACCCGAAGGACCCGCAGCGAACGCAGCACGGACCAGGCACCCGAACCGGGCACCAAGGCGACGGCGACGACGAGGAAATCAAAAAGATTCCAGCCGCTTCGCCAGAAGTACCTCCCGAAGGCAACCAGCTTGACGCCGAGTTCCGCCACGAACACGACCAGACAGGCTCGGTCCAGAGCCACGAGCCATGCACCCCACTCCGTCATCAGATTCTGGTTCGTCTTCAGACCCAGAAGCACGGAGTTGAAGAGAATGACACCGATGATGAACCCCTGAACCGGGCGCGACTCGACCCAGCGTGCCACTGCGATCCGGCGAGCCGAAACATCCTGTTGCGCCTCAAGGAACTTCAACTCGCTCTCACCCATGCACCGTCAGATACAGGGAATTCCGAAATCCGCAAGTTGCAGACCACGAAAACGGCGTCCAAGTCACCGCGTGAGACCCGAACATTCCAATTCGACCCGCGGGCATTCCCGTGCGAGCTGTCCCCCGTTATGGGAACCAACGCCATCACCAACCAAGTCGCCCTCGTCACCGGAGCCAACCGCGGCATCGGCAAAGCCATCGTTCAGGCGCTCCTCGCCAAAGGAGCCGGCAAAGTCTACGCCACCGCCAGGAAACCCGAGGAGATCGATACCTCGGACTCGCGGGTGGTGCCACTGGCGCTCGACCTGAGTTCCGCAGACTCCGTCTCCGCCGCGGCAGCGGAAGCTCAGGACGTCGAGATCGTCATCAACAACGGCGGTGTCCTGAAGGTGTGCAGCCCTCTCGATGCCGAAGCCTTCGAGAACTTCATTTTCGAAACCGACATCAACGTGCTCGGCCTGATGCGCGTCGCCCAGCATTTCGCCCCCATCCTCAAGGACAACGGAGGTGGCGCCCTCGTCCAACTCAACTCGGTCGCCTCGCTCAAGGCCTTTGGTAGTTTCGCGACCTACTCAGCCTCGAAGGCCGCCTCCTACTCCATCACCCAGAGCCTCGAACAGGTTCTCAAGGACCAAGGCACCCAGGTCGTGAGCGTGCACCCCGGCCCCATCAACACCGACATGGCAGACAGCGCCGGGCTCCCCGACGGCGAACCCCCATCGGTTGTCGCCGACGCAATCATCGACGCTTTGGTCCACGGCCGATTCCACGCCTTCCCCGACGCCATGGCACGACAGGTCGGCGAAGCCTACCAACCGTTCGCCGAGAACGTGATCGAAGCCGAACTTCAGGGCTGATTCTCCTCCGCTCGCCCATTGCAGTCGGCCGCAATTCCCCAGGACTGCCCAAAAAACCTGTAAAAAGTTTTGAAGAGACTGACTCGATAACCGAATTACCACAATCAACTCATTCTCAATCAGTTAAGATCTTACCCCAACTCAATCCCACCATCTACTTTGGCGAGCCTGACTAGAAATTCACAAAAACTTTCCGTTTCTTTTGAACGTCTTGAAGGCTGAAGGGTCTATCCCTCTGAACGCTGCAATAGCAGCTTCACCGTAAGGGTAACAGCACAGTCGATTTCCCATGGGTGTGGGACTTCTGACAAACTTGACCGCCGGCCGTGGGACGCCGGCGGTCTTTGTTTGTACGCAGAGCGCCTTACGGGCATTCACTCACGAACCCAAGTTCCATGGAAGTTGCGCGGTTCCCGATCCTGGGACTTACAGGTCCTTCTCCAAAGCTGCCAAGCGAGCCGAGGTTTCCTCCAGCCGTTTGGCCAGCACCTCGGCGAGGAAGCGATAGAGCACGATGTAGTAGGCCGACCGCTCACTCTCGGACAGCCCATCGATGAAGTTCTGTTTCACCTTCAGGAGGAAACAGTGGGTCGCTGCGGAGACCGTCGCAGTGCGGGCCTCGCCGGTCAGCGAGCGAAGCTCTCCAAGAATCTCTCCGGACTGCGCGAGGGTGGCCACGGCCTCCCCGGCCTTCTTCACCTCCACCTCTCCCTTCAGGAGAATGTAGAACTCGGTCGAGATCTCACCCTCCTGGAGAATGTCCTCGCCGCAATCAAACTCGACCAGGCTGCTGTTCGAGAGAATGCCGTCCAGCGCCGCCTGATCGACATTCGCGAGAAATTCCACCTTCGCCAAGGTCGGCGGCAGTTTCCCCTTCTCGTGTCGGTATGGATATTCGCGCATGAGGGGAACGCTAGGACTCCCCCGACGGTCCGACAAGCATCCGCTTCCAGCCCACCTTGCGGAAATGGAAATCGTCCTCACGCCTCCGGGCATGGACCGCCAGCCATTCACGCAAGATCCTCGGGCCCGGCGATGTATGATCCGTCGACCGCGTCGGAGAACCGACCAGCCATCAACCCACTCCCCGAGATGAAACCTCTCCGTCACCTTTCCCCCCTGCTTATCCTCGGCACCCTTTCCGGAGCGCTGGCCACCGCGCGCACCCCCAACATCGTCGTGCTCTACTCCGACGACGCCGGCTACGCCGATTTCGGCTTCCAGCCCGAGTGCCGCCCGGAAATGAAGAAGCTCACCCCGAACATCGACCGCATCGCGACCGAGGGAGCGCGCTTCACCGACGCCTACATGAGCGGCTGCGTCTGCTCGCCTTCCAGAGCCGGCCTGATGACCGGGGTCTATCAGCAACGCTACGGCTACGACAACAACCTGCCCCCCGGCACCAAGGACGGGCTTCCTCTGGACGTGACATTCGGGAGCAAAAGACTCCAGAAGCTTGGCTACCGAACCGGTCTGATCGGCAAATGGCACCTCGGCTATCCGGAAGCATTTCACCCCAACAAGCGCGGCTTCGACTGGTTCTATGGACTCCTGCAGGGGTCGCGTCCCTACCACGCCATGGACAAGGCTTCGCCCCACCGTGTGATCCTTGAGAACAATACCCCCACCAAGGAGGAAGGATACGTCACCGATCGGTTCGGCGATGCCGCCTGCCGCTTCATCCGCGAAAGCAGGGAGAAGCCGTTCTACCTCTTCGTCTCATTCACCTCCCCCCACGGCCCGCTTCAACCGAAGGAAGAAGACCTGAAACGCCTCGGCCACATCGATGAAAAGAAGCGGAAGAACTATGCCGGGCTGATCGTCTCACTCGACGACAACGTGGGCAAGATCCTCAAGTGCCTGGAGACTGAAGGCCTTGCAGATGACACAGTCGTGATCTTCACCAACGACAACGGCGGCCAAACCGGTACAGGCGCCGACAACACGCCGCTTCAGGGGAAGAAGGGCACCCTCTATGAAGGGGGCGTGCGTGTCCCTTGCGCGGTCCGCTGGCCTGGCAAGATCCAGCCGGGTTCCGTCGTTCGCGATCCGGTGATCGCGCTGGACCTCACCCCGACCTTCGTCGAACTGGCCGGAGGCACCGTGGAGGATTCCTGGAAGCTCGATGGCGTTTCCATCCTCGGCCACCTCACCGGAAGGAAGGAGGAACTCGCCGAGCGGCCCTTGTTCTGGAGGCAACATGGAAGCACCGGCGACCGGGCCATGCGCCTCGGATCCTGGAAGCTCACCCACCCACGCAGCAAAGGACAGGCGCCCATGCTCTTCAACCTGAGCGAGGACATCGGCGAAAGCACCGATCTCGCCACCAAGAAGCCCGAAGTCCTCCAATCGATGCTGACCCGACTGGATGCCTGGGAGGCGGAACTGATGGAACCCCGCTGGGGACCCGGCAGCCCAGGGAAGAAGAAGTAACACTCACGGCCCGACCCGGCCGCTCCCCAGCGACCTCTCCGTACTGGGCGGGCCCATGGCGTCAAAGGCTACAGTACGGCAACCCGAGGCCACTACTCGAGGCAGTCCACGAGCGCAGCCAGCACGAGGTCGACGTTGGCCTGCGTGGCGGAGTGCCCCATCAGGCCGATCCTCCACACCTTGCCTGCCATCTCAGCCAACCCTCCTCCAATTTCGATCCCGTAGGTATCGAGCATGCGGGATCGCACCTTCGCATCGTCCACGCCCTCGGGAATCCACACGCAGTTCATGCTGTGCAGCGATTGGTCGGGCACATACTCCAGCCCGATCTCCTCAAGTCCCGCCCTCAACCGCTTGTGCATGTGCGCATGCCGCTCGAAGCGGGCTTCCAGGCCCTCTTCCAGAATGATCGCAAGCGCCTCGTTGAGCGCGAAGATCATGTTCACCGGGGGCGTGTGGTGGTAAGCCCGCGTGCTACGCCCTTCGTAGTAATTCTTGAGCATGCCGACATCGAAATACCAGTTGTCGACAGGGCGCTTCCGGCGCTCGATCACTTCAACCGCGGCCGGAGAGAATGAAACCGGTGCAAGCCCCGGCGGACACGAAAGGCACTTCTGGGTCGCCGAGTAGACAGCGTCGATGTGCCACTCGTCGACCTCCACCGGATGTCCCCCCAGGGAAGTCACCGCATCGACGATGAACAGCATTCCCTCTTCATGGAGCATCTTCGAGATGGCTGCCAACGGCTGGTGGGCTCCGGTCGATGTCTCGGCATGGACCATGGCCAGGGCCTTGGCCCGGGGATGCCGATGCACGACGTCGGCCACTTCATCCTCGGTGAAGGAACTGCCCCACTTCGCATCAAGGCGATGGACCACGATCCCATGCCGCTCCATCACCTCCACCATGCGGCCACCGAAGAGGCCGTTGACACAGACAATCGCCTGATCCCCCGCCTCCAACAAATTGCTTACCACGCACTCCATGCCCGCCATCCCGGTTGCGGAGACCGGAAAGGTCAGGGGATTCTCAGTCCGGAATACCTGTCTGAGCTTCAGGCAGGTATCATCGAGAAGCTCGACGAACTGGGGATCAAGGTGCCCGATGGTGGGTGCTGACAGGGCACGCAGGACGCGATTCGGCACCCGGCTCGGACCAGGCCCCATGAGGATTCTCTCTGAACAGACCATGTAGTTAGGTTTTCTTAAGCAAAAAGCTCAGAGAATCGCCCCCCGGTCAACCTCCGGGATCCCAACAAAAACGCACCGACCTTGCCGGTCGGTGCGAAACCCATTGAATTCCAGAAGCCGCGAAACGATCAGTCCGTTAGAAAAGTTTATCCAAGTCATCCGTCCCGGACTTTCCCAGGAGCAGGAAGACCCGCTTCGAATCATGCCAGCGGGCGACCGCCCAATTGCCATGCTGATCGATGACAGGCTTGGTCGCCTCCTTGAGGTCGCAGCAGTCCACATCACCCTTCCTGAAAACAACCAGATGAACGACCTCGTCATCGCTCTTGCGGAAGCAGACGATGGCACCGGACTTGCCTTCCACATCGAGCACCCTGCATCCGAGCCCGGGAATCCCCTCGAGGCCCCGTGGCACTCCGCCTTCCGGGCACGCACGCCCCTGTTCCCGGATGAATTTGAACAGCACCTTCTGGTCAGCGTTCTTCAGGTCCAGAGTGAAACCAGGAGAGGTCAGGGTCGAGATGGCCTCTTGCTCAACGTGCGAGATCGGCACTGAAGAGACGTAGGTTTCACGCCCCGTCAACTGATCCCCTTCGCCAAGCGTGGTGGCGTCAGGGCGGGTCATCACAACGGCGAGCGCAATGCCGGCTGCCGCGGCAATCGGCACTCCAAAACGCCACCACGAACGCGACGGCTTCGCCACAGGTCGGGCCGACTGCTCCATGGCAGCCAGAATCTCGCGGCGGAATCCTTCCGGAGGCGTGATTTGCGCCAGCGCCCCGATCATCTGTCCATCGTAAGCATCCATTTCCAGCTCCTGTCCCTGCGCCACGGCGAGCCCCGCAAGAATCTCCTCGCGCAGACCATCCGGCAGTTCCAGCCGTCCCAAGGCGGACGAAAATGCGGCATCCTGAGCCCGTTCTTCGGCCAGCCACTCACCGAGTTCGCGATCCGAGGCGGCGAGCTGGAGCGCCGCTGCAAAGTCCTTGTCATCCGCATCCGCACCATCCGGCCGGAAACAGCGGAGAACAAATCTGGCTTGTTCCTTATCCATGATGTTTGCCGAGGTTTTGGGGTTCGATCTGTAAAATGTTCTTCGGAGCACTGAGCGGATCAGCGGTCATCCGCTTGCGCAGCATCTCCTTCGCTCTGGAGATCCGCGACATGACGGTTCCAATCGGAATGTCGAGAATGGCGGCAATCTCCTTGTAGCTGTGCTGCTGGAGATAAAAGAGGGTGATGGGCGCGCGGAAGGTCTCGTCGAGGTCGCCAAGTAACTCCACCGCGCGTTGACCGTCCATCTGACGGTCGGTGTCGTCCTCGGAGGAATCCAGGCGCCCTGCCACCGCCTCAGTCAGTTCCTCATCAGAGAAGCGCTTCGATCGGCGCGCATGGGACAGGAACTCCCGATGCAGGGTGGTGAACAACCACGTCTTCGCCTTCGAGCGATCACGAAGCTGATCCCCTTTCTGCGCCCAGATGCAGAAGGTCTGCTGCACCAGATCAGCTGCAGTCTCCCGGTTCTTTGAAAGGGAGACCGCGAATCGGAAGAGCGCTTGGTAATGCGCATCAACCAGTTGTTCGAATTCGCTCATGGACACTCTTCAGAGAACCCACGAACCGAACTTATTCCATCGGAATCCGTCGTTTTCGCAAAACCCACCCCATCAACGGACGGGTTTCGAAAGATCGGTCGGTCGCTCCGACACCACGCCACTCCGGGCACCTGAATCGGGCCCGCGAAGTGGGCGCCGCTCAGCAACCGGGAAACACGATCACATTGTCCGGGTAATCCTCGGTCTCCCGATCCTCATCGGTACAGACCCGATCCATCAGGCGTCCGGCCAGGTCGAGAATTCGGTTGAGATCGCTACGATCAGCGGGTGGCTTCGCAATGAAAGCCCCTGAAGAGATTGCCTCTCGGCTCATGGTAATGTCGGAATAGGGTTGGGTGAGAACTCTAATCCCGTAGGCCTGACCTTGGGGGGTACGGGCTGGACCATGCGGGTGTGGGTGAACGGTGCTGATAAATATGTAAAACTTGATTCAAAGCAAGACATAAAACCCTGAAAACCAGATGGTTCTGAATACAAAATAACTTTGCTTCTCTATTTATCAATGTTTCTTGAATATTCGATTCACCAAGAAGCAAACCTCATTTTTCCCAAGATCTAGGCGATTTCTCCACCTGCAGCTGGGGCGTCGCCGCGTGGAGATTCCGTCACTCGGGCTCCCGCGCGCGGAATGGAAGCAATTTGAGAAAATTGAAGATCGGCAGAATCATATCAAACTTTCGACTCAGGGACGCCCGGTTTCTCCGGATGAAGGCAGTCTGAGTTCGAGACCTCGACAGAGTTGCCATGGCGGGAGGCAAGCCTCTAGGCTTCCGCCCATGAAAGCTCTCTGGCTGCTTGCCCTCTTGCCAACCACCCTGCTCGCCGACTCGGTCGTGCCCGTGCTTACCCCCCGCACGGATCGTCCGTGGCTGGGCAAGGATTTCTGGAGCAATCCGGCGGAAGATTGGCTGCTCCGCGATGGTCGTCTCGAGAATCGTTTTTCCGGTGGCAACCGCTCGGTCGTCATCCTTACCGCCGAGGTCGGCCCGAAGCGGGAATCGATGACTCTCAAGACGGTGGTCGACCAAATCTCCTTTGAGACGCGGGGCGAGGGCTACGTCGGATTCGAAATCGGCCGTCAGGGCAAATTCGGAGATTACCGAGATTCGGCCATCTATGGAGCCGGACTCGCCGCCGGGATTGATTTTTCGGGGCGACCTTTCATTGGCGAACCGGTCGCGGACTCGCCGCCCCTCAAGATGCCCCTCAAAAATGTCTACCTGGAGTTCAAGGCGGATCCTGCGGAGGACGCCTCGTACCGCTGCACGCTGCGGGCGATGGACGGAGCCGGGCGCGAACTCGGGAGTGCCGTGCGCACGGTTCACGGTTCCCGTCTCGAGGGCCTGGTGGCTCTGATGGCAACGACGCGCATGCCCGCCGCCCAGCCTCTGACCCAAGCGCGGAAGGGCCCGGGAAAACCCATCGCCCAAACACGGGGTGACGAAGGACGCTTCGCTTTCTCGGCAGTCTCCCTTGATGGCGGGAAGATCATCGCCCGACCTGAGCGGGCCTTTGGCCCGGTCCTGTGGACCACCTACACTTTGGACAACCGGGGCACCCTTCGGCTCTTGGTGCAGGGCGCTCCGTTTTCCCGCAACGCCAAGCATGAACTCACCCTCACCCTGCCCGGCCGGCAACCCATTGTCACCAACATGGAGCCGAACTCCCGCACCGGGCTTTTCCGCGTGCTTAAAGTCCCAACCGACCAGGACAGCCCCTTCAAGGTCACCCTCGCTGGTGAGACTTGGGAAGGCACGATCCGGGCCATTCCGAAGGGCCGAGACCTGGTCCACACCGCGCTCTCCTGCAACGATGCGACCGGTTTCCCACACAACGACCTCGTCGCCAATGTGGCGGAACAAAAGCCCGATTTGATCACCTTCCACGGCGACCAGATCTACGAAGGAGTCGGCGGCTACGGCCTGATCTACGACCAGCTCGAAAATGATCGCTCGCTGCAATCCTACCTCCGGAAATACGCCATGCATGGTTGGACATGGCGGGAAATCCTCCGCGACACCCCCTCCATCACCATCCCTGATGATCACGATGTGTTTCACGGGAACCTGTGGGGGGCGGGCGGTAACCCCAGCGACGTCAGCAAGGGCTTCGGCAACACAGCGCAGGATTCGGGCGGCTACAAGATGTCGGTCGAATTCGTCAATGCGGTCCACCGAACCCAAACCGGAAACCTTCCTGAACCCGCCGACCCAGCACCCTGCCGCAGCGGAATGTCGGTCTACTTCACCCGGCTCCCCTACGGCCCGCTCGATCTCGCCATCCTCTCGGACCGACAATTCAAGTCCGCACCACGGGACCTGCTTCCCGCCGCCGAGATCGAGAATGGCTGGCCCGCCAATCTCCGCTGGGATCCCATCACCCAATCGTCCCACCCGGATGCCGAACTCCTTGGGCCCCGCCAGGAAGCCTTCCTGCGCCGCTGGGTCAAGAACCCCGCCGAGGGCCATCAATTCCGCGTCGCCATCTCCCAGTCGCCTTGGCTCGCTCCCCAGACGCTTCCAAAGAACATCCATCACGACAAGTATGTCCCCACCCTCCCCGTCTATGCCCCGGGTGAATACGCGCCCGACGATGAGCCGAAGCCGGATTTCGACACCAATGGCTGGCCCAAGGAAAAGCGTGACCTCGGCCTGAAGCTCCTCAAGGAAGCCGGCGCCCTTCACATTACCGGTGACCAGCACCTCGGCACGACGGGACAGTATGGCATTGAAACCCACCGCGACGGCCCATGGTGGATCTCCTCGCCCGCCATCGCCAATGTCTGGCCTCGTCGCTGGATGCCCGCCACGGAAGGCAAGAACCGCCGGTCGGGCGATCCGAAGTGGCTGGGCGACTTCGCCGACGCCTTCGGCAATGACTTCACCCTGCACGCCGTCGCCAACCCGCACGATATCGACCGCGAGCCCGCCCGTTTGTTCGATCGTGCCGTCGGATACAGCGTCATCACCTACAGTCCGTCCACCGGGCACGCCACCCTTGCGAACTGGCCCTACTGGGCTTCCCCCGCCAAGGAAGCACCCGACAACTCGCCCTACCCCGGTTGGCCGATCGTCATCGATCCGAAGTCCGGGAAACGCATTCGCTGAGCTTGTTTCCGCGAACCGCCGACCGCTTCCCCGACTTTTTATCCCCTACGGGGATTGCGGACACCGCCAGCGAATCCCCTTGCCAAGTTGCCCCCTGCCCGTCTAGTCCGTCGCCACCGCCATTACGGCGACCACTTTCATGGGTAAGACACTGATCATCGCAGAAAAACCGTCCGTCATGACCGATCTCAGCAAAGCGCTGGGCAAGGTGATGGGCAAATTCGAGAAGAAGGGGCAGGCACGCGACGCCTACTTCGAAAATGACGACGCCGTGATCACTTCGGCCGTCGGTCACCTCGTCGAACTGCGGATGCCCACCGGCCCGAACGGGAACAAGCTTCCCTGGAAGTTCGACGTCCTCCCCGCCATCCCCAAGCGCTTCGAACTCGACCCGATCGAGCAGACCGCCCCGCGGCTCCGCCAGGTCGTGAAGCTTGCCAAACGCAAGGATATCGACCGGATCGTCAATGCCTGTGACGCCGGTCGCGAGGGTGAATTGATCTTCCGCTACATCATGGACATCGGGAAGATCGACAAGCCCACCCAGCGCCTGTGGATGCAGTCGATGACCCAGGGATCCATCATCTCCGCCTGGGAAAAACTCCGCAGCGACGACGAAATGCAGCCGCTTGCCGACGCAGCACGGTGTCGCTCCGAGTCCGACTGGCTGGTGGGCTTGAATGCCACCCGCGCCCTGACCTGTTTCCGCTCCCGCCACGGCGGCTTCAACATCACCTCCGCCGGCCGCGTGCAGACCCCGACTCTCGCCATCCTCGCGAAGCGCGAAGCCGAGATCCAGGCCTTCAAGCCCGAAGGCTACTACGAAGTCCACGGCACCTTCGGCGTGCAGGCGGGCAACTACCTCGGCAAGTGGATCGACGAGTCCTTCAAACGGGACCCCTCGAAGCCACACGGTCGGGCCGAACGCATCTGGGACCGCGAACTCGCCGACGCCATCAAATCCCGCTGTGAAGGCAAGACCGGCACGATCGAGGAAAAGAAGCGCCCTTCCACCCAGCGCTCGCCCCAGCTCTACGACCTGACCACCCTCCAGCGCGAAGCCCCCTTCTCCGCCAAAGGCACGCTGTCGCTCGCCCAGGCTCTGTATGAGAAGCACAAGATGGTCACCTACCCGCGGACCGACTCGCGCTACCTGCCGGAGGACTACATGGCCACCGTCCGCTCGACCATGAGCGAGATCGCCAACTCCAGCCTGCCCGTCGGGGACTACGCCCGCAAGGTCCTCGAAGAACAGGACGGCGCCAAGCTGACCATGAACAAGCGGATCTTCGACTCCTCCAAGGTCACCGATCACTTTGCGATCATCCCCACAGGCCGCGTCGTCAAACTCTCCGAAGCGGAAGAGAAGCTCTACGACATGATCGTGAAGCGCTTCATCGCCGTGTTCTTCCCCAATGCCGAGTTCGAGCAGACCACCCGCCTCACCCGCATCTCCACCGATGCCACGGTCGATACCTTCAAGACCGAAGGCCGCGTGCTGGTCAAACCCGGCTGGCTCGCCGTGCTCGGAAGGAAACCCGGTGTGGCTTCCGGCAAGGATGACCTGACCGCCGTCTCCCCCGGTGAAACCGCGCAGACCGAGGCCATCGAGATCCTCGAAGAGGAAACCAAGCCACCCGCACGCTTCAACGAATCCACCCTGCTCTCCGCCATGGAAGGCGCCGGCAAACTCGTCGACGACGAGGAACTGGCCGAAGCCATGTCCGAGCGCGGTCTCGGTACACCCGCCACCCGGGCCGCCATCATCGAGACCCTGATCCGCCAGAAATACATCGCCCGCGATGGTGACGGTGGACGCTCCCCCCTCCACGTGACCGGAAACGGCATGCGCCTCATCAAGGTGGTGAACGAAATGGACATCAACGGTCTCGCCTCGCCGCAGATGACAGGCGACTGGGAGTACAAGCTCCGCCAGATGGAACTCGGTCAACTCGACCGCGATACCTTCATGGCCGAAATCAAGGCCTACACGACCGACATCGTCGCCAAAGCCAAGGACCTCGCCCAAGAACTCCAAAGCCGGGTCTTCCCCGACGTCGAGTGCCCCTGCCCCGCCTGCGGTGCCCCCAAGCTCAAACAAACCGATGCCACCTACGAATGCTACGAGGCCGACTGCAAGTTCCGCGCCAAGAAGCACATCGCCGGGCGCACCCTCACCGAGGAGGAGGCCAAGCAGCTCTTCACCACCAAATTCATCGGGCCCCTCGAAGGATTCCGCAGCCGCTTCAACAAGCCCTTCGAGGCCGCCCTCGAGCTGGACGACAAGTTCAAGGTCAACTTCGTCTTCGACGAGAGCGACAAGGATGACTTCAACGACCTGACCGAGGATCAGGTCATCGCCACCGAAAAGCTCATCAATGGAGAAGAAGCCAAGATCTACCTCGCTGAAAAGGCCTACCTCGTCCCTGGCTTCAAGACCAAGAATGATCCGGACGGCCTGCGCCTCGGAAAGGTGATCCTCGAGCGCGAGATCGAAAAGCCACAGGCCGTCAAACTCCTGACCGAAGGCAAGACCGACCTGATCAAAGGCTTCATCTCCAAACGCACGAAGCGCCCATTCGACGCCTTCCTGCTGCTCGACCCGAAAACCGGCAAGGTTGGATTCGAGTTCCCACCCCGCCCGGCCAAAAAAACCGCCAAGAAGGCAGCCAAAAAGTCCGCAAATTCCTAGGTTTTTCGTGGTTGCGGATAATTACTGACAGTTAATTACCAGAATTCCTTTGCTTTCCGGCGAGCTTTTCTGGAGACTCTGCCCGTCCGCCCCCCCCAACGGGCCCTTTGAACGATCAGTCCGCTGATCCGCCAATGGAACAGGACACCGTTTCTGTGAAACGTGTGTGTTTAGCCGTCCGGCAGGTCGACCCCCGATCCGCCGGGCGGCTTTTTCTTTCCCAAGATGCCCCCTCTGGACCGCGCGGCGCTGCCGCGCATCACCCGACGCGCAAGGGACGGCGCACGGGATGCCCCCCTGGCCCCCGCAGCTCCACGGCTCACTCTCCGCCCTTCTCCAGCTGCTTCACGCGTTTGAGCAGCTCAGGCAGACGACGCAGGGCCGCTTTCTGCTTCTGCTCCATGGCGAATGGCTGGGCCGGTGCACCGCCATACATCTTGCCTCCCTCGATGCTCGCGCTGACACCGGTCCGACCCGCCAACAACGCCTTGTCACCGACCGTGACGTGGCCGGCAATCCCGCTCTGGGCTGCAATGGTCACGTATTGACCAGTGCGACAGCTGCCCGCGAGTCCGCTTTGGGAAACCACCAGGTTGTGCTCTCCCAGCTGCACGTTGTGAGCGATCTGAACCAAGTTGTCGATTTTCGAGCCCTTCCCGATCACCGTCCGACCAAAACGGGCACGATCGATCGTCGTGTTGGCCCCGATCTCGACGTCGTCCTCGACCACCACAATGCCGATCTGGTCGATCTTCTGATGTCGGCCGTCGACCATCTCAAAACCATAGCCGTCCGAACCCACCACCGCACCGGGCTGCAGAATCACCCGGTCGCCGAGAATGCAGCGCTCACGGATCGACACGTTCGCCAGCAGGAGGCAATCCTCACCGATCTCCACCTGCTCGCCCACGACCGCATTCGGCCCGATCTCCGAGCCATCTCCGATCACCGCGCCGGCCATCACGACCGCGCCGGCATGCACCCGCACCTTGGCAGGGTCCAGCTTGGCCGACTCGTCGACCACAGCCCGGGGATGGATGCCGGGGACGAACTTCCGGGCAAAGGCCGAGGTGAAATATTTCACCGCCAGCCCAAAGGCGTAAGAGGGGTTGTCCGCGGCAATCAGCGCGACCCCTTCAGCCGGGCCGGCTTCCACGCCACGGGGCACGATTACCACACCTGCAGCCGTCTCGAGAAACTGCTGCTTGTACTTCTCGTTGCCCAGAAAAGACACCTCTGAGGCAGAAGCTTCATCCAGCGAAGCCACGCCATCGACGACATGAGAAAGCTCGCCCCGGATGATGTCACCATCAACCTGTCGGGCGAGCTCGGAAAGGGTCAGAGCCACAATGGAATGGGGATCACTCTCCGCCTTCAGCCGGTGCCTCCGGGGCAGCCGCTTCTTCACCAGCAGGCTCGGCTGGAGCATCCTTGTTCAGGTCTTCCAGAAGCACAGCCGTGATGTCGGTTGCGTCCTTGGTGTAGAGAAGGAAGGGAACCTGGGAAGTGCTCAGGCCGGATTTGTCGAACACGTAGTCGTAGTCCTCTTTCTTCGCCTGCTCTTCCACCAGCTTGCGGATCTCTTCGAGGATTCCCTTCATGCGCTGCACCATCTTCTCGTTCAGAGCCTGGTTGCGGCGCTGGAGGAACTCGCGACGCTCACGATCGAGGGCGATGCCTTCGTTCTGCTTCATCTGCCAGTCACGGTAAACCTCCTGCTTCTTCGAGTCGGAAATCGAAGGGTCATCGAGTTGCTTGCGCATGTTCTGAAGGTCGGTGTCCAGCTCACGGATGCGGGCAAGACGCTCGTTGTTCTCCTTCTGGATGCGGGCACGCTCCACGTTGATCTGCTTCTGGGCATCGTTGGTGCGATGGTACTCCTTGAACAGATTCTGCATGTCCACGGTGGCAATCTTCAGTTTGCCTTCCTGCGCAGCAGCGGTGCCAAGGAGGCCCAGTGCCAGAACGAGAGCGGTGATTCGACGGATAATTCTCATGAATTGGATGGTTTCCCGGGTGGGGGTTGGGGGGACCGTGAACGTATTTTCGGGACCCGTCAACGCCGCCCTTCTTCACACTTCGGGCTGCAGTTTCCCGTCCGCACGACGCCCTCCACCCTTGCCGCCGGCCGATTCCTGACGAATCCTCGCGCCCATGCGCGTCATCACGCATCCCCATGAGCTCCGTCGCTCCGATCACAAACCGCGTGTGCTGGTTCCGACCATGGGGGCACTTCACGAGGGTCATCTCGCCCTCATCCGCCAGGCCCGCACGGTGGCAGGCCCCGATGGGTGCGTGGCCGTCTCGATTTTCGTCAACCCCATCCAGTTCGACCGCGCCGACGACCTCGACGCCTACCCACGCCCTTTGGAAGATGACCTTGCTGCCTGCCGCCGCGAAGGCGTCGACCTCGTCTTCGTTCCGGATGCGGGATCCATGTATCATCCGGACCGCTCCACCAAAGTCCTCGAGACCTCGCTTTCCACCACCCTCTGCGGAGCCACGCGCCCCGGACACTTCGATGGCGTCTGCACGGTCGTCCTCAAGCTGTTCAACCTCCTCCAACCGGATCACGCCGTGTTTGGAGAAAAGGACTTCCAGCAACTCGCCATCATCCGACGCATGGTCCGCGATCTGGATGTGCCGGTGGAAATCATCGGCCACCCGACCCATCGCGAGCCCGACGGACTCGCCATGTCATCCCGCAACGTCCGGCTCACCCCGCCGCAACGCGCCGACGCCCCCCGGATCCACCGGGCCTTGTTCAGCGCCTCCGAGGCGGACAGCATCGAGGCAATCCTGCGCACCGCCCAATCGGGCATCGAGTCCCCACTCAACCGCATCGACTACCTCCAGCTGGTCGATGCCGAATCCCTGCAACCCGTTTCCGACCTCACCCGCCCCAGTCTTCTTGCGACCGCCGTGTTCTACGACAAGGTCCGCCTGATCGACAACCAGGGCATCCCAGCGAGGCCCTAACCCATCCCTCTTTCATGCAATCCGATTTCCTTGTCATTGGCTCGGGCCTCGCCGGCCTGTCGTTTGCCCTGCGAGCTGCCGAGCATGGCACCGTCACCCTGATCACGAAGGGCGACGCCCTTGATTCGAATACCAACTGGGCCCAGGGCGGAATCGCCTCGGTCCTCCCCGACGGCCTGCGCGACGACGGCGACTCGATCGAATCCCACGTCGCCGACACCCTCGATGCCGGAGCCGGCCTGTGCAACGAGGAGGTCGTGCGCACGCTCATCCGGGAAGGTGCCGAAACCATTGACGACCTCGTGGCCCACGGCACCGATTTCGACCGCGAAGGCGACCGCTACGCCCTCGGCAAGGAAGGGGGCCACAGCCACCGCCGCATCCTCCATGCACGCGACACCACAGGGCACGAAATCGCCACCTCACTGGTGGAGGCCGCCAGAAGGACCAAGAATATCCGGATTCTCGAAAATCATTTCACCATCGATCTCATCACCACCGGCAAGCTCGGCAGCGTGACCGAAGACCGGGTCATCGGTGCCTATGTGTTGGAAAAGGAAACCGGCGAGGTCCACATTTTCCGCAGCGACCGCATCGTGCTCGCCACCGGCGGCTGCGGAAAGGTGTATCTCTACACCACCAATCCCGACTCCTCGACCGGCGACGGCGTGGCCATGGCCTGGCGGGCCGGTGCCAACATCGCCAACATGGAATTCATCCAGTTCCACCCCACCTGCCTCTACAACCCCGCCGCAACCGGACCCGAAGCCCGTTCCTTCCTCGTCTCCGAGGCCGTCCGCGGAGAGGGAGCCATCCTCATCAATGACAAGGGCGAGGACTTCGTCAAAAAGGCGGATCCACGCGGCTCACTCGCCCCCCGGGACATCGTCGCCCGCGCGATCGACCGCGAGATCAAGAAAACCGGAGCGGCTTGCGTGTATCTCGATGCCACCCACAAGCCCGCCGGCTTCATGCGGGAGCGCTTCCCCTTCATCTACGAAAAGCTCCGCAGCTTCGGCCTCGACGCCGAAACCCAACCCATCCCGGTCGTTCCTGCCGCCCACTACCAGTGCGGCGGCGTCGCCACCGATGTCGATGGGAAGACCAGCATCCGCGGGCTCTTCGCCGTCGGCGAGGTCGCCTGCACCGGTCTCCACGGCGCCAACCGCCTCGCTTCCAACTCACTTCTCGAAGCCAATGCCACCGCGCGACGGGCCCTCGAGCGCATGCTGAAGACCTACCGCCCGGAACGCGACGCCCCCACCGCACCTCAGATCCCCGCGTGGGAGCACGGCGACACCACCCCCCCCGACGAGCAGGTCATCATTTACCACAATTGGGACGAACTCCGGCGCCTCATGTGGGACTACGTCTCCATCGTCCGCACCGACAACCGCCTGCGCCGTGCCGGAACCCGGCTCCGGAACCTGAGAAAAGAGGTCCGCGACTTCTACTGGGGCCACCGGGTGAATGCCGACATCCTCGAGCTGAGAAACCTCGTTGCAGTCGCCTCACTGATCGTCGATTGCGCGATCCGGCGACACGAATCGAGGGGCTTGCACCATACGCTAGACTACCCGGGCATTGACGAACGGCTACAAAGAGACACCATCCTCCGCCGCTTCTGATTAACCCATCATGCGCAGACTCTACTCGATCCCCCTGATCAGCATCGCGATTGCCGCGTGCTCACCGGTGTGTGGCCAGACCACCTCGAGTTCGGCCACGCTTCCACGGGTGGTCATCCCGACCAGTCGTCAGCCCATCCAACCCCAGCCAACCAAGCGTCCCGCCCAGCTCTACCCGTGGCGCCAGAACATCACCGCAACGGTCTTCTGGGTCGGGGAACAACCGACGCAGAATAACCCCACTCCAAACTGCAAGTCCTCCTGGGACCAGAACTGGATGGAGAACTTCGGGGGCTACGATGACCCTAAGCCGGCGAACCGGATCGCCGACCATCGCAACTCCGATTTCCGGCCGAAGGCATTCATCCCCAAGCTGAATCCATTCTACATCGCGCTGCCCTACAACGACGTCCGCACCTACCGCTCGCACAAGCCGGAGGCCTCGCGGGTGATCCCCTGGTTCAAGCGTGTGAATCCCCGCCCCGGCAGGACCAGCCTCAAGGGCCAGTGGGTCCAGATCTACCATGGAGGCCGTAGCTGCTACGCCCAGTGGGAAGACTGCGGACCCTGGGTCACCGATGACTGGCACTACGTCTTCGGCAACAGCCCGCCGAAGAACCGCTCCAACCAATCGGCGGCCATCGACATCTCCCCTTCCGTCCGCGACTACCTCGGCCTGCAGTCGGGGGAAAAATGCCACTGGCGCTTTGTCGAGGCCGCTCAGGTCCCATACGGCCCGTGGAAGAAATACGGCCATCAGCCGACCGTAGCCGCCGATGGATCGGACTTCGAAGCCAAGCGGAAATACCTCGAGTATCTCCGCAAGCTACGGGACGCCCAGTACCAGAAGCAGGGCGGCGCCAGCCGCTGAGAACCACCTAGCGCCGTTCCGCCGCCCACGAGCGGATCTGCTTCTCGAGCGAGGACTCCACGGACCGGTCCCGCTCATGGCCTTCATAGGAAGTGCCGTAGTGATAGTCCAGCAGTGCATCCAGGAACCCCGGAGGCTCCTCCAGCTTGTCACCGATGGCCCGAAGCGTCGCCCCTCGCGGAGTCGCCACACCCTGACCTCGGCAGGCAGCCAGGAACGCCTTCACATAACCTGACGACCGGGAACCTCGCCGACGCACCTGGTCTCCGGCGCGCACCTGTCGACGGAAGGAGCGCAGCACCAGACCGCACAGCAAGGGCAATCCGATGGCCAACAGAGCAAGGGGTGCCCAAATCCGCAGGCCGTCCACCGTTTCCTCCCCGTCGTCCGACACATGGTCGAATCCCGGAGGTCGTTCATCCTCATCAGCCACCCGGGGAACCGCAGCCGCCAATCCGTCGGCTGGTGTCGGGTCCAGCACCACCCAGCCCCACCCTTCCAGCAGGACCTCCGTCCACGCATGCGCCTCATTGGTCCGGAATACGAAGTATCCACTGGTTTCGTAGTAGGTCCCGCCGGTCCATCCGTAGCAAACCCGTGAGGGAATCCCCGCCGCACGGGCCAGCAGGGCGCCCGCCGTGGCGAAGAACTCACAGTGACCCCGCTGTTCGTAGAAAAGGAAGTTCTCCAAGGGATCCCGGTCATTGGGGTTCTCCGTGACAAGGGAGTAATCGAGTGTGGTCCGCAGATGGTTGCGGATCCTCAGCAACCGCTCGACCGGGCTCCCCTCGCCCTGCACCACCCGGGCGAGATCCGCGAGCCGGAAGCCCAGTGCCCCGTCCGGCATTTCCATGAGCCGAGACGGCACCTCGTCCGGAATCGAAACCTCCATTCCCACCAGATCGTCCAGCAGGGTCGGCCGGGACCGGGAATCATAGCGATAACCGTCCTCCCCTTCCTCAAGTCCCTGCAAAAGGTGCATCCCACGATCCACTTCCGTGACCTGATCCACCTTCGCGGCCTCCAGACCCTGAAGGCCCAGCACCAGGTTCTCACCGTTCTCCTGATAGCCATGATACATCCGGCAGACGATCTCCTCCTGCTGCGAGTCTTCTCCAAACTCCGCCCATCCGTCCGGCCCGGCAGGAATTTCCCAGCTCTCCGCAGAACCGATCCTCCACGCTCCATCCCGGAATTCACTCAGACCGAAGGCATGGACATACAACTGCCGCTCGATCAAATCCGACGCACGCTCCAAGGGCTGCACGAACACCTCCGGCCGATTGCCCGGCTTCAGATTCGTCCGCTCCGGCAGCGGCCGCATGCGCGTGTTGTTGATCAACCAGTGACCTCCCCGCGCAGACCCGCCACCTGCCTCCGACTCCTCGACCCGCGCTGCCCCACCCGGCCTCAACCACGCATCGAAACGCTCCGCCACGGCTTCAAGTCGCGTCGGCATGGCACCGAACACCCCCCACAGCATCAGTTCCAATGCCAGGACCCCGACCCCGAGACCGAGGAAACTTGTCAGCCGAATCGCGGTCGGTGAAGCCAGCACCGGATCAGTCCGCTCAGGCCGACGCCGCCAGGTCAGGACGCCCAGACCGAGCACCACCACCGCCAGTGCCGACCTCAAGCCGCCATGCCAACCCTCCGGAAATCCCCGGAGAAGTCCGTAGGCCGCGACCACCGAAAGAACCAATGCCGCGCTACGCATGCACCCTCCCTCCCAATGCCAGGCGCCGCCCCTGCTCGAAACGCGTCACATCGATCACCCGGACCTGCGACCGGGACTCGACCACGCTGCTCCACGACACCAGCGGCATGTCGGACATCACCCACACCTCACCGTCGCATTCATCCAGCCTCGCTTCCAACTCGTGACGCTCGGTTGCCGCCTCCCGCTGGCATCCCGCCAACCGATCTCCCAGCCGACCCAGCTCACGACGACTCCGGATCACCGCCGGAACCCACGCCGAAAAATCCGATAGAAACCGGACTTCCACCCCCGCCGCCTGAAGGTGGCCCATCGCTCCCCAGGCCAGCGAAATCGCCCGCTCAAAGCGATCGGGCCGAATCAACATGCCGTCTGCCGCATACGAGTGAAACACCAGTGTCACCTGCCTCGGTCTCATGCCCGGTGGATCCCACTCACGAACCACCAGACCGGTGCCACGCGCCACCGCCCGCAGGCTCGCCGGCCACGACACATCCCGCATCCGGTCTCCGGCACGGAATTCACGCATCCCCCGCGGCATCCCGGAACTCTCGCGGTGCAGCGGATCGAAAAGGCCATCCTTCTCCTCATCGGCGCCCCCCTCCAGCAACTCCACCGGCACGATCGGCCGGGGGAGCACCGTCAGGGCGTGACCCACCTCCCCATCCAGCCCCGCCCTCACCAGACCCCACGGGAAAACCGAGATCATCTGATATTCGAGCACCTTGCCATCGCCGCGCCCGTCCGACGACACACGAATCTCACCGCCAGCCTGGCCTCCCGCGACCACCCAGGGCACCTCCATCCGCGCTTCCAGTCCACCCGGCCCGCGAATCTGCAGCTGCACGCCCACGGCATCGAAAAACCGCCGCTCATTCCGCAAAGTCACCTGCAAGCGATAGCTCTCACCCGCACGCACCACGCGGGGGCCCTCGACCTCCACCCTCAGCCTCCGCAGATTCCAGACCGCAAACAAGGCCGAGAAACCCACCCAGCCCGCAGCCGCCACCCCGAGCGTCAGCAGCACGCCATCCACACGCAACACCCCGGCCGCCGCCAGTGCCACCGCACCACCCAGCACCACACTGCCACGTGTTTCAATTTTCCTACGCACTCCTTGAGGCACCCTGCGCCATCCATCACCCCCGCGCAATCCGACATTGCAGCTCACCCAAATTCCCCCTTGTCAGCCGCCCGCTCTTCCTTCGTCCTTCCGCCCATGCAGATCCGCACCCGCTTCGCCCCGTCCCCGACCGGATACCTCCACGTCGGTGGCGCGCGCACCGCCCTCTTCAACTACCTGTTCGCCAAACAGAGTGGCGGCCAGTTCGTCCTCCGTGTCGAAGACACGGATCAGGCACGCAATACCGAGGAAGCCCGGGCCGCCATCTTCGACGGCATGCGCTGGCTCGGCCTCGACTGGGACGAAGGCGAATCCAAGGGCGGCGAGTTCGGCCCCTACAACCAATCGGAGCGCAGCAGCATCTACGACCGTTGGTTCGAAGTGCTTCGCGAGAAGGGCCGCGTGTACGAGGACGACGGAGCCTGGAGGTTCCGCTTCGAACGCAAGCCGATCACCATGCACGACCTCGTCTGCGGCGAAGTCACCATCGACTACACGAACGTCGACAACACACCCGACATGGTCGTTCGACGCTCCGATGGCAGCTACGTCTTCCACTTCGTCAATGTCGTCGATGACCTCGAAATGAAGATCACCCACGTGATCCGCGGCGAAGACCACCTGATGAACACCCCGAAGCATCTTCAACTCTTCGAAGCCTTCGGCGTGGACGCCCCGCAATACGCCCACATCCCCCTCATCCTCAATGGAGACGGCTCAAAGATGTCCAAACGCGACGAAGGCGCCGCCATCGGGGACTACCAGACCCAGGGGTTCCTGCCGGACGCCACCTTCAACTTCCTCGCCCTCCTCGGTTGGTCGCCCAAGTCCGAGGAAGAGGTGTTCTCACCCGCCGAACTGATCGAGCGCTTCTCCCTTGAGAAGGTCAACCGGGCGCCCGCCCGCTTCGATGCCGAGAAGTGCGCCTGGCTCAACCAACAGCACCTTCTCAAGCTCGACGCCGGGGCTTTCGCCGACGCAGCCCGACCCTTCGTCGCGTCCGCCGGCCTCCCCATCGACGAACGTTACCCGGCCGCAGCCGCCGCGGTTCAGGAAAAGGTCAGACTCCTCTCCGAAGTGCCCGCCGCCCTCGATTTCCTGCTCGTCGATGAGATCGAAACTCAGCCCGACGTGCTCGAGAAAGTCCGCAAGAACGATGCGGCCAAAGCCCTCCTCGAAGCCCTCGCCGGTGCCTTTCGCGAGACCTCCGACTGGTCGGCGGACACCGCCAAGGCCGCCATCGGCGACACCGCCAAAGCCAATGGAGCCAAGCCCGGCCAGCTCATGTTCCCCACCCGCGTCGCCCTTTCCGGGAAAGGCGGAGGACCCGACCTCGGAGACATTCTCGCGCTGCTCGGCCAGAAAACTTCCGCCGACCGCGTCGAGGCCTTCGCCAAACAACTCTAACAGCGCGATCATCCCGACGGCCAACCATGACGGTTCACACCATCGACGACCTCACCTCCCGCGACCTGTTGGACGCGGGAGGGAAGAAGCCTGCGAAGCTGGCCGTGATCGGACACCCGGTGAAGCATTCCGCCTCCCCGCGGATGCACCAGCCGGCACTCGATGAGGCCGGGATCGACGCCCGCTACGTGGCCATCGACATCGAACCCGGGCAAGTCCGCGAAGCCTTCGCCAGAATGCGCGCGCTGGGCTTCGTCGGCACCAATGTCACCGTGCCGCACAAGTTTGATGCGCTGGCCGCATGCGACGAGATCGATGAAGCCGCGAAGATGCTTGGAGCCGTCAACACCGTCCGGTTCGATGAGGACGCCATTCGCGGCAGCAACACCGATGGCTATGGATTCGAACAGGCCGTCCGCGAGGCCCTCGGCTTTGAATTGAAGGATAGAGCCATCCTCATCGCCGGAGCCGGTGGCGGAGCCGGTGGCGCCATCGCGGCCCACTGCGTGCTCGCCGGTGCCCGCAAGTTGGTGCTGGCGAACCGCACAGTCTCGAAGATCGAGGAACTCGCCGCCCGTCTCCAGGGTGGTGCCACCGAAGTCCAGATCCGCGCGCTCGATGATGCCTCCCTGGCCGGGCTGGCCCACGACTGCGACCTGCTCGTCAACACCAGCTCGCTCGGACTCAAGGACGGGGACCCATCCCCCCTCGACCCCGCTTGTTTCCGCAGCGGTCAGGCGGTGTTCGACACCATCTACCAGCCCCCTCTCACCCCCTTCCTGATCGCTGCCGGACAGGCGGGAGCACAAACCGCCAACGGCAAGGACATGCTCCTTCACCAAGGCGTCAAGGCCTTCAACCTCTGGTTCCCCGACACCACCCCGGAAGCCGCCATGCGCCGCGGATTGGGCTGAGGGCGCTACTCGTCGTCGGGCAGACCCAGCTCGTCAAAGGACATCCAGTGACAGGCCAGCAGCTTGTCGATTTCGAATCCCCATTCGCCGTGTTCGTCCTTCTCGGCGCTGCGCCGCAGAACCACCCTGAGCCGGATCATCCCCTTCGGATCCTTCTCGATCATGCGGGTGCCGAAGCCACCGACTCCCTCCTCCCGCATCGCGAAGGCCGCCTTGAGCTGCTGTCCGATCTCCGATCCGGGGTCCACACGAACTTCCGGCGAACTGAGACCCGGCTTACCCGGAGTCCACAGCCGCGGTTCCAGCAGCATCAGACGGGAAACATCCCCCCGGCCCCCGGTTGAATTCGCCCGCCGCCGGGCAAGGACGCGGAACTCACCTACGTCGGGTCCCGTACCTGAAAGAAACAAGCTCCATGGCTCCGCGGAGTAGCGGCTGAGGTTCTGCCAGTCGATCTTCCACTCCTTCTCCTCATCCTGCACGAACACGGCTTCCACCCGCTCGCCGCCAGGCATCTCCCAAGCACTCTCCATCGCGGGCCCCGCCGGTGACTCGAAGCGGTCGAAGAAAAGCATCCTTGGTCTCTCCTCACCCTCCAGAACCGGCACTCGCTCGGTGGCCCTCGCCATCAGCCCCACCGTTGTCACCGGGTCGAGAACGAAAGCTGAGCGCGCCTCGGGCACACCCGCATCGAGGAACTCCATCAGGTTGGAGTAGCACTCGCCGTAAGCCTCCGTCAAAAACTGCCCCTCCTCCCGCTGTTCTGCAAAGGTCTTGTCCCCGTCGACCTCACGAACCTCACCGCCCGACCGCATCCAAGCGACCAGACCGACCACCATTGCCAGAAAGACCACCCACACCGTCACAAAGACCGCGACCCCCTTCGACTTCGTGCTCGTCCGCGACCTGTCCAGCCCGGCACTCGATACCGGTGCCGACCCGGGTCGTTCCTCACGGATCCGGCTCGCCAACTTCCCGGCCTGTACGAAGGCAAATTCCGACGGGTCCACGACCGGCTGCCCGCCGCATTCCGGACACAGTTGATCCGGAGCGTCCTGAAACAGCCCGCCACAGCGCCCGCAATGAAACCATCCCTGACTCATCGCTCTCCGTCCCACTGGACCCAGTTCTCGGCGACCACGTCCTCGATGATCAACTGCCTGCGCCCCGTTTCCGGCGTCTTGCGAAGCCGCAGGATCAAACTCACATCCTTCCTGTCCTCGAGGATCATCGAGTCCTCCCGCAGCACGGTCTCGAGCTGCGCCGCCACGGGAGAACCGATCTCGGCGTAGCCCCACACCCAGTCCTCATCGAACTGCGGAGTCAGCTTGAAACACCGGTAGCGATCATCATCGATGCTCGACGTGTAATAATGGTCCGCCTCGACCACCACCCGCATCACCACCTCGCTTGAAGGTTCGATACGATCCAGCTCGCCGAATGGCACATCACCGACACCGAACGAAGCGGCCCAGTCCAGTTCCACCTCATCACCCTTCGGCACGAATATCAGATTCACTTTCCGTCCCTCGTCGTCCTCGCCATTCAGCGAAAACCATGCCCGGTCGCCCGCTTCTGCGAAAGCCAGCTGAAGTCGATCCACCTCCGCGTCTTGCATCCGAAGCGGCTCCCAACGCTGCTTGAGCACTTCCACCCATCGCCCTTGGTCGCGAATCACCGGCAGGGCATCGGCCACCTCCGTGGCCGCGAGGTAACGTCGGAGCTTCTCCCGGGCCTTGCCCAGATAGTGCTGGGTGTTCGCCGAAAGCTGTCCAAGCCCGGAAATCTCACCGTCCCGTTCCACCGCCACGCCTTCGTAGGGAGCCGCCTCGCCCGGAGCTCCATCATTGCGGTTCTGCATCGCGACCACCACACTGAGGAGAATCAACACTCCGACACCTCCCGCCATCGCCAGCGTCAGGTGCCGATTGCTCATCTTCTTCCCACGCCGGCGTCGCTCGGGTTCCGGACCGGCCGGGCCGACATCCTCGAGGGTCCTCTTCACCTGAGGGGTCACCTTGTTCTCAAGCCGGACCACCTCTTCTTCCGGTTCGACCTGAACCCACCCCTGAGGCGCACCTCCACCGATCACCCGGATTTCAATCCCGGCTGGCTCGGTGGCTTGGCTCTCGTCGCGCTCTTCAGGGTCCATGGGCCTAGGCCGCGGAGGCTGGACCGAAACCAGCCCTTCGACAAGTCTCCGCTACGCGGAAAGCGTCAGTTAATACTCGATTTTCCAAGGTCCGCGCATCGGCTGATTGACCAGCGCCGTCGCTTCCGGGTCGTCAAAGGTGAGCGTCTTGGGATCGAACTTCAGGTTCTTGTTCAGACGGTGGGCGATCTTGCCCATGTTCACCATGGTGCACGACCAGAACCCGTTCACCTCGTTGAGCGCGAACTTCTTGCGCGTCCGCACGCTTTCGTGGAAGTCGGTGATCATCGGCTCGGGATCCGGCAGCTCCTTGATCTTTTTCAAGAGGTCAGGCACATCCGACTTCATCCGGCGGAAGATCTTGCCCTTCGGCCCTTCCATGAAGGCAGCTTCCTTGTCCCGGTTCTCCCCATCGAGCACGATCTTGCAGCCGTCCGCATAGGTGAAGGTGATCCGCCGCCATGTACCGACCGCTTCCTTGTCCTGAGGATCGGCATCGATCTCCACCGAGATCGGCGACGTGTCATCCTTGCCGAGAATGTACTGAACCGGATCCAGATAGTGCTGGCCCATGTCACCAAGTCCCCCACCATCGTAGTCCCAGTAGCCGCGGAAGGTCTGGTGCACGCGGTGCGGGTGGTAAGGTTTCTTCGGCGCAGGGCCGAGCCACATGTCATAGTCGAGCTCAGGCGGCACCGGTTGCTCCTTGAGCCCCGGTTTCCCCACCCAGTTGAACTTCCAGTTGAAGCCCGTGGTGGCGGAAAGCGTCACCTTGATCGGCCAGCCGATCAGATCGTGCATCGCCGCCTTCTTCATCATCTGGACCGGTGCGCTCATGCCGTAGAAGCCGCTCTTGAAGCGGAACCAGGTATTCACCCGGAACATCCGTTCATACTTCGCTGCGGCCTTCACCATCTCGGCACCCTCTCCGATCGTCCGGCTCATCGGCTTCTCGCCCCAAACATCCTTCCCCGCCTTCATGGCCTCGATCCCCTGGATCGCGTGCCAGTGCGGAGGAGTCGCCACATGGACGATGTCGATATCATCCCGCGCGACCAGTTCGCGCCAGTCCGAGTAGCCCGTGATGCCCTTCGATTCACCACCCGTCTGGGTCATGCGATTGGCAAGGTGCTTGGAATCCACATCGCACAACGCGAGCAGACGTCCCGGCATTGCCAGGTGGGCGCTGCAGATCCCGCCGCAGCCGATGATGCCCCGGGTGAGTTCTTCCGAGGGAGGTGTCTGACCGTTGAGGCCCAGCACACGACTGGGAACGATCTGGACAGTGGCAAAGGCGGCGAGGCCCTTCAGTGTTTGGCGTCGGGTCAGTTGATTCATTGGATCACTTCAGGTGTTTGAGCTGCTTCTTCCAGGGTTTCATCCACGGATGGCTTCATCCGGTCCCGGAAGACCGCGAGGAAAACGAGGAGGATTCCACCCGCCATCATGGCCGGAATCCACCAGAAGGCCGGCCACTTGGCCAAGGCATCGGCACCGGTCGCCCCGGCCAGTTTCTGCGTGAAGAACACGTCGTTGAGCTTCGCACCGAGATACATGCCGATGCCCTGCGTCAGCACGACAAGAAACCCCTGCGCCTGCCCGCGGATCGCCTCAGGCGCTTTCTTGTCCGTGTAGATCTGCCCGGTGACGAAGAAGAAGTCGTAGCAGATCCCGTGCAGGAGGATGCCCGTGAAGATCATCCACTTGACCGAATCGGGCGCCGCGACCGCGAAGAGGGCGTAGCGCAGGACCCAACAGGCCATCCCGATCGCCAGCATCCACTTCACCCCCAATCGCGCGAACAGCAACGGAATGATCAACATGAAGAAGATCTCGGAGATCTGCCCCCAGAACATGGTGCCCGCGGCGGAACCGAATCCAGCGTCCGTGATGAAGGTCGCCGCATAGGCATAGTAGGCCTGGAGCGGAATGCAGATCAGCAGGGACGCCAGCGCGAAGACGAGGAAGTTCAGATCCTTCAACATCCCGAGCGACTCAAGTCCCAGCGCCTGAACCAGCGAAGGCTTCTTGCCGCGGCTCACCGGCGGCGTGTTCGGCAGGAAAAATGAAAACACCCCGAGCACGAAACTCGATCCAGCGGCAATCTGCAGCGGCAGGGCCGTGGCATCCGCCTTCAGGATGGTTCCCACCAGGAAACCCGCTGCAATCCAGCCGATGGTCCCGAACACCCGGATCACCGGGAACTGCTTCTCCGAGTCCTCGATGTTTCGCATCGCCAGCGTGTTCGTCAGACCAAGCGTCGGCATGTAGCAGAGCATGTAACCCAGCAGTACCCAGAAGAAGAGCCCCTCACGGCCACCCAGCTCCTGCTGGATCGACCAGGGAACCATCAACATGATGCCCCCGCCGATCAGGTGCAGGATCCCCAGCACCACCTGGGTTGGAAGAAAACGGTCCGCCAGCAAGCCGAGGAACACCGGAGCAATGATCGCCGCGATCGGACCAACGGAATAGGCCGTGCCGATGCCCGCGGAAAAGTCGACCCCCTGCCTCAGATAGACCCCGATGGTCACAAACCATGCTCCCCAGATGAAAAACTCCAGGAACATCATCAGCGAGAGCCGGGGCAGCAAAAGAGGGGCGTCGGGCTTGCGTGTCATCGTGGTCTATGAATCCCCCCAACCCCCGGAGGGGACAAGCAGGAAGTGCCCCCATATTCGGATCAAAGCGACCTCATCTCTCAATTAATCGACATTTTTTAGCGTAATTCCGCCAAATTCCACCGTCCACCCCATCGAAAGGCACACGACGCGCCATTCGCGTGAATCTCAACGAATCACCGCCCGAAGCGCACAAACCCGCCAAATCGGGATTTTCCAATTTCCAATCGGCTCTCACTGCGCTGATCCTCCGCCCCCATGCCATCGCCCATCCCCGGTCAGGAAGATTTCAATCAGCGGGGAAAAACCTTTCGACTGGAGCTGCTCAGGGCGATGCCCGCCGGATTCGTGGATACCGCCGCGAGCACCTTCGCCCTGTTCATCGCCATCCGGGTGTTCGATCTGTCGCCGCTCATGAAAGGGGCGATGATCTCCGCCGGCAGCGTGGGCCTGCTGCTCAGCCTGTTCATCGTCCAGATCGCCCGACGCCTCGGGCGACCGGTCAACCGACTCGCCGCCTTGATCTGGGTGATCGCCGCTCACGGCTTCGCCATGGCCGCGCTCTCGGAAGGACATGGCAACCGCTACTTCTCGGGGTGCTTCATCGCCTTCACCGCTCTGGGCATGGGCACCCCCCTGATCGCCCAGATCTATCGCAAGCACTACCCCGACCAATCCCGCGGCCGACTCTTCTCCTTCACCGCCATGATGCGGGCCAGCGCCGCGGGACTCGTGGCGTGGGGCGTGGGCGCGTGGATCAGCTCCCGCGACGGCGCCTTCTCGCCACTGTTCTGGGCCTACGCGGGAGCCTGCCTGGCCATGGCGGCATGTGTCACCGCCGTTGCACCGGTCGTTCTGCGACGGACCATCCAGCTGAAATGGTTCGATGCCTTCCGCCACGTCGGCGGCGACGCTCCATTCCGCAAACTACTGAAAGTCTGGATGGTCTTCGGTCTCGGCAACCTCATCAGCTGGGCCCTCTTCGTCGAGTTCATCAGTAACCCGGTCTATGGCTTCGGGCTGGATGCCGAGAACGTCGCCATCATTTCAAGTACAGTACCCATGGTGGTATTCATCGCCTGCGTCGTGCCCTGGGGGTTCGTCTTCGATCGCCTCCCCTTCTACTCGGTGCGTGCGCTGGTGAATGTGTTCTTCATCGCCGGCATCCTCATCTTCTTCCTCGGCGGAAACTGGCTCTCCCTGTGCATCGGCATCGGCCTCCACGGCGTGGCCCGCTCCGGCGGAAACATCCTGTGGACCCTGTGGGTCACCCGCTTCGCCGACAGCGAGCGCGTCCTCGAATACATGAGCGTCCACACCTTCCTCACCGGTCTCCGCGGCGTGTTCGCCCCCTTGATTGCCTTCACCGCCGCCGAGTTCCTCACCCCGACGTGGGTGGCGTGGACTTCGGCCAGCCTCATCTTCCTCAGCACTCTCGCCATCCTCCCCGAGATCCGGGAGGAACTGACCCGGAGGAAGGCGAGAGCCTAGACCGAGAAATCCCCGAGCAGCGACCCGAAGCCGATCAAAGGCTCTTCGTCACCTCCCTCACGACTTCCGCTGCCTTGAGGAAGGCCACCTCCTCCTCTTGATTGAGGTTGGGATGAATCAATCGGACGATCCCCGTCCTGCCGACAACAACCGGCAAGCTCATGCAAACGTCATCGACGCCCAAGAATCCATCAATCCGCACACTCAACGGCAGCGTGCGGCGCTCATCACGGAGGATGGCTTCCACCACGTGGGCAGCCGCCAGACCAATCGCATAACAGGTGTTCCCCTTCTTTCGAAACACCTCGATGCCGAATCCCTTCGCCCTCGCGGAGAGCTCGCGGTGGACTGCTGAATCTTCAATTCTCTCTCCTCCCGCCTGAGCCACACTCATCGCCGGAAACTGGTGGTCTCCATGCTCACCCAGAATGTAGGCCCGGATGTCATCGGGATGAATGCCGACCATTTTCGAAAGCAGCTCACGGAACCGGATCGAATCCACCAGCGTGCCGGTCCCGAATACCCGCTGCGGTGGAAACCCGGTCAACTCCAGGGCAAGTGAGGTCAGCGGGTCGACAGGATTGCTCACCATCAGCAGCATGCAGTGAGGGGCGATCTCGGCGAGCGGCGGGAGAATCTCCCGCATCAAGCGGGCGTTGGCCTCGGCCATCGCATTCCGATCCGTGATGCCCTCCGGCACAGGAATGGACGCACAAACCACCACAATGTCACTGGCTGCGACATCCTCCAGCTCACCCGCACGAATGGTGGCCGGAGCCTGAAGAAACGCTTGAGCATGCGACAGGTCCAACGCCTCCCCCTCGGCCTTCGTTCGGTCTCGTCCGACGAGCACGATCTCTTCCGCCAGTTGTCGCAGCGTCAACGTGTAGGCGAGGGCCATGCCGACCGACCCCGGCCCGATGATTGAAACTTTCATATACTCCACCGCCCAGCAGATGAGGGGCCACTGAAGCCCTGAAGCCGAAAACCCATCAGCGAATCTTTCACGGGCCTCCAAGGGTTCGAAATCCGACCCTGGCCCGCCTCACCAAGGCCAGATTCGGAGGGGACCGACGCCAATCTTGCCCGATGACCCTTCCCGGTGCATAGATCGCGCGTGTCCTCCCTGATCAAACGAAGCGGCGCTTTCGAGCATCGCAACCCGCGCCTCTTCGTTCTCTTCACGACCCTTTACAATGCCAGGGCCTATTACCCCATTCTGGCCATCTTCTTCACCGACCTCGGGCTGACGCTGGATCAATACGTGCTGCTCAACTTCGCCTGGGCAGCCTCCATCTTCCTCCTAGAAGTTCCATCCGGGGCCTTCGCAGACACGCTCGGACGGAAGAAACTGCTGGTCCTCTCCGCGGCACTGATGGTCATCGAAATGGGGCTTCTCCTGTTTGCGCCTAAGGGTGGAGGGGCCCTCCTCTTCAGCCTGTGTCTGGTCAACCGCATCCTGTCCGGCGCCTCCGAGGCCGCCGCCAGTGGAGCCGACGAGGCCATCGCCTATGATGCCCTCCCTGAAGAAAACCGTGACAGCCTCTGGGATGACGTCCTCTCGACCGCCATGCGCTGGCGGGCCGGCGGCTTCCTCATCGCCATGACCCTCGGTGGACTCCTCTATGATCCCTCGTGGCTGACCAAGGTCGGCCTCACCGCCATCCCGATCGACCTCGCCCATCGTCTCCCCATGGCGCTGGTGTTCCTTCAGTCACTCGTCTGCCTCGGTCTGGCACTGCGTCTGGAAGAAGTCACCGAACCGCACATCGGCGACTCCCTCTCACGCTGCCGCAAAGCCTTCCGACTGACACTCGGCACCGCCCGCCATGTCTTCACGACCAAGCGCATCGCCATCGTCCTGATCGGTGGATTGCTGATCGACGCGGTCACCCGGAACTTCGCCACCATCAACAGCGAATACTACCGACTGATCGATATCCCGGCTTGGGCGTTCGGATTCATCGGTTCCCTCGTCGCGGTCGGGAACTGGTTCGTCCCCGCCATTGCCAAACGACTGAACCACCGACTCAGCCCGCTTGGGGTGCTCGGCATCGCCGCCATCGGCACCATCGCATCGCTCTTCCTCCTTGCTCCCGCATGGCCATGGTTCGGGCTCATCCCCTCCATCATCGTGATGTCGCTGCTCGGGTTCGTCAGCTTCACCTTGAGCAAATTCCTCCACAGCGAAGCCAGCTCCGACCAGCGGGCCACCATGCTGAGTGTCAAAGGCCTCGCATTCAACCTCGGCTACGGAGGCTACTCGCTGGCATTCTCCTTCCTCCTCGCCAAGCTCCGCGACGGCTCGGAGGGAGCGCTACAAAGTGCCCTCTGGTGGCAGGCAGCCGCCATGACTGCCATCTTGGTTCCCTATTTCCTGTGGGCACGCTGGACCTCGAAGAAGGACGCCTGACCCACACAGTTGCGGGGAAGCTGACCCAAGCGGCCGGTCCCATCGGCGAGGTGGGCATCCACCTCGTTCCATGGGGACCAAGATCACCGGCCTACTCGGCCATGCTGCGCGCCCAGGCAGGACCATTGGCTGCCTCGTAGGCCATGACACGACCCAACTCGCGGCCGGTCCGGCTGTCGAACAACTGCACGGTCGCCGGTCCATGATTACCCCGGGACTTCACCACCAGTTGCTCCTGTTCGCTCCACCAGCGCGTCTCCTCGACATTCGGAGAAGCGGTGCGGCAGGTGCCCAGCATTCGACTCCCTTCCCGAATGGTCACACTTCCCGAACCCTTGGTCGCCGTCAGCGGCTGAGTGAACCCCGCCTGGCTCGCGGAGGGCTGATTGCTCGTTGAGCCGGAAGTCGATGAGCTACTTCCGTTCTCTTCCACCACGATGCAGGATGGAAGTGCGAAGCTGATGAGTGCGATGGCGGTCGATGTGATCAAATGGTTCTTCATGATGACCTAAACATTGATCCGGTCTCGAGGGGATCGCGCAAGCAGGGATTTCCAAACGGGCATCATCGGCACTGCTCAGGACCTGAGATCTACGGAATCCACACGTGAGCAAGCGTCAAGTTCCCTATTCCCACCAGAGAAGCTCTGAAGCAGGCCCGGGCGGTCGGCCATCCTGATTGCTCGAGGCTCACGGATCTTCAAAAAATGGCGGACAGGGAGGGATTCGAACCCTCGGTGACATTGCTGCCACACACGCTTTCCAGGCGAGCCCATTCGACCACTCTGGCACCTGCCCTTTGAAGGGCGCGCACCCTAATTAGGCGATCTGAGCTTGGCAACCGGAAACTGAAAGGATCTCGCCTCCCCCCAGTCCGGCCAATCGGACCTGCCCCAGCCCCGAGGTGCGACAAGGATGACAACCCGGCCATGCTGTCACCCCTGGCTGCGACAACTTGTCCAAATTCCGGCTCACCTGACGACACCGTCCTACCCGCCCATATTCCATTTACCCATGACCCTCAACACCTTACGAAACCCAAACCATCGGTGGCACGGCAGCTGCGAAAGAGTAGGCAATCACGCGCCCGACAAGCGGGCTCTCAATCACACACACCGAACCCCTATATCTTATGTCTAAAATTCTAGGTATTGACCTCGGCACCACGAACTCCTGCATGGCCATCATGGACGGCGGAGAGCCGGTGGTCCTCGAAAACTCGGAGGGTGCACGCACCACTCCTTCTGTTGTCGCATTCACCAAATCCGGTGAACGCCTCGTCGGTCAGGCCGCCAAGCGCCAGGCCGTCACCAATCCGAAGAACACCATCTTCTCCGCCAAGCGCCTGATCGGCCGCAAGTTCTCCGAGCTTTCGGAAGCCGACAAGGCCATGCCCTACACCATCGTGGAAGCCTCCAACGGCGATGCCCACATTCAGGTGGAGGACGCCGGTGAAACCAAGACCTACTCGCCGCAGGAAATCGCGGCCATGGTCCTCGGCAAGCTCAAGGCGGACGCCGAGTCCAAGCTGGGCGAAACCATCACGGCGGCCGTCATCACCGTCCCCGCCTATTTCAACGACTCGCAGCGGAACGCCACCAAGGCTGCCGGTGAAATCGCCGGCCTTGAAGTGAAGCGCATCATCAATGAGCCCACCGCAGCGGCGCTTGCCTACGGTCTCGACAAGAAGTCCGATGAGAAGATCGCCGTGTATGACCTCGGCGGCGGCACCTTCGACATCTCCGTCCTGGAGATCGGTGACGGCGTCTTTGAAGTGCTTGCAACCGACGGTGACACCCAACTGGGTGGTGACGACTGGGACAACACGCTCATCAAGTGGATCGTCGACGAGTTCAAGAACGACCAAGGCATCGACCTGTCCGGCCAGCCCGACGCGCTCCAGCGCATCAAAGAGGAAGCCGAGAAGGCGAAGATCGCCCTTTCGTCCTCGCAGAGCTACGACATCAACCTTCCCTTCATCACCGCGGATCAAAGCGGACCGAAGCACATCCAGCTCTCGCTGAGCCGCTCGAAACTCGAGCAACTCACCGACAGCCTGTTCGAACGCACCAAGAAGCCGGTGACCGACTGCCTCAAGGAAGCCGGTGTCAGCTCCTCGGAGATCAACGAACTCGTGCTCGTCGGCGGCATGACCCGCATGCCGAAGGTGATCGAAACCGCACAGCAACTCGCAGGGAAGGAACCGCATCGCGGCGTGAACCCCGACGAGGTGGTCGCCATCGGTGCCTCCATCCAAGGCGGCGTGCTGCAAGGCGACGTGAAGGACGTGCTCCTTCTCGACGTCACCCCACTCAGCCTTTCCATCGAAACGGAAGGCTCACGGGCCACCCCGATGATCGAGCGCAACACCACCATCCCGGCCAAGAAGTCGCAGATCTTCTCGACGGCTTCCGACAACCAACCGGCGGTGGACATCCGCATTTGCCAAGGCGAACGCCCGATGTTCAACGACAACAAGTTGCTCGGTAACTTCCGCCTTGATGGCATCGCCGCCGCACGTCGCGGTGAACCTCAGATCGAAGTCACCTTCGACATCGACGCCAACGGCATCCTTCACGTCTCCGCCAAGGACAAGCAGTCCGGCAAGGAACAGAAGATCTCCATCCAAGGTTCCTCGGGACTGTCCGATGAGGAAATCGAGAAGGCCAAGCAGGAAGCGGAAGCCCACGCCGACGAAGACAAGAAGCGTGTCGAAGCCGTGGACACCAAGAACAAGGCCGAGAACCTCGTGTTCCAGGTCGAGAAGCAATTGTCCGAACTCCCTGCCGAAGCTCCTGCCGAAATCAAGGACGGCATCCAGAGCAAGGTCGATGCGGTCAAGGAAGCGCTCAAGAGCGACGACCTCGACCAGATCAAGTCGACCACCGAGACCCTCGAGGGTGCGGTGACCGAACTCTACAACGCCGCCCAGCAGGCCCAGGCCGCCGCTGGCGGAGCTGGCCCGATGCCCGACGTGCAGCAGGCCCAGCCGGAAGCGTCCGAGGAGTCCTCCGAGCCGAAGCCCGCCAAGGGCAAGGTCGTGGACGCCGAAGTCGTCGACTGATCAACCCCTCTTTCCACCCCGCTCCGGCGGGGTGGATTCTCAAACCAACAAACAACAACACAAACTACAGAACATGGCTAACATCCAACCACTCGGTCAACGTGTGCTCGTCAAGCGTCTCGACGCAGAAGAAATCAGCGCAGGCGGCATCGTTCTTCCTGACTCCGCCAAGGAGAAGCCACAGGAAGCTGAAGTCATCAGCCTCGGAACCGGCGGCAAGGACGAAGATGGCAAGACCATCGAGTTCAGCGTCAAGGTCGGCGACAAGGTCCTGATCTCAAAATACGGCGGCACCGACGTGAACGTCGACGGACAGGAACTCATGATCCTTTCCGAATCCGACATCCTCGGCATCGTTTCCTGATCACTCCCCATTCAACCATTCACAAGACAACACATCATGGCTAAACAACTCCAATTCGACGAAAACGCTCGTCACGCCCTTCTTCGCGGCGTCGAGAAACTCGCCAAAGCCGTCAAGGCCACCCTGGGACCAGCAGGTCGTAACGTGATCCTCGACAAGAAGTTCGGTTCCCCGACCATCACCAAGGACGGTGTCTCGGTCGCCAAGGAAATCGAGCTCGACGATCCATACGAAAACATGGGCGCCCAGCTCATCCGCGAAGTCTCGAGCAAGACCTCGGACATCGCCGGCGACGGAACCACGACAGCTACCGTACTTGCCGAAGCCATCTACAAGGAAGGTCTTCGCAACGTGACCGCCGGTGCCAACCCGATCTCGCTCCAACGCGGCATCATGAAGGCCACCGAAGCGATCGTGGAGCAACTCCGCGGAATCTCGAAGCAGGTTTCCGACACCAAGGAAATCGCCCAGGTCGCCACCGTTTCCGCCAACTGGGACAAGGAAATCGGCACCATCATCGCTGAAGCCATGGACAAGGTCGGCAAGGACGGCACCATCACCGTGGAAGAAGCCAAGGGCATCGAGACCACCCTCGACGTCGTGGAAGGCATGCAGTTCGACAAGGGATACCTTTCTCCTTACTTCGTGACCGATGCCGAAAGCATGGAGACGAACCTCGAGAACGCCTACATCCTCATCCACGAGAAGAAGATCTCGAACCTGAAGGACATGCTTCCGCTGCTTGAGAAAGTGGCCAAGACCAGCCGTCCTCTCCTCGTGATCGCTGAAGATGTGGAAGGTGAAGCCCTTGCCACCCTCGTGGTGAACAAGCTGCGCGGCATCCTCAACATCGCCGCCGTCAAGGCACCTGGATTCGGCGACCGCCGCAAGGCCATGCTCGAAGACATCGCCATCCTCACCGGTGGCAAGGTCATCACCGAAGACCTCGGCATCAAGCTCGACTCCGTCGGCCTCGAAGACCTCGGCGAAGCCAAGCGCATCACCATCACCAAGGAAGACACCACCATCGTCGAAGGCGCTGGCACCAGCGAAGCCATCACTGGCCGCGTGAACCAGATCCGCCGTCAGATCGAGGAAACCTCGAGCGACTACGACCGTGAGAAGCTCCAGGAGCGTCTCGCCAAGCTCGCTGGCGGTGTGGCCGTCATCAACGTCGGTGCTGCCACCGAAACCGAGATGAAGGAGAAGAAGGCCCGCGTGGAAGACGCCCTTCACGCCACCCGCGCAGCGGTGGAAGAAGGCATCGTTCCTGGCGGTGGCACCGCGCTCATCCGCGCTCAAGCCAATGTCGGAGACCTTGGCCTCGAAGGTGACGAAGAAACCGGTGCAGGCATCATCGCCCGCGCTGTGGAAGCCCCTCTTCGCCAGCTTGCTGCGAACGCAGGCCGCGAAGGTGCGCTTATCGTCGAACGCGTCAAGAATGGTGCCGAAGGCTACAACGTCGCGACCGACACCTACGAAGACCTCATCGGTTCCGGTGTGGTTGACCCAACCAAGGTCACCCGCTCCGCTCTGCAGAACGCCGCATCCATTGCCGGCCTCCTGCTGACCACCGAGTGCGTCATCACCGACCTCCCTGAGCCTGAAGCCGGCGGTGCTGACCACGGTCACGACCACGGCGGCATGGGTGGAATGGGCGGCATGGGCGGCATGATGTAAGCCACCTCGAAGCGGTCTTCGGCCCGCTTCACCGAACCTCACAAAGCCGGGCAGCACACGCTGCCCGGCTTTTTCTTTGCCCGCGCGGGCGTCCCTACGCTCTGCGACCCCCGGGCTTTCGTCTTCCCTCGCCTGCCGGGGCGCGCGATGGTGGGGCATGAGTCTGAAGGATTTCCTCCATTGCCTCCGCCCCTCGGCTCGCTTGCTTCGCATTCCGCTCGCCTCACTCGTCTGGCTTTCCAGCCATGCCGCAGTCGCTCAGGAGCCGCTGCCGGAGAAAGCCTACCAAGAGTGCAGGGACTGGTATCAATCGGCGGATTTTCCCTCGATGGCAGATCGACCGTGGGTTCGCGTCGCTACCGGGAATTGGTTTTCGAGCGGCGGGAAGAAGCAGAACACCTACCTGCTCGGCTTCCTCACTCCGAGCGATGAGACCGCACCCGACGCCCCCTTCGAAGTCACCACCATCGACCGTCAGGTCCTGACATTCACCCCGACCCCGGCGGATACGGACGAAACAGAGAGAGTTGGATTCGAAAAACTCGATTTTGAAAAATGGCTCGGTGAGCACCTTGGCAACGACGATGAGGGAGACCACGATCGTGAACTCGTTCAGGGTAGTCCTTTCGGTGGATCCCCGTCGACGCCGGCACTGACCCTCCTCCATCTCGCGATGGAGTGCGACCAACGCGGACTCAACACCGAAGCGAGAAAACTCATGGCAAGGCTCCCCCAACTCCTCGGCCCCGCCGGAGACGAGGAAATCGATCTCACCCTTGCCGACCGCATGGAGGAACAATTCGCGCATGTCATGATGTGGCGGGCTGTTGTTGCCTGCGACTACCCGACCAACAGCAGGCCACAGCTTCTCGACCTATTCACCCAGATCGTCCGGCTCTGCCCCAAGAGCAAGTATGCCGACCAGGCGGCGCAGATGGCTGAGCGACTCGATACCATGATCCTTGAGGACAAGGCGCACGCAAAGGCCCGCGAGGAGAAGCCTTTCGAAGCTCTCTCACGAGAGGAGCAGATCAAGGACCTCGTCTTCCAACTGCGCGATCAGGACGGCGCCCAATGGTCCCAGCCAGGTTCCTGCTCGATCTTCAGTTTCGGTGAAGAGAAAGACTCTCCGGCCGACAAGCTCGTTGAGATCGGATTCGATGCCGTGCCATTTCTGATAGACGCCTTGGTCGATCGAAGTCTCACCTACTCGGTCGGCTATCATCGGAATTTCTACTTTTCCCACCGTGTCCTCACGGTCGGCGATGCGGCCACTCAGGTGATCGAGAGAATCACCGGCACGCCCCTCCCCGAGCCCCGCAACATCCGCGTCTTCGGTGATGATCCGAAGCAGGATCGCGAGGCCAGGGTGATGGCCGCCAAACAAGAAGCCGCTCTGAAGTGGTGGCTCGATTTTGAATCCAAGGGCGAGCAGGCCTTCCTCATCGAAGAAGTCTCAAAGGGAGGGCAGGCCGGCAGCAATCTGGCATCCCGATTGATCGAGCGCTACCGGGAAGAAGCCCTCAAGCCATGCCTCGACGGATTGGACAAGTCGTCCGAATCCTGGGCATACAGCCGCTACGTCAGGGCCATCGCCCAAGCCGAGTTTGCCGAGAGTGAAGAAACCATTCGCCGCGTGATTGAGGAGAACCGCTTCTCCGACGGCACCATGACCGCCCTTCACTGGCTGGTGGACAAGGACGCTGATGATGCCATGAACCTCGCCGCCGAACTCCTCACTGAAGACGAGTCATGGCGGCGGACCGGCGACTTCAATGAATGCCTTGCCGATGAACTGATCGAGTTCCTCATCGAGCAGGATTCCGCGTCCGCCCTGCAGGCCATCGTGAAAGAGTCGGGTCGCTTGAATGTCTCCCAGCGGGTCGACGTGGCCACCGGCCTCTACGGCGCGGACATCACCGAAGTGACAAGCCCCTTGGCTCAGGAGTTGCTCGTCCTGCTGCTTGAAGACCAGCGCCGCCGCACCGGCATGAGCGGAAACGTGGGAGACCTCTCATTCTCCGACCCGAGGGTGTGCGACCTTGCGGGAGCCGCCCTGCACAAGCATTGGCCCACGAAATACGAGTTCGACTATCAGGAGATCACGAAGCGACGGAACCAGCAGCGCATCGCATGTGCCAACATCTGGAGAAGCGAGCACGGGAAAGAGCTGTTGGAGTGCCACGAGCGGGAAGTCACCGCCATGACCCCGCAGGACTTCACGCGGATGATCGAAGCCTGCGGCGACCTGACCCAACAAGAGAACCTGGCGAAGCTGTGCCAGACACTCGAGGACTCAGGCGTATCCGCGCTACCTCCGCTGCTTGCCTTCCTCGAAACCACCGAGGCCCCCGTGAGAGATGTCCTGGCGAAAACGGCCGGGACCTTGGGAAATCGCATTGAACGCATCACCCTGCTTCCAGCCGGTGCGAGCTACCCCCCGGTGACGAACTGGATCCAGCAAGCGAAGGGACAAGCACTCGATGGAGCCCGCGTGGTATCCCTCCTGTCCGACTTCTTCCGCCAAGCGGACCAACTCGGAGAGCCCTACCGCGGGTTGGAATTCGAAGCACTTCGGCATGGGGATCATTCCGGCATCGACGTCACCATCCGGCTGATCGAACGCGAACGACGCAAACAGGAGATCGATCAATGGAGTGGAACCGAACATGTCTCATCCGGCGAAGAGACCACCCACACCAGCAGCTACGGCGGAGGACTCAGCAAGGACGACCCGAAGGAGTCCGAGGACCTGCGGGAAGGAGTCGACAAGGCACTCGCCAACCCGCCCGGCACGCCTTGCGAAGTGCGGTGGGAACTGATTGGTTGGTGGCACGATGATTGATGCTTCCTCTCTCATGCGGGGTTTCCTGCTGCTGTGGTTGGCCGTTTCAGCCCATGCCCAACCGCTTCTGATCGCCCATCGCGGAGCATCCGCCGCCGCCCCGGAGAATACCCTCGCCGCCTTCAAGGCAGCGTGGAAGGAAGGAGCCGATGGCATCGAAGGCGATTTCCGGCTAAGCCGGGATGGCAAGATCGTCTGCATCCACGATGAAACCACGAAGCGGACTTGTGGCTCGAAACTCACCGTGGCGGAAACTCCATGGGAACGACTGCGCCAACTCGATGCCGGATCCTGGAAGGCAAAATCCTTTTCCAATGAACGCATTCCCTTGCTCAAAGACGTGCTGGGGATTCTCCCTCCCAACAAATACTTCTTCATCGAAATCAAATGCGGCCCGGAGATCATCCAGCCCCTGAAGAAGGCGATGGCAGGTGCGGACCCGAAGTGGGTGATGTTCATTTCCTTCGACCCCACGGTGGTCAAGGCATGCCGGACCCACCTGCCCCGATTCCAGGCCCATCTCGTGTCAAAGCTCGATGGCATCCACAAGAGCGGCAACGAGGCCAAGCAACTGCAATGGCTCGACCAGATCGATGCCACCGGCCTGCAATTCAAACATACCGCCAAAGTCAGCAAGGCATTCATGGCCACTCTGAAATCCACGCCACGCCTTACCGCCTGCTGGACGGTCGACGACGTCGGCACCGCGAGGCGGGTCGCCGCACTGGGTGTCGACTTCATCACCACCAACCGCCCCGGCATGATCCGTCAGCAGGCCGGCTGGACGAAGTAGCATCCCGCTAGCCTCACTCACCCGCGCGGACGCGGAAAAAGAGGCGATTCGCGGACGACGGCAGCGCCACCGTGATCTCCGCATCGTTACCGACCTGCGTGGACAGTGGCACCCACGTCACGAGGTCATCGCACCATTCGATCGTGTAGCTGATCCCCGCCGTCCCGGGGAAACTCAGCTCATGGTTTCCTCCGTCGAAGGCCATGCTGACCGCGAATCTCGACGCCGCATCCAGCGGATCAGAACCGAACGCCAACTCGTCGAGGTCGTCCATCCCGTCGTTGTCATCATCGACATCCTCCTCGTCCGGCACCCCATCGAAATCCGAGTCCACCAGAAAGGTCAGCTCGATCGAATCGATCGCGATCCCCTGTGCTGGTGGACCTGGAAGCGAGAAGGTCTGACCCGAATTCAAATCACCATCGGTGTGATCCAAGTCATCGAACCGGGTCCACGAAAAGTCCGCCGCGAGCGATCCTGATCCGGTTCGGCCAATCGAGTTCTGGGACGGGCTTCCGTTCGGGCTCTGCGCCACACCCACATCGACCGATGTCATGCCCGACGCCGGCCCCTCGGTCGCCACGAAGCTTCCCTCGTAGGAAATGAACTCAGCGACCTGGCCATTCACCACCAGAACCATGCCGTCGGGCCCACCATTCTGAATCCCCGCAATCTGCTTGGAAAAGATCCGGTAGCCGTCGGCCGTCGTAGCGCCCACGTCGAAGCCACCCAACAGATGACCACTGCCGTAGAGCTCACCATTGCTTCCGTTGTAAAGCAACAACTCGACCTGATCGAGGGCACCGAGAAAACCAGGCCCCACCACGACTTCCACGAACTCCCCCGTATCGGAACTCGCATTGTCATAGTGGAACTCATTGATGAACACCTCGTCGGGCAGCGGTGCCGCTCCGTCGTCGACCACGAAACGGAAGCGCAAATCGAACGACTCTCCCGGATCAACCGCCAAGCCCGCCACCCTCGCAGATCGAACATCCGGATCCCCCCCGGCAACCGGACCACTCGGGAGATCGGTCCGCGCGGCGAACGACATCAACGGCAACGGGACGACCACCCCATCGGAAACCAATTCCACCTCGATGCCCCCACCCGAACCGCCCGCATTCGAGAGCCATTGCTCCGCCGCATAGGTCAGATCAAGCATGGTCAGTGGGACCGCGGAATCATTCGTCACACTCGTCGCCATCACCATGGCACTCCCATCACTGAGCCAACCCACCGCGTGCTCGTCGCCGCTGCCATAGGCACGGGGACCCGTCGCTGTTAGACCCCCATCGTCCACGCCGAGCCAGCCTACCGCATCGGAGATCCATGGTGCAGGCACCGCGGATCCATCAAACCCGTCGAAGTGCTCGACCACGGTTTCCCCGGGCTGAGTGAATCGGTAGCCATCATCGGAATCCAGCAGCTGTGCCGCCACCGTGGCCGCCGCATAGCCGACCGCGTCCACCGCGAAGGTCACCGTCCTCGACCCATCGGCCGCGTAGTTCCTGCGCGTCAACACCCCGGTGGTCGCCACACTCGCACCCGCAGGGATCACCACGCTGCTGTCGATGGGTAGCGCTGCCGGATCACTTGACGAGAACTCGACGGTGACAGGCGAGTCCGCCGGAGCCGCCAGGCTTGCGGTCAGCGTCAGGGTGCCGGCCGGGTCCCCTTCCATCACGCTCGGGACCGAGCCCGCCAACGCCAGATTGAAGAGCGCCTGGTCGAGTTCGAAGTCCGCGAAAACGGCATAGTGATCCGACGCATCGGAGCTGGTCGACGCCGCCAGCGGCGAGCCACTTTTCGGCAAGCCATCGGAGTTCGAGACGTCCAACCCGGAGTTGTAAATCTCCGCCGCATACGGCCGCCCCGCCAATCCCGCGGAAACCAGCAGCAGGTCGAGCGTCTGACCGAACTCATAGGTTCCGTCGTTGCCATTCATCTGACGTGGATCCAGCAGCGTCGGAATGGGGCCAGTGAAATAGGACACCATGTTGGTGGAATAGCTGACCGGAAAGCTGACATCCGTCCCCAGAGCAAAGGTCGAAGGCAGACCCGCAGGCAACTCGGTGAACACCTTGTTGATTCCCGACGGATTGAAGTCACCCAGCACAATGAAGTTATCCGACCCCTCGAAACCCGACGCAGACAGGTAATCCGTCAAGCGCCGCATCTCGATTGCACGCCGGAAGCGATCGTCCGTTCCCGTGCCTGACTTCAAATGCGCCGAGATCAACAGCGGGTCAGCGTTGGTGCCCGGCACATCCACCACAACCGCCGGACAGTGCCGGGCGATCTCCTTCGCTCCAGCCGGCGAGAAAATGGTGTCTGCCATCGTGAAGGGAAACCGGGAAAGAAACACGACCCGCAAGCTGGTATCGAAGTTTCCTGAATTCGAACCGGCATGGATGTAGGGAAGCCCCAGCGTCGCAGCAAGTTGCTCAACTTCGCTCGGGCTCCCATTCAGGTCCGCCGTATGGACTTCCTGCAGGGCGACCACATCGGCATCGATCCGAGCCAGGATCGAGGCGACCGAGTCGTGGTCCACCGTCCCCGGATCCCCGAGCGCGTAGTCCGGCCAGCCGTCGGTATTGCGATGCGTCTCGATGTTGAAGGTCGCGACGCGCAGCCCGACAGCCCACCCTGGAGCGACGAGGAAAATAAGAAGGCAGACCAGCCGGAGCATGCGCGTTCTCTAAGCCTGATTCGGCTCGAGGTCGAACCACACTTGCAAAAAGTCGACCGCCCCGACCCGACCCCACGCGTCACGATTTCCTCGACAGCTTCCCCTTCGGACCCCGGTATGTTCCGCATGTGCTGTTTCAGTATGAATGTCCAGCGGGTCGCCAACACCCGGATTTTCGCCCGTCGGCTCGACGTTTCCCACCAGGCCATCGCCTACCAGATGGAGTTTTCCGCGGCAGAGGACCTCGCCATGATCCTGCCCATTCCCGTGATCCCCGGATCCAGAGAGGACGCCGTGAAATTCATCAACCTCGAGGACTACAGCACCTTTTTCGATGACCTCGACAGCGCCTTCCCCCGCCCCAAATCCCTCGGCCGAGGCGCCCCCGCCGCCGGCTCCATCGTGCCAAGCGAAACGCTCAAAGTTCAGTCGGTCGGCAGTTTCGAGGCTTCCTTTGTCCCCAGCTCCGCGGACTTTCGGCGGCTGGACAAGCGCTTCCGCATCGAGCCCGAAACCTGGAACAAGATCCCCGACTATTCGGACTACGGTTTCGCCGTCTTCAAGCTGAAGAGGGGGGACCACGAAGTCCACCCGATGGCCCTGCGGTTTCCCTCCCGTCATCCGGACAAATTGTTCTTCCCGACGGTTCATATCCACGACGGCGAAGTGCACGCGAAGGAGGAGTTCGATCACGAAATCTACTGCCAGGTCGATCGGCCGGGCATGTTTGCCATGACCAAGTGGGAGGAGAGCCCGGGCATCGCGAAGACATCCTGCAAGGTCGACAAAAGCCAGAACCTCCTCAAGGCTGATGCGCACCTTCATCGTCGACGCCTCAAGGGCATGCTCGACAACAAGGACATCATTCTTGGCACCGCCTGAACCATGCGAACCCTCCTCACCCTCATCCTCGGCCTTTGCGCGGCACATGCCGAGCCCACCAAACCCAACGTCCTGCTCATTTGCGTCGACGACCTGCGCCCGGAGCTGAAGTGCTTCGGGGTGGACTACATCCAATCGCCGAACATCGACCGCCTCGCCGGGACCGGCAGGATCTTCACCCACCACTACGTCCAGGCCCCGACCTGCGGAGCCTCACGCTTCACCCTGCTCACCGGCCGCTACGACCGCCAGCTCCGAGGCAACGATGCCCTTTTCGCGCGAGCCAAAAAACTCGAAGAGCCTCCGGTCCAGCCATCCATGCCGCGGTTCTTCCGCGACCACGGCTACACCACGGTCTCGGTCGGAAAAGTCAGCCACCACCCCGGTGGCCGGGGCGGCGCCAACTGGGATGACGACACCCAACCCGAGATCCCGAACGCGTGGACCCGTCACCTTCAACCCACCGGACCGTGGAAGCACCCGCGCGGCATCATGCACGGCCTGTCGAACGGCGAAATCCGGGTCACGCGAGGCACCATGGATGTGCTTCAGGCCACCCCGGGACCGGACTCGATCTATCCGGACGGCCTGATCACCGATCAGGCACTGGAGGAGATCGAAACCCTCGCCAAGGATGACGCGCCATTCTTCCTCGCCGTCGGCATCATTCGTCCGCACCTCCCCTTCGGAGCTCCGGAAAAATACCTGAAGCTCTACGAAGGCGTGGAGCTCCCTCCCATTCCCCATCCCGCGAAACCCGAAGGCAAAACCACCTGGCATGGCTCGGGCGAATTCTATGGATACCACCGCTGGGGCAAGGACCCACGAAAGGACGCCGAGTTCGCGACCGAAGTGCGTCGCCACTACGCCGCCTGCGTCAGCTACGCGGATGCCCAGGTCGGCCGGATCCTCGCAGCCCTCGACGAGACCGGAGAGCGGGAAAACACCGTCGTGGTCCTCTGGGGCGACCACGGCTGGCACCTCGGTGAGCACGGCATCTGGGGAAAACACGCGCTCTTCGAAGAGTCGCTGCGTTCCCCACTCATCGTCAGTCACCCCGCCGTCGAATCTGCAGGTGAGGCCACCGACGCCATCGTCGAAACCGTCGACATCTTCCCCACCCTCTGCGATCTCGCCAAGCTCGACACGCCCGACCAACTCGATGGCCAGAGCCTGATTCCCCAGATCAAGGACCCACAAGCCTCAGGGTCCATCGCGATCTCCTACCATCGGAAGGGGCAAACCATCCGCACCAACACCCACCGACTGATCGCACACAGCGACGGTTTCCTTGAACTCTACGATCACCGGACAACCGAGGCGGAGACGAAGAACATCGCCAAAGACCACCCCGAAGTCGCCAGCGAGCTCAAGCAGCGGCTCAAGAAGGCGCTCAAGTGATTGAATCTCTCGCCCCTGGAGTTCGACTCGTAGGGGGGCAGAGGATTCTTGGAATAGGGCCGGACGTCGACCCCACCCCACTCCTTTACTTCTTCCTCTTCCGCTTCTTCGGTCCTTCCAGAGCCGTGTAGTGCTTCGAAGGCACGTGCTCCCGCTTCATCACCTCTTCCATCGATTTCACCACGTCAGGAAACTCCGCGGAAAGATCGTTCTTTTCCGCCGGATCCTGACCCAGGTCATAGAGTTCCATCGGAGCCTTCGTGCCTAGGCGATAGCCCTTCCACTTCCCCATCCGCACGGCCTGCTGGAACGGCCCTGGACCTTCATAGATCTCCCAATACATCGCATCGCGTTTCTTCACCCCGCCCTTGCCGGTCAGCACCGGGAGCAGGGAAATGCCATCGTTTCCCTGCGCGGGTTTGGTACCGGCAATGTCGGCGCAGGTGGCAAACCAGTCGAGGTGACCGCACAGCAGATCACTTTCGCTGCCCGCCTCGACCGTCCCCGGCCACCAGGCAACGAACGGCGCACGGATCCCCCCCTCGTGAAGGTGACGCTTCACGCCACGCAGCCCGCCGGCACTGCCCAAGGGCTTCACGAACTGACCATTGGGGCCGTTGTCCGAGGTAAAGATCACCAGCGTATCCTTCTCGATCCCCAACTCCTTGAGGAGATCCATCACCCGACCGGTGTCCGTATCCATCAGGGCGACCATCGCCGCGTAATTCTTCACCGCCTGGGACCACGGCTTGTCGGCGAAAGCCGAGGCATCGGGGATGACGAATTTCCCATGCGGCGGCGTCCAGCATGCATAGACGAAGAATGGCTCATCCTTGTGCTCGCGAATGAACTTCAGGGTATCATCCGCAATCAGCGTGTGGGTGTAGGTTTCCTTCTTCCCTCCGGTGTTTCCCGGCAGGGGCACCTTCTCCGAATTCCGGATCAGGTGGTCGGGGTAGTAGTCGTGCGCATGCACCTGATCGTAATAACCGAAGAACAGATCAAAACCCTGCTTCTCCGGCACCCCCGTCGTCCCCGGATTGCCAAGCCCCCACTTGCCGAAGCCACCCGTCGCGTAGCCGGCGGCCTTGAGCGACTCCGCCACCGTGAACTCGCTGTCCGGCAGTGGCAGGAGTCCCACCTTGCTCTGATTCGCCCGCCTCACACAGTGACCCGGATGCTTCCCCGTCATCAACACACAGCGGGTGGGCGCACAGACCGCACTCCCGGAGTAGGCATTGGTGAAACGCATGCCTTCCTTCGCCATCCGGTCGATGTTGGGCGTGGGAATATGTTTCCCTCCATAACATCCGAAATCACCGACACCGGCATCGTCGACCATGATGAATATCAGGTTCTTCGGGCGGGCGGAGGCCACCAGCACCAGACTGGCCGCCATCAGAATCAATAATCGCTTCATCTCGTTTGGTTTTTGGATCTCCGGGGTCTCAGGATCTGGAAATCCAGATGCTCTCCATCAGTCGGTATATTTCAGGTTCATTGTCCTCAAGATCCGCCTTGTGGAAGGGCTCGAAATCATTCCTGCCGAAGAAGGCCTCCGTCATCTCGGCGAAGAACTCCTTCTGGTTGGTCAATCCATAGTGCCGGACATCACGACGGTTGATGTGACGACACTTCTCGTACTTGCCGGACTTCCCAAAAGCCTTCCACGCCGCAATCAACCTCGGTTCATCAAAACCCAACACCTGATCATGATAGGCGTGGGCCAACTCATGCAGCACCGACCACGGCTGGACCTGCTGATGACCCTTCGACACGAAGTTCCGCGCGCTCTGGATGTGCACCCCTTTCGCCAACTCGACCTCATATCCATTCTCCTCCAGCCACCTCGGGTTCGGGTGATAGCACATGCCGCGCGCTTTGCCGTATCGCCGATCCAGCCAAATCGGGACTTTGCGCAGGCGTTCCACCTTGTCGGGAGGCAGCAGCAGCACCAAGTCCGCCAAGCGCGCCTCAAGCAAGCGCGTCGCCCGCGCTCCCAACTCGGCATGCTCCCCCTCGAGAAGACTGCGGTCGATATGAACCGTCCAACCCTCCAAGTCCCGGGTCTCGCGCGACTCCGGCGGCGTCAGTTGGTCCTTCGCCCCCAACGGAACCACCGCCAGCATGAGCGCCACCCATCGAATCCCTGCTCTGATCATGGGGAATCCATACCTGCGGGATGCTTGACTCCTTTCGCGATTCGAGACCAACCCGTGCTCCCATCTCCCCCTCAACTTCTCAAATTCTCAACTTCTCAACCCCTCATCACGAAAATGGAGGGTCAATGTGGTTTGATATCAAAACCAGTCACGACCGATTGCCAGAACCCACGTGCGCTCTCTAAATGGTGTTCTATGTCCCGCCACCACTCCCCCCTTAGAGTCCTTCTCCTCAGTGCCGTGCCGATGGGAACCTGCCTCGCCGTGGACATCCTGAAGGACGACAATGCCACGGACCTGAATGTCGGAGGAAGCTGGGTCGGCGGCACCGCGCCGGGGTCTGGTGACGTGGCCGTCTGGGACAGCACCGTCACTGGCACGAGTACGACAAGTCTCGGGGCCAACCTGGGATGGGTCGGGCTTCGCATCGAAGATCCGGCGGGCGACGTGACCATCCAAGGGAGCAACAGCCTGACGATCGGAAGTTCCGGGCTGGACACCGGGGCGACCGCCAACCTGACCTATTCCTCGTCAGGCACCATCACCCTGAACGGTTCACTCGCCGGAAGCACCAGCTTCACCATCGACAATGCCGCCACCAAGAACTGGTCAGGCATGAGCGCCACCAATTTCACCGGCACGCTCACCCTCCGCGGTGGATCCGGATCATCGGGGAGTTTCGCCGGCAACTGGTTGGCTTTCGGATCATCCTCGGTCTCCCAGACAGGCGCCTTCCATCTGGACACAGGGGCCTCACTTGCCGACCGAGGGGATTTCATCGTCACCGACGGCTGGGGGGATGGAACCACCAAACCGAAGCTCGCGCTGGCCTCCCTGACCGGATTCGGTGATTTCAGGAGTGACTGGGGAAGCAACACCTTCCGCACGGTAGCTGTCGACCAAGCCACCGACACCACCTTCCAAGGACGTCTCGTCAGCAGCAACGCATCGCGGGGCATCGACCTCGAGAAACTGGGAACCGGAACCCTGACGCTGACCGGAAACAACGCGCACCGGAACACCACGGTCAGCGGCGGCATCCTGCAGGTCGGCAACGGCGGCACCACCGGGTCACTCGGTGGTGGGCTGGTTTCCATCGAAAGCGGTGGCGAACTCCGGTTCAATCGCTCGAACACCATCGGCCTCACCGGAATCGAGTTCATCGGACCCGGCACCCTGAGCCTCCGCGGAGGAAGCGCCGCTTCAGGAAGCTACTCAGGGAACTGGATCAGCTTCACCAACACGGACACCGGAGGATTCCATCTGGACACCGGTGCTAGCCTCTCTGACCGCGGTGAAATCGTCTTTGGTGATCAGTGGGGTGACGGCACGACCAAACCGAAGTTCTCGATCTCATCCCTTTCCGGCTACGGTGACTTCCGTAGTGACCTTGGATCCACCGGCAATCGCACCATCTCCGCGGACCAATCGGTCAACACCGAGTTCCAGGGAAGGATCAATCAATTCAACGATTCCACCCGAAGCGTCCATCTTGAAAAACTCGGTGCCGGCACCCTGACACTGTCCGGCGCGAACAACTATCAGAACACGATCATCGGCGGCGGCACACTGGAGATCGGCAATGGGGGCACCACCGGGGAAATCGGCTTCGGAACCGTCAGTATCGCCTCTGGCGCCACACTCCGCTTCAACCGCTCCGACCTCATCGACTACAACGCCAGCGCCAGGATGAGGGATGTCTCGGGAGCTGGAAACATCGTGATCGACGGAGGAGGAACCTTTTACAACTACACCGGCGCGGGCCTCGGATTCAATGAGGCCGGATCCTGGTCGGGACTCTCCGGCAATCTGACCGTCCGTGGCGGATCGGAGTTCCAGACGATCCGCAACGGCGCCACCGCCATGGGAACCGGAACCGTCATCCTCGGCGATGCCACATCCAGCGGCACCCTTTCCCAGATCCAGGGCAACTGGACATGGACCAACGACATCGAGGTCATCGGAGCGGACAATACCATCGCCAACAACTCAACCGGATCCGATCGATCCCTGAAGCTCCAAGGGGACATCTCGGGCACCGGAGGACTCACCTTCAGTGACACCACCGGAGCCATGAACAATCTGGACAATGGCTTCGTGCTGACAGGAACCAACACCATGACGTCCTTCACCATCGAAAGCGGGGCACTGGTGCGGGTCGGCGGCGTGGGAGGCAACAGCGCATCCCTGTCCGCAGGAACGGATGGATCCATCGGTTCTGCCTCGGTCACGAACCACGGAACCCTGACCTTCTCCCGCTCGGACACCCACTCCCTCTCCGCCAGCATCGGAGGAAGCGGAAATGTCCGGATCGGATCCACAGGCATCAGCGGTTCGGAAACCCAGCAGGTCACCTTCTCCACAACGCACACCTACACCGGCACGACCGAAGTCAATGCAGGAACCCTCTACGTGACCGGAGCCCTCGCCAATACATCTTCGGTCGCTGTCGCCAACGGCGCCACCCTCGGAGGCACCGGGTCCATCGCAGGAGCCACCACCATCAACTCCGGCGGCACGCTCGCACCCGGAACTTCCGTGGGGACCCTGACCATCGACAACGAACTCGGGATCAACAGCGGTGGCCTGCTGCTTTTCGAAATCAACAGCCTCGCCTCGTTCGACCGACTCATCGGCCTGACGGATTTCACCATGGATGGCATCCTCGGACTGGACCTGAATGGCTACAACCCGTCCGAAGGAGACAGCTTCGATCTGGTCGACTGGGTTTCAGGCACTCCTTCGGGAAGTTTCACTCTCGACGACTCCCTCGCCCCGCTCGACCCCGGTCTCTCGTGGGATACATCCAGCTTCCTGAGCACAGGATCCGTCGCCGTGATCCCCGAGCCGCGGGCCAGCCTACTGCTGATTCTTGGCGTGGCCCTACTCATTCATCGGCGGAGATAGGCGCAGGGATCAGACCACGCCTGGCACCCGACTCGCAAGCACGTCGGCCACAGTCGACCGCTGCACCAGCGCGCCATCTCACCCAACTGGTGGCCACACACAACCAGCGCGGCCAATTTGAAGCCACTCATCTGCCGACCTATCTTCCACTTGTAACAACTTCCGACCGAACCATGAAAAGAACCTCCATCCTCCTGGCCCTCATCTCCTCCACTTCCCTGGGGCAGGCAGCCATCACTTCCAGCAAGGCATCCGTCGACTTCACCTATCTCTACGAGATGGATGTGAATCCGTCGTCGCAGGACCTCGACAGCAATTCGACCAGTGACTTCTTTACCGGCACTGTCAGCGGAATCACCTCTCCCCAGACCTACAGCGGTGGCGTGGCCGCCTCGGATCTGGCCAACGGAGAACAACTGTTCCGTACTGACTACGGCGGAAGCATCACCCGGGCCATACTCGCCACGGACACGCCCTACACCCTTGAGCTGAGCGTTGAGAAGACCGCAGGAACCCAAGGGTCCCAAGGGTGGTTCTCTCTCGCCCTCCAGTCTCCCGGAGCCACTCAATCCGCCCGCTTTTCATTCAAGGACGACGTGGTGACGTTCCGCACGACGGGTGGCACATTCACCGAATATCTCTCGGGAACGGACTTCACGAGTGGACAGCAAGTCGTCCGCATCGCCTACGAGGGCAGCAACAACTACTACATCTGGGTCAACGAAACCCTCCTCAACGCCGATCTCTCGACCCCCATCAATGGCGGAAACGGAAGTTTCAACACTGGCGGATCTTGGTTCATCGGCAATTTCTCAGGTGATACCGGCGGCGATTGGGAAGTCGACTTCCTGCGCTTCGACAACACCGGCGCATTCGAACCCGGTGACCCCATCGTCCCCGACGACCTCACTTGGACAGCAGCCACCGACAGCAACTGGGATGACCTCACCAACAACTGGCAACTCACGGATACCACTCCCACCGCCTTCAGCGACTCCGACAATGTCACCTTCGACGACACGGCGGCTTCAGGAGCTGTGACCATCGTCGGCACGCCCTCGCCCGACAGCATTCTGGTCAACAATGATGTCCTCCCTTACACCCTCGGCGGATCCACCATCATCGGACCTGCCACACTGACCAAGGATGGCCCCGGCAGCCTTGCCCTCACGGCCGACCACGCCTACTCCGGTGGAACCACCTTGACCATGGGAACCATCACCGCGGGCGATGGCGCAACCGCCGGCGAAATCGGGGCGGGCCCTGTCTCTCTGGCGTCAGGCACCACACTGACCATTTCACGCAGCGACTTCCTCGACTACAAGGCCACCGCGAAGATGCGCAATGTCTCCGGAGCAGGCGACATCGTCATCGATGGTGGAGGCACCCTATGGAACTACACGGGTGGCGGCGTCGCCTTCGCCTCACCGAATACCTGGTCAGGCTTCTCAGGCACTCTCACTGTCCTCGGCGATTCCGAGTTCCAGACGATCCGTAATGGAGCAACGGCGATGGGCACCGGCACCATCATCCTCGGTGATGCCACCACCTCGGGCACGCTTTCACAAATCGAAGGCAACTGGACATGGACCAATGACATCTCGGTCGTTGGCCCGGCCAATCTCATCGCCAACAATTCGGCGGGCGCCGGCCGGAGTCTCAAGATTCAAGGCACACTCACGGGCGACGGCTCACTGAGCTTCGACGACTCAACCGGCGCGATGACCAACCTGAACCGCGGTTTCATCATCACCTCGGATCTTGCTCTCACCTCGCCGCTGGGCATCACACTGGACACTCCCGTTCGTATCGGTGGCGTCCCTGGTGACAGTGACAGCCTCGCCGCCGACAGCTTTGGCTCGCTCGGCACCACGGCGGTGAACAACGAAGGCACGCTGACCTTTACCCGCACCGATGATCACTCCGTCGATGCCATCATCAGCGGTGGTGGCAACGTCAGGATCGGCGCCCCATCGACAGGCGGCATCGGAGACACCTCCACTCAAATCGTCACCTTCACCAGTTCCCAATCCTACACCGGCAGCACCACGGTCGAATCAGGGCGTCTCGTGATTCCTTCCGGGACCACCCATGCTGCGAGCACGGTATTTGCAGCGGATGAGGGAACCATCTCGGGCGAGGGCACGATCAACGGCTTCCTGGACATCGAAGGCACCCTCGCCCCAGGCAGCAGCGTTGGCACCCTGACCACCCTTTCATCGCTGACTCTCTTCGGAGACGCCATCTACGAATGGGAAATCGGCGCCTGGAACCCCGCTTCCGCCGACCTCGTTCAAGCGGACTCGATCGACATCTTCGTCGGTGGCGATGGACCGGTGACCATCGCGGTCACCCCGGACTCGATTGCCGACTTCGCCGAGACCAGCGAGAGCTTCATCATCGCCACTTCGGCCAATCCCATCACTGGATTCACCAGTGGGGACATCATCGTCGATGACAGCGCCTTCGCCGCCGCCACCGGGTCGATCGGCACCTGGAGCGTCGACCTGACCGGTGACTCACTCGGAATCGAACTTACCTACACCCCCGGCGACCCGAACAGCTACGCCGGATGGATCAGCGGCTTCTTCCCCGGGGAAACCGATGAGCTGATCATCGGAATCGATGCCGACCCCGATGGCGATGGTGTCGACAACGGCGTCGAGAACTTCCTCGGAACCGACCCCAGCACCTTCAGCGCCGGCCTCGTTCCGGTCTCGGCAAGCGGCGGAAGTCTGACCGCCAGCCACACGCGATCCAACAGCCTCGCCACCGACCTGAGTGCCACCTACGAATGGTCCTCCGACCTCGTGAATTGGAATGACTCCGGCGAAACGGACCCGAATGGCGTCAGCGCCGACATCACCACCGTCGTCACCGACGATCAGGATGCACCGCTCAACGATACGGTCGAAGTGACCGCGGCCATTACGGCCGGATCCACCCAGCGGGTCTTCCTTCGCGTCCATGTGACCGAGCTGCCCTGAGCACCCGACTCGACCCACTCGTATCAGGAAGCCCGTTGCAGGTTCCCCTCAGCGGGCTTCTTTGATCCTTTTAATCAAACCGGCATCCACACTACTTTCCCTACTTCATGATCACGCCCCTGCATGGCCTCGTTGCAGCCACCCACACTCCCTTCCACTCCGACGGATCACTGGCTCCGGAGGTGGTCCCTCTCCAGGCGGCACACCTGTCCAAGCAGGGGGTGAATGCCGCCTTCATCACCGGCTCCACCGGGGAAGCCCACTCGCTCACCCGGGATGAACGGGTGACCCTCTACCAAGCATGGGCATCTGCTGCCCCCGACCACGGCATCCGGGTCATCGCCCATGCGGGAAGCAACTGCCTCGAAGACGCCCGCCACTTCGCGGCCGTCGCGCAGGATCTCAACCTCTTCGCCGTTTCAGCGCTGGCACCCAGCTACTACAAACCTCCGACTTTGACGGCATTGGTCGATTGGTGTGAATCCATCGCCTCGTCGGCTCCGAACCTCCCGTTCTACTACTACGACATTCCCGTCCTCACCGGCGTCGAGTTCCCCATGGACGCCTTCTTGAAGGAAGCGTCGCCACGCATCCCCAACCTTGCCGGCATCAAGTTCACCAATCCCGACCTGAACGCCTTCGAAAAGAGCCTCGGCGCCGATGACGGTCGCTTCGATGTCCCATGGGGGATCGACGAGAATCTGATCGATGCCCTCAAGCTCGGAGCCAAAGGAGGCGTCGGGTCTTCCTACAACTTCGCCGCTCCGCTCTACCAGGAACTCATCGACGCCTTCCATCAGGGTGACCTCGAAACCGCTCAAGAGCTTCAGCGTCGCTCGGTCGAGATGATCGAGGCCATCGCCTCCATCGGTTACCTCGGGGCCGCCAAGGCCATCATGGGCACCCTTGGCGTCCCCGTCGGCCCAGCCCGCCAACCCATTCCCAACCCGACAGCTTCGCAAATCGAAGCCCTCCTCCCCAAACTCCACGAAATGGGCGTCCTCGGGGAACTTTCCTGTCGGTAGACGCGACTGAGGAGTCGGCCTCGCAAAGGAGGCACGACCCAATCATCGTCAAAGCCCACGCCGGAAGACCCTGACCTGTCGAACCGACAAAACAACGGCTCAGGAGATTCCCTCCGCGGGCCGCTCCCGCCCGTACGGGACCCAACTCCGCTCTTTCCGCACCACGAACCCTCTGATGCAAGCTGGAGGGCACTCAGGCCACTCACAGCGAGACAAACTCAGACCCCGGCAAACGATACTCATCGACTTCAGCCATGCCGCGGTGTCGACGCCACGATCGGTCTTTGCCTGGACACAAAAAAGCCCTGCAACTGAGACAGTTGCAGGGCTTTTGAAAAGTGGTACACCCGAAGGGAGTCGAACCCCTAACCTCCTGATTCGTAGTCAGGCACTCTATCCAATTGAGCTACGGGTGCTCTGTTGTTTCCGTGCCGCTCGCGGCGCGGGCGGGAGGAAAGCGTCTGAACGGGGCCACTGTCAAGGAATTCACTCAGAAAATCAAGGAAAGGATGGATCTCCCGCCACCATTCCCCGGTGGGCTTGTTGCTCGATCCTCCCGGGACATCACGCCATCCGCTCCACATCCGGAAATTTCTCCTCTCGGATCGGACCATAAACACCAGCAGCTTCGAGGCATGCATGGCGCGTTTCGACGTCTTCAGTCATTCGCCTTTGCCAGCCATCAGGAAATGCTGCTGGCACCAGTTCCGCTCCTCCGACACGCCGCATGTGGGCCTTCAGGAGACTGCAGGGAGGCCCCGCCTGTCTCACCACGTCGTAGTTGGCCGGTAGTGGCCGCTGCAGCACGCTGTTGCTGGTCACAAGGAGCCTACCATCCGCCGTCCAGCTCCTGAAGGTGGTCTCAAGGACTTCCTGCACCACCCCCGCCGTGGTCAGGCGGACCACCGCAAAAACCAGCGCATGCTCATTCCCCGGACTCACCAGGGTCATCCATTCACTGTGAAGGTCACCGAGCGGAGAACCCAGCTTCCGACTCGCCAGTAGCCGCCAGCCCTCGAACGCCTCGTCACCCTGCAAACCGTCCCAAAGCTTGCGCAGCTTCGGATCCCACTCGGAGGACTTCAGTTCCTCGGCCTCGGAGTGGGCAAAGCACTCACGGGTCAGGAACCTGGACCGGGTGAGCTTGTAGATCATGATCAACAGCAGCGCGACCGGGTTCCACGCCTGCTTGCCGGCAAGGACACGTGCAGGAGAACGAAAGAGAAAGGCCGTGAACACCCGTCGGGTCCGCGTCCGGCGCTGCTGCCACCGCTCCATTTCATCGGGCTGCTGCGAAGCCAACTCTGTCAGCACATCCGGCATCAGGCCCTTCAGCACGAACCAGCCGTCCCGCCCCGAACGGCAGACCAAACGACCACCCACGCGGTTGACCACCACCGTGACAAGCCACGACACGGCCAGCCCCGACCAACCGAGCCAGCGAGGCACCACGTCCTCCAGGAAAATCGAGGTCAAAAGCAGTCCGGTGGCCACCAGGCTGAATCGAGCGGCCCATTGCCGGCGCTTCAAAGCGCGGGCTTCAACTTCGGCATCGACCCACCACCTCAGCCGCACCCGCTGACGGCATCGTTCTGCGACAATGCCCGAAATCACGAAGAGCATGACACACGAGCCCAGAATCCAGACCGACGAACTGTAGTATCCCTTCGACACCGCGAAGAGTGCTCCTCCGAACATGCCGAACAGCAGAGCCACGCGGATCAGCGAGGGAAGCATGCCAGCGAACCCAGTCCGGACCACGAACTCACTGGATGCAGGTGTTAGAGGAATGTCCCGTCGGCCACTTCGGATGTCGAGTTTCGGCAGCTGCGCTCCATCACGAAAACTCAGCACGCCGGCTTCCACCTTCCAGAAGCCCTCCAACCCGGGTACCTCGGTTTGCGCGGCCTCGCTCGGTGCCTGATAGGGATTGAAGTCACTCATGCTCCCGATACGAGTCGACCGCATGCTGTCTCCAGGCAAGAGAACGCAGACCTTCATCCGGGATGCCCTCGAGAACGAACCATCCATCGTGCTCACCGGTGCACTTCAACCCACCGGGGGCGAGGCGCACCACGACCAGCATCACCAGGCACGAACTCATGACCCCGAACCCCCAGAACATCCACTTCAGTGAGTCGGTGAACACCGTCCCCAGAAAGAAGCCGATCCCCACGGTCGCCAAGGCCAACTGAAGCCACCTGCGCCAGTTCGGCCCGGACGGTTCCTGCTCTGCCATGTGGAAATGGATCACACCACAGGCCACCGACCGCTTCACCAGAAGCCCGATCAGGTAGGACACCGCAATCAATCCGGCAATCGCGAGGATCAGATTCAGATCCACCGCCCGACGCACCGCGACCGCCGTCACCGCCAGAGCCATCACCCCCACATAGAGCCACGCCGAGCGCCCGCCGGACGTGGCCTCGAAGACCCGTGTCGAGGAAACCAAGGGCACATCCTCCCTGCCGGTCAGGAGATCCACTTCGGGCAGCACCGCCTCATGACGGAACAACAGCCGCCCATCCTGCACGAACCAGGTGCCCGCGGGCGCCTCGTCCGCCATGTCGCAGTGCGGAGTCGCGTAAGGATCAAGTTCAGGATCGTCCATCCGTGGCCTATCAAGCACGAGCCTCCCTCCCATCGCAAGCTTTCCACTTCTTGCGGTGAGGGCGGATTCATGGTCATCTGCTCAGGATGAAGCTCTTCTCCTTACTGATCATCCCAGTTCTTCTCTGCCAATGCGGTGGCGGCTTCGGCGGCACCAGCGTGGCCGACTCACCCGCAGTGCTCAATGTTTCCGGCTGGGATCCGAAGGAAGTCCAACGCGGCGGCCAGCGCTACACCGAGCACAACGTCGCCCCCATGCGCCAGAACGGAGCAAAGGGCCTGATCGCCCGCTCCGCCAAGGGCAACGAACTGGACACCAAGTTCGCCAGCTTCATCCGCTCCGCCGACCGCGAAGGCATGCTCGTCGGCGCCTACCACTTCGTCACCATGAGCCCCAGCCCGGAAGCTCAGGCCGACGCCTTCGTCAGCCGCGTACGCGCCACCGCCCGCAGCCAGGGGCTCTCACGCCGGAAGATCCTCCTCGTCGGCGATTTCGACACCAAATCCACCCCTGACCGATTGGTGAGGTTCATCCAGCGGGTCGAGAAAATCTGCGGAGTCACCCCGGTTGTCTACCTTGAGAACAGTGCCGCGCTCCGGACCCAGTTGAGCAACGCCAGCGCCAGCCAGAAGCGGATCATACGGCGGGCACCGTACTGGATCGCCCTTTACGGCCCCAGCGGCACCGAACGCAGCATGGGCCGGGGCGACCTGACACCCGACGGGCTGATGGAGCAATACGACATCTGGGACGAGTGGGCGATGTGGCAGTATGGCGGAGTGCTCTGGCAGAATGGCCGCTCCAACGCCAAACACTACAGCACCTCTTCATGGCGCAGTCCGCGTTACTTCGGCAACCTCTCCCAGCCCACCGAGCGGAATGTCTTCAAAGGCAGCGAAAAGGAGCTCTACGCATTCTGGGATCGCCACGGTTTGGCATGGTGGTGAGGCAGGTCGCCCCTGCCATGGCTATCGAGTAAGAACCGGATCCAGCCAGAAACCCCAGTCACTGCCCTTGCCGTCCCCGGCATCCTCGACCCGGAGTTCAAGTTCCTTCACTCCGGTCAAATCAAGGCTGTAGGATTGCACCTCCTGCCCCTGGAGCTTCTTGGAGCGCCACACCTGCTTGCCATCCGCGAAGACGACGAACACACAGCTGCCCTGAGAACCGGCCGAAACCAATCCGACATCCCCTTCGATCTTCATCCACTTCCCGCCGAGGTTCCAGCGGTGCACCGCCGGAGCGTGAGCGTAGAGACCCCGCGCATAGAGTTTCCCACCTGCCTGGATCAGGGCCTTCGGATCCGGCACCCGGTTTACCACCGGACTCCCCCACCCGACCTTCACCTCGACCGGCTTCACCACCGTCAGCGACAGCTCCCCCTCGTCAGTCGTCAGCGGATCCACCCACTTCTGTTCGTCCAGGGTGCCGACCAGAGTGGACGCCGCCTGGAGACTCCCTCCATCCACCCCCGCTTCACGGAGCCGCTCGAGCTCGCGACGGGCACCATCCTTGTCCTTGGCATTCACCTTCCCGATCAGGGTTTCGAGCAACTGCGACGACTGATGGAGTGACAGATCCACTTCCCCCGACGGCCCGACGGAATACGGAATCTCCCACGGGCTGTTCGACCCCACATAGGTCGAGCTCGCCCCGTTCACCTGGCACGCAACAATCCGGAATTCCTGGTTCCCGCCGGGGACCAGCGCATTCGCCTCGAGGACGAAGCGGCCATCGGCATCCGGCACCGCCGTGCAGGTCGTGGCGTCATAGTCGCCTCCACCCGCCGGATCCATGTAGCCGATCAAGGCGTGGACCGGCGGATCCGCTGTCACCTTCCCAGTCACCCTGAAACCTTTCCCGACCGGCTCCACCACCAGGTCGTCGATCTTCGCCGTGGACCCCTGATCCATGCGCTTCACCGAGCCGCTGAACATCGGATGCGCCGCCAGCTTCAGCGCATGAGCGAGAGTCAGGAACGACCCCCTTCCCTCATTTCTACGGTCTTCACCGTACGTCCGGTTTCCCGAGCCCATGAGCGCCGTGCCGAATGCCTCACGCTCGTCCGGTCGTTCACGGTTGTGGGGAAGCCCCAGGGCGTGCCCCAGTTCGTGGCAGACACCACCGATGAAGATCGAATTGTAGCGACCGATCGAGATGTGCCCGTACTGCCCGTCCCGGACTTTCGGATTCTTCTTGGCCAGACTGCCGAGTTCGAGGATCGGTGAGTCCACCTGCCAAGCGGTTCCATTGCGGTGGGAGCCACCCGCATAATATGGGCTGTTCTGATTGATCCTGCCTTTCGCCGGATCCCAGTTCGACATGTTGCAGAAGATCACGACGGTCTCCTTCCCGGGATCGATGCCCGCGGCACGCAGCGTCGGGAGACTCTCGTTCCGGATCTCCCCGCCCGAGCTTGGCCCATAGGCCGGGTAGTCCTTCCGGCCCTTCACCAGATGGATGTTGAGAAGCCCGTCATCGGAATAATCCAGACCGATGGTCCGCGGGCCGAACCCGATCCGCTGCATCTCACCCGCGTAGAAATCCCGGATGTCTTCGAGAATCGCCGTCAGACGCTCACGATGCTTCGGCGACGGCTCACGGTCCTTGGGCGTCCAGTAGACAATGTGCAACTTGCGCTCCCCTTTCTCCGGGGACTCCTGTTCCCATTTCTCGAGGATGGCCAAGGCCGCGGGCACCTTTGCCTTGATCTCCTCTTCCGGGGACATCGCCCCCGTCACGAGAGGACAAATGCCCAGTCCGAATGCCACTAAAAGTCGTTTCACGGCCCCAAAACGACGCCAACCGACCAACTTATTCAAGAGTCCGTGGAATTCCCCTGCATTTCTACCGATTGGCCGACAATTGCACCCGATTCCGCCATATCCCGCGATATCGACCGCCCACGGACCCGGTCAGCACCCCGGTGACTCGGGAATCTCCTGCCGTTTTGCGGCTTTCCTCATCGCGCATGATCGGATAGCTTTGCGGGTGATGCATGAGGCCCCGGCAGACCTTTCGAACTTCCTGATCGCCAGCGTGCTCATCGCCTGGCCGACGGCCCTGCTCATGACCTGGTGGCTTCGCCGCCGCTGTGCCCGGAAACTCGAGCGCATCGGAGAAGCGAGCTCCGAGGAAATCCTTGCCGAGCTCGACACCGCCTATGCGCCCCAGAGCGGCATCACCATCCGCACCCAGACCGAGTACCTCCCCTACCTCGTCGAAACCATCCGCGAGCAGATCGATCACGGTCTCGGCGACCAACAGGTCCAATCCCTCATCGAGCGCATCGACCACCAACGACCTCATCATGAACGACATGCGGTCTTTCCCGTCGAGAACAAGGGAGTCACCAGCAATCTGAGCCTCCAGTGGGTCCGCGACGCCCAGGACCGCATCGAACTCAAAGTGCGCGCCGCCCCCGGCATCATCCGCGCCCTGCGCAGTCACAAGAAAAGGATTCCACGAGCCAAACCCGCGCGGGTGAAAGGCTGAGCGAATCCACCCGCTGGGCTTGCTCCGCACAGACAAGCCCCTCATGCTCCGACCATGTCGGAAGAGGCAGTCATCCAGCCTGCGGAGGAGCTCGCCCGCGCCATCAAAGCCGAGGACCAAAGCGCAGTCCTCGCGGTCGCTGGCGATCTCCACTACGCCGACCTCGCCCTGGCCTACCAGGATCTCGACGAAGAACAGCGGATCATGCTGCTGAAGTCCATCGGCCCGAATCTCGCGGCCGACATGATCGTCGACCTGCCCGACTCGCTCATCGAGGAAGCCCTCGACGCGTATCGTCCGGCGGAACTCAAAGTCCTCTTCCGCGACCTTTCGGACGATGACCGCGTGGACATCCTCCAGGCCGTCGGTGATGAAGCCCGCCTGCGTTTCCTCGGACTGCTCGGACCCGAGGACGAGGAACTCACCCGTGGCCTCCTTCGCTACGAACCCGAGACCGCCGGCGGCAGGATGACCACCGGCTTCGGGCGCCTGCTCGCCTCGATGACCGTAAAACAGGCCATCGACGACCTCCGCCACAAGCAAGAGAACACCGAAACCCTGAGCCGGATGTATGTGGTCGATGCCAAGGGCCACCTGATCGGCCGGGTCCGCCTGCGCGACCTGGCTTTCAACACATGGGACACTCCGATCCGGGACATCATGGCCGAGGTGCCGCCGGAACAGCGCGTCCTCGCCACCGCCGACCAGGAGGAAGCCGCACAGATCCTCATGAAGTACGACCTCGTCGTACTTCCCGTCGTCGACGAATTCGACCACATGCTGGGCATCATCACCCACGATGATGCGATGGACATCCTTCAGGAAGAGAGCACCGAGGACATCGAGAAGCTCGCCGGTATCGCCGGGGAGCAGGTCGAGGACACCTACCTGCAGACCAGCGTGATGACCCACTTCAAGCGGCGCTTCATCTGGCTTCTTGGTCTCGGCATGCTGGCCATCGCGTCCGGCTACGTGATGCTGCGCTTCGAAGACACCCTCACCCAGGTCTTCCTGCTCTCGCTGTATCTGCCCATGGTTGTCGCCGCCGGCGGAAACACCGGCGGACAGGCATCCACCATGGTCATCCGCGCCATGTCGCTGGGCGAGCTCGACCCCGGCACCGCCCGCGAGGTCCTGTGGAAGGAACTTCGACTCGGCTCCCTCCTCGGCGTCCTGCTGGGCGCCTCCATTGCCGCCGTCACCATCCTCATCCTCCCCGCCTTCCGGCCGGAGCTTCCCGAGGGTGTGAGCTTCGCCCGCTTCGGCTGCACCGTCGCCCTCGCCCTCACCGCACAAGTCATCACCTCCACCGTCGTTGGCGCCCTGCTTCCAATCGGAGCCCGGGCCATCCGCCTGGACCCCGCCGCCGTCGCCGCACCCGCCATCACCACGCTCGTCGATGTTTCCGGGATGGTGATTTACTTTACCATCGCCCAAGCCCTTCTTCACCTCTGACCTCATGAGAGAACTCAAAGACGGAATTCGCGCCCACGTTCGCCTCGACTGGATGAACCGCGTCCACAAACGCTTCCGCGGCACGGATGCGGACAAACGCTACGCCACCGAAATCGAGGTGCTCAAGGAGTTGGAGAAACGCGGCTGTCCCAACGTGCCCAAGGTGCTCGAGGAATATCCGGAGGAGAACTATTTCGTCAGCACCTCCTGCGGCAAACCGGCGCCGAACATCAGCAAGAAGCGCGCCGCCGAACTCTTCGCCGAGCTGGAAGCCAAATACGGCGTGCGCCACCTCGATGCCGCGCCGCGCAACATCACCTACGACCCGCATGCCGGTCGCTTCTGCATCATCGACTTCGAGCTCGCCGAGATCCTTCCCGACCCAAGCGAGCCAGCTGAAGAAACCTCGCTGTAGCCAAGTTGAAGGGACCCGGTTCACCCCCACGACGCAACCCCTCGGTTCCACCCCCGACCCCAACCGGGCGTCATCCCCCAGCCCCAACGGGGCGACACCCCTCAGCCCAGGGCAACGCCCTGGGTAACCATCCCGCACCATTCCGGAGCCCTGAAGGGGCGACATCCCATCGCAAACCCCGCATCGCCCAATAGATCGCCCTTTCTTTCAGGGCTCCAATCCCGCGACCCCCCCCAATCCCAGGGCGGTGCCCTGGGCTAATGAATCTTGCCCCTTTGGGGCAGGCCCCGGCGTCCGACCGCTGCAACCGGTTCCAACACCACCTTTCCCGCGCCACCCGTCCGATCCTCGATCGACCCTGTTGCGGATCCGGACCGGTGCCCCTCACGCCTCCCCCAGCCCGTCCCTGTCATCCCCGCACCCGGGATTCGACAATCCTGCGCCTTGCTGCTAAGCACCGCGCCCCATGCTCAAAGAAGCCGTTCAGGAAGTGCGCGTTTTTGCCCCGGCCACCGTGGCAAATGTCGCTTGTGGCTACGACGTCCTCGGATTTGCGATCGACTCGCCCGGGGATGAAGTGGTCGTCCGCCACTGTGACAAACCCGGCCTGCACATCACCTCCATCACCGGAGACGACGGCAAGCTGCCCAAGGCCCCCGAAAAGAACACCGCCGGCGTCGCCGCCCTCGATCTGCTCCGCCACCTCGGCATGACCGATCGCGGCATCGAGATGGAGATTCACAAGAAAATGCCCTTCGGCTCCGGCCTCGGCTCATCCGCCGCTTCCGCCGTCGCCGGCGCCTATGCGGTGAACAAACTCATCGGCGAGCCACTGTCCAAAAAGCAGCTCCTTCCCTTCGCCATGGCCGGGGAAGCCTCGGCCGATGGCGCATGGCACGCCGACAACGTCGCCCCCTGCCTTCTCGGTGGCATCGTCTTCATCCGCAGCAACGACGAACTCGACGTCTCCCAGCTCCCCGCCCCCGACAACCTCTGGGCCGCCGTCGTCCACCCCGACATCGAGATCCTCACCAAGGTCGCGCGTGAGATCCTGCCCGTCGACATCCCCGTCGCCAACGCCACCCAGCAGATCGGCAACCTCGGCGGCCTGCTCTGCGGCATCATCCAGTCTGACTACGGCCTGATCTCCCGCTCAATCCACGACGTCATCGCCGAGCCGCGCCGCCAAAAGCTCATCCCCGAGTTCTACAAGGCCAAGCGGGCCGCCCAAGGCGCCGGAGCCCTCGGCTTCTCCATCTCGGGTGCCGGCCCGTCCGTCTTCGCCCTGTGCGAAGGTGAAGAGACCGCACAAAAGGTAGGCGCCGCCGTTTCGAAAGTGTTCACCGACATCAAGCTCGGCAACCAGACCTACGTCTCGAAGATCAATCCACACGGCGTGCACGTGGTGGAGGAAAAGGCATCCAGCTAAGCCGGACCGATGCTCTACCATTCCACCAACGACCCCTCCCACCGCGTCCCGCTGAAGGAAGCCATCCTGCGCTCCCTGCCACCGGACAACGGCCTCTACATGCCCGATACCCTGCCGGTCCTCGGTGAGGACTTCTGGAAGGTCTGGCGGGACCTGTCCTTTCAGGAAATCGGCTACGCCGTGGCTGAAGCCTTCTTCGGTGAGGATGTGCCGGAGGATGCACTCAGCGAAATCGTCGATGGCACCCTCGAGTTCGACGCCCCGCTCGTCGCCATTGGCAAGGACAACCACGTCCTCGAGCTTTTCCACGGCCCCACACTCGCCTTCAAGGACTTCGGGGCGCGCTTCATGGCCCGCCTGATGAGCTGGCTCACCCGCGACGAGGACCGCATGCTGACCGTGCTCGTCGCCACCTCCGGTGACACCGGCGGAGCGGTGGCCTCCGCCTTCCACAACGTCCCCGGCACCCGCGTCGTCATCCTTTACCCGAAGGGAAAAGTCTCCGGACTGCAGGAGAAGCAGCTCACCACCCTTGGCGGCAACATCGAGGCCATCGAGATCGACGGCACCTTCGACGACTGCCAGCGCCTGGTGAAGTCCGCCTTCCTCGACCGCGAGCTGTCCGAGCGTCTGAACCTCACCTCGGCCAACTCGATCAACCTCTCGCGCCTCGTCCCGCAGTCTTTCTACTACATCCATAGTGCGAAGACCCTGGACAACCCGCCGGCCTTCGTCATCCCGTCCGGCAACTTCGGCAATCTGACCGCCGGCCTGTTGGCCCGCCAACTCGGACTCCCCGTCGCCAAGTTCGTCGCCGCGACGAACATCAACGACGTCGTCCCGAGCTACCTCGCCAGCGGCGAATACCAACCCCAGCCCAGCCAGTCGACCATCTCGAACGCGATGGACGTCGGAGCCCCCTCGAACTTCGCCCGCATGCAGGCCCTGTTCGGCGATTCATGGGATGAGATGGCAGCCGTCATTGATGGTCTCGCCTTCAACGATGAGGAGACCCGTGCGATGATCCGCCGGACCCACGTGGAAAGCGGCTACGCGATCGACCCGCACGGAGCCGTCGGCCTGCTCGCGGCAGAAGCCTGGCGACTCGCCCATCCGGGCACCCCGACCATCACCTTGGAAACCGCGCATCCCGCCAAGTTCCTCGACGTCATGGAGCAGGAACTCGGAACCGGCAGCGTCGCGATCCCCGAACGTCTCGCCATCCTCGCGGACCGGGAAAAAGTGGCGGGATCGATGGGAGCCGACGAATCAGCCTTCAAGGACTGGCTGCAAACGCGCTAAGCTCCGGCGTGGCTGTCCTGCGCTCGCTCCTCTTCCTCTTCCTGCTTGGGCTTCCCCTGCGCGCCCATGTCGTCGAGCAATTCTACGTCAAAGTCCTGACCCAAACCGAGGGTTGGCAGCTCGAAGTCTTCTTCGACGTCGGCTATGCCAACCCCGACTGGCGCGGCGAACCGGACACCCCACAACCCACACGCGACTGGCTGCTCGCACGCACCCCTGCCGAGCACGCGGCATTCCGAGCCGAGACGGAAACCTACCTGCGCGACTGCATGGGCTTCAACGGCTCCGACGAACCGCTCGAAGTCGTTTACCGCTTTCCGGACTTCGACAGCACACCGCCCGATTTCCCCGAACGACTCACCGGTGGCGCCTACTATCGGGTGCTGATCGAGCCAGCCACCGCCCTTCCTTTCGAAAGCCGGATCTGGATTGCACAAACCGACACCCCGGACTTCGTCCTCGAGGTGCCTGATGCATCGCTGGGAGACTCGGGCTTCGTCACCCTGTCACCCGGCGACTCCATGCCACTGCCGCGGGCGAACGAAACCGCCCCCGCCACCCGCGGCGCGCAGACCCACGCCTTCATCGAAGGATTCCGCCACGTCGTCCCTCTCGGCCTCGATCACATCCTCTTCATCCTCGCCCTCTTCCTGCTCCAGCGCTCGCTGCGCCCCCTGCTCTGGCAATCCCTGACCTTCACGGTCGCCCACACGGTCACGCTGGGATTGACCGCATCCGGGATCATCTCACCACCCGCCCAGTGGATCGAGCCCATCATCGCGCTCAGCATCGTCGCCCTCGCGGTTGAAAACCTCATCGTCAAGGAGCCCAGCCGCTGGCGCTACCTCATGGTCTTCCTCTTCGGGCTGATCCACGGCATGGGCTTCGCCAATGCGCTGGCCTCCATCGTCAACGTAGGCGATGGCTTCCTGGCCCGCCTGGTGGCCGCCAACCTCGGCGTGGAATGCGCCCAGGTCGCCATCCTCGCGGCCGCGTGGCTGCTGACCATCGGCTGGCACCGGAAATCCAGCTACGACCGGCTACGCGCGGGAGCCAATATCGCCATCGCAGGCATCGCGCTGATCTGGTTCGTCCAGCGCATCGCCTGAGCAGGGATCAGGAACCCGGTGGATCCGTCGGCCGGCTGGGTGGTTGATTCAGCGGACGTGGCCGCGGACCGGTTCCGGCATCCCCACTCCGCTGCTGATCGACGATCGCACGCGCCATGGCCGACGCCAATTTGTCCCGGTAGCCCGGGTCGTTGCACAGCCGCGCTTCCGCGGCGTTGCTCAAGTATCCGCACTCGACCAGCACGCACGGCACGTCCGGGTTCCGAGTCAGTCGGAGGCGGCGCCGCTTCTTGCCGAGGTTCCCCGATTCTCCGGGCACGACCTTTTCCAGCTCGCGCTGGATCCGCGTCGCCAGACCGTGGCTGTCGACACGCCAATAATACGTTTCGGGCCCGCGGACATGGGAGGGACCCGAGTTGTAGTGGATGCTCACGAGAATCGCTCCATCCTTGCGGCTTGCCTTCACCACGCGATCGTCGAGGTCCACGAAGGTGTCCCCCTTGCGAATCAGAACCGTCTTCACCTTCCCCGAGAGCTTCCGCTGCAGGCGCTTGGCGGTATCAAGCGCAAGGTCCTTTTCCCGGGCCCCGGTGTGGCGGGACACAGCGCCCGGATCCCTCCCCCCGTGTCCTGCATCGATGATCACCGTCGTGAACCCCTGAGGCCCGGGCCGGTGGCCCCACTCATCACGCTTCCAACTCACGGTATTTCCACCACCACTGCTGCCGCAGCCCACCAGCAGGAAAGCCGTCGTCAGGATCAAAGCCAATCGCACCAACATGCCTGCATGGCTAGCGCCTGAGCCAGCAACCTGCAAACCCTGAATCAGAACCGCCATGAGCCGCCGGCACCGACCCAGCAGAACACCGAAGCTCCCCTACCTCCTTCCCAAGGTGGAACGCGCAGCACGAAACTGGACTCTTTCCACACCGCCGATTGTCTGCATCATTTCCCCATGCTCGTCCTTGTCACCATCGCGGCAGCCCTCTTGATCCTCAACTTCATCATTCAGTTGGGACTGGTGAGCACGTGCATCCACTACCTGATCTTCGCGGCGAAGAAGCGCCCACTGGGGGCCAGCCAATGGGGGGACAACACGACTCTGGCCGTGATCCTCCTCATGGTCCTCGCCGCCCACTTGCTGCAGATCGCCCTCTGGGCCGTTTCCTTCATGTGGATCGGAGAATTCGAACTCTTCCGCGACGCCTTCTATCACTCGGCGGTCAACTTTGCCTCCCTCGGCTACGGAGACGTCGTGATGAGCGAGGAATGGCGCTTGCTTGGAGCCCTCGAAGCCGCTGCCGGTGTCATGATGTTCGGTGTCTCGGCCGCCCTGCTTTTTGCCATCCTGAGTAAATTGATCCGTGTTCAACTCGAAAAGCACGGTCTGAACCTGAAAGCCGGATCGAGCGAATGAACCCCGAGCCCTTCATGAGGCGGGCCATCGAACTCGCCCGCAATGGCATGCAACGCGGCGATGGTGGCCCCTTCGGCGCGGTGGTCGTGCGCGACGGCACCATCATCGGCGAAGGGTGGAATCGCGTGGTCGCCGACAATGATCCAACCGCTCATGGCGAAGTGACCGCCATCCGCGATGCCTGCACGAAACTGGGGAATTTCGACCTGACCGGATGCGAGATTCACACCACCGGCGAACCCTGCCCGATGTGCCTGGGCGCCATCCACTGGGCACGAATCGGACGCATCTACTACGGTTTTCGCATCGAGGATGCCGCTCGCGGCGGCTTCGACGATCTGAAATTCTACGACACCTTCGCTCGGCCGGCCGGGGATTCTCCGATTCCCGCCTCCGAACTGCTGGCACAGGAAGCCAACCTGCTGATTGACGAATTCCTGAAGTCCGAGAACCGGAAGAATTACTGAGCCCCGAACGATGACTGAATTGTCCGGCCACCCTCATGTTCTGGGCCCTCAAAGACCAACTTGGGACACTTGTCCCTGAAACGAGGGACAAGACAGGAATCGGTTCCCTTGTATACACCTACCCTATCGCTTTGGCCCATCGAAGCACCACGAAACGTATCCTAAACCATGAAAACCCACGAACCGACTCCTCGGTGGACGTCCGGCCTACGGCCCCGTCGCACTCCGTCCCACCATTCTCGAATTTCACCCACCGTGGGCGCTGCGGCGCTCGCCTTGGGCATCATCTCAGCCCCCATGGCATCGGCGGAAGTCGTCGCCGGATGGGACACTTGGGACAGCGTTACGGCTCCCACCGTTTCCGTGGCCGCCACGGGCGTGACCGCCAGCGCAACCGCTTCTGCAGTTGGAGGAACACAAAACTGGTCCCTAGAAGGTGGCTCAAACGCAGGCCGCGGCTCCAGCGGTGACGGCACTTGGGGATCCTTTGCAGCGGGCGTTGCTGCAAGCTCGGAGACCGAGCTTTTCTCTTCGAACATCACCCTCACCAACGGCAAAACGGACGGAGAAATCACCTTCACCATCATCAACAATGGCGCGACCGACCTTGACCTGAACGAGTTCAACTTCGACGCCTATGCTTTTCGTCCCAATGCCGCCCGCACTTACGCCCTGAACGTTCTGGCCGGTAGCGACATCACCGTCGGCAATGTTTTCACTTCTACTGAAGACGAGATCACCAGCGTTGGCAGCGCCGGTGATCACACCGTCCACGATGAGATCGACATCGATCTCACCGGGCTACTAGATTCGACTCTTGAGGTCGGAGGAACCGCCATCATTCAGTTGGCCTTCTCAGACGGAACTGGCTCCGGCGGTGGCCACCACCTGTTCCTGGACAACGTCGCGCTGACCACCGCGTCCTCGCTGACCGACAAATTGGTGATTACCTCGGCACCCGCCAGCGCCGATGCCGGGGCCGACTTCTCGGTCACTGTCGAAGCACAGAATGCGGGTGGAAGCCCCATCGCCGTGACTCAGGATACCACCGTCAGCCTGTCCTCTTCAGGCGAAGGGATCCTCGCTGGAGCCACCGGGACCATCCTCACGGGCACCAGCTCGGTGGTCCTTGGCACCGTCTCTAGCGATGTGGCGGAAACCATCACGCTCACCGCAACCAGTACTGCAGGAGATCCATTCATCCCCAGTGTCCCAAGCGCACCGATCGATATCCTTGCAGGTCCAGCCACGGACCTCTTCGTCGAAACTGCCGCCGATGGTAGCGGAGAAGCGGTAGGCCCGGTTTCCCTGCTTTTGGGAGCGACCATCGACGTCTTCGCGATCACTCGTGATGCCCTTGGAAACTTCGTCGCCAATGACCCTGCGGCCACCTTCACCCTCACCAACATCACGGGAGCAATTCTTCCAGAGGACTTGGTGGATAACCTGGATGGCAGCGCCAACTTCGAAGCCTTCGATGTCGGCACCTGCAACATTTCCGCGAGCTTGAGCGGCTTCACTGATGCGGAAAGCGGCCTGATCACCACCGAGGAATTGACCGCCAAGTGGGATCGCACCGGAGGAAATTCATCCTGGGATCTCGCAGCCAACTGGGTGGGTGATGTGTTGCCGGCATTCGACAACCAGACCGACCTCTTCCTCTACGACCCCATCGCCGACGATGAGGGCAAGGTGAACACCTACATGGCCGCATCACGGACGATTCGTTCCTTGAACTACACGGCAGACGCCGACGCCAACTTCAACTTCCGCACCACCGTGAGTGGCACCACCGGCGCCGCCGATCTGATCTTCGATACGGATTCCCTCGTGGACCCCGCCGAACTCAATGTCGATGCTGATGCCACCGGCACCTTCAAGATCGGAAACGTCGCCAACGATCCGGAGAGGGTTCACGGCGACGTGGTCCTTGAAGACGAACTCAAGGTCGTCCACCTCGGAAGCGGCACCGTCATCATCGATGCCAACATCCGTGACGGCGCAGCTTCTCATGGTATCACGCTCGATAGCACCAGCACCGGCACCGTGGATTTCCGCGGCACCAACAGCTTCACCGGAGCCACCAACGTCAACGGTGGTGTGCTGATCGTAAACGGCGGGTCCATCGACGACACTGCGTCGCTCTCCATCGATGGCGGCGTTGTCGACGTCGCTGCCGATGAGACCGTGGGTCAACTGAGCCTCGGAGGCGTGGTTCAACCCGATGGCATCTACGGAAGTTCCGCTTCCGCCGCCCCGGTCCCTGACGACGTGAACTTCTCCGGCACCGGAACCATCACCGTGGGCACACCTCCAGTGGCCGAGACCATCGTCATCGACTCGATCACCAAGACGGGAACCAACGCGACCATCACCTTCACATCCTCCTCCAACGTGGATGTGTATCGGTCCACCGACCTGATCAACTGGGGAACCGCGTATGCCACGAACCAACCTTCGGGTAGCTACACGGACACCTCCGCCAACGGCACCAAGCACTTCTATGTACTGGTTCCTACAGGGGACCCTGGCCCATGAATAAAACCAACTGAGGCTCCGTAGCTGATCTACGGCCCTTCCTTTCCGGCCCGGCGATTTTTCGTCCGGGCCGGAATTGCGTTCCACCCCCAGAACCATGCACACCGGCACCACCCAATCACCCGCTCTTTCCCATGGATCGAGACCTGCCGGGCGCCATCCCCTCCACCCCGAAGCCACTCGACTCAGCGGAAATCCACAGATCGAGAAGGAATTGACCGACAAGCTCCACGCCATGTCCAGCCCGACCATGAAGCCCGCGAGAGTCTCAGCATGGCTTGCCATCTGCTGGATCTCCTCCCTGTGGATCATCCCCCTCGATGCAGAGGTATCCATCAGCAGGATCGGACAATCCCTCGTGCACGACCGGGCACAGCCGCAGAACGTCTCGAAGCCACTCAATCTGCGCTCCCACCAGGACGACGCCATCACCAGCTTCAACGGCCACCAGTACTGCGTCTTCTATTCCTACGCCAATGCCAACACCGCCCAGCGGTTTGTCACCCTCGGGCGCCGGGCCCTTCCATCCGGCAGCTGGGAAACCATCGTATTCACCGACTACACCCAGACACGGAACGACCCCCACAATGTCATCGCCATTGGCATCTGCCCCGGAGATGGAACCATCCACCTCGCCTTTGACCATCACAACGAAGACCTGAACTACCGGGTCTCGGTGCAGGGCCTCGCCACCAATCCGGGTTCTCACGCATGGGTCGCGAGCAAGTTCAATGCGGTTCGCGACAGCCTGCCCGGGCTGAGCTCCTCCGTCACCACCGGTTTCACCTACGCACGCTTCGCACCGAAACCCGATGGTGACCTCCTCCTCATCCGTCGGAAAGGCTCGGCCATCGCCGGGAAAAGCATGATCTACACCTACGATCAGAACGATCACGACTGGAGCAGCCACGGCGTCTACATCGACGGAACCCAGGTCCTCTACACCAACGACGCGGGCAACGACACCAAGCTCAATGGCTACCTGAACGGCATCACCTACGGTGGCAACCGCCTCCATGCGAGTTGGGTGTGGCGGACGGAGGGACAGACTTCGAATCAGAACTTTGATTTCATGTACGCCTACAGCGACGACCATGGAATCACGTGGCGGAACAACGCCGGCCAGATCGCCGGCACGACCAACAGCGACGCCATCACCTATGACAATGATCCGCCGGTCAAAGTCCTCGACTACCCGGAAGGGACCGGCCTCGTGAACCAGGCGGGACAAGCGGTCGATGCCGCCGGCCGCGTCCATGTCGTCCAAAGGAAGAACGGAAAATTTCTCCACATCCATCGCGACACCAGCGGCACCTGGAACCAGAATCTCACCACCATCGACGGAGGGCGCCATAAGATCACCACCGACCCATCCGGCAATGCCTACCTGATCACTTCGAGTGCGCGAATCTATGCCGCCACTCCAGAGAATGATTTCGATGACTGGAGCCTCGTCTACAGCGCCGACTCGGGGAACTTCGCCGGTGAACCGCTGTTCGACGAAGAGCGGATGAGGAACGAGGGCGTCCTGACCCTGCTGGTTGCCGAACCCGGTTCATCCCAGAACCTTCACACCCTCGATCTGCAGATCTCCCCCGTCAGCACCGGACCCATCCCCCAGGACGTTGACCTTCAGTCGTGGGAAGACCCGACCACATGGGATCCGGACGGCACTCCCCATTTCAGCCGGCACTACACCACCACGATGCGCCTTCGCACACCCGGCACCACGGCCACCTTCCCCGGAGCCTCCCTCACCCTCTTCGACGGCGGCCAACTACAACTCCGCAACACCGGCACGGACGTCACCACGGTGGACACCCTCATCCTCGATGGTGGGAACATCTACGCCGGAACCGGGAGCAACGTCACCAGCATCCTCGACGGCGGCATCGACGTCGCTTCCGACTCCGAACTTCGCGGATACTGGAGCGGCACCAGCGGACGCAGCCTTCGCATCGATTCTCAGATCGAAGGCAACGCCACCCTCACCAGCACTGCCTCGGATCCTGACTCATCGCACCAGCTCCTCATCACCCATCCTGCCAACACCTTCGCCGGCACCTGGATCAGCGAAGCCGGCATTCTGGAATTCCAATCACCCGAGTCCATCGGCAGCGGCAGCATCGAAGTGAAGGAACATGGCTCACTGATCATCCATGGGGAGTGGGATGGAACCGCAACCGGGTCGACCCTGACCGTCGCCGACAGCCCGGAGGCACAGGTCCAACTCGGAGCAAACCACTGGGCCGTCACCGCACTGAACCTCGGCGACATCGCCATGCCCCACGGACACTACACCGCATCGGGCCTCAACTTGATCGCTTCCCATCCCGTATTTTCAGGATCCGGCTCCATCCGCGTCGGACCACCTCTCGCCGCCCTTCTGATCAGTCAACCCGAGGACGCCAGCGTCCGGGAGAACCCTGACGTCGTCGACCAATCCTCCACCACCACCCTGCTCGGCACCGGCGGATCCTCCCCTTGGGTCGATCGATGCACCGTATTCGTTTTCCGGCTACCGGACCTCGGAGACTCGGCCGACCCCTTCTTGACCAGTGCATTGACCTTCAACTACCAGAGCAAGCAGGGTGACCTCTACAACAACGACCTCTACGCCGTCAGGGTCTCCACATCACCCGAGGTCCTTGCCTCCGACTACTATGGTCAAACGAGCATCCTCGACCCCGGCGACGCGATCCGCCTTCAAAGCAACATTCTGACGAACAGCACACCCTTCGGCTTGGTGGAAACCTCAGCGACGGGTAACGAAGCCCTCCGCGCTTTCCTGAACGATGCCTACGACGGGGGATCAGGTAGCGGGAAATATGTGCTTCTGAGGCTCAACAGCGCCGACCCCAAGGACGGCATCGACCGAGCAACCCTGACCATGTCGGAAGGAGGACAGCAGAGTCCCGTCGACACCCGCCCGCGCATTTCATTCACCGCCGAAGCAGACGCCTCCCCGCTCGAACTCTGGCGTTTCGAGCACTTCGGCACCACCGCCGGCCTCGGCCCGGCAGACGACGAGGCCGATGCCAATGGCGACGGAGAAAGCAATCTGTTGGAATTCGGCACGGGTCAGGACCCCCACGCATCGACCTTGGCCACAACCCCTCTCACAGACGCAGGAACGTCCCTCACCTTCTCCTTTGATCGCAGCCTCGATGCCATGGCCGAGGGGCTCACATTCACCGTCGTCTGGAGCGATACCCTGCTCGACGGCTCTTGGAGCGACGAAGGCGTGAGCCACACGGTCGCCGCAGAGAGCGAGGGAATGCAGCATATCGAAGCAAGCGTCCCGCCAAGCCCGCTCGGCCGCCGATTCGTCCGCCTTCAGGTTTCCTCGCCCCAACCCTCGAATTAGATGTGCCCTTCTCCCTCGGTTCGTTCGTCCTCCAAATCCATCGGCACATCTTCCGAGAACATGACCAACACCCCGCAGAAGCAGATTCTTACTGCTGGCAGGACCACCCGGCCCCGCAGCCCGCGCCTGACTCTCCCCATCCTTTTGGGAGCTCTGGTGCTTTCGTGCTTCACCCCCCTCAAGGCGGGTGAGCTTGAACTCATTCATACCAGCATCGTCGATGCCAAGGCACTGAGCTTCGCATCAGGCCCGGCCACCCGCTTCGGCAATGTCGTGAATGGCCGGACTCATCAACAATCGCCACTGGTCACGTCCCGCGGTTATCAGTACGCGACCTGGTTCGATGCCGTGCGACGCCTCTGCATCGCTCGTCGGAAGCTGCCCACCGGGAAATGGGAGACGATTCGCTTCAACGACCATCACTTCAAATCAAACGACTCCCACAACACCGCGGTGCTCGGCATCTGTGAGATCGACGGCACGATCCACATGGCGTTCGATCACCATTCCTCGCGCCTGAATTACCGGATCTCAAAACCCGGGGTCGCTCATCACCCCGAGTCCGTGCGTTGGGATGCCTCTGCCTTCAGCGGAGTCCTCCACACCCTCGGGTCGGTCACCCCCGACAAGAAGTGTACCTACCCCCGCTTCTTCAACGCTCCGAACGGTAACCTGATGCTCTACTACCGGGCGGTGACCTCGGGCAATGGCCACGGAATGATCGAGGAATACAATGGCGACCGGCAGGATTGGACGCCGGGATTGGGTCAGTTCATCGCCAGGGACCTGGGCACCTTCTCCGCAGCAGGTGAATCCAGCAAATACCGCTGCCCCTACATGAACACCCTTTCATACGCCGGCGACCGACTGCATGCCACTTGGATCTGGAGAGACCGCTTCGACAGAACCCACCCGAAGAACCAGCACGACCTCTGCTACGCCTACAGCGATGACCATGGTCGCACATGGCATAACTCGGACGGGAAAGTCATCGGCAGGACCGGGAAATCATCCATCCATCTGAACTCGCCCGGTCTCGTCGTCTCCCCGATTCCAACCCAGATGGATCTTTCAAACCAGAACGCCCAGTATGCCTATCCGGACGGCAGCGTGCATGTCGTGCATCTCCAGCGTAACGACAGCACCCGGAAAAGGTCCTATCACCATCATTGGCGCACCAAGGACGGCGTTTGGAGATCCCAGGCACTTCCCTTCTCCGGAGGACGACCGAAACTCGTCGGCACCCGGGACCAAACGCTGCTTCTCATCTACTCGGGTCAGGGAGACCGGGTCGCGATGGCCCAAGGCCGGGCGAATTCCGACCGCACTGCATGGACATGGTCGAACATCCGCATGCCGAGCAATGCCTCCTGCGCCGGAGACCCTCTCCCCGACCTGACGAGGTGGGAGGCGGAGGAAGTGCTGTCCATCTACTCTCAGGAGAAACCGCAAAAGCTGATCCGAACCCAGAAATCCGAACCGGTCGATGGCATGCCCTCTGCCCTCAAGGTGCTCGATTACCGACTGAAGGCCCCTTCACAGTTGGCCAGATAGCGCGCACGGTGAGGCCAGCGGACTTGCCCCCAACCGTCCTTCGCGGAACCGAAAGGCGCTTCTGCTACCCACTCCGCGGAAATCGGGCCCCATGGGCGGCTCCGGCGGGCCATCAAGCCCCCCCTACACCAGGTGTCACGTCTTTCCGCGACATGACAAGCTCGAGGGGACTGCTAATCTCGGAATGTCTGGCCATGGATCGGGCTGATTTCTGGCCTCGACCACCCCCTTAAGAAAAAACTGAGCCAACCATGAAAACCCCAAGTTCAATCGTGGCAAGCATCGCTTGCTTCAGTCTGCTCGGCGCCGCCACCTCATCTGCAGCTGTTGTGATCGCAGGCATCGACGTCTGGGATAGCGCCACCGCTCCGACCGTCGGAGTGAAAGCCGGTGTCACCGCAACTGCTACGGCGTCTGCGACTGGTGGCAACTGGGCCCCGGGTGAGGGTGGCAGCCGTGGATCGAGCAAGGACACAACTTGGGGAACATTCGTCGGCCCTGCTGCCGCGAGCGCGGTGACCACAGGGAGTGACGAAAGTTTCACTCTGACCAATGGCAAGACTGATGGTGAAATCACCATCACGATCATCAACGGCGGCACGGGCATCGTCACCTTGGAGAATTTTCACTTTGACGCCGTTGCCTTCCGTCCAAATGCCGCAAGGACCTACGCTGTCAACGTACTAGCTGGCAGCGACATCACCATTGGCAACGTGATCACTTCGGCTGATGATGCCATTACGAGCCTGGGGGGAGCCCTCCTCACCGACGATCTCGACCCCAACACTCACAACCAGCATGACGACATCGACATCAGCCTGACCGGCCTCGCCGATAACACGCTTGCCCCAGGCGAAACTGCAATCATTCAGCTTGCCTTCTCAAGCGGAACCGGAGCCGGTGGAGGTCACCACCTGTTCGTCGACAACGTTGGCATTAGCGGCACAATTCCCGAACCGGGCTCCGCACTCCTCGGACTCCTCGGCGCGGGAATCTTCTTCCTACGTCGCCGTCGCTGATTCGCTCTGATCCACACCTTCCAAGCAACGGCCCATTCGTGGGTCGTTGCTTTTTCATGTAGGCGTGGAGAACACCACCCGCAAACCCATCCAACCGCACAAGCTCGTCCCTTGATCAACAGCCACCACCCTTTCGTGGTAGAACAAGACAAGAAATGGACTCTGCTCCAGCGGCCCCCTACTCTCCGACGAAAAGCATGAACCGATTCGCTTACCTCGTCCTCGCCTGGGTCCCCCTCGCTCCATGCTCCTTGGCCGCCTCACTCCCGTCAGAAGTCCACGACACCACCGCGCTCGTCGCCGAAGTCGATCGCAACCGGATCCTGCAAGCCGCCACCGTCGCCATGGAAGCGGAACCGCTCACCATCACCACCTTCCGCTCCGAAGTCAGTGAGGGTGGTCCCAATGACTACTACTCCAACGGTGACTACTGGTGGCCCGACCCCACAAAGGAGGACGGACTACCCTACATCCGCCGGGACGGTGAAACCAACCCACAGAACTTCGACAGCCACCGCCGCGTCCTGCGGGAGATGCGCGACCGCGTCGCTGCCCTCGCCGCCGCCTACCTCATCACCGGCGACGAGACCTACGTCACCCAATCCCTCGACTTCCTCGACAGCTTCTTTCTCGATCCCGAAAGCCGGATGAATCCTCATCTCAAGTATGCTCAGGCAATCCCCGGCAAAACCCCGGGGAGGGGAATCGGCATCATCGACACGCTCCACCTGATCGAGGTCCCGAAGGCCATCGAGGTTCTGGCAGGCTCCAACCGTTTCCCGCCGAAGAAACTGCAGCAGCTCAAGCAGTGGTTCGCGGACTACACCGACTGGATGCTCACCAGCAGAAACGGAAAAGAGGAAGCGGAGACCAAGAACAACCATGCCGTCTGCTACTGGCTCCAAGTCGCCGTCTTCGCCAAGTTCACAGGCAACGAAAAGCACCTCACCGAATGCCGACGACGTTTCAGGGAGGACTTCATCGCTGAGCAGATGGCCCCGGACGGCAGCTTCCCCCGCGAACTCGCCCGCACCAAACCCTACGGCTACTCCCTCTTCCAACTCGACAACATGGCCACCCTCTGCCTAGTGCTTTCCGATGAGGAACACAAGCTCTGGACCTATCAAGACTCCGAGGGACGAAGCATGCGCCGCGCCGTCGACTTCCTCGCCCCCTACATCGCCGACAAGTCAACCTGGCCACACAAGCCCGACGTCCAATCCTGGGAAGGCTGGCCAACCCGGCAGTCCGCCCTGCTCTTCGCTTCCATCGCCTTCGATGAAGCACGCTTCCTGGAGCTATGGAAGCAACTGAAACCCGACCCCGAAATCGAGGAGATCCAACGCAACGTGGCCATCACCCAACCCATCCTCTGGCTTTCGAAATGAGTCCCATCACCCGCCCCTTCCTCGTCGCACTTGTCGCCGCTTTCATCCTCCCTTCCTCCGCCAACTCTCTGGAGGAAGACTTTATCACACCCCCACACGAAAGCCGCCCGGAGACCTGGTTCCACCTCATCGGAGGCAATGTCGACCGGGACTTCCTCACCACCGACCTCGAAGCCGTTTCCCAGGCTGGCATCCAAGGCATCCAACTCTTCCACGGCCGCGGTCGGGCATGGCCCGGCGTCCAGCCACAGATCCAGACGCTCAGCCCGACCTGGGATGGCATGATTTCCCATGTCGCCGACGAGACCCAGCGACTCGGACTGAAGTTCACCATGCAGAATTGCCCCGGCTGGGCGATGTCCGGTGGCCCGTGGATCACGCCGGACAAGGCGATGCGCCATATCATCTGGAGCCGCACTCAAGTGACCGGCGGCAAGGCTCTGACCCTCAACCTTCCCCAGCCTCAGCCCAGCGCAGAAGAATGGCGCGACTATCGCGACATCACCGTCCTCGCCTTTCCCACTCCGGAAGGTGACACCGGAGAGTTCCTGCATCCCACCAGGATCAGGAGCAACCGGAACCAGCTCGCGTGGAACGACCTGCTGGCCGGAAAGAAAGAGGTCTCGCTCAAGATCCCGGTTCAACCAGAACCCATCTGGGTCGAGTTCGAGTTCGCCGAGCCCACGACGATTCGTTCGATCGAGCTACCTCCCATCGAAAACCTCATGGCTCGGCGCTGTTTCATCCCCGAATCACGCATCCGTGTGCAAGCGATGGCTGACAGCGGATGGCAGGATCTCGTGACCCACCAGGTCCCCTACGCCAACTGGCAGGACCGCCAACCCGAACATCCCTTCGGCCTCGCCATTCCCGACGCCGAATCAAGACGCTACCGACTCGTCTTCGAGAACCGACACTCGATGGCACTCGATTTCCTCCGCTTGTCATCGACCGCCCGAGTTCACGACTGGCGCGCGCAGGCAGGCTTTGCACTGCGGAAAATCCACCGCAGCAACCCTCTCACTCAGGACCCGGCCAGTGCCGTGTCACGCAAGTCAGTGCTCGACATCAGCAAGCACCTCGACCCGAAAGGCCGGCTCACCTGGCAGCCACCGACCGGCCCGTGGACCATCCTCCGCTTCGGCCATGTCAATACCGGCACCAAGAACAAACCCGCCCCTCCGGAAGCCACCGGATTCGAATGTGACAAGCTTTCCGCCGCGGGTGCCGAACAACACTTCGCCGGCTACATCGGCCGTATCAGTGCCGAAGGCGGACCCGCCGACAAGGGCCGCCTCCAGGGCATGCTCATCGATAGCTGGGAATGCTACACCCAGACCTGGACCCCCGAGATGGAGACGGAATTCGTCGAGCGCCGGGACTACCCGCTCCGCAGCTGGCTCCCGGCCCTCGCCGGCTATGTGGTCGATGACCACCCGACCACCGAGCGGTTCCTGCGCGACTGGCGCCAAACGATCAGCGACCTGCTCGTCGAAAACTACTTCGGCCGCCTCGCCGAACTCGCCCGCCAACGCGGCATGCAGCTCTCCTTCGAAACCGCCATCGGTGACGTCTCGCCCGGCGACATTCTCCGCTACCAGAGCAAGGCCGACATTCCGATGTGCGAAATCTGGCAACCCAACGATCCCCACTGGGGCGGCTACGAGACCAAGCCCATCCACCCGACGGTCTCCGCCGCACACATCTACGGCAAACCTCGTATCGCCGCCGAAGCATTCACCGACATCGTCCACGACTGGAGTGACCACCTGTTCAGCTTCAAACACGTGGCCGACCGGAACTTCGCCCTCGGGATCAACCACCTCGTCTTCCACACCTACACCCACAACCCGCTCGACAAGTTGCCCGGCACCTCCTTCGGCGGCCGCATCGGTTCACCCTTCATCCGCGGTCAGACCTGGTGGAAACACATGCCGCTCTTCACCGACTACCTATCCCGTTGCCAGCACCTCCTGCAGCAGGGCCAACCCGTCGCCGACGTCCTCTGGTATCTCGGCGACGACCTCGACCACCGACCCCGTCAGGACGCCCCCTTCCCGGATGGCTACGATTTCGACTACCTCAATCAGGACGTGCTTCTCAACCGGCTATCCGTCGTCGACGGCAAACTCCAGACTCCCGAGGGCACCCGCTGGGAAGTCATCTGGCTCCCCGAGGCCCAATGCCGCCACCTCACGCCGACAACCCTCAAACGCCTCAAGCAACTCATCGAAGAGGGCACCACCGTCATCGGTAATGCTCCCCTCGCGAACCCGAGCCTCGTCGGCGGCAAACAGGCCGACACCGAATTCACCCGACTCATCTCAGCCATGTGGAATGGCAACCCAACTGGCAACCGTCCCCTTGGCAAGGGTCGACTCATCTGGGGGGAGGATCTGGAAAACAGCCTCACCAAACTCGGCATCGAACCGGATCTCAAGGGCATGCGCCCCCTCGCCTGGAACCATCGACGCGCGGAGGGAACCGACATCTATTTCATCACCGCGGACCGCGTCACCCCGCTCGATGCCACCCTCGATTTCCGCGCCAGCGGCATTCCGGAGTTCTGGGACCCCCTGACGCATACCACGACTCCCGTCACGGTGTTCGAGCGCCAGAACGGCAGAACCCGCATCCCTGTTCGACTACCCGCCGCAGGCTCCACGTTCGTGATCTTCCGCCCCGGCGAGAGCAGACCAGCGTTCACCCGCATCACCCGAGACAACAAGACTCTGGCAGACGCCACCGACACTTCCCGCACCGATGTCGCGGAGCCCTATCCCCACTTCGGCTTGCCAAGGTCCACCCCGACGCAACCGTGGGTCGCCCCCGCGGATCCCGAGTTCGAGATCATCGATGGAGGCACCGGCCTCCTCGCCTATCAGAACGGCGACTACCAACTCACCAAACCCGACGGATCGGCGCGGGAGATCATCATCGAAGAAGCACGCGTCCAACCCATCAACTCACCATGGACCCTCGGCTTCCCCAGGGATTGGGTGAACATCCCGGACCGGACACTCGACAAGCTGACACCCTGGTCATCCCTGAAGGATCCCTCAGCCAGAGCCTTCTCCGGCACCGCCACGTACCGCACCAAGTTGGAGAAGCTTGCTCTATCAGCCACTCAGCGGGCCATCCTTGATCTTGGCCGGGTGGCAGACATTGCCGAAATCATCATCAACGGAAAACATGCCGACACCCTCTGGGCGCCTCCCTTCCGCACGGATATCACCCACCTTCTCAAAGCCGGAGAGAACCATATCGAGATCAAGGTCACCAATACCTGGCACAATCGTCTGAGCTATGATGAAGCCCTTCCAAGGAAAGAAAGGAAGAGCTGGACCCTGAGCGGTCCCAAGAAAGACAGCCCGCTCAAACCCGCCGGTCTCATCGGCCCGGCCGTGATCCGAATCGCCGTAACCTCACCACTCTAACCTTTGTCGGCTACAAGCTCCTTACGGCACGGATTGATCCGCATTGCTACTCTTGGAACCAGGTAGTCCAACGTCAAGCACCCCACGAGAACCAGCTCCAACCCTCAGACACCATCGACCCAGCCGCAATTCCTTGAGGAGGTTTTCGAAGTTCGATCACTCATGCGCTTCGGGCCACAGCCTCAATGCTCAGCAGAGCATCGAACCCTCCGAATTGCTACAGATGAAGATCGGACTCACCCGATCATTCTCCCCTTGCCGAGCGAAACTGATGCACCACTTCGGCAAAAGTCAAAGACCTGTCCCAGATCGCGACTTCGTCAAAAGCGCCCGAGAATGATTCGAATTTCGAGATTGCATCGGTAACTCCAAATTCAAGCTCAGGAAGCAACCCCCTTTGCTCCCCTCGAAACTCTGTATCCTGTGCCACCCGCCTTCCATCGATATATAGATTCACGGAGTCGGAATCCCAGGTGGCTACGAAATGGTGCCACTCGCCATCGTCGACCGGGAACTCCGAGGCAATAAGCACATCGTAGCGACCGTTTTCCATGAAGAACCCGGCGCGACCATCGACAGTAAGATGGGCATGAACAGCACCATCCAACCGCCGTTCACCAGCAGCCCAAAGCATCTCGGGCCTCCCGGTTCCCGGCTCGCGGCGCACCCAGCACGAAACCGACCCTTCCTTCCGCGATAACCGCGCCGGACCATCCGCAAGATACCCTTCCGGCCGGCGGTCCGGCTGCCTGTCGGCACGCAATGAGACGCTCTCCACCTCTGCGGAGAGCCCTGGGCCGAGAACAGACAATACCACGCAAGAGACCGATTCATTGATCAAGCCTTCGGTATCCCGCACCTTGCGGTAATCATTCTCATCCGGTCGCTTCGCGAACCAAGTCGCCGTCCAGCAGCCCGGACCAGCGGTCGTATCGAGAATGATCCGCATGTCCATGGTTCCACCGAGAGGCGATCCAGATGGCCAGGACCAGTCCTGCACCGTGGGACCGAGCCACGCCCGGTTCACGGGTTTGGTGGTATCCGCTGCGCGATGCAGGATCCACGCACATCCCGACATCCCACCCGACCCGATTCGGAACAGCGTCGCGCTCCGGCTCCTACCAAAGCCCATGCCGATCCAGCTCTCATTCGGACCTGAGCTTGCCGTAACCCTCGCATCCAGAGTGTAGATCACGCCATCAATCGGAACCAACGGCAGAATCGCACTACCCTTCCCGGAATTGATCGAACCATCCCCATTAAATGCTGAAGAAGCAGCCCACTTCACCGATCCCATCGTAACATCGGGCAACATGCCATCAAGGGCACCACCACCTCTGGTGAAATTATCTTGGAACAGGACTCCATCGTGAACTGGTGCCGTTCCGAGCGAGAGCCCCGCCAACGCGGATCGATTCTCGTCCTCAAACCCATGGAAGCCGTCCTGCGGGGTAGGACCAAGTTCATCGATCAACTCTCTCGGCTGACCGCGACCCACCACTCCTTCCGGCACTCGATTGACGAAGTATCCAGTTTTAGACTCATCCAGCCGCCAGTATCCCGCTGGCTTCTGGCTCCGCACGGTGGTGGCAAAGTTTACCGGACCTTCTGACAGGACGGAAAACTCCGAAAAAGGATCGCGTTCCAAACTCAGGACTTTCAGTTCGCCGGTCGGAGCAATCGTAAAAGCTCGGTTCTCAGGTTCCAACGAAGCAAGCAATTCCCCCGTCGACCTCGCAAGAACTTCTACCTTCCCCTCGATCAGATGCACTTCGGCGGGGCCCTCGCTCCTCACCCTCACCCCGAAACGAGTTCCGATGTCGCGGACGAGCAGTTCAGGGGTCTCCACCTCGAGCGACTCATCCGAGGACGCCGAATCCACCCATAGCCAGCCATCGTGAAGCACCGCCCGCTCAGGTTCCGAAAATGACACATGAGCAGGGCCTTGGACTACATACGTGACACCCGTTGCAAGTTTCAGCTCCACCATACCCGATCGCACCATGATCGATGAGCCCTTGGCCACCAACGATTCGCCATCGGAAGGGTCTCGCAACACACCATCAACCAGCCATTGAGCACCAGCGGTCGCAGATACGGACAGATCCCCGGCTTCGGACCGATCCACGACAAAGAGGGTCGCCGCGATCGCTGAGAGCATGATGATGGCTGCCGCAGCCAACACCGAGCGCCGGAAGATCCGCTTCGCCATCCCCCCCTGACCTGTCACCACGGGCATCTTTCCCTGTTCGGCATGGATACGCGCCTCGACTTCCAGCATCGCAGTCATCTCGAAATACTCGAGGTAGATCCGCTGGGCCGCTGGTGATCGATCGATCAGCGCCATCAGGTCGGCTCGGTCTTGCCGCCCGAGTTCGTCCGCTTCCAGTTCTGCCAGCACCCGGCACAACTCGCTGGGATCGATCCTCCCATCTCCTGACTCAATCCCCTTCATGATGTCGCCTCCTCCGCCTTGACCCTCCGTCCGACACAAGTTCTCAGCAACGTTCGAATCCGATGCAGCGAGACCTTCAGACTCTCCGCGCTACGGCCCACTTCCCCAGCCAGCTTTGCAAGGCCATATTCCTCGACGTAGCGACGAAGAATCAAGCCCCGATCCACGGGACGCAATTGCTCAAGACAAATTCTCAAAGCCACTTGCCTCGTCTCGAGCGCCATCCCCTCATGATCCTCGATTCGCTCGACAAGTTTCACCAGCGTCTCCTCCGGGACCGCCCACTCCTTGCGGCGCTGTCGGTCCCGCCAGGTAGCCATCACCTTGAACTTCGCTACCGAGAACATCCATGATTTGAAATTCGTGCCGATCCTGAAATCACCCCGCTTCTTCCAAATCTCGGCATTCGTTTCCTGAATCACGTCATCCACCTCAGGGCTTCCAGGCAAGAGCGACAGTACGAACGCACGCAACGCCGCCTGGTGGGAGACCACCAGCTGCACAAAAGTCTCCTCAGGGTCGGGGCGCGCTACCATGTCAAAGCTCACCAACCTATTCCAACTCCACCCGAATGGTAATCCGATATTTTCCGGAGTTTCTCCGCCCGGCATTGCCCGTCCCAGCTCTCTCCACCTCCGGTCGAGTTCAAACCTGTTGAACTCGCTCCGTCCGTCCAACCAAAGCGCTCTCCCTCCATTGGAGTTCAGCGCTCGAGAAGAGTTTCTGCAAGGGAACAGAAATCCATTAACCAAGAAGCATCCACCGGAATAGGGAACCATGCGCGTCAGCTAGGATCACCCGCCGACAACGCAGAAATCCCCATCATCCCGGAAACCACAACCCACGCAAAAGAAAACTCAGAACTCAATAGCCTTCTGAAGCTCAAACATCTGCGCAGCCACCGTCGCAAATACGCCGCAGAGCACGAATTCAGCCATCAGATCAGCAAACCTTGATCCCATGAATAGAACCCGAAAAACCCCAACAATCCCCTTGTGTCTGCCCGGCATCATAGCAGGGCTCGCCATCCTCGTCCCTGCGAGTGTCTCCGCCCAAACCGAACACACCGCCACCGTCACCAACTCCGAGGCCGCAAGCTTCAGTGTTTCAGCCGCCGACCTGCTTCAAACCGCATTTGATTCATACAACGGCTCCGATTTGAGCGACGCACCCGGTGGAGGTGACACCGCTTTTCTCGGCGGACTATCACCAAACGGCGAAGCGTCCCTTCGCGACGGCGTATGGCAGAATGAGGGAGCCCAGGGCCGTGGTGCAGCCATGGTCCAGAATGATGAATTTGCGGAGTTCTCTCTCGATCTCACCGCCAGCCCGAGCGGCTACACGATCACCGGCGTCGACCTCTACACCAACTGGGGAACCGGAGGTGGCCGCGATAGAATCCAAGTCAACGTCAGCTTCTCGTTGGTCGGAGACCCCACGAATTTCGATCAGATCCTTGTCCAGGCGCCCGCCGATCCTCTTTTCCAATACAACCCGCCCAGCCTGACTCAGGGCAAGACAGCACTCTCTGGATTCAGCATTCCCGGCGTTGCCGCCATTCGGTTCGATTGGCCCGCCTCTCAGGAGAATGGAGGTGTCGCATACTCGGAACTCGACGTCTTCGGCACCTCCACCGCTGGGGATATCGATCCACCCACTCTCTCCAGCAGTGATCCTGCCAATGGCGCCGTCAACGTGCCAACGAACACAGAAATCCTGTTGACCTTCAATGAGAACATCCAGGCCGGAGCCGGCATCATCGATCTCCGCACGGTGAGCCCGGACGCTTCGGTGGAAACCTTCGATGTCACCTCATCCGGACAACTCGTTTTTGATGGTCAGAGTCTCACCATCACTCCCACCTCCCCCCTCACCACTGGAGTGGAATACTATCTGGACGTTCCCATCGGTGCGATTGACGACGCTTCGGGAAATGACTTCGCCGGCTTCCCCGCTCCACCAGATGCCAGCGCTTTCACCTTCACGACCGACGACACTCCACCAGCCCACACCGGCAAGGAACTCCTCCTCAATCTTCTACCGACAGCCGATCTTGAGATTGAGCTCAATGAACCGGCAGCTCTCGGCACAGGCACGGTGACGATCCACCTCGCCAGTGACGACAGCATCCTGCAAACCTTCAATCTCCCGGCCGATGCCTCAGTCGAGGGTGACTCCGTGGTGATCGATATCGCCGACCTCTCCTTCGACACGGCCTACTATGTGAACGTGACGGCCGGGGCCATCACCGATGTCTCGGGCAACGCGCTCCCTGAGGTGAACGACACCACCAGCCTTGCGGTATCCACCGTCTCGGACATGCCATCCCTTCTGATTCACTGCTGGTCATTCGATGGCGATGCAAGCGACTCGATCGGCACCCACGACGGCACCTTGGTTGGTGGTACTGGGTTCACCGCAGAGGGCCTTTTTGGAGGTGCTCTGGACAACGGAACCGGTTCAGCCAATATGGGGACATCCTCGATTCCGGCCAGCGATTTTACTGCAGCATGCTGGATCAACCCCACCAATCTGACGGGTAGCAAACACGTCTTTGGAACCCGGGTTGCCGGTTCTGCAGGGGCCGTCCTGAGGCTCGTAGGCGGAGGCACTCCAACGGTCAGCCTCCAGTCGGAGAGCCCGGTCGTTCTGGGAGCCCCCAATCCCGTCAATACCGATGAGTGGACTCACCTCGCTTACACCGTGGATTCGGTCAATGGTCTTACTCTCTTTGTCAACGGCACCGAGGTCGCCAATGACCCGCTCGGCACCGGACATACAGTGACCGACAACTTTACGGTTGGCAGACGAAACGACGTTCTCCTTGAGAACTTCGTCGGCCTGATCGACGAAGTTCGTATCTACGCCGAAGTGCTTTCAGCTTCCGAAATCGCCGCTTTAGCCACCCTTCCCAGCGAAACAATCACCCTGGAGATCAGTCAAACCGGAAGCACCTTGGCCTTCTCATGGAACAGCAAGGCCGGCAAGCAGTATGACCTTGTCAGTTCCACCGACCTGAGCACGCCGGTCGCGAGTTGGGCCGTCTACGATGACCTCGTCAACCCACCCTACGAAGACATTCCCTCAACAGGTGCCCTTACCACCTTGAGCGGTGTCGAGAAGGTGGGCACGACCCGTTTCTTTGCCATCGTCGAGGAAGATGTCCCGGTCCCGCTCTCCGAAGACTTCGAGGGAGGGACCAGCATCCCCGCAGGTTGGGTTGCTGCCGACAACGGAAACGGAACCGCTTGGGAAGCTGGCCCACCCACCAATGGTTTCCCTGCAGCGGCAGCCAACGGCTCCAACTGCGCCGGCACCAATCTCGCCGGCGACTATACCGCCGACGCGGATGCGACCCTCACATCGCCTGCTTTCGCCGCTCCCGCAGGCGGAGCAACTTTGAGCTTCCAACGCTACGTCGATACAGAAGGGGACGTTGGCGAGGGTGGCCCTGACTTCGGCTCCGTCCGAATTCTAGATGCCGATAACGCCGATGCCGAGATTGTAGACGGCGATTTCCCCATCACCCAGATCGAGGGTTTCGAGCTGGGCTGGAATCAACTTTCGTTCCCTCTCCCTGCCGCCGCCCTCGGAAAGAACATCAAAATTCAGTTCCAATTCGTCAGCAATGGCAGCAGCCAATTTGCTGGATTCTACATCGATGATGTGACGGTGACGCCCTGACGTCGCCGATCCACTTCGAGGCATCCATCCGATGTTATATCGCGCATCGGATGGTCAACGATTCAAGAGTTTGCCCGTGGAGGGGCTGGAATGCGGCTACCGCGCCCCAGCCCCTTCAGTGGCCCCCCTGGCAAACCCGCCACGCCATGGATGGATCATTTCCGTCTGTCTTCTCGATCTCATTTCAATGAAACAAAGCTCACTTCTCCACCTTCCAAGCTGCATCGCCACCATGATGTGCCTTCTTCCCCTCTCCAGCGCTGACGCTGCGGATAGGCCAAATATCATCTTCATCATCAGCGACGACCAGGCATGGTGGGACTACAGCTTCATGTACCGGAACGATGTCGAAGGTCCGGCTCTCGATGCTTCAGTTCCCAAGGATTTTGTGATCCAGCAGGTGGCCGAAACTCCGGAGATTGATGCCCTCGCCGATGAAGGCCTGCTTTTCACCCACGGCTACACCGTGCCACTCTGCCGGCCCTCGCTCCATTCAATGATTACCGGCACCTTTCCCCACCAGAATCTGGTCAGCGGAAATGATCTGATCGGAAAGGGCGATGACGAAGCCGTTGACCAACGGATTCAATTCAATCAGTCGATCGCCCGCACCTTGGTCGAACGCCTCGGCTATCGTGCCTATCAAACCGGCAAATGGTGGGGCGGACACTACTCGCTTGGTGGGTTCACCGAAGGCGACACTCAGGACAGTTTTTCCACCAGCGTCAGACCACCCCAATACACCGGAAGCAGACCTGGATATGTGGGTGGCGCCAATGGCGGCGGGCGACACGGTGACTGGGGACTGATGATCGGCCGGGTCGACTACGTCAACGACATCCCGAATCCTCCGGCGGCCGGTGAAACAGAAATCAATTACGCCAACACCGTCGTCCCACTGACCGACTTCATCGACGATTGCGTCGCCGAGGACGACCCCTTCTTCATCTGGTATGCGCCCTTCCTTCCACATAACCCCTTCGATCCGCCGGAGTATCTGAGGGCCAAATATGACGCCCTGGTCGATGATAGCCCGCATGAGGATCTCGACTGGACTGCCAAGTACTACGCCTGCGTCGAACGCTTCGATGGCGGAGTGGGTGCCATCCTCGACCACCTGGACTCCGCCGGCATCGCCGACAACACCATGATCATCTTCATCTGCGACAATGGCTGGATCACCAGAAAAGACACCGGAGGACGAACCGGGCAGGCAAAAAGAAACCCCGCCGACGCCGGATCGCGGACACCAATCATCGTCCGCTGGCCCGACAAGATCAAACCAGGCGGCCCCATCGAACCGCAGCTCATCACCCAACCAGTCAGCGTGATCGACATGGTCACCACCGCCTTGGCAGCCGTCGATCTGCCACCCTCCCCCGAACAACGGGGCATCAATCTCATGGACCTCGACGCCGTCAACGCCCGCGATGCGGTCTATTGCGACGTCTACGCACACGACATGGCCCACGATGAGGGAACGCCCGTGAATCCCGAGGGCACGATCGTCGCCCGCTTCGTCGTCAAGGACGGCTGGAAACTCCTGTCGTATCCCGACGGCTCGGAGGAACTCTACCAGCTCTACAACACCGCCACCGGCGACCCGGTGGACCCGTTTGAAACCAACGACCTCTCAGGGTCCAACCCCGCCAAGGCCAGCGAGCTTCTGAACTTGATCGAAGCTTGGTATGACGAACCCAAGGACATGGCCTGGACCACCAGTCTTTCCCAACCCCATGCCACGGACACGATGGCAACCCCTGACAGCCTCGGACAATCCTTCACGGTGAACGGTGACGGCATGCTGAGGGGCATCAGCTTGCCCTTCGAACATACCGATCCTTCAGAAGACATGACCCTCGAGCTGCGTCAGCTGGACGGCAGCGGTGCTCCGCTCGGCACCTTGTTGGCTGAGACGAGCCTCAGCCCCGACCCCATCTACCAGGCGGGCCTGCGCTGGGGCCTCTTCCCATTCGCCAACCCGGTCACAGTCACGGATGGCCAGCAGCTTGGCTTCCTCGTGAAGAGCGCAAGCCAGCCGAACATCGGTTTCAACATCGCTTACGATAATTCCGGCATATATTCCGGAGGAAAGATGTACTACTCCGGCCAGATCGACGGCCTCGCCTGGGATGCAGCCAACCTCGACCTGCCCTTCCAGGTCTTCACCGGAATCTACCGCAACGAATCCAACTTCCGCATCATCCTCGACGGCGATGAAATCACGGTTTCCGCGGATCTCGGCGTCAAGGGTCAACCCGTCGTGATTCAATCTTCGACGGATCTGAGTGACGGCAGTTGGGTCGAGATCGGAAGTGACGACAATCCCGACGGTCTCGTTGCCTTCTCGGATTCCAGTCTGCCCGAGCGGAAGTTCTACCGCTTCGGACTCTCCACGATCGGCGACCCTTTCACCGTCACTCCCGGCGGTGAGGAACTGACCGTCACCAATTCGGAGGCCACTAGCTTCACCGTCTCGGACACCGACCTCCTCCAGACCGCGTTCGGTTCCTACAGTGGCTCGGCCCTCAACGATGCGCCCGGGGCGACCGACACCACTTTCCTCGGGGGACTCTCGCCAAACGGCGAAGCCTCCCTCCATGACGGCGTGTGGCAGAATGAAGGAGCTCAGGGTCGGGGCGCTGCCATGGCCCAGAACGGCGAAGTCGCAGAGTATCTCCTCGATCTCACCGCCAGCCCAGCGGGCTACGATATCGACCAAATCGACCTCTACTCCAACTGGGGCACCGGTCAGGGCCGCGACGAGATCAAGGTCACCATCTCCATGTCCCTCGTCGGCACCCCTACCGTCTTCGATCAAATTGTCGTCTCCAACGAGATCTACGACCCACCCAACGAAACCCAAGGCAAGATGAGCATCTCTAACATCGGCGCATCCGGCATCGCCGCCATTCGCTTTGACTGGCCCACCGGCCAAGAGAACGGCGGCGTTGGCTATTCCGAGATCGACGTCTTTGGCAGCACCGCCCCGTAGCAACACTCCCTACCCGCCGCGAAGAGCGTCAAGAACCCCTTCAGGCACCAACGCAGGAAAAGCCGATCCAGCAACAGTCTCACAACAGGTTGTTCAACTAGGTAAAAATGACATTAACCGATCCACTCCTCATGGAATAGGAAGAAGTCGAGGGCGACTCTCACTCGACTGCGTCAGATCCATCTTCCGCCTCCCAGACCAAACCCTCGGCTACTCGATCACTCATGAAAAAGAAAACTAGAACCCTCACGGCGAGCACGCTGCTTGGCCTCTTGGCGACCTCCGCTCAGGCCGTGGTGGTCAACACCTCAAACCTGACAAGCTACACCGTTTCAAACACCGATCTGCTTCAGACCTCGCTGGCTTCTTACACCGGCGACGACTTTCTCCAATCGGGGGGCCAGACAACCTTCCTGAACGCCTTGGCGAGTGAGGGAATCACGGTCGGTAGTGCCTCCTTGAGTGATGGCGTTTGGTACGATCACGACCCTTCCGTCTATGCTGCAGGAGGAGGCAACTTCAACGACACTCTGGATAACGCCAACACCGAGAGCCGCGGCTCGGCTGTGACTACCCCCGACACATTTGGGCAATGGAATCTTGATCTCGCTGCCAGTCCGCTTGGCTACGACATCACCCAGATCGACCTCTACAGTAACTGGGGAGACGGATCGGGCCGCGACGATATTCGGGTCACCATCTCCATGTCATTGGTTGGCACTCCCACTGTCTTCGACCAAGTCGTCGTCACGAATCAATTCATTGAATTTGAGACTGCCAATACCCAAGGCGCTATGAACATCACTGGTGATGGCGGCGGCCTCATCGGCACCGGAATCGCAGCGATCCGCTTCGATTTTCCTGCTATACAGGAAGCCAACGGTGTCGGTTATTCCGAGCTGGATGTCATCGGCACTGCCACTATTCCCGAACCATCAACCGCCCTCCTTGGCGGACTGGGTGGCTTTCTTCTGCTTCGCCGCCGCAGAGCCTGAAGCGATTCCAAGCACCGCGATCCATTCGGATCCCAGGAGCTTTTTGCGCCCCGTCTCCGTCATGGAGGGACGGGGCGCCCCTTTTTCAAAACCCAGATCACCTCATCATGAAGCCCATCTCTGCCAGCGCATCCGTGGTCCTGCTGGTCACCGTCTCCATCTCCGTAGCCGACACCGCCCCCCCGAACGTCCTCTTCATCCTCAGCGAGGACCAAAATTCGTATGACTACAGCTTCGTTTATCCACCCGGGGTGGGAAAGGCCGCTATCGATGCTAACAGTTCGATCCATCAAGTGGCAATAAACCCGTCGGTGGTCCGTCTCGTTGATGAGGGTCTGGCCTACGCCAACAACTACGCCAACCCCTCTGGCATCCCCCCGCTACAGAAGGCACCGGCACCTCAAGGGTCGGTGGAAAGATCATCGGGGACGACTCTGGAACGGAGACGTTTGGCCTAAAAAGAGGAAGAAGCAGTTCAAATACACAATTGGAATTCAACGATGAAGACAACGATGAAGAAATGGATTCTATTTGGAGCCCTGACCGCTTGCTCGGTGATGGGATCTTGGGCGAAAGAGGCACCGGTCGACTGGAAGGCTCAGTGGATCTGGCAGGAAGAGGATGGGCCCGACAATTCGTGGGTGGCTTTCCGGAAAGAGGTTCAGATTACCGAGGTGCCGGACAAGGTGATCGCGAGTATTTCCGCGGACAGCAAATACTGGATGTGGATCAATGGCGAAATGGTGGTGTTTGAGGGCAGTGTGGCACGGGGGTCCAGCCCGGCCATACCATGGAACCGGGTTAAGGAAATTTGGACGCTTCCACCGGAAACCAAGCCCTCCAATTCGTATTACGAAGAAGTGGACATCACCTCACACCTCAATCCCGGTAAAAACACGATTGCGGTCCTGGCGTGGTATTGGGGCAAGGAAACCCACAAGGGAACGCATATCGACAGCGGCAAAGGGGGCTTTATTTTCCAGGCGGATTTCGGCGACCATCAGGTAATTTCAGATCGGAGCTGGAAGGTCAAAGCCGACCCTGCGTATGCGCTGGAGAATTGCGACGCCGGGAAGAACATCGTCCAGTTCAGCGTCCGCTATGACGCACGCCATGAAATGAGCGACTGGATTTCTCCGGAGTTCTCCGATGCGGACTGGAACGCCGCGACCGAGAAAGGCACTCCGCCGACGGCTCCTTGGTACAAGCTGGAAGAAAATTATGTGCCTGCTTTGGTTAACCACGGGCTGAAAGACTACGAAAATTATCCTGGATCCAAATTCCCCTTTGTCAGCAAAGGAGAAATCATCACCTGTGAACTACCGTTCAACAAACAGATCACTCCCTACCTTGAGGTGGAGGCCGATGCCGGTCTTGAAATTAAGATCACGACAGACAACCGATTGAATCAGATCAACGCCTACTACACGACCAAACAAGGAAAGCAGTCCTTCGAGAGCTTTTCCTGGATGAGCGGCCACACGATCCATTACGATATTCCGGCCGGGGTCAAGGTGTTGGGACTGAAGTATCGCTGGATGAGTGTCGGTGACATCGAAGCTGGTTCATTTGAATGCAGCGACCCCTTCTACGAACGCCTCTGGTGGATGGGCCGCAACACGCTTTTCGTTTGTGCGCGCGATAACTTCATGGATTGCCCCGACCGCGAGCGTGCCTGTTGGATCGGCGACGTGGCGGACCAGGCCAGCTACTTGTTCTACTGCATGGATGATGCCGGCCGACAACTCTTGAAAAAGGCGATCCGGATCACCATGGCCTACAGCCACGAAGGAGTCTACGGCGCACTCGGGCCGCTGCGCCTGCGAGAACTGCCCACGCAGAGCCTGCAGTTTGTTGATCAGGGAATCTGGCAATACTACCTCAACACTGGTGACAAGGAAACCCTTCGCGATGTCTACCCTTATGTGCGCGACTACCTGAACCTCTGGAAAATGGGCGCTGATGGTTTACCCAAAAGAGCGAAACGCTCCATGGATTCCTGGAACTGGAGCGATTGGGGTCAAAAGGGAACCGTGGACGACAAGGTGATTCTTGATTCGCTCTATTTCATGGCGCTCAACAGCGCAAAAAAGATGGCTCTGGAGCTGGGTGAAAAGCAGGACCTCCCTTGGTATGACAAACGTATCGAGGCTCTGCAAAAGGGCTTCAACAACCAATACTGGACCGGGAAATTCTACAGCAGCAATGCCAAGAAATTCCAGGATGACCGCGCCAATGCGCTAGCCATTCTCAGCGGCGTCGCCAGACCAGACAAGCATGACGCCATCGTCGAGAACGTCCTGATCCCGAATCAATTCTGCAGTCCGCATTTCGAGTGGATGGTGGAAGACGCCATGTCCAATGCCGGGCACTATGGCGCCGCCCTCAAGCGGATGAAGGAACGCTACCAAAGCCAAGTTGACCGCAAGGGCTTGAGCACCCTCTATGAGATGTTCCCCAAAGGAGGATCCTATAATCACGCCTGGAATGCACCGAACACGATCCTCGCCAAGCATATGGTCGGCATCACTCCGACCGAGGTCGGGTGGAAGGAGTATCAGATTCTTCCAAACCTGGAGCACTTCACCACACTGAAACAGGTGATCCCCAGCGTGAAAGGTGACATTACCGTAGATATCAACCTGACGGATTCAGCCTATCGCATGAAGCTGATATCGCCGCAAGACACCACAGCTTTGGTCGGGATTCCAAAGACGTCCATCACGCCAAAGACGATCAAGGTCAATGGCTCGGTGGTGTGGAACGATGGCACCATTGTTGGTAGCGTTGTCGGCCTTAGCCCGAGCGGTGAAGATGAGAAATACCTCAAGTTCAAAGTGGCACCCGGAACGTGGACGTTTTCAGCTGAAACACAGAATCCGTAGGCCATAGAGAAATTGCCCTTACCGGCAACGGCGGCCTCAGGGCCGTCTTGGCGTCACCCGCTGCAGGCATCAGGGAAAGGCGCCTTCAGCAAATCGGGTTAACCTTTATTGACAATTCATAACCCAATTCTACCGGGCTTGAAGCGGACGGTTCATGAGGAAAAAATCCCTCTGTCACGTAAACAAGCGACAAAACCCCACATGCCCTTTTGGCGGGTTCGTTCGTTAAACAGTCAACGGTGGATGACTCCATTCCGAATCCTCACCAAAAGCCCAAATCCGTCCTCCTGACACCGTTGCCCGGATTCCCCAAGAATTCCCGGCCACGACACCAAGGCGAAGAAGCTCCATGAAACGAACCCATCTCATCGATGCGACCCTCTCCCCCGCTCTTGGAAAGATCGACGCCTCCGCCTACGAAGTCTGGACCGGTGCCCGCCTGATGCGCAGTTCCGATGCCACCAAGACTTCCGATTGGGACCTTCGGGCATCCAGTTCATCTTCGATCGGAGCGACGATCCCGCCGCGCACTCAGAGACGCCTCGTCCGGCCAGACATCGTCAGGCCTTGATTGAAATCCAAGAACCACCGAAGCCCATTCGTAAAATCCTTCACGGCGCTAGTCGCCCTGCCATTCAACCCATGTCCTCCGGCAAGCATAGAAGCTCCTTCCTGCTCGGTGTTTCCGCACTCGTGATCGGCATGGCCGCGCTTGTCTTCATCTCGGGACCTCAATCGGATATGGCGAAGACAAATCACATATCCGGCATCCCTACGGATTCACCCTCCACAACCCGCACTTCCGATCGGGGCCCATCGAAGCCGTCAAGTGGAGGCAGTCACTCTGGTCTTGCGGAAAAGCTGAATGCGCTTCTGGCGGAAGCCGACGAAAGGGATCAGTCGGAGGTTCTCTATGATCTGATGCTCGAAGCCCCGCTGGAGGAAGTTCGGGAGCTATTGGCGCTCAGCGACGGCACGGAGGAATATTCCGCGGGTTTCAGGGAGGAAATGAAGTTGGCGGCATTCGAGCGGTGGCATCACCTCGATCCCGCTGAGGCCCTTCGTGCGATCGCCGCTTCGTCACTGTCTGCCGATCGGAGGGACTCCAGAATCGAACTCTATCTGGAGGATTGGGCGGGGCGTGCGCCGCAGGAGGTTCGAGCGTTTCTGCAGGAAGAGGGATTGGCGGGTGTTTCGCAGGATGTGATCGACTGCGCGCTTGCGCGAGGCGCTGCAGCGAGTGGGGAGCGTGCGATGTTCGAGGATGCCCTGGGCAGAATCGAGGAGCCGAAGAGGCGGAATTTCACGATCAAGTCGGTCGCCCGGACCTTGCAGCGTGATCACGAGGCGCTCTTCGATGCCTGGGTGCCGACCTTGCCTTCGGAGGATCAGGCCACCGCAATCGCGGAAAGTGCCTGGATGCTGGTGGATCAGGATCCCGACCGGGCATTGGCACGATTGGATCAACTGGAGGAACTCGGTACCGATGAACTGTCGGTCACACGGTCCCGGGTGGCGGTGAAGTGGACCCGCAAGGACCCCGTGAAAGCCGGCCAGTGGGTATTGACGCAGAATCTCGTCGCTGAGGAGCGCGAAGAATTGGTTTCGCTCGTGTTCAAAGTCTGGATGTCGAAGGACCGCGATGCCGCCGTGGCCTGGGCGGAGGATTCGATCAAACGTGGGGCGATGGACGAAGCCTTCATGAACCGCGTGGCCGAGCGCCTGCAACCCTGATTTGCCCCATAAACCGCATGAACTTGATGAGAAAGATGAAAACCGCATTTGCCATATTTATGGCGGTCTTTGCCGCCCAAGTGAGCTTCGGCTACGAAGTCTGGTTCGGCCTGCCGTATATTCCCAAAGGCTCCCACGACGAACTCAAAGATCAATGGGACATCGTGGCGGAGCAGATAGAGGGGATCAACACCAACAATGTAGACACCCAGCGACCCAGCGCTGAAAAAAACACCGCGGCCGAGTGGAAGGAGATCGTGCAGTGTATGCCAAACGGCAAGAACAATGCCGTTCTCGAGTTTCCCCGCACGCATTTCGCCTATGATGGATTTGGCGGCGATCGTCGGGATCCGCTGCCTGATACGTTGGTCGTGAAGTTCAGGAAGGAATCCCGACTCGGTTGCACTATCAAGTGGGTGATGCCATTCGATAATCAGCCTGGCGAAGATCGCGACCTGCCGGTGGAGGAGTGGTCCGATGCCGACCTGCAGGAGTTGCGTGACTGGCTGGACAACAATGGTCATGCGGATGTTCGAATCATCAGCAACGTAAGGAACAATGGCACACGCTCCCGTTCTTTTTCCCAGAAGGCAATCGTGGAAGGGGTTTCCATCGAAGCCAGAGCGGAGCTTTGGTTCGAGAACAATGGGAGCCGGCAGGATTACCTCCTTTGGGCCCTGGGAAATCCTTCGGTCAAAGACAAGTTTTTCAAGTTTCAGGTGCCTTTCAACACAAACGGTAGCGACAGTGGATTCCAAGGAATGCGTGAGTTCATGAGGTGGCTGTCCACCCCTGCGATGCTTGGAAGCACGGACTTTATTCGTCGCGATGACGTCGCCTTCATGATCATCACCTACTCGGACAATTTCCCCTTGCTTCCTGAAACATCCCCAGATGGTACGCAATATGAAGCCACACTATTCTCAACAGCACTCTCGATCATTGAGCAAAGAGACCTTTTTGAAGGAAGGGGTCCTGGTGGACTGATTTCCCTGGAACAGGCATTGAGCTATGATCGGATCCTGGTCAGCCCGACCCCCACCTCCGGCCTGGTGGCTCACTGGCCGCTCGACGAGGGATCGGGCACATCGACCGCCGACGTTTCCGGATTCGGCTCGGATGCTTCGCTTCTGAATGGTGCCTCGTGGGGCAGCGACGCGACCCGTGGCAGCCATGTGGTCTTCGACGGCACGAACGACCGCATTGCAACGGCTTTTACCTACGCGCTTTCCAACACGGACAAGTTCACCTGGACCTGGTGGGCGAAGAAGGATCTCTCTTCCCATGCGAATTCGATCATGGTGGGCAACCGCTATGGCGGCACCGGTTCGGAGAGCCTCGAATTCATCAAGTTCATGCCGATCAAGGCGGCATTCGCCAATACGGGCAGTAGTGCGAGCATCGAGGATTACAACTACGCGGACCTTCCTTCGAACGAGTGGCATCACTATGCGATGGTGAAGAACGGGACGAGCTGCCAGTGGTATGTGGATGGTGTCGCGCAAGGATCGCCTGTCACGATCAACTACAACGAGACCTCGCCGATTCCGTTCCTGATCGGTGGCGATGACAACAACACCAACGCCAACGACGGCCCGGTAAACGAGCATTTCAAAGGAGCGATCGACGATGTCGTGCTCTACCGCAGTGCGCTGAGTGCGGCGGAAGTGACGGATGTCATGGGCGGGAGCTATGCGTTGACGATCCCGATGGCCACTGCAGCACTAGGTGGCCCCGTGAACCTGGTCGACGGTAGCACGTGGGCAGACGGTCTGCCTCCGCACGCGGGATACAACTATCTGGTTCCGAACACGGGCAACCTGCGGGGCGAAAGCGGCACCTCGACCTTCCCCGGGTTTTCCCTGACAGTCGAGGCGGGGGGAAGATTCCAGGTCCGGGCGATCGAGGATTCCGGGGAGATGACGATGATCGACTCCTTGATTCTCGAAGGCGGATCAAGCTACGGCGCCGGGGACTTCGCTGATGTGACGGCCGGCACCGGTTCGTCGATCACCAATGCGCTCGGCGGAGCCATCACGAACTCCGGATTCACACGCTTTCTCACCTTTGGAAGCTCGGGTGGCAGCACCCTTGACCGGAGCCTCAAGGTGTCGTCGCGGATCGGGGGAAGCGGTCGGATCCAGGCAAAGGAAAGCGGTCAGGGGCTCAGCTCGATCACGATTTCAAATGGTAGCAACACCTTCTCGGGCATCTGGGAAGTGGCGGGCGGGAGCACGCTGATCTTCGAGCAAGGCGGCGCGGTGGGCGATGCCGACATCGAGGTCGTCGCGGGCGGCATGCTCGAAATCCTCGGAGACTGGGACGAAGAGGCCATGCTCAGCGTGGCGGATGCTCCCGGGACGGAAGTCAAGGTGGGCACCAACCGTTGGACGATCGCCGGCTTGAATCTGGGAAGTGTTGCGGTTGCCGATGGCGTTTACACGCCTGCCGATCTCTCTGGGCTTGGGAATGCCATCTTTTCCGGCACCGGCACGATCACGGTCGGGGACCCGGCAGCCGGAATGCAGGTCGTCGCCGGATGGGATCAATGGTCCAGCGGAACGGCTCCGGTCGCGACGGTGACCGCACAAGGAATCACGGCCACGGCGGCGGCTTCCACCGCCGAGGGGAACTGGAGCAACAGCGACAAGAGCAACGATGGTCGTGGCTCCAGCGGCGACGGCACCTGGGGGACGTTTGATGGCGGAGGTGCGTCCGCCAGCAGCGCGACATCCGGAGCGGGAGCGAACATGACGGCCCTCAATGGTGTGGAAGAGGCAGAGATCACACTCACCCTGACGAACAACGGCCCGACCGACTGGAATCTCGACGGCGTCCACTTCGATGTGCTCGCTTTCCGTCCCAACGCACCGAGGAGCTACGAGCTGGTGGTCGTGAGCGGTGACATGACCACGGGCAGCGTGTTCGAGTCCTCGGCTGAGGAGATCAACCACGTAGCGGGAACGCTCCCCGGCACCCATGACACCCATGACCAGATCGATCTCTATTTCACGGAACTCGCCGACCGGACCCTCGAGGTCGAAGAGTCGGCGACCATCAGGATCACCTTCGGTGGCGGTGCGGGATCCGCGTTGGGACATCACCTGTTCCTGGACAACCTTGCGGTTTCAGGATTCACGACGCCGCTGTCCCTGTCCGCGATCGAAGCCTGGCGCGAGTATTACTTCGGACCCGCCTTCATTTCGGGAACGGGCATCGCCGCGGATTCCTACGACGCGAACTTCGACGGGGAAAGTAACCTGATCGAGTTCGCGACCGGGCAGGATCCGGGTGCAGGCACCTTGGCTTCCACGCCATTGACAGTGAACGGCGGCAATCTCGAGTTCCGCTACACCCGCAGCAAGGCCGCGCTGGCCGATGGGATGAACTTTACCGTCGAGTGGAGTGATACGCTTCTGCCTGACTCATGGAGCGCGGACGGCGTCACGGAAACGACCGACCCGGAAAACCCCGGAGACAGCGAAGTGGAGAATCGTATCGCCACCATTCCAGCGGGCAGTGCCGGCAGGCGATTCGTTCACCTGAAAGTTTCCAATCCCTGACGCTCTGTCCAAGCGAGATCCCAACATCCATTGACCCTCCTACCTCTGTCTCCGCTATCCATGCAAACCAGACAATACATCCCTCTCCTCTACTCGGGGATCCTCTTCCTCTTCGCTTCCGGTACCGCATCCGCGATGAACGTCGGGATCGACGAATTGAAGACGGAATATCTCGTCAACCCGATCCAACTCGACACGGCGACACCTCGGCTGAGTTGGAAACTCAGGCCCGTGGACCCGAACGCCCGCGACATTTCCCAAACGGCCTATCAGGTTCTGGTCGCCAGCAGCGCGGAGCGCCTGGCCGAAGACAAAGGCGACTTGTGGGACAGCGGTCGTGTGAAGTCTTCGCAATCGATTCTCGTTCCCTACGGCGGCTCTCCACTTGAGAGTCGCCAACGCGCCTTCTGGAAAGTCCGTGTCTGGGATCAAGACAAGCAACCCGGCGACTGGTCCGCCCCCGCATCGTGGGAAATGGCCCTGCTCGAAGCCAGCGACTGGGAAGGCTCCCAGTGGATCGGCCACGCGGACGATACCCGCAAATCAGAGCACTCGGCCCGCGAACAAATTCAAGAGAAGAAAAAGTTCGATGCCTTCCCCTCCCCCCTGCTGCGAAAGGAAGTCGCCCTCGACAAGGAAGTCCGCTCCGCCAGAGCCTACGTCAGCGGCGTCGGCTACTTCGAACTCTACATCAACGGCAGCAAGGTCGGAGAAAACCTCCTCGATCCGGGTCAGACGAACTACAACAAGCACACGCTCTACGTCACCCACGACATCACGAAGCATCTCACCTCCGGAACCAACGCACTCGGCATCTGGCTCGGCAATGGCTTCTACGGCCAGAACCTCGCCTTTAACCCCGCATTCAAATACGGCAAACCTTCGGTGCGCGCCAAGTTCGTGATCGACTATCAGGACGGCAGCCGTGTTGAGTTCGCAACCACCACCGATTGGAAGACCGCCCAAAGCCCGATCATCTTCGACAACATCTACTGGGGCGAAACCTACGACGCCCGCATCGAGATCCCTGATTGGTCGAAACCCGGTTTCGATGACTCGAAATGGCAGGCCGCCATCAAGCAACCAGCCCCCTGCCCCGACGACAAGCTCCGCTCGCAGTTGATCCCGCCGATTCAGGTGATGGATCGTCTCGATCCGGTCAAGGTGTTCCCCAGCGGCGAGGGGAAATACATCGTCGATTTCGGCAAGAACATTGCGGGCTCGGTTGAGATCACCGTCGACCAGCAGGCCGGCGACCTGATCAAGATCGTCCCGGCGGAAGTCCTCAACAAGGACGGCAAGAGCCTGAACATGCGAACCATGGGCGGCGCACCGGGAAGCGATCACGAACTTTGGTACATCTGCAAGGGTGGCGGGCCGGAATCATGGTCGCCGCGTTTCACCTACACCGGCTTCCAGTTTGTCGAAATCAGTGGCCTGAAGGAACCACCGACCAAGGACAGCATCCAGGCCCTCATGATCCGCAGCGCGATCCGCCGAACCGGCGATTTCTCCTGCTCGGACGAAATGCTCAACAAACAGTATCAGGCCAGCCTGCTTACTCTGGAAGACAACTGGCACTCGATCCCCGAGGACTGCCCGCACCGCGAAAAATGCGGCTGGCTTGGCGACGCCCACGCCGCCGCCGACATCAGCTTCTACAGCTACGACATGAGCCGTTTCTTCACCAAGTTCATGTGGGATATCGAAGACAGCCTGACCAAGGATGCACGCGTCCGGAAATTCCTGAAGAATCGCCCCGGCGTCCCCCCCATGGTCTCCCCTGGGAAGCGCGCCAACCGCGTCGGCAACATCGACTGGGCCGTCGCCTACGTGATCGTCCCCTGGCGGATGTATCTGCACACCGGCGACCTCGATGTCTTCAGGGAGCACTACCCCCACATTAAGGATTTCATCACCTACTACGGGAGCTTTAAGAACAAGGACGGCATCATCGCGGATGGCCTCGGCGACTGGTGCCCGCCACGCTGGGACCGGAAAGCTGCTCCGGAATTCATGGAATGCCATCCCCACGTTTCCGGCACCGCCTTCTACTACGAAGCCCTCCAGATCACCGGAAAGATGGCTCGCGAAATGGGTGATACGAAGTATGCCGATTGGTGCTTCAAGGAAGCGGAGAACATCAACCGCGCCTTCCATAAGACCTGGCTCAAGCCGGTCAAGGGCTCGAAGCACCAGCACTACGGCAGCCAAACCGCCACCGTGATGGCACTCCGCTTCGGCATGACACCTGAAGATCAGGTCGCGGATCGCATGGCCGCGCTGCTCCATGACATCGAGGAACTCCACGACGGCCACCATTCCTGCGGCATCCACGGCCTGCGCCATTTCTACACTGTCCTCGCGGAGAACGATCAGGAAGCCCTCGCCTACCGCATGCTCACCGACACCACCTTCCCCGGGCCCGCCTACATCATGAACCAGGGTCTCTCCACCTGGCCCGAGCGGCAATTCGAGTGGGACAAGGAGGTCTATCGCAACTCCTTCAACCACCCCATGCAGGGTGGCTTCACCGCCTTCATGCACGAGTCCGTGGGCGGTATCGAACCAGCCTTCGAGCAACCCGGCTACAAGCGCTTCACCCTGAAACCCCACCTCACCTCGGAACTCCAGTGGGCCAAGACCAGCATGGAGTCGCCCTACGGCACCATCCGCAGTGACTGGAAGAACAGCGACGATCAATTCGAGTGGAGCGTCGAAGTCCCTCCGAACTCGAAGGCGACGCTCTACTTCCCCTATCGAGAAGGCCGTCAACTCATGGAAGGAGACGAGGTCATTGAAATGGGGACCCGCAGCAGCAAGGAAGGCCGCCAGACCTGGCTGAAGCACGAAGTTGGGTCCGGACTCTACCATTTCACCATTTCTCAATCATGAAACGACAACTCGCAACACTAGCCCTTCTCGGCGTGATCGCTGGCTCCACCGGATTGCTCACCGCCGACCCGGTCAAAAAGCAGACATCCACACCAAAAGTGGAAACCCAACTCATCAACAACGACCCGGAACCCGACCTGAAGGTGGAAGGTTTCGTTTCTCTCTTCGACGGGGAGACGTTGACGGGGTGGACGCCAAAGCAGGGAACCATGAAATTCGAAGTCAGGGATGGCGTGATCGTTGGAACCTGCAGCAAGGGACCCAGCACCTTCCTCTGCACCGACAAGGACTACACCGACTTTATCTTCACCTGTGAGACCAAATGGGAAGTGGATGGAAACAGCGGGGTTCAAGTTCGATCACGCACTCGCAAGGAAAAGAAAACGGACGTCGTCTTCGGTCCCCAGGTCGAAATGGAAGACCTCGCCAAGAATGGTCGTGGCTGGTCCGGAGGGATCTACGGACAGGCATGCGGCGGTTGGCTCTATCCCCTCAAGTCCCCCGCGCACAAGCCGCTCAAGAACATCATCGACCGCAGCGGCTGGAATCGCATCACCGTCAAGGTCGAGGGAAACGTCTTCAAAACCTGGATCAACGGCAAGCCCGCCGCCCACTGGGTCGATGACAAGAACGAGTATCCGAAAGGCTTCATCGGGCTCCAGGTTCACGGAGGAAAGCAAGGCACCATCCTGTGGAGAGAGCTGAAAATTAAAGAACTCTGAAGACAGTCCTCGCCAAGCAATTCCCCAACCAGTCCCGAAAGGACACCCACCACATGACCCGAAGATTCCCACACACCTTGTCAGTCCGGACCGCAGCCGCCCCGCTGCTTGCCGGTGCTGTTCTCCAGACGAGTGCCATCGCGGGAAACGTGGACGATTTCTACACCCAGAAAGGCAGCGACCCAAGCTTCGAAGAGGTGATGGAGAGCGGCGATTTGCCCAGAGGAAAGAATTCGGCAACCGGATTCGAAGGCGCAAGAATTTCGATCAACCACGAGCTCCTTAAGGATGGCCCGAATGCCCGCCGGCCCCTGATCCAAGACATCATGATCCACACCCTGGGCAACAGCGTGATTCGACGGAAGGATTTCCCCAAGTGGTCGAGGTGGTATCAGGAGGATGGAAACACCCAGATCTTCCGACTTTTCAAGGACGAGGAGAACGTCCGAAATTCCCGCGGACTCGCCGCCCGGATCGAGGCGTTCAGCGAGTTCAAATGGAAGAAAGGCGACGGCTGGCAGGAGTGGGTCGCCACCTACACAATCATCAAGCCGCACAACTGCTCGATCTTCCAGGCCAAGAATCCGATCAACGACTGGTCCGTCATGATCAACATGAACAAGAATGGCGATGTGAATCTCAACCATCGTCGCGGCGAAGACAAACGCTTGGCCAGTAACATGACCGGCAAACCCTTCCACATCCGGGTCCGCGAGAACGGCCACGACTACGAAGTCTACTTCAACGGCAAGCTGGAGGGCGCAGGAAGCTACGATCGACCCAAGGGCGAAACCGGCTTTCGCTGGGGCATGTATCTCGGCGCCAAGCCGGTCACCCACGACGCCATGATCCTCGTCACCGGTGCCGCGATCAATCCGAAGGATTCCGGGGAACAACTCGTAGCCGAACCCAAGCCGGAACCTCAACCCGAACCAGAACCGGAACCAGGCATTCCCATTCCGCTCCGCACTTGGAAGAACCGCAATGGAGAAAGCATCAGGGCCGAAGCCCGCTTCGAGGCGGGAAGCGATGTCATCAAACTCAAGGTCCGCGGCAAATGGATCCCCTACCCAGTTGAAGAACTCTCAGACACCGACCGGAAGGAACTGGCTAAGGCCATGGAAGCACTTCCCGATTGAACCAATCAGGATGGCGAAACCTCTCCCATCAGGACAGCTCAAGAACCTCAGCAAAGCCTCCACTCCCCTCATCGCCTTCCACGCAAGTTGTGCACTCGCTGGATGCTCGACGAATGGGACACTCGAGTTGATGGATATCGTTCCTCCAAACACAAGCATCACGATCGAATTCCCAAATCACAGAATGAGCAAGATCCTCGGAGCGGGGAAACACGACTTCAGTTTGAAGATGTAGGACTCCAACGAGTACCCCTGCATCAATATCATAGCCCGCGTCCCTTGGCCATGGTCGCTATCCGCCACAGATCGGGAGCAATTCCGTAAGCCTGCTTGAACGAAGAGGATAGATGAAAGCCGGAGCTGAAACCGGTTTGCGCGGCGATGTCATCGAGGGTGGCCTCGCTAGAGGCCATCAAAGCACGGGCACGGGTCAGACGCAGGTGGATTACATAGCGCCATGGCGAGAAGCCCGTGTGCTTCCGAAATTCGCGACGGAAGTGCGAGTAGGCGACGCCGAGATCTTTTGCCAGAGACTCGATCTTCAGCGGCTCGCGGTAGTGATCACTGAGGTAGCGTTCGGCACGATGAACCGCACGCTGGATGTTAGAGAGCACCGAAGGACCGGCAGCAACCCGTGCGCATTGGGCAAGGACCTGCAGTGCAAGGGCCGCCAACTCCGGCTGGCTTCCCGGTTCGTCGGCTCCCACTCGCAGGTGAATCCGGTTGAGGGCTTCTTCGATCCCGGAACCCAACACGCCCTGCCGGAGAACCGGGTCTTCCGGAAAGACCTCATTCTCAAGCAAGCCATCAACCACTGGTCCACGAACCTCGATCCAGCTCTCAACCCACCCGGTCTCCGGATCAGGCCGGTAGCGGTGCCAGGTATTCGGAAGGATCAAAAACACCATGCCTGCCTCGACCCGTTCCTGCTCGGTTGAGCGCGTTTCGATGACTCCACCACCGTCCGCCAGAAAGACCACCTGCAGCGCTTCGATGACACGCCCGTGATCCCAGTTAAGCGCATGATCCATAGGATGTTCCGCCGGTGGGTATGAGCTATGAGGCGGCACCCGGGTGAAACCGGATGCCGACAGCACCGAGCCCCATTTCAGAAGCTCCGGAGGCGTCGGGAGATAGCGAAAGTAATTCTCCATAAAAAAGTCATTTTCTGTATGGTGATGATCATCCTGACTATTCCCTTCAGATTGGCGACCCTCTAATCTGGGACCATGAGTGACACACCTCTGCGCATCGGCTTGTTCGGGATCGGACTCGATACCTACTGGCCGCAGTTTGAGGGCCTGAAACAGCGCCTTGAGGGTGATCTCGAAACCGTCGCCAGGAAACTCGGCCGTCTCGGAGTGGAGATCGTCAACGTCGGCCTCGTCGACAGCCCCGAACGCGCCTACGAGGCTGGCCGGGAGCTGCGCCGCGCCGATGTCGACCTGATCTTCCTGCACGTCACCACCTACGCGCTGTCATCGACGGTGCTGCCGGTGGTGCGGCGCGCCAAGGTTCCCGTGATCGTGCTGAATCTCGCCCCCGCTCCGGCGATCGACTACGCCAGCTTTAACGCTCTCGGCGACCGGACCAAAATGACAGGCGAATGGTTGGCCCACTGTTCGGCCTGCCCCGTCCCGGAGATCGCAAACGTTCTTCAGCGTGCGGGCATCCGTTTCCATCAGGTCACCGGCGTCCTTCACGACGACCCGATTTGCTGGGACGAGATCGATGCCTGGGTGGAAGCCGCACGGGTGGCTGCGGTGATGGCGGAGAACCGTCTGGGCCTGATGGGCCACTACTACAGCGGCATGCTGGACATCTACTCGGACGTGACCTTGCAATGCGCCGTCTTCGGAACCCACATCGAGATCCTCGAGGTCGATGAACTGGCCGCGCGGCGGCGTGATGTCATCGAAACGGAGATCGCCGACCGAGTCGCGGAATTTCATCAGGTCTTCGACGTCCAATCCGACTGCCCGGCTGAAGACCTCGCCGAAGCAGCGAGGACCGCGGTGGCGCTCGATGCGATGGTGGCTGATCACCGTCTCGGATCGATGGCCTACTACTACAAGGGCACCGGCGTCAGCGAAAACGAAACTGCGGTCGAATCCATCATCCTCGGAAGTTCACAACTCACCGGGCGCGGCATTCCGGTGGCGGGCGAGTATGAAGTGAAAAACGTGCAGGCGATGAAAATCATGGACCTCTTCGGTGCCGGGGGATCATTCACCGAATACTACGCCATGGATTTCAACGACGACGTGGTGCTGATGGGTCACGACGGACCAGGACACATCGCAATCGCCGAGGGCAAGACCAAGGTGCGGCCGCTCAAAGTCTATCACGGCAAGGTCGGCAAAGGGGTCTCGGTCGAAATGGCGGTCAAACACGGTCCCGTCACCCTGCTCTCGGTGATCGAGCGCCCCAGCGGAAAGCTCGCGCTACTGGTGGCTCAAGGCGAGTCGGTGGCCGGCCCGATCCTTGAGATCGGCAATACCAACAGCCGCTATCGATTCGAATGCGGAGCGAGGGAATTCGTGAACCGCTGGAACGACGCAGGACCCGCCCACCACTGCGCGGTTGGCATCGGTCATCTCGCCGACAAGATTGAGAAACTCGGCGAACTCCTCGAGATCCAAGTGATCAACGTTATCTAACACCCTCAACAAGCTCATCCCAAAAACTCATGAATCCCCTTCTCGGCGTTCTCTTTCACTGGCTCGGCGGTCTTGCCGCCGGGTCCTTCTACGTCCCCTTCCGCGGCGTCAAGCGCTGGTCCTGGGAAACCGCCTGGCTGGTCGCCGGCGTGTTCTCCTGGATCATCGCCCCATGGGTCTTCGCCCTGATCAACACCAAGGATGTCGTCGCCGTCCTTCGAGAGACACCACGTGAGACCTGGTTCTATACCTACCTCTTCGGCGCGATGTGGGGCATGGGCGGACTGACCTTCGGACTGACGATGCGCTACCTCGGCATGTCGTTGGGCATGGCGGTGGCGCTCGGCTACTGCACGGTGTTCGGCACCCTGATTCCGCCCCTCTTCAAGGGCGAGTTCCATGCCAAGCTCATCGAACCGGTCAGCGGTCGCTGGGTCCTCGCCGGGCTGGTGGTCTGCGTGATCGGGATCGTGATCAACGCCCTCGCAGGAAAGGCCAAAGAGAGCGAAATGGATCAGGAACAGAAGAAGACCACCGTCAAGGAGTTCAACTTCAGGAAAGGAATCCTCGTCGCGACCTTCTCCGGCATCATGAGTGCCTGCTTCGCCTTCGGCCTCGCCGCTGGCGACCGCATCGGTGAAATCTCAAAAGAGCATGGCACCGATGCCATCTGGAGCGGTCTACCGGTGCTCATCGTTGTTCTGTTAGGCGGATTCACCACCAACTTCATCTGGTGCGTGATCCTGAACATCAGAAATCGTACGTGCTACGAATACCTTGCCGCCAAGCAAAGGGAAACCGCAGAGCCCGATGGCTCCGACACCCGTCAGATCCCCCTGATCTTCAACTATGGCTTCGCCGCCCTCGCGGGAGTCGTCTGGTATTTCCAGTTCTTCTTCTACTCGATGGGCGAGACTCAGATGGGCGACTACAAGTTCAGTTCGTGGACGCTGCACATGGCCTCGATCATCCTGTTCAGCTCGATCTGGGGACTCTGCCTCGGTGAGTGGAAGGGTGCCAGCCGAAGCGCCAAAACCCGACTCTTCATCGGCCTGGGTATTCTAGTTCTTTCCACCATCATCATCGGATACGGCAACTACATCGGCGGCCAAAGCGCTCATTGATTCCCACAGATCCAACCCTAGAAGAAACATGATTCCTGCATCCACGCGACCGTCTTTCGGGATTCTGGCTCTCCTTTCTCTCTGTTTCACCTTGGCAGGATTCGGAGCCCTGGCTCCCACCGATCTGCGCTGCGAATACCGCGTCGATCCACTCGGCATCGACAACACCAAGCCAAGACTGAGCTGGAAACTTGTGGACTCCGAAAACAAGCGCGGCCAGAGGCAAACCGGCTATCAGGTGCTCGTCGCCAGCAGCTTGGAGAAGCTTGAGGCCAATCGCGGCGACTTGTGGGACAGCGGCGGCAAAGAGGATTCCGAGTCCTTGCACCGCGTCTATGCCGGTGTCCCACTGGAATCGGGCCAGCATTGTTACTGGAAGGTTCGGGTCAATGATTCGACCGGCAAACTCTCGGACTGGAGTCAGCCGGCAAAGTTCACCATCGGTCTGCTGGCCCCCACAGACTGGAAAGGCCAATGGATCCACAAGAAGGATCAGAAGATGACCGACCATAATTGGTTTCGCAAAAACTTCACGCTCGCGCAGAACCCCTCATCCGCCACGATCCATCTCGCATCCTTCGGCTATCACGAACTCTACGTGAACGGTCAGAAGGTCGGCGATGGCGTGATGAATCCGGTGCTCTCTTTCATGAAGAAGCGCCTCCCCTATCTCACCTACGACATCGCCGAATACTTGAAGCCCGGCGACAACGTGATTGCCGTTTGGCACGCCGCCGGTTGGGCGCGCTGGCCACGGGTAAAAGAGTACCGGAAACCTCCCTTCACCTTCAAGGCACAGGCCGTGATCCAGGACAAAAGCGAGACGATGGTCTTGGGATCCGACCGCTCATGGAAGTGCTGGAAGAGCCACAGCGAATACATCGGACCATGGGATATCCTCGACTTTGGAGGCGAAAGAATCGACGCACGTCGTCAGGTTCCCGACTGGAACCAAGCCGACTATGACGACGCCAAATGGCCCCATGCCGGAGTCTGGAAAGGCAAGATTCCTGCAACGCTGAGCGCCCAGATGGTGGAGCCTCAGGTGAAGTTCCAGAAGGTGACCCCGAAAGCCATTTCCAAAAATGATGACGGCACCCACCTCATCGACATGGGGCGGAATTACACCGGCTACTTCGAAATCAATCTCCGTAACGGCACAGCCGGACAAACAGTCACCTTCGAGGTCGCCAACAGGATCGAGCCAGGAAGGCCCAGTTGTTATGGCCAGAAAAGCGAATACATCTTCGACGAGACCGGCGAAGGGACCTTCACCAACCGCTTCAATGTCGCCGGTGGTCGCTGGGTGACCGTCACCGGCTTGGGTTACCAACCAGATCTCGAGGACATCGCCGGATACGTCATCACCAACGACCGCAAACAGATCAGCAAGTTCGAGAGCTCGAGCGAACTGCTCAATCGCATCTACCTGATCAATCTCGATACCTACCTCGCCAACACCCTCGACGGCATCCTCATGGACTGCCCACACCGCGAACGACGCGGCTGGGGCGAAGTCACCGTGGCCGCCATGTATGGCGACGCCCTGCCGAACTTCGAGAGCGGTGCCTACATGGACCAGTATCTTCAATATCAGCGCGACGCACAGTTCGACGACGGCCAGATCCGCGCCATCGTCAACGAGCAGGATCGCCCCTTCTTCATGTGGAAGGCCAACAGCCCCATCACCGTCTGGGCGAGCTACCGCATGCTCGGAGACATCAAGATCCTCGAAGACAACTACGACTCGATGGAGCGTTGGATGACCTGGCTGTTCGAGCACTCCAACTACTCGACCGGCGGCAGCCTCATCGTCGGCGAGCGGGGCAAGCGCGAGTTCCCCGGTCTGGGCGATTGGTGCACGCCGAAAGGAAATTTCTGGGACAGCGCCAACTCGCCCGAAGCCAACCATTTCAACAACTGCCTCTACGCCTTCATGCTCGAAACTGCCGGTAAAGTCGCGTCGGCCCTCGGAAAGACCGACGACGCGAGAAAGTACGCGGACCGGCTTAAGGTGCAGCGCAAGGCGATCCACGACGAGTTCTACGATCCCGCCACCGGTGACTATGGAAACGGCCAACAGGTCAACCAAGCCTTCGCTTTGATCGCCGGGGTGCCGCCTGAATCCGAGAAACAGAAGGTTTACGACCGCCTCGTGGACGAAGTGCTCTACGAATTTCCCTACTACGATACTGGTAGTTCCGGCCAGGGCCTCTACACCCGCTACTTCACCGAATACGGCGAACGGATGGATCTCATCTACGAACTCCTCCGGGATGAAGCCCATCCGAGCTACGGCTACTTCCTCGCCCAGGACGAAACGACCTGGCCCGAGCGCTGGTCGTCGGTGGGCGGCAGCCGCATCCATACCTGCTACACCGGCATCGGAGGCTACTTCATCATGGGCTTCGGCGGCATTCGCCCGGATCCTGAAAAACCCGGCATGCGCCACTTTCTCGTCAAGCCCTCCCCGGTCGGCGACCTGACGTATGCGAACACCGAGTTCGTGTCGGGCTACGGGCCGATCGTTTCGAATTGGAAACGCAACGGCGAAGGGGCGAGTTTCCATATCGAGGTGCCGGTCAACAGCCGGGCGAAGGTGTTCCTTCCCGCGAACGACAAGTCGGACGTCGAGGAGGGCGGCGGGCCTGCGGAGGAGGCGGACGGCGTCCGCTATCTCGGCTCGGAAGCAAGCGCTGCCGTCGGGAACTACGTGATCTACGAGGTCGGCTCGGGATCCTATGACTTCCGCGTTTCCAAGCTGCCGGTAACGAGTTTCCCCGAGCCGATGTTCCGCGGCCCGAACCTGTCGCGGATCGCGCGCATGAGTGCCTCGTCGATGCATATCGAAACTGAGAAGATCCCCGGCTTTGAAGCGTTCAAAGCCAACGACGAAGATCCCGCGACCTCATGGCGGGCCGCATCCGCAGACGATCAATGGCTCGA
>NZ_JAENII010000040.1 GCF_016595525.1 Haloferula rosea
GTTGGCTTCAGATGGTAGTTTCGTTTCATTTCTGGTATTCCTACAGGGGACTTGAACCCCATTTACAACGCGCCCATGCTGGGCACACACAAGTCAGAGCAGGACGACGCCTACCAGCGGCCTTGTCGAAAATCTGTTCTGGTGATTCACTACCTCCAACAGGATTCGGAAGCGCCGATTCAAGGCCCGGCGCCGCCTGTCCTTCAACGTTATGCCAAAAAAATCCTCGCGATGAACTACCACGACTGGACTGAGTGCGTGAGGGCGTTTTCGGAAGGCCTCCGGATGCTACCCGGTGAGATCGACATCACCATTGAGATCGATCCGCCACTCGAGTCTCAGCAGATTGATACGCTGGCTGACCGCTGGTCGAATGGGTTGCCGGCTTCTTTGCGGCAACTTTGGAGTGAGGGCTCTGCTAGAGTGAATTGTCCCTACGTTTGGACTCCGTCGCCTGACGAGCTGCCGAGCCTAAACGAGGTGTTCGAGGACAACGATTACATTTACGGGGGCGCACGATTCGAGCATGCTGAACAGATCTACCCGGGCAACTCGGGTGCCGACGCTGGCGACGAAGACATGGCGGCTGTTCTCGGCAAGGCAGGCTTGGAGCTTTGGTGCAGATGCGCAGTGTTCCTGCATGTCGGCAACGGTGACTGCCTCGGTCTAGATCCTGAGAGCGATGCTGAAGATCCGTCGGTGGTCTACCTCGTTCACGACGATGATGAGAGTAGCGTGATCTCGCCCTCATTCTCTGAGTTCTTGGCCGCGTGGCAGGAGCTTTGCTACATCGGGCCTGAGTTCTGGCTGCTTGATTACTGGATTGATGGGGATCGAGGAGTTATTGACACTACGAAGAACAAGACTGCGGAGCTTCACAGGTTGCTCACGCGACGCCCACAAACAACCAAGGCATAATCGGGTCCCCGTGACTGACTAACGAGAGCCAGCCACGGGTCCCACACCACCCAGCGTACGGGTCCGTACTGGGCGGTTCCGACCACGTGCGGGCCGAAGCCCGCGCTCGATGCCCACATGCTTCCCATCGGAACGGCTCTCGTCCATGCCTCGCCTTCCGGCGTTGTCGGCTGGGGCGTCCATTCCGCGGTTAGGGCACTGTTCGGTTCGGCCCTTCATCGAGCTGAGACCTCCGGCAACTTTGACGCGCTCCTTCGCGCTCCGGCTCGTTCTCTCGACTACTATGGCCTCTGCTGACTTCTCACCACCTCGCGGCGGTGAGATCTCCCCGGGTAAGGGCACGATGCTTCCCTGCACAACCGCCGCATTTACCTCCACGGTAACTAAACCAGACGAGTTCTTGAGGTCTACCGCGCTCCTATTCGTCGCTTGCTTGTGCCACCTCGACGTGCCGTGTCGGCCTTCTATGCGATTCTTGTCCATCAGCTCGCAGGTTTCTCCTAGCCTTCCTTCCCCGTGTCGGTCACGCTTCACGAGTTGGCTTCAGATGGTAGTTTCGTTTCATTTCTGGTATTCCTACAGGGGACTTGAACCCCATTTACAACGCGCCCATGCTGGGCACACACAA
>NZ_JAENII010000041.1 GCF_016595525.1 Haloferula rosea
CATACCTGTCCAAAACAGGGAATTGAAGCGGCCTCCTTGAAGGAGTGAAATCGGGGTGAAATGATATCCAACCACACCCCAGACAAGGAGGCCTGAGATGAATGTATCCACCTCGAGCCTTTTCAGCCAACTCCTTTCCCTCATCGACCGCAGCCGCTTCGCACGGTTGGTGAAGGAGACCGGCAGTGAACGGCGGACCAAGGGATTCGCCAGTTGGGATCACTTTGTCGCGATGCTGTTCTGCCAACTCGCCCAGGCGCGCAGTTTGCGCGAGATCGATGCCGGTCTGAGTAGTTGCGAAGGCAAGCTCAGGCACCTCGGCATGAAAGGCGCGCCGGGACGCTCGACGCTCTCCTACGCCAATGCAAAGCGGCCAGCTGAACTCTTCGAGCGACTCTTCCATCAATTGCTCGGCACCGTCGCCCTCCATGCGCCGGGAAAGAGATTCCGTTTCAAGAGCAAGCTCTACTCGCTGGACAGCTCGGTCATCGAACTGTGCGCGACGATGTTCGACTGGGCGAAGTTCAGAGCCACCAAGGGTGCCGCTAAGCTTCACTTGCTCCTCGATCACGATGGCCATCTGCCGTGCTTCGCTGCCATCACCGAAGGCAAGGTCGCGGATGTCACCATCGCCCAGCAGCTCAAGCTTCCCAAGGGATCGCTCGTCGTTATGGATCGGGGTTACAACGACTACCGCATGTTTGATCGATGGACTGGCGAGGGCGTGGGATTCGTGACCCGACTCAAGAAGAACGCTCTCTGGGCAAGCCATGAGGAGCGCCCCGTCAAGCCGGGTGGCAATGTCTTGCGCGACGACAAGGGCCAATTCTTCGATTTCGATGCCAGCCGACGGATCAACACACCCTTCCGGCGGGTGACGGTGTGGATCGAGGAGAAAGGCGAGAAGATGGAACTGCTGACCAACCGCTTCGACCTCTCCGCCGAGACCATCGCTGAGATCTACCGCCAGCGTTGGCAGATCGAACTGTTCTTCAAGGCGATCAAGCAGAACCTGCGCATCAAGACCTTCGTTGGCACCTCGGCCAACGCGGTGCGGATCCAGATTTGGACGGCACTCATCGCCATGCTGCTGCTCAAGTTACTGCAGTTCCGCAGCCGGATCGATTGGGCGCTTTCCAACCTCGTCGCGCTGTTGCGCTGGAATCTGTTTACCCACAAGGACCTGTGGAAATGGATCGACGACCCGTTTTTGCAACCGCCCGACCCGCCACCGGATATGATGATCCAAGCGGAATTGGACGGCATGCAGACATACTGAGCACGGATAGATAGATCACCATTCCGAAAAACGCGCGCTGCCGACCCCAAAACCGCCTCAAATCAGAAACCGCCCCCATGACTCACCGCTGTTTTGGACAGCAGTGA
>NZ_JAENII010000042.1 GCF_016595525.1 Haloferula rosea
TCCTTCTAATCGGGTTTCCCCGTCCCCCCCACAAGCAAGGGATTCTTGCCATCATAACACCCGCGTCTCAGCGAGTGGAGGCATCATACGGGTCCCGAAACTCAGGGTCGCAAAAGGGGTCCAAAAGGGGTCGGTCCCGAAACTCAAGTGCTCACCCGAGCCCCAATTCCTTCTCCAATTTCCCTAACTGTCGCGTCAGCGCCTTCGACTCCCGCACCCGCCGCAGCGCCACGGTCACATTCCCTTCGTGGCCCATCCCCAGTCGATCCGCTATCCACCGATTCCGAACTCCCGTCCGCTTCCGGATCAAGGTCGCCAGCAGCGACTTCTCCTCGAGCCACTTTCCCCTACCCACCAACTTCTCTGCCTTCCCGGGCAAGCCCATCGCCTTCAACCCCGTCTTCACCAGACGCTCCGCCTCCGCCACATCATGGGCCCGCGCCGCCTCTCCTCGGAGACTGCCTTTCCGTCGTCTCTCCGCCACCTCTGGCTTCAGCTTCGCCAACAGTTTCTTCCCGAAACTCTTCTCTCCCAGGTACCACCCCCGCCGCAGCGCCTTGAGCGAATCATCCGAAAGCGTCCCCTCCTGATCCTTCGCCCGCTCCTCCAGATACCGCTCATACGCCTTCATCCCGCGCCGACCCTCCGCCAGCGCGAAGGCCTCGAGAACCCGATCCGTCACCAACCAATCCGGTGACTTTCTTCCCGCATAGTTCGGGAAACTACTCCACCGCCACGACTTCAGCTTCTTCCGGCTGCCACCGCCCACCCAACCAATCCGCACCGGATTGAGATGGATGTAATCCGCCACGATCCGGAAATACTCGCCGCTTCCCTCGCCGTTCACCACCACCGCCTTGTAGCGACCTTGAAAGACATGCCCGAGCCGCTTCCTCCGCCGGTTCCATCCCTGGGAAAAGACACCCATGAACCACTTCATCCCCGCCACCAGGTTCGCTTCGGGGGTTTCCAGAAGGAGATGGAAATGGTTGCCCATCATCACCCAGGCATGCACCCGCCAGCCATAGCTTCCACACACTTCCTCCAATCGCTTCAACCACACCGTCCGGTCGACCTCATCCTCGAATACATCCTTCCCACCCTCACCCCGGGCCATAACGTGGTAAATCGCACCGGAAGCTTCGTAGCGTAGAGGTCGAGCCATGCGGGAGGGGTATCACAGCGGGAGAGAAATTGCCACCCCTCGTTTTTCGGGACCGACCCCTTTCAAACCCTCGTTTTTCGGGACCGACCCGAATGGCGCGTCCTTAAGCGACCTTTCGATAGGTGGATCGGTTCGGGATTTCGATGAACTCACTCCTCGGTTTGTTGAGCAAAGGGAATG
>NZ_JAENII010000043.1 GCF_016595525.1 Haloferula rosea
ATGCCCGAGTCTGATTGGAACCGCCCTGTACGGAGCCGTACGCAGGGTGGTGTGGGACCGGGGAGCTAATCACTCCCCGGGACCCGATTGGGCTTGTCGGTTTCACCCTTTGAGCCACAGCAACCCGAGGAGGACTGCAGCGACGACTATTGACGCGAATGAGACCCCCAAGCCGATCCAGTAGGCTCGCCGGTGACTGCAATCTACGCCGCCACATCCGAGACGGAAGAAGTGCCCCGCCCGATACTGAGGAATCTTCGCCCAAGTCATGAGCCCTGCGCCAGAGATCGCGGTGATGCAAGCCACAGAGATCATGTATCCGAGCAATACTGCGGGAAGAGAGAAGAGCCCACCAACGACGGCTATAAACAGGAACAGGGGAATCCCTGAAGCAAAGGCGAGATCCCACGGAATCTGACGAGCTATCGAATCCTGTGTAGTCTTCATTTCTTGCCCAACGTCCAAAGTGATGGCAACCCCACTAGCGGGGGCCAACGTCGAACGCGGGGTTGGGGTTGTAACTAGGAGAAGTCATCGCTAACAAAGGGGCTAGTGGGGGTTGCCATCCACGGCTTGTTGGCCTTGGTTGTTTTTGCTACTTGCCGGGGACCTTCCCCAAGATCTTCGCGTCATCCAAACCACCCCAATAGCGGCTGTCCAATGCATTACCCACGTTGTCACCGAGAACGAAATAGCTGCCCGCTGGGATCTTGAAAGGGAATGAAACTGGTCCAGGCGCACTCGAAGCCAAGTCACCCTTCGGTAGCTTGTAGCCTCCGATGCTTAAGCGCGGCGGGAGTGTCTCTTCCTTCCCGTCGATCACAACGTTGCCAGAACGGATGTCGATAGTCTCGCCCGGTAGGCCAACCACCCTTGATGCCCAATGTCCACCGCCTCCAACGGGAGACTCGAACACCACGACGTCCCACCGAATCGGTCCGACCCCAGAGTATGCCTTCAAGTCCACGTAAATGACTTCGCCACTTTTGATGGCAGGCTCCATGCTCGCGGACTCGTAACGCATCTTCTTCTTCGTGCATCCCACCAAGGAGGCAACGATCACGACGGCGGCAAAGGAACGAGAAATCATTTTGATAGGCATCTTATTCTTGGCCAACGTCAAAGCACACCAACCGCCTGATGGCAGCCGCGCATTGACTCGAGGTTAAGGGTTCTAGTCATCTGAAAATTTCGACTCGGAGCGGGTCAGGCGGTTGCGGTGCTGCGACTTGTGTGTGCCCAGCATGGGCGCGTTGTAAATGGGGTTCAAGTCCCCTGTAGGAATACCAGAAATGAAACGAAACTACCATCTGAAGCCA
>NZ_JAENII010000044.1 GCF_016595525.1 Haloferula rosea
GGATCGGTCTCGGTGTGCCAGCCGGCGGCGAGCCAGTTCTGCTGGATGTCGGACTCGAAGTCCTCTTCGATCGGCAGGGTGGCCGGCGTGTCCTTCTCGGGATTTTCAGCGACGGAAAGCTCATCGATGAACCATCCTTCGCCGGTGGTGGGTGCGCTGTCGCTCTGCAGGACGAAGCGGATTTTCACATTGGGCGATCCGACCCAACGTGAGAGGTCGACGCGCTGCTGCCGCCAGGTGGAGTGTTCGCCTTCGGATGAGCCGAGAACATAGACGGTGGGTTTGCCACTGGCGGTGATTTCGATGCGGGCCCAGTCCGAGGTAGCGAGATCGAGTTTGTCCCAGAAGGAAAGGACGGGCCATTCGGTTCCGGTGAGGTCGACGGCGGTCTCGATGTAGCTATGGGTGGATGGCTGGTAGTGCCCGGTCGGTGCGATGGCGAGGCATCCGGAACCCTCGTGGGGGTCGCTGGTGGAGATGGCCCAAGTGGAGGGGGTGGCATTGTGGGATCCGGTAACCCAGTTGTCCGCGGAGTCGAGGCTGTCCGTGAACGGGAGAACAACCGGCACGGTGGTGGTGGTCAGTTCGTTGGAAGGAATGAAGGTGTCGCGGTCATCGACGGTGAAGACTTTGTAGTAGTAGGCCCCTCCGATATTCAGATCGGTATCGGTGAAGGTGGTGTCGGCGGGATTGGTGGATTCGAAAATCTTCTGTCCGTTGCCGACCGAGACGTTCTGGGTGGTGGACTGCCAGAGTTCGTAGCGCACGAAATCCTCACCCAGGGTGGACGGGCTCCAGGTAAGATCGACGGAACGCAGGGCAGGAAGCGCGGAGACAAGTGCCACGGCCTCGGGCATCTCGGCGATGGTGAGTTTGTCGAGACGAACGAGGGCCTCGGGGGCGTGTCCGCTGACGCTCACGTTGAAGCGCAGTCTAACGGACTG
>NZ_JAENII010000045.1 GCF_016595525.1 Haloferula rosea
GGGAGGTCCGCCACTACAGTTCGGTCGCGACCACCCACACCACCTTCGAGCGGGTGGTGCGGCGAATCGCCAAAGCACACAAGATCCCGCTGATCTCAACAAGGCCGGGCCCGTCCAACAACGGATAGCTGTGAGGCAAGCTCACCAGCTATCTTTGGGGTTCTGCGCTGTTTTTGTTCCTATACTCTTTGAGAGATTCACGAGTTTCGGGAAGAATCTGCGGATTGATTGAGGCCTTAAGGAAAAGTACCACGATGGTGATCGCGCAGCCTGCCGTTCCCCGGCTGCGCATCCCGAACTGCTTCGGAAGAAAGATCATTAGGACAGACGAAATGAGCGCTACGAGAAAGAAGATCCCTCCGGCAGACATCAGCCGTTCTCCGTCCTGATAATATCGGGAGCTAGATGCGAACCCCAAGAGTTGGTAGAGAACGACAGTAGCAAGAGCCCCGAAGATCCCTCCGGTCTGAAGCGGTGCCAGGATGCTTGCCGCGATTTTCATTTCTGCCGATTGAGGTAGGGACACCGGTTACCCGGTGCCCCCCTCGCAGATCCCGGCGTGCGGAATTACCGCACCGGGCTCCTCGGAAAACGCGCATCCGAAGCAACGCGGGTCCTTGGTTTGATTTCTGACTCCATCATGCAGGTTTCTCGTTCTGGTGCAATCCAGCTTTCAGCGGCAGTTCCACCACACGGGGCGGCGGAAGCTCCCAGCCTGGCAGGCGACGCGTGAACTGCGCCCAGGTCAGTGATCGACGCTGGCTGCGGCGATTCAACCACTTGTAGAGCAAGCGCACCACGGCGTAGTAATACTTGGAGAGCATATGCGAGTTCCCGATCACTCCGTAGTAGTTGCGATAGCCCAG
>NZ_JAENII010000046.1 GCF_016595525.1 Haloferula rosea
CTGCCCGACCTACGATCCCGCCGATGGCTATGAGATCTCCGGCTTCGTCTGGTTCCAGGGATTCAACGACCTCGTCGACGGCGGCACCTACCCCACCGGGCCCGACGGCAACCGCGACTACTCAAGCTACAGCGACCTGATGGCCGCCTTCATTCGCGACGTCCGCAAGGACCTCGACGCTCCCAAGATGCCCTTCGTCATCGGCGTACTCGGGGTCGGTGGTCTGGAGGCGAACGACAACACCCTCGCCTTCCGCAAGGCCATGGCCGCCCCCGCGTCCTTGCCGGAATTCAAGGGCAACGTGGCCGCCATCGAAACCGCACCCTTCTGGTCCGAGGAACTCGCCGCCATCGACCAAAAACGCGGCAAGGTGAAGCAGATGGCCCACCTGCTCCGCGTGAAGAACAAGAACACCCCCAACGCCGACGGCTCGATGGACGCCGCCGCGCAGAAGGAATACCTCAAGAAATTCGAGGCCGACCTCATCAGCGAGAAGGAGTCCGCCATGTGGGCCCGCGGCGCCTCCAACGCCGGCTACCACTACCTCGGCTGCGCCAAAACCTTCGCCCTCATGGGCCAAGCCTTCGCCGAAGCAAACCTCGAGATGCTGAAGGGGGAGTAATTCCCTCCTAAGGGCCCATCGACAGGTCACCAATCCGCTGTGCTTGGCCTCAGCCTCCAGATCTGCTAGAGCACGACAATGAAATCATCAGTCCAGTCCGCCAAATCGAAAAGGCTCGCGGGTGAAATGCTCGAGAACCGGGACTCGTATGATGCCTCCACTCGCTGAGACGCGGGTGTTATGATGGCAAGAATCCCTTGCTTGTGGGGGGGACGGGGAAACCCGATTAGAAG
>NZ_JAENII010000047.1 GCF_016595525.1 Haloferula rosea
CAGTTGGCTTCTGGTAGTGCTTTCTTCTTTCATCGTTTCATCACACAGGGGACTTGAACCCCTTTTGGTTCCCGCCCATGATGGGCATACACAAGTCGGCGATGGCGACGCCTATCCGCGGCCTTGTTACGTTTCCGATTTGGTGCTTCAATCCGCTCAATCGAGGACGGAGCGCCGCCATGAGGGCGTCGCGCCATGCCTCTGACGTTGGCCAAGAATATGAGACTTGAGGACGATGCGGCCCTGTTCCTCATGGCAGCCGAGATTGTCGGTGTGGATAGCGCTGGCATGGTGGAGTGGGCTGATCGGTGGATTTTGGCTTTGGACATACTGCCGACATGGCTGATCGATTTGTCCACAAGTGGGTCAAGCCGACTTGAAGACGCGTACTCGTTGCTCCGTCACGCATGCAACCAAGAGCTCTGTGATACGGAGCACCGGATTATAACCGTCATTGATGCCCATGGTGCGGGGCGGCTCACCTTAGCCGATGCGCTGATGTGTCTCTGGAGAATCTGGGATGGAGCATACCACACTCAAGATTTTCCTGAGGATTTTGCTGATATACTTGTGGAGTGGGACTGTCTCGACAACCCCACCGAGCTTCCGCCTGCCATAGAGTCTCAGTGCACGAACCTCTTCGCGAGCTATCGTGCAGCACGGAGGGGTGTAGGCAGCCACTACCGTAAATCCGAGAACGGACAAGGCCAATCGGGTCCCGGGGAGTGATTAGCTCCCCGGTCCCACACCACCCTGCGTACGGCTCCGTACAGGGCGGTTCCAATCAGACTCGGGCATGAGG
>NZ_JAENII010000048.1 GCF_016595525.1 Haloferula rosea
TTTCCGGATCTGAGGACACCGAAGATCAAGTGAAGAAGCTTGGTCATGATAGCGCCGATAATCACAATCGACTTCTTGCCCTTGGCTCGGAGTCGGTCTGCAAAGGCCTTGCAGGCTGGATTGTATCGCATGGCGCTCATGGCTGGATAGAAGAGCGCTTTGCGTAGCCGCGAAGAGCCGTTCTTGCTCATCGGTGTGTGCGTCGATCCGCTTGTACCGCTCTGATGATGACGCGGTGTCACTCCTGCGTAGGCAGCAAGCTGGCGGGCGTCCTCAAGGTCCTCGATGGGTGGAATTTCGGCAAGGATGCTAGTTCCTGAGGTGACACCGATTCCCCCGATGGTGGTCAGCAACTTGATCGTTTGGGCGAGTTTCTCATCGGCTTGGGTCAGGCTACGGATTTCTTTCTCGATGGAGGTGATGCGCGTTTCGAGATGGCGCAGGTGAGCGCAGATATCTTTGCGCACAAAGCGGTCTGAGGTTTGCTCAAGCCGATTCTTTTCTGCCTGATGCTGGGCGAGTAGGCTTTCACGACGCCGGGAAGCGGCGCGTAGGTGCAATTGCCCTTCGCTGGGGCGTTTCCAGGCTCTTGGCTTCTGAGTGGCGCAATAGTGAGCGATCATGCGGGCGTCGGCCGGATCGGACTTAGAGCGCATCATGCGGCAGTGAGCGTAGCCCTTGATTCGGCGGGGTTGCTCGACGCTGAGTTTGCCGATGTGGGTGTCGAGGAAAAGGGCGAGTTCGTCGCCACAGGGACCGGTGGCTTCCATGCAGGCGTGGAGCATGGCGGGCTTGCAG
>NZ_JAENII010000049.1 GCF_016595525.1 Haloferula rosea
ATCAAGCTTCACTACGGGCCTCATGCCCGAGTCTGATTGGAACCGCCCTGTACGGAGCCGTACGCAGGGTGGTGTGGGACCGGGGAGCTAATCACGCCCCGGGACCCGATTAGCGTTTTTCGATTGCTCGATCGATTCGCTTCCACGTGTAGAAATCGTGGGGGAGGCATCCAAGCGGGGTCTCAGTAAATCTGTAGTGGAGGAGTGTCTTCTTGTCGGCTGAATATCGAGCCTGAAGAAAAAGGATAAAGTCGTCTCCCTCATTCATTCCAAAGGGTGTATCACGCAGCAAGGCGCTGTCTCTCACAGGGAGCTTGATGACGACCCTTATTCGCTCACTCCGCTTAAGGTCTCCCTTCGCGGCATTGAGGACCTCAGCATCAACCGTGAATTCGAGGCTGTTGTCGCTGATTGCGGTCCCACGCGCTAGTTTCAGGATCTTGGCGCGCACGATGATAGGGGCATCGCTACAGAGTGCGTCGAAACGGCTCGCCGACAGTACATTCTGGGCGAACCCTACCCACAGGAACACAGTCAAAACGAAGAAAGCTGGTACTCCGAGGGTCTTCATTCTTACGCTAACGTAAAAGCTGTGGCGACCCCGGTAACCGCACCAGAGAGGCCACGCACAATCAATCAGCTGCCGACGCTGGCGGCAAGAATTCAACAAAGCCGCTGATAGGGGTCGTCCACCAGCGACTTGTGTGTGCCCAGCATGGGCGCGTTGTAAATGGGGTTCAAGTCCCCTGTAGGAATACCAGAAATGAAACGAAACTACCATCTGAAGCCA
>NZ_JAENII010000004.1 GCF_016595525.1 Haloferula rosea
AAGTGGGGAGAGGCTCCGCTTGCTTTTGGGGATGCGCGACAGCGTCACGCGGTCCGGTTTTGGCTTCCTACTCGCTGGCATCGCTTGGCCCCTGACCCCTCAGTCCCTGACCCCTCAGTCCCTGAACCCAACCAAAATTCGATTTTCGATGAGATCACGCCCACGTTCCCGGATCCGCTGCGGCCTCATGGTGGTTGCGCTGATCGGCTTGGGCCTGGCCAGTCGGATGGTTCCGGGGCTTCCGGGGTTCGTGGAAGCCCACGCGGGTGATGCACTCTGGGCGGCCATGGTCTATTGGGGGCTGGCTTTCCTCTTCCCCCGTCTGACGATCCCGCTGCTCGCGGCGTCCGCCACGGCATTCGCCTTCGGCATTGAATTCAGTCAGCTCATCCAGCATCCGGTGATGATCGAGGCCCGCGCGCACTGGCTCGGAGCTCTGGTCCTGGGTCACGGATTCCTGTGGATCGACCTGGTCCGGTATGCGGTCGGCATCGCCGCGGCCGCAGGGCTCGACCGGGCGATGACCAGCGAGGGCGGGCCCACTGCCTCCGGGGGCGAGACGGCTTCACAAGCGGTCAGCGCTGAGAACTGACCCAGCGGAGCGATCGAGGCCTGCTAGCCACCCCCGACTGATGGGATGACCCGACCCTCGGTCACGCGACGACAGCCAGCCTCAGGGCTTGCACCCGGGGAGTCCTGCGGCAGGGTCGTGGCCATGGAACAGCGACGTCTTGGAACCAGTGGCCTGGTGGTGAGTGAAATCTGCATGGGCACCATGACCTTCGGGCTTCAGGCGGACGAAGCCACGGGCTTCCGGGTGATGGACAGGGCCCTCGATGCCGGGGTCGACTTCTTCGATACCGCGGAGATCTATCCGGTGCCGCCCAGCGCCGAGCTCGCCGGCGACACCGAGGCCATCGTCGGCCGTTGGTTGAAGACGAAGCCGCGCGACGGCGTGATCATCGCCAGCAAAATCGCGGGAGCCGCTCACGGCTGGTTCAACCCACCGATCCGCAATGGCAAGGCGGCACTCGACCGCCGCCACATCCGCGTCGCCGTGGAAGGCAGCCTGCGCCGACTCCAGACCGACTACATCGACCTCTATCAGATTCATTGGCCCGACCATGGGATGCGTGCGGAAGACACGCTCGAGGCACTCGATGAACTGGTGAGGGAAGGAAAGATCCGCGCGATCGGCACGAGCAACGACAACGCCTACGGCCTGATGAAGGGGCTGTGGACGGCGGACCGCGAGGGCCTGACCCGCTACGACACCATCCAGAACAATTTCTCGCTCAACAACCGCCGATTCGAAGACGAGCTGGCTGACATCTGTCGTCGGGAACAGGTCAGCCTGCTCCCCTACAGCCCGATCGCGGGAGGAGTCCTGAGTGGTAAGTACAATGGTGGAGCCACTCCGGAGGGGGCGAGGTTCAGCGACTACATCGAGAACGGCGGCCCCCGCCAGAAGGCGATGGCCAACCGCTTCGTCAATCCGCGCAGCGTGGAATCCACCGAGCGCTTCATGGGCATCGCGGCCGAGGCAGGCATCGACCCGGTCACACTCGCCGTGGCGTGGAGCAAGCAGCACGACTTCGTGGCCAGCACCATCGTCGGAGTGAGCAAGGAAGATCAACTCGACCCCATCCTCGCCGCCGCCGGGCTGAAGCTGAGCCAGGAAACGCTGGACGCCATCGATGAGGTCAGCCGTGAGATCCTCTACCCGATGGGGTGACCCCCTCACCCCCCCGGCGAGCACACTTTCCGAAAACCCGAAGCCCCCTGCCCCGTATCCACGAAATGATCCGCTCCGCCATTCTCCTTGGAAGTCTCCTTACCGCCTCGGCTCTTCATGCTGCCGACTGGGAAAACTGGCGTGGCAGCGAAGGCACCGGCATCGCCCCGCAGGCCACTCCGCCGAGTTCCCAATCGCCCGACGAGAACCTGGCGTGGAAGGCACCGCTTCCCGGTCGCGGATGCTCCACCCCCATCGTCTCCGATGGCCGGATCGTCCTGACCTGCGACATCGACGGCAAGGACGGGGTCATCGCCTTCGACCTCAAGGGCAAGGAACAGTGGCGGACCACGCTGGGCAAGGCGGCCGGAATCCGCCACCGGAATGCGGGGAGCGGGTGCAATCCTTCGGCCATCACGGACGGCGAGCACATCTTCGTTTACTTCAAGTCGGGAACCCTTGCCGCGCTGACGAAGGACGGCAAGGAGGTGTGGCAGAAAAACCTGCACGAGAGCTACTCGGCGGATGGCCTGAAGTGGGACCTCGGCACCTCACCGATCTTCGCCGGCGGCCATGTCGTCGTCGCCCTGCTTCACAACAAGCACCCGTCCTTCCTGCTGGCATTCGACAAGAAGAGCGGCAAGGAGGTCTGGAAAACGGCGCGTGACTACCCGGCTCCGGCCGAAGCCCAGGATGCCTACACCACCCCGTTCGTGACCGAGATCGACGGCAGGGAAACCATCGTCACCTGGGGGTGCGACCACCTCAGCGGTCACGACGCCACCACCGGCGAGGAACTCTGGAAACACGGGGATTTCAATCCCGGTCAGAAAAGCAACTGGCGGGTCATCGCCTCCGCCGTCGAGTCCGACGGCATCGCACTGGTGCCGTTCGGGCGCGGGGACTTCATCGCCGGCGTGAAGCTGGGCGGAAAAGGTGACACAACCGCGACCCACCGGCTGTGGACGCACAAGGGCATCGGTGCGGACTCCTGCACTCCCGCTGCCAAGGATGGCAAATTCTACGTGCTCAACGACAAGGGCAAGGACCGCGGCATGGTCAGCTGCATCGACCCCAAATCAGGAAAAGTCGAGTGGCAGACGAAGTTCCCGAAGGGAGCCGCGATTTACTACTCCTCCCCCTTGATTGCCGGGGACAAGCTGTTTGCCGCGCGCTCCGACGGGTCGCTCTTCAGCGGCACCCTCACCGACGACGGACTCACCGACCTGGCCGAGAACAAGCTGGGCGAGACCCTCGTTGCCACTCCGATCGCCGTCGGGTCCCGGCTTCTGGTCCGCAGTCACGACCACCTCTGGTGCTTCGAGTGACTGGCGATTCCAAACAGGCACGACTTTCCTACTAGATCCATCGTCGAATCTCTCCAGACTCCCGGGAACCATGAGCAATCCACCACCCATCCCCGCCGCCTCGCCAAGCTACACGCTGGCTGAATTCGTCCAATCGACCGCCCAACAGGACAAGGGCCATGGTTTGTTCGAAAAGGAGACCGAGCGACTGCTCGAAGTAAACCTCAACGGCCGCATCAATACCAAGATGGGGTCGATGGTCGCCTACCACGGGCAGATCAAGTTCACCCGCGAGAAGATGATGGATCAGGGCATGGGCAACCTGCTCAAGAAGGCCATTTCCGGTGAAGGCATGAGCATCACCTACGCCGACGGCCAGGGGAAACTCTACCTCGCGGACGCCGGCAAGAAGGTCAGCATCATCAACCTCCAGAACGAGAGCATCTTCATCAACGGCAACGACGTGCTGGCCTTCGAGCCGACGCTCACCCACAAAATCAGCATGATGAAGCGGGTCGCCGCCATGGTCAGCGGTGGTTTGTTCAACGTGCACCTCAGCGGCAGCGGCATGGTCGCCCTGACCACCCACTACGAACCGGTGACCCTCAAGGTGGAACCTGGCAAGCCCGTCTTCACCGATCCGAATGCCACCGTCGCCTGGAGCGGCAACCTGATGCCCGAACTCAAGAAGGACATTTCGCTCCGGACCTTCATCGGCCGTGCCTCCGGCGAGTCCTTCCAGATGTGCTTCCAGGGCGAAGGCTTCGTCGTCATCCAGCCCTACGAGGAAGTCGCCTTCCAGCCACAGGGTTGAAGGCACAGGCCGCCGGTGGAGCCGGATCGGCAGCCTTGGAAATGTGATTCACACAATCCATCTCCGCCATCGTGAGACGCCAGCACCGCGCAAGGACGACGCGGTGCGGTGTCATGTCACCGCGCGCGTGACCCGCGCCGGCACCCCGGTCGCGAGCATCCCGGGAGGGATATCACGAGTGACCACACTTCCCGCTCCGATCACGCTACCCTCACCGAGGGTGACTCCGCCCAGCACAGTGACCGAGGCCCCGATCCATACCCGATCCCCGACGGTGATGGGCGAGGCGAATGTGCGGTATGGAGCATGGTCCGGACCCGTCGAGGGAACGACACGTTGTCCGGGGTCAAGTGGGTGGCTCGCCGTGCACAGGCGGACGCCCGGGCCGATCAGGACATCCGACCCGATGCGAACCTCGGCGCAGTCCTGAATGAAACAGTCCACATTGAGATAACTTCTCTCCCCGATGGTGAAATGCCTGCCATACTCGCAGGAGAACGGCGGCTCGATCCAGGCATCTTCAGCGATGCCTGCCATGAGGCTGCGAAGGATCTCCATGCGGTCCTTCGAGCCCGCTGAGCCATTGAATCGCTCAAGAGTCTCGGCGGCCCGCCAGTACAGGGCGATCAGCTCAGGATCTCGCGGGTGGTATTCCTCACCCGCCAGCATCATTTTTTTCCCGCTCGGTGATCCTCGATGAGGGATCAATCGCTGTGGAAATCGTCACCCTCCATTTCGCCACCTTCCTCGAAGTCCACTTCGCGGACCCGCTTCAGATCGCGCAGGCGCTCGACTTGTTCGCGCAGCGTTTCGCGAAGCTCCACGGCGTTGGAGATGGCGTGAAGCTCGACCTTCGGGTGCGAGCGGTCGGAGGTGTCGAGATGCACGGTGGCCAGGCCGAAAATCCGCAGCATGAACGGCTTGTCCATGGTCGTGTCCTTGACCCGGTAAAGCTCGAGCTCGTCGATCTTCTGGTTCAGCACACCGGTGTAGAGGCGAAGGCGCTCGTTGGTGAGTTCATACACGCGGCATCGCACGGTGAGGAATTTCCAGAGCATCCAGACCAGCGGGATGATCCCTGCGAACCAGGCCGGCGGGAAGAAGGTCCCGCCGATGCCGATGCCGACGATCAACAGGGTCCCGACAAGGTAGGTTCCGAGGTTCAGCAGTTGCGACGGACGCCCCTTCCACAGCACATTTTCACTCATGCATGAAGCTTGAGGATGCGTGATCCATCCTGCCAGTGTAGAAATCATCCGGATGTGGAATGCTCGTGAGCCTCGCGGGCCGTCGCAACCATCCACCACCCGACGGGTTCCATCCCTCATGAAAGCGATTCTCCTGCTACTCCCCCTCCTCCTGATCGCCGCGCAGCCCGCGGAGCTGAAGGATATCCCCTACCTGAAGGATGCCACCCCTTTGCAAAAGCTCGATCTCTACCTGCCGGACAAGGGAGAAGCGCCCCATCCGGTCGTCATCGCCATCCATGGCGGCGGCTGGGCGATCGGAGACAAGAAGAACCACTCGTTCGTGCAGCCGAAAACCCGCTGGTTCAACGAGCACGGCTACATCGTCGCCTCCGTGAACTACCGCCTCTCCCCCGCGGTCAGGCACCCGGCCCACATCGAGGACGTCTGCTCCGCCATTGCCTGGATCCAGCAACACATCGCCAGGCACGGAGGAGATCCTCGACGCATCTACCTGCTCGGCCACTCGGCCGGAGCTCACCTCGCCGCGCTCGCGGCAGTGGATCAGAAACGCCTGCGGGAAGCCGGGGCGAAACCCTCCGCAATCCAGGGCGCCATCCTCATCGATGGCGCAGGCTACGACGTCCCCCGCCAGATGCGCACCGGCACACCGCTCGCCCGCGTCGAGGGCATGTATGCAGAGGCATTTACGCTCGATCCCGCCGTGCAGCGCGACGCCTCCCCCACCCTCAAGGTCGACCGCAAGCCTCCGCCTTTTCTCATCCTTCACGTCAAGAACCGGATCGACTCCAAACTTCAGTCCGAAGGCCTGGCCAGAGCACTGGAGAGCAAGGGAGGCACTGCTGAAGTCGTTCCCGTCTGGGGCAAGACGCACATGACCATCAACCGCGACTTCGGCCGACCCGGCGATGCCACCACCGAGGCCGCCGCCCGGTTCCTCGGCCTGCCGGTGGAGCCCGCACCACCGCGGCGCAAACTGCGCAACGGCCCCCCATCCAAGTAGCGCCACGGTGCGGGAACCCCTTGCCCGGCCCGACCCACCCACCATGACCCGCATTCCACTCCTCCTTCTCTTCGCGCTCTCGCCCCTCTGCCCCGCGGCGGAATCCGGGATCGATGCCGCGGCCGCGCAGGCCGCCAAGGCCATCCCCGGTGCATGCATCGTCCATGGCGAAAGCCGTGCCGGATCCCGACGCTTCACCCTCCACGGCGAAGCGCCCGGAGAAGAAGGCGATCCCCAGCGGGCCCTGTTCGAGATCGGCTCGATCAGCAAGGTATTCACCGGTCTCCTGCTGGCCATCGCCGTCGAAGAAAAACAGCTCAGCTACCAGAATACCCTCAGCGACCTAACAGACATCTCATTCACTGACCCCGCGGTCGGCCGCATCACCCTGCTCCAGCTCGCCACCCATACCAGCGGCCTGCCCCGACTTCCGACCCGGTATCCCTTCGATGTCCTCGACGATCCCTACGCCGACTACGACCGCCAGAAGCTGGACGCCTGGCTGAAGACGGCATCGCTCGAAGGTGAGCCACCCTACGACGCCTCCTATTCCAATCTCGGGTTCGGACTTCTCGGCGACCTCCTTTCCCGTGCATACGGGAAGACATGGAACGAGCTGGTGCAGGAGAAGATCGCAGGCCCGCTTGGACTTACCGACACCACCCAGCACCCCTCCGCCGAGCAACTGGGCCGCTTGATGCCGCCCCGCTCCGGATCGGAAGCCGGCCACCGTTGGAGATTCAGTGCGCTCGCCGGCGCCGGGGCGCTCTACTCCACCGCGTCCGACCTGCTCCGCTTCGGAGAAGCCTTCATCCATCCCGATCAGACCCCCTTCGCCAAGGCCATCCGCGAGGTCACCACCATCCACAGCCGGGCCCACGGACTGGGAGGCCCCGTCGGCCTGGGCATCATGGTTCGCCAACTGCACGGGAAGCCCGAGTTCTCGCACTCCGGTGGCACCGGCGGCTACCGCAGCCATCTCCAGATCCTGCCAGAAGACAAGCTCGTCCACGCCATCCTCATCAACCACAGCGACAGCGCACCCGCCGCCCTCCTCAACGCGGCGGACCATCGTTCCGAACAGGAAGCGGTCGACACCATCAAAGTCGACAAGGCCGCCCTCGACCGACTCGTCGGAATCTATCAGATCGGCCCCGCTTCGAAGTTCACCGTCATTCGCCGGGACGAACTCCTCATGGCGCAGTTGACCGGCCAGCCCTTCATCGCCCTCGATCCCCTCACCCCCACACGCTTTCGCTACCGTGGCGTGGATGCCGAACTACAGTTCAACCCCGGGAACGAGAAACCCATCGGCCTGACCCTGTTTCAGAACGGCCGCGAGATCGAGGCCAAGCGCACGGCCGAGACACCGCCGTCGATTCTTTTCCCAAAGGCCGCACAACTCGCCGCCTACGAAGGGAACTACAAACTCGGATTCGGCGGCGTGCTCAAGATCACCGCAAGAGGCGACACCCTCTTCGCCCAACTCACCAACCAACCCGCCTTTCCGGTCTTCATGACCGAGCAAGACCGATTCCAATACCTCGTCACCGAAGCCGCTCTCGAGTTCAAGCGCGACGCGAACGAGGAGGTCCGTGGACTCATCCTGCACCAGAACGGCAAGCACGAGGCCACCAAACAGTGAGGCCCGGCGGCTACTCGAAGTAGGTGTCTTCGTGGCGGTAGGGCGGCGCACAGCAGCAAAGGAAACGAAGTGAATCCACCGCGGTGATCTGATGCCACGCTCCCGCCGGGATCAGGATGGCGTCGCCCACGCCGACATCGCGCGCCTCACCGTCGATCTCCATCGACCCACAACCCTCGAGGATGAAGTAGAACTCCTCACTGTCCTTGTGCCAGTGACGTTCGGTCGCTCCGCCCGCAGGGATCGTCGCCTCGGCGAGGCTCTGCTTCTCCACCGGCGCATTGGCCAGATCCAGAATGCTGCGGATGGTCGAGCCATCCTTGGTGGTGAAAGGCTGCTGATCAGAGAGCGCACGTATTTCCATGGGCCCATCCCTGAACCTCCATCACTCAGTCGCCAAGAAAAACAAACTCCTCCGCCAGACGGTTCAGCGACTGCCTCGCTTGCGGCAGGCATTCGGAAAGTTCGCCGAACAACTTGCGTGGCACCCCACGGGGAGCGGCCGTGTTCTCCGACGCATCCTTGTACACCCGACTCGCAAACTGCTCGTAGAACTCGATCCCCGGCGCCCCGCCACGCTCGCACCTCCGCTGGAGAAATCCGGGAAACAACCCGGTCAGCACCAGGAACTGGTTGCCCGCCGCGATCTGCAGGTGGAAGCGAAGACGGCCCGTCGCATTCTCGAGGATCGCGACGAAGTCGGCCGCATGCGTCAGTCCGGATGGCACTCCTGTTAGAGCATCCCCCTTCACCGCACTCACCCGCTCGGTCATCACGCCTGCCACGAAATCCGCCAGACCCGCATCCTCGATCCCCGCTTCGAGAAACGAATGACGCACCAGCACATAAAAGTAGAAGGCCGGCGATACCGAGATCGCCCCGGTCGAATCCAACAACCCACGCAACACGGGTTTCAGATCGAGAAGCTCCCGCAGCGCCTGGGGATCTTCCCATAGCGTCCATAGATGGCGATGCGCTTCGCCGGGGGCCAGTTGCTGGGAGAGAAAACTGAAATCGGCCGCCGTAAAGCGGTCACAGCTAGAAGGAATCCAGTCAGCCACCATCCCTAGTCGACTAGCAAAGAATGCGGGTTCATGACCACCCAAAAACTTAATGAATCCTAACTAAAGTTTTCCGAAGCATCACGCATGGCCGCCTCATTCTTTCAAAAAATCCTCCTGATTTTGCTTGCATCTCTCCAACCACTGTCGTAGGGGCCCCCGCCGCTCGGAATCGGGTGGCACCACCACGATCGACCCATGAAACGGACCACCATTCCTCAACTTCTGGCCTTCGTCATTGCCCTCTCACTGAGCTCTTGCGCCTCTTTCGGTAACAACACCGACAAGAAGACCGCCGAGAAGAGCGAGTGGAACATCCGCTCCATCCACCACGGCAAGGCATCGTGGTACGGCATCCGCTGCAATGGCGGCACCCACACCGCCAGCGGCGAGACACTCTGCAACCACGCGCCCACCGCAGCCCACAAGACGCTGCCCATGGGCACCAAGGTGCGCGTGACCAACCTCAACAACGGCAAGTCCGAAGTGGTCCGCATCAACGATCGCGGCCCCTACATCCACGGACGCATCATCGATGTGACCGAAGGCGTCGCCAAGCGCCTCGACTTCTACAAGCGCGGCATCGTTCGCGTGAAAGTGGAAGTGCTCGAGAAGAACAGCGAGGACGAAGAGGAAGTTTCCTGAGCAACCCGCTCAAATCCTTCACGGCTGCCCTTCCCACGAGGGGCAGCCGTTTTCATGTACGGACATCAAGTGGGGCTCGCAGGTCCTTTTGCATCGAACTTCCACTGCGCCGGACTAACCTAGTCCCATGAGCTTGGGCGAAACCCTACCAAAGAACATCATCCTGATCGGCTTCATGGGCTGCGGGAAGTCAACCATCGGCCGACATCTCGGCAAGCTGCTTGGCTACCCGGTCGTGGATACCGACGAGCTGATCGAGGCCAAGGCCTCCATGCCGATCAACGACATCTTCGCCAAGCGCGGCGAAGACTACTTCCGCCAACTCGAAGCCGCCGTGCTGCAGGAGCTGTCCGCTCCCGATGCCCCGAGGCGCATCATTTCCACCGGCGGTGGCATCGTCACCCGCAAGGTGAACCGAAGGCTGATCAAACAACTCGGCTACGTCGTCTGGCTGCAGGTCTCCGCCGACGAGATCTACAAACGCACCGCGCGCAACCACGACCGCCCCTTGCTCAAGACCGAGAACCCGAAACAGGTCATCGAAACCATGCTGACCGAGCGCGAACCGCTCTACTCCGACTGCTCGGATCTCACCCTGGATTCCGGGGACCTCGACGCCGAGGAAATCGCCTGCGGGATTCTCGAAAGCGCCCGCTACCACTTCTCCAGCGGCGCCTGACGACAGCGATACCGACCGACCCCGTGTCCGCCGAATCCATCAAACAGCTCGCCGCCGAGCTCGGCTTCGACGACTGCCGCATCGCCGCAGCAGGCACCGCCACCCACGCCGACTCCTTCCAGGCGTGGATCGATGACGGCTGCCACGGCGAGATGGGCTGGCTCGAGCGCACCCCGGAACGCCGCTGTGATCCCCGCGAGGTCCTCCCCGGCTGCCGCTCGGTCGTTTCACTCGCCATCAACTACTACCCCGGCCCGAATCCGGACACCGGCTGGCGCATCGCACGCTACTCGTGGAACGAGGACTACCACGACCTCGTCGAGAAGAAGCTCAAGCAGATGAATGCCGCCATGGTCGAACTCGGCGGCACCCAACGCTACTACGTCGACACCGGCCCCGTCCTCGAACGCGACTTCGCCAGCGACGCCGGCCTCGGCTGGAACGGCAAGTCCACCGTGCAGATCCACCGCCACCTCGGCACCTGGTTCTTCCTCGCCGAACTCCTGACCACGCTCGACCTGCCCGCCGACGAACCCTTCGGAGACCACTGCGGAAAGTGTACCCGCTGCATCGATGCCTGCCCCACCGATGCCATCACCGAACCGCACCGCGTGGATGCCCGCCGCTGCATCTCCTACCTGACCATCGAGCACAAGGGAGCCATCCCGATGGAGTTCCGCAAGGCCATCGGCAACCGGCTCTACGGATGCGACGAATGCCTCGAAGTCTGCCCGTGGAACCGCTTTGCCAAACTCTCCCGAGAGTCCCGCTTCCACGCCCGCGAAGAGATTTTCGACAAGTCGACCCGCGACTTCCTCGATCTAACCGTCGAGGAATTCCGCACCGTCTTCCGCAAGAACCCGATCAAGCGCATCAAGCTCCCCCGCTTCCAGCGAAACGTCTGCGTCGTCCTCGGCAACACCGGCACCGTCGACGACCTCCCCGCCCTCGAACGGGCCGCCCAGCATGAAGACCCCCTCGTCGCCGAGCACGCCACCTGGGCCATCGGGGAGATCAAGAAACGGGCATCTCATTGACCACGCCTCACCCCGGACCGCGTGGCACCGGCCGCGCACCAAACCGAGGCAGTCTCGCCTGCTTCTTCCTCCAAGAGATCTAATCGTCTTCCAGAGACTCCTGCTGAAGGGAAGGGTCCCTACGGCAGTCGAGCACCCGGTAAACGACCGCCATGTCCTCGTCCATGCGGTAGTAGATCGCGTAAGGAAAACGCTTTGAGAGCAATCGGTGAAAGCCGAACACCTCCCGATGAATTCCGGCGTAAAGAACGAGCGAGTCGATATCTGAAAAGAGGCAGTCTTGAAAGTAGTCGCCGACACCAGGCTCCTGGCTCTCGTAGAAATCTCTCCCGGCTTGAAGGTCGAGCATTGCCGACTCAAGAAGGCTGATCCTCATGAATGACTCCTCAGACGACGCTTCGCCTCCGCCCAATCGACTCGCTGCTCTTCTCCAGATTTGTACCGTCCCTCGGTCTCGTGGAGCGCAGCCTCGTGCCAAGATGGCGATTCAAATCCGTCGCCGATCGAGGTGAGATCCGACCACAGTGCCTCCATCAACCTCAGCTTCTCAACCTTGGGCAGCCGCATCACCTCTTCTTCCACACTCACGTCCGCGAAGCTATCATCGGAAACCTCAGACCTCAAGCACCTCATCCGGACCGCGTGGCGCCAGCCGCGCATCAAACCGAGGCAGCCCCTTTCCCTCAAGATTCGGCAAAATAGTCGGAGTCGATTTTCTTCACATCGTATGTCGAAGCACTCGATACACCAATGCCGTGATCGAACATCAGTTTCGCGAGGCGGGCTCCATCAATCAGGATGATCTTGGAATCGATCATCGAAACGTAGCTGAGCGCTTCAGCAGAAAATCCGGATGTCGTAATGAAGATTCCCTTCCGAGCACGTTGACCTTGAAGCGCCCCGGCAAATTTCTGGATCTCTGGACGCCCGACAGTTCCCTCCCAGCGCTTCGCCTGAAGATAGATGATATCCAGACCCAACGGATCTTCTTTGATGATACCATCGATACCTTCATCGCCTGAACGGCCAAGGGCTTCCCCTGCATCCTTCCGGCTACCGCCATACCCCATCCTTACGACCAGATCCACAACGACTCGTTCGAGGAAATCTGGCGGGTTATCCATGATCAGGCTCAGCAACTCCGACTCGATCTGCTGACGCACCTTCAGGTATGCATTCTCCAAAGATTCCTCAGGAGTCTGGCTCTCCGGTGCATCGTCATCGCCCTCGCTCGCATCATCCCTCGTTCTCTTGCGGTTTCTGAATTCCCGGTAGTCTTCAAACGTTCCAAGCACTCTCAGGTCGACTCGCTCAGGATACTCTTGGAGCACATGCCTGCCACGCTCAGTAATTACGGAAACAGCGCGACGAGGGGAATCTAGCAGACCTGCCTGTGAAATGTGAGTTTTCGCCCACGCTACTCGATTATCAAACAATCGAGCTCCGCCACTAGGAAGCATCTCTCGTCGCTCTTCCTCAGTCAGGTTGAACTGGTCAGCCAACTTACCAACCAGATCCCGGTTGATATGTTCGTTACCGTCTTCATGCGCAGCTAGCAAGGGACGCATGATCGTTTGAAAATCAGGAATGGGCATTGGCTTCGTTCAATTGGTTGGCTGCTAGATGCTCGTGCAAGCTGGAGGTAACATCGTTCATCCACAAGTATGAAGGTGTCGCCTACCCTCAAGCCTTCATCTTCGCCGCCTGCTTCCTCAGGCCATCCAGCACCGCCGTCGCCAGCACACCCGGCTTGCCACGCCAGACTCCCGCCACCTTCAATTCAGGAAAGCCCTTGAGCGGCATCTCGGTGACTCCCTTCGGGATCTTCATCCCGGGGATGTGGGCGCCCACCCCGACACCGAAACCACGGCCCACGTAGGCATTGATCAAGTCGATGGAGCCCAGCTCGATGCTCGCCGGCCAGTTCAGCTTCTTCCGGGTCAACCCCTTGGCAAAGAGACGCGACAGCGCGGAGTCATTCGAAGGGCGGATGAGCGGAAACTTCCCACACAGCGCCTTGAGCCCGGACCGCGGCAACTTCATCCCGGGAGGGAGCAGCAGCACTAGCGGGAGCGAAAGGAACACCTCGCTGCGCGTGCCACTCGGCGGACTACCATCCATCTCCGAGACGACCAGATCCACCTCCTCACGCTCCAGCAGTTCGAGCGCTTCCTTCTGCGCCACGTCGCGGAGACTCAACTCCAACTCCGGCTGCATCCTGCGCACCGACTCGAGCACATCCGGCAAATACTCACGGATCACCGTCGTCGGACCTGCCATGCGGAGATGCTTGCTTGCCGTGCCGGTCACTCGCTCAGCCACCTCTAACAGTCCCCCGAAGAAGGGCGCCGCGAACTCGTATAGGTCACGCCCGGCCGGTGTCAGCTTGAATGGCCGACGCTGGAAGAGACGCACACCCAGCTCGCTCTCGAGTTGTGAAATCTGGCCACTCACCGCCGGCTGCTGGATGCCATAGGGCATGGATCGCACGGCAGCCGTGATGCCACCCGCCCGGGCCACATGATAAAAAAGCTCGAGGTGGTGGAGGTTCGGAAGCTGCTGGGGCATTCCGCTATTTATCGTTTTTGTCGATGTTTCCAAGAAGATAATCAACTCACGCTCGGGCCAGCTTTCGCGGCATGGTGTGATCCATGCTCTGGCTACTCATCCTCATCGCCGGCCTCATGGTCGTCATTGAACGCCTCTGGCCCGGCCAACAACTCCCGACGGTCCGGCTCTGGTGGCTGCGCATCGTGCTCGTCAATCTGGCGCAGATCGGCATCGTCATCGCCGCCGGACTGACCTGGGACCGCTGGCTCGCCTCGGTGTCCCTTTTCAAACTCAGCGAATCAATGGGGCCATGGGCAGCGGCTGGAATCGCCTACTTCGTTTCCACCTTCATCTACTACTTCTGGCACCGCCTGCGCCACGAATCGACCTTCTTCTGGCGGCTCTGCCACCAGCTCCATCACTCGCCCCAACGCATCGAAGTCCTCGCCAGCTTCTACAAGCACCCGGTCGAGATCCTCATCAACTCGGTCCTGAGTGCCCTCATCGTCTACACCCTGCTCGGACTCTCGATCGAGGCCGCTGCCATCTACACCGCCTTCACCGCCGTGGCGGAATACTTCTATCACTGGAACCTCCACACACCCCGCTGGATCGGCTGGCTGATCCAGCGGCCGGAAAGCCACCGCGTGCACCACCAGTTCCAGCACCACAGCCAGAACTACGCCGACCTGCCCCTCTGGGACTGGATGTTCGGCACCCTGAAGAACCCGAAGAAGTCGCCGCCGCGCTGCGGTTTCGATCCCGAGCGGGAGCAGCGTTTCGGCGAGATGCTCGCCTTCCGGGATGTGCACCAGACCGACGCCCTCCCGCCGACCTGCTTCGGCTGCCGCAAACGCTGGGCCTGCTTCAAATCGAAAGACATCCGCCCCTCGAATCCATGAACCCATCGAACCTCCTCGCTATCGCCGTGCTGGGGATCGGCTCCACCCAGATGCTCGGATACCTCACCGGCTCCCGCATCCTCCGCGGCATCGGCCTGGCCAGCGGCGTCGCCCCCTTCCCGAAGGTTTTCTGTGAGGCCGACGGCTATGAGGCCTTCGCCGCGAGCTTCCATCTGGAAGGCGTGCGACCCGATGGCACCCGGTGGACCTGTCCGCTCGATCCCGAGCGCTACGCCCGGATCAAAGGCCCCTACAACCGCCGCAACGTCCACGGCGCGACCCTCGCCTTCGCTCCACGCCTGCCCGACGATCTCCGTGCATCCTTGATCTCAAGTGCCCTCTGCCCGGACTCCGACCTGAGACGCGAACTGGACATTCCCGCGGATCTGACCGACCTCAGGGTCATCATCACGCCCCGCCCCGACGAGCCCCACGGACCGTGGAGCTGCAACACGCACGGCGAACTGACCGAGATCCGATGAAAACCATGTCTCCCTGGCAGTTCACATTCTTCCGAATCCTCTTCGGGAGCTATCTGACCGTGCATTTCATACAGCTCATCCCCTGGTCGGGTGAGTTGTTCGGAGCGTACGGCCTGATGCCCGATCCGGCGCTGAATCCCGCCCACGGCATCTTCCCCAACCCGCTCGACCTGCCGCTGTCCGACGGCATGATTACGGCATTCCTCGTAGTTCTGGCCCTGCTTTCCGTCCTCTTCACCACCGGCTTGTGGCGAAAGCCCGCCGCCATCCTGATCTGGTTCGGCTTCACCGCCTTGTTCCACCGGAACAACTTGATCAGCAACCCGTCCATCCCCTACGTCGGGCTCCTGCTCATCCTCAGCCTGCTCATTCCCTCCGGCGAACCATGGAGCCGGGGAGAAAGAAACACCGCCTGGGCCATGCCGAAGTGGGTCTTCCGAACCGGCTGGATCCTGATGGCCGCCGGCTACAGCTTCAGCGGATTCACCAAACTGAATTCACCGAGTTGGGTCGATGGCTCGGCCATGCAGCACTTGTTGGAGAACCCGCTGTCGCGTCCCGGGTGGATCCGTGAGCTCATGCTCACCCTGCCCGATGGCATCCTCTCGCTCATGACCTGGGGCACCCTTGCCGCCGAGCTTCTGTTCCTCCCGCTCGCCCTCTGGTCGCGAAGCCGCCCGTGGATCTGGCTATCCATGGTGCTCATGCACATCGGCATTCTTGGCGTCGTCGATTTCGCCGACCTCAGCCTGGGCATGCTCATGATCCACCTCTTCACCTTCGATCCCGATTGGCTTCCCAGCAGAGCCACCTCACCGCGCGTGATTGCCTTCGATGGCGAATGCATGATGTGCTCCGGCACGATCCGTTTCCTCGCCGATGAGGACCGCGCCGATCAACTGCGCTTCACCCCGCTGCAAAGCGAACGGGGTCAGCAGATGGAGCGAGCCTGCGGCATCGCCGATGACCACGGGCCCGCCTTGGAAAGCATGCTCATCGATACCGGCGATCAGGTCCTCGAACGTTCCAACGCCGTCCTCGCCATTCTCGATACCCTCGGTGGTCACTGGCGCGCCATGGCCATCGCCGGCCGGCTGCTGCCCCGTCCAATGCGGGATGCCGCCTACAACTTCATCGCGAGACGCCGCTATGGATGGTTTGGCAAAGGCAACGCCTGTGCCCTGCCGTCCGACGCCTTGAAGCGCCGACTGCTCTGATTCGCATCGGGACAATTGCATGCAACGGCCCTCGGTCTCCTGGATCAACTCCTTCAACAGCTCGTCGGGCTAGCACCGCCGACCCAAACGGAGTTGATCCAAGGGCAGATCATTTGGGGAAATCATGCTTTCCATATCCAGTGAGAGGATTAGACGTCCCGGATGAAACTTTCAGCTTCCGTCCATTCTGTTGGGTGCCTGGCAGGCGTGATGGGAGGATTGGAGGCGAGTGAGATCAGCATGATGGTATGGGGCCGGGAAGCGAGGCCGGGGGGAATGGTGGTAGTCATCCGGGGGGCGGACAGTCTGGCCGGTCGAGCAGTGACTGCGATCGAGTTCTCTCGAAGCAGCGCCAACCACGGATCGCTCCCGCTCTCGCGAAGTGGCATCAACGACCTGGATCAAGTCACATTCAAGAACACGCTTGATGACGACCAATATCAGCTTCATTTCCCCAGGTTGCCCGGCATACCTGACCAGTTGCAGCACCGCGCATCGTCAATGTCCGGAGATTGGTTCAGCCTGCTAGGTGCGGCACTCATATCTGCGCAGTTTTTCTATCCGTCTTGGCAGACTGAATGCAGTAACACCACCAGATCCCCTGAAATGCCGCATTTCATCCTATGCCAAAGCGACGCAAAAGGCAGACCGAACGCTGGATGAGCAAAGCCATGAAAATCCCGCTACTCATCGTTCTCGTTCCCTATTCGCTATTGTACGTGCTTTCGGGGTGGGCATTTCACCGTCGCTACGAAGTGGATTCGTTGATCAGCATGCGTGATCCCGATGTCCTCGATCGGGTGGCGGAATCAGGTTCGACTTCCGAAGGATGGACGGAGTTCCTGATCGAGACCGCAACTGGTGGGGCATGGCTGATTCAACTGCTGGCCGCGGCAATGGCAGCACTGCTCGTCTTCTACGCCTGGTTCCGAAATCCAAATGAGTGGACCGTTGAATGTGAAGTTGAGGATTCATGAGCGACCTCAATCAGACGCGTAATGCAAGCCTTCGCAAGAGCTGGAAGCTCGACGAAGGGACTCGCTCGGAGATCGCCGGGGTCATGAATACCTGGAGTTCCGGTCGCGGATCGGGTCGCTTTGAAGAGCTCGGTTCCATGGCGGAAATTGTGGAAGTCTCCGAATGGGGTTTCTTTGAACTCTCGCAGGGGATCCAACATGAGAACCGGACGATTCACCCAAGGATCGTCCCCGGCAAGGGCCCGCCGCCGCTTGAGACAAGCGTCCGAGATCCCAAGGAGGTCGACCTCTGGGAACTCACGCTACCACCCGTACTCCCCTGGAAGAAGGAACGTGGATCCATGGAGGTCCCCGGCTCACGGGCAATGAAAGGTTGTGCGCCGTGCGATGGAGCCGGTGAATCAAGGTGCGGCAGCTGCGACGGGAAGGGCAAGGAGAGGTGTGGTTCATGTGGGGGAAAAGGACAAGGCACATGCAGCGCTTGCCGTGGTCATGGAAAAACAACATGTGGCGACTGCGGCGGCAGGGGCGAATACACGAAGGATAAAATCTGCCCAAAATGTGGGGGCTTGGGAACCTATCGCACGCAAGGGCCCTATGGGATCATCGAAACACCATGTCCCACCTCGGTCACAGTACGCTACAACTGCAAGTCCTGCCGCTACGGTAAGGTGACATGCCGGCGCTGCGGGGGTAACGGCAGGCAATCATGCCCACCTTGTGCAGGCAGTGGCGTGATCGTCTGCAAACCTTGCTCCGGAAAGGGCAAGATCACCTGTAGTAGCTGCAAGGGAAGTGGACGCCTGCTGCACTACCTCGAACTGATCCGTGAAGTCACGGTTGAGGATTTCAAGGACGTGTGCTGCTCCTCACCTTCCATCAAAAGACTGTTTCTTGACCACCGCGAAAGAGCCGATCAGGGCCGCGAATTACTCAAGTTGGAGGACACCGCCGCATTGGCAGCGATCGACGACCTGACAGGTGAGCTTGGACACTGGGTGGGCAAGAAGTTGGAAGAATCCATTGGCGCATGTAAGGGACGAATCAAACGCCACCGCTGCAGCCTCATCTGCCACCGCTTGGTCGAAGTCACCTACAAGGTTGCAGATCGATCCTACCAATTCGTCTTCAATCGCGACACCGGCGAAGTCTACCCGACTCGAAACCCGATGCGTGATGACGCCGGCACAGCTCTGACGCGAGCGCGGGAACTTTACACCGAACGCCGCTTCGATGACGCGTGGACCGCCTTCCACGAGGCCGAGGGTCTCGACGATGGCGATGTGAATGCAGAGTTGCTCCAAGGGCAGTCCCTCCTGATCCGACGCTTCCTGTATCTTGAAGCGGCTGCCTTCCGGGCCGGTATCCTCTTGCTCGCCGTGCCCTGCCTTTCGTTGATCCACACGATCGTTGCCGGCCGTAACCCGATGCTTCATTGGTTCGCCTGGCCAAACATCCATCAAGCGAGGGTTCGTGCATGGCATTCGGCGAGTGGAGAGCACATACTTGCAACGTGGGTCGTCTTCCTTCTGGCCCTCATCGTCCTCGTGATGCGCGACGCGTTCTACCAACGAGTCTCCGGTGCGGCGAACATGGAACGGCTGGTCCCCACCCTGCGTCTCGGGTTGTTCCGTGGATCACTGGCCAGCCTCGTCGCCCTTCTGGTGGCTCTTGCCGCCGCATTTCTGGGCCTGACTGTTCCACTTGCCATCCTGCTCGACTTGTTAAGCTAGCGGTTGGTTGGGCGGGTCCAATGGCAGTGCGTTGCTCGTGGCCGTCCCCCTGATTCGCATCATCACGATCGGGCATCCGGGTGGGAGCTTTTCCCGGCGCTTCTTCCTTTCACCGTCCTCCCAACACAGCACGATTCCGAAGGCAATACCTTGGGCTGAGGATTGGAGACCCGTTGTGCCCGACAATCACGCTCCACGGGGCCCATCCGAGCCACTACCCAGCGACCCCCAACATTCTCGAGAACGGACCCCATCCACATTTTGCTTCCCATTGCCGGACTGCCTGTTACCAACCCGGCCTCTTGAACATCAAACGCCACAGCCTCCGACTTCGCGCGCTTGCCATTTGGCAGGCGGCCGGTGGTGGTGTGTGATGGATCAATCAACTTCTCTCCAACTCCACTCCGGCGCTACCTCAGGTTCGCCGGTTTTTTTGTTTCCGGAGTTCTTGATCAGGCGCGTTTCCCATCATGACCGCACCACCCTCCGAATCCCGCAGCATCGGCCTGATGCTGGGCTCCGTACTGCTGTTCGCAGTCAATGCCCTGCTCATCCGCGGCATTCACATGCACGTGCCCGCGGCCGACGGTTGGGTTGCCTCGCTCTTCCGCGGGGCGGTGGGCATGGTGGTGGTCATCGCCATGTTTGGCTGGGGCCGGGGGCTTGAGCTCTCCCACCTCTTCACCCGGCCGCTGCTTGCCTTCCGCGGACTGCTGGGCGGTTTCGGCATCCTCGCCTTCTACATCACCGTGGTTCATCTCGGTGCCGGAAGGGCCGTGATCATCAACCTGAGCTACCCGATGTTCGGATCGCTCTTCGCCGCGTGGTGGCTGAAGGAACATCTGACGCTCCGGTCGTGGTTGTGGATGATTGCGGGCTTCGTCGGACTCGTGATCTTCCTTGGTTCGGACTTCGATGGCGGCATCGGGGGCTACGACCTGCTGGCTCTTGCCGGCGCAGTGGCAGCGGGTGGCGTGGTCACCCTGATCCGCCTGCTGCGCGACCGGGAACATACGTCCTCCATCTATGCCTCCCAATGCCTGGCCAGCTTCGCCTTCGCCCTGTGGCCGGCAGCCGCTCCCACGATGACGCTCTCCCCCGGCGTCATCGGCCTGATGATCGGCGCGGCGATCATCGTCGCCATCGCGCAGCTCGCCATGACCTACAGCTACCGGACCCTTTCGGTTGCCCGCGGGTCATCGATGCAGATGCTTCTGCCCCTGCTGACCGCAACAGGAGGCTATCTCCTTTTCAACGAAACCTTCACCTCCGTCGGCATCGCCGGAGCCGTGCTCACCCTGCTGGCCACCTGGCAGGTGGTGCGGCGGCCGAAGACATCGACCCGGCTTGCATCCAACCGCCAATCAGCATAAACCCGCCACTTCCATTCCGCGAAGCGGCACCAACGCCCCACGAAACCATGAGTCATATCCTTGCTACCTACGCCCGTTTTCCCGTCACGCTTGTCCGCGGCGAGGGCACCCGCGTGTGGGATGACGGCGGAAAGGAATACCTCGATTTCTGTTCCGGCATCGCCGTGAACACCCTCGGTCATTCCCCGAAATGCCTGGTCGACGCCATCACCCGGCAGGCCGCCACCCTGATCCATTGCTGCAATCTCTACGGCATCCCGCAGCAGGAGGATCTCGCCCGGGTCATCGTCGAGGACCACGTCCGGATTCCCGGCAAAGTGTTCTTCTCGAACTCCGGGGCCGAATCGAATGACGGACTGATCAAGTCCGCCCGGCGTTTCGGTCATGCCCGGCCCCAGCCGAACGGATCGCCAAGGTACGAGATCCTTAGTTTTTCCCAGTCCTTCCACGGCCGGACACTTGGTGGCATCAGCGCGACCGGACAGGACAAGGTGAAGGAAGGTTTCGAACCACTGCCCACCGGGTTCCGGCATCTCCCCTTCAACGACCTCGCGGCACTCGAAGCCGCGATCGCCCCGGAAACCGTCGCCATCCTGCTCGAGCCCGTGCAGGGCGAGGGCGGCGTGATTCCAGCCACACCGGAATTCCTGCGGGGTGCCAAAGCCTTGTGTGAAAAGCACGACCTCCTCCTGCTCCTCGATGAGGTCCAGGTTGGCTTCGGGCGTTGCGGCGACACCATGGCCTGGCGGGAGATTGCGCCCGAAGTCGAGCCCGACGGCATTTCCTGGGCGAAAGGCATGGGGGGTGGATTCCCCATCGGTTCGTTCTGGTTGTCCGACCGGACCGTCGACGGCGGGAAGACCGCACTGTCATCACTGATGGGTCCGGGTTCCCATGGCACCACCTATGGTGGCAGCCCGCTTGCCTGCGCCGCTTCCCTCGCCGTGCTGAAGGAAGTGCTCAGCGATGGGATCCAACAGAACGTCACCGAACGCGCGCGGCAGATCCGCGACACCATCGCCGCCTGGGACCATCCGCTCGTCACCGAAGTCCGCGGGCTCGGCCTGCTGATCGGCATCGGACTCGATGTCTCGAAGATGAACATTCCGGAAGGCAAACTGCCATCCATTCATCTCTCCGCCCTCCTCCTCGAGGCAGGACTGCTCGCCCCACCCGCCGGGCCGCACACCCTGCGTCTTCTACCTCCCCTCAACGTCACCGAAACCGAAGTCGCGCAAGCGCTCGAACTGGTGAGGACTTCCCTGGATCAGTGTCTGAGCTCACCGGCTAATCCGGCAGGAGGGGTCAGGGGTTGAGGGGTCAGGGATCAAGCGAGGCAACCCAACCACCAACCTGATGAACTGAGATGATCGTAAAACACTACCGCGAACTGAAGGTTTGGCAGAAGGCCATGGACTTCGCCGTCGAAGTGCATCCCATCGCCATCTGTTTCCCAAAAGCGGAGATGTTCGCCCTCACCTCCCAGATCAACCGTTCGGCTACCTCCGTGCCTTCCAATATCGCGGAGGGAAATGGTCGACGAACCACTGGTGATTACATCCATTTCCTAGGCATCGCCAAAGGCTCGCTCAACGAATTGGAAACGCAACTCACCCTCGCCTGCCGCTACGACTACATTCCGGACTCCGTCCACGATTCGCTGCTTGAGAAATCAGCAGAGATTGGCCGCATGCTCAATGGCCTCATCGAAGCTCTCGAACGAAAGATAACAAGCTGAACACCTTGCACCCGGGACCGCCACTTCGCTTGGCCCCTGACCCCTCAAACCCTGGCCCCTGAACCGGCCTTACCGACACGATCATGAATCACCTCCTTTCCATCGAAGAACTCAGCGCTGGGGAAATCCAGGCGCTGCTCGCTTCCGCCGCTGAACTGAAGGCCAACCGGGGCAAACCGCAGGTGCAACCGCTTGCCGGCCAAACCTGGGCCCTCATCTTCACCAAGGCCTCCACCCGGACCCGGGTTTCCTTTGAAGTCGGCATCCGCGAGCTCGGCGGCGCCCCCATGTTCCTTTCGAAGAACGACATCCAGCTTGGCCGGGGCGAGCCGATCAAGGACACCGCGCGCGTGCTCGGCCGGATGGTCCACGGCTGCATCATCCGGACGTTCGACCAACAGGACGTGGTGGATTTCTCCAACTACTCGGGCATCCCGACGATCAACGCCCTGACCGACGACGAGCACCCGTGCCAGATCCTCGCCGACCTGCTCACCGTCCAGGAAAAGCTCGGCACCTGGGAGGGCAAGAAGATCGCCTTCGTCGGCGACGGCTACTCGAACATGACCATCTCATGGATGTGGGCGGCGAAACGCCTCGGCTTCGAATTCGCCGTCGCCTGCCCGGATGCCTACGCCCCTCCCGCCGGATTCCTTGAGAAACTCGACTGCCCCGGTGTCACCGTGACTTCCGATCCGGCAGCGGCGGTTGCTGGTGCCCACGTGATCAATACCGACGTCTGGCTCTCCATGGGCCAGGAAGGCCAGGCCGAGAAGGAAGCCGCCTTCGGACCCTTCCAGGTGAATGCCGGCCTGCTGAAAGATGCAGCTACGGAGCACATCGTACTTCACTGCCTGCCCGCCTACCGCGGCAAGGAGATCACCGAGGAAGTGCTCGAGCTCCACGCCGACACCATTTTCCAGGAAGCCGAGAACCGCCTCCACGCCCAGAAGGCCGTCCTCGCCGCCATCGCAAGATAAGTCAGCCATGTGGCTGGAGCATCCTGCTCCAGTCCGTTGCCGGAGCATCCTGCTCCGGCCGCCAAACTCAATCGCCCGCTGCTCCGCTCGGGGCGAGGAGGAGATCGAACTGCTCCATGACCCTGCCATGGACGTCGTCTGAAAGCTTCAACTGTTCGATCCCTTCGACAATCGTTGCGATTTCCTCAGGACGCACGCCCTCCAACCACTTCAAGCTGCCACGAACGTTGTTCAAAACACCAAGCACATAGGCTTCTTTTTCTTCAGCAACCTGAAGGCAGTTCGCTGTGGCTAGCATCACGCCAACCTCCGGAGCCCGACCAAAACGATAGTGCTCGGAAAAACTCTCAGCACTTGGTTCTTTGCCAGCTGGCAACCTCTTTGAGAGTTCCGGCCATGTCTCGTGGCTCCTCCCGGAGTTCACCATCATGATGAACCAGCGCCGCGCCTTGCTTTCGTTTTTCGAGAAAGTTCGCTCGGCAAATTCCAGCCCAGCAGCCGAAGCATTGGCGAGCAAGTTGCTCAACATGCCAAGAATGATCTGCTCATCATTTTCAAGCGAAGGTTGAGACCAGAACCACGTCGTGGCTGCGAGATGATCAACGATTGCCCACCGCCTCATAACGTCGATGAGATTCGACGAGTCACCCTTGGTTGTATCCCTTCTTTCGATAAAGAGCTCAGCAAATTCTTGGCACCTTGAAGCAGGCAGGGCCCTCAGTACATCGGATATATCGCTGTCTCGAATCAGTGGTTCCACCTTCAGGAACTCTCCTACTCCCCTTTCTGCAGCACGGATGCCAGCAAGCACCGAAGCACGACCCCACCCATTTTCTCCAGCGTCCTCTGACGACATGAAGGTAATCGCCTCTTCTGCGTCCACATCACCAAGGATCTCGGCATACAGCGGTTTGCGAGCGTGCTCGATAGCCCATTGCCTCGCGCGGACACCATCTAGTTCAATCATTCGCTGCAGCAATGAATACTCAAGGCTGTCGTGACCGAACTGATGATGATAGCCCTCGCTGGTTAGTTTGTGGACCGCATCCAGCACAGGTTCCAACTGGTGCTGCTCGAGGCTCGTGGCTAAAAGATGAACTCGGAAGCTCGCGGCCGTAGCTTCAAGGGGATCACTTTCCTCTGATCCCGCGATCTCCCTCTGCTGATTCAGGAGGTCGATCACTTCATCGACATCCAGTTCTCTCACTTTCCGACCTCGCAATACGAACGCAAGCATGTCGTTCTCCAGACGCTCGGAAGACGAACGTTTGCTCCCTGTAGACGAAGAGGGAGTCTCAGTCACCAGCTGCCGCTTCGTAGCTTCATTCGGAACGACCGATCGGACAGCAAAGCCAATCACTCCCCCCATCAAGAGCAATCCGAGACCTTTCAAATATGCGGCCATGATACGACATCGTCTCAAACTTGCCCTACCGCTTCAACCACGCATCCAGCAACGCTGGCCAGCCCTTGACGGTTCCCTTGCCCTTCAGTCCGTAGCCGTGGCCACCGGACTCGAAGAGGTGCAGGGTGACCGGCACCTTGTGCTCACGGCAGGCCGCGGCGAAGAGTAGGCTGTTGCGGCAGTCCACGCCGTCATCCGACGTGGTCAGCAGGAAACACGGCGGCGTCTCGTTCGTCACCTGCTTCTCGCTTGAAAGTGCCTCCAGCATTGCAGCCTCCGGGTTCTTCCCAAGAAGGCGATTTCTCGATCCACCATGCGCAACGGGGCCCATCGTGATGACCGGATAGATGAGGATGGCGAAATCCGGACGGCAGTCCTGCTGGTCGATCTCGTCGTCCGTCTCAGCTTCGAAACTCCGTTTGAACTGGGTCGCACATAGGCTGGCGAGGTGGCCGCCCGCCGATGAACCCATCACGCCCACCTTTTTTGGGTCGATCCCCCACTCCCCGGCATGCGCCCTCATCGTGCGGATCGCGCGTCGGGCATCCAGATACGGCACCGGATACTGATAGCCGTGCTTGGCATCACCGCTGACCCGGTATTTCACCACCATCGCGCTGATCCCGCGTTCGTTGAGCCACTTGGCGTAGTCGTGGCCCTCGTGGTCCATCGCGAGAATCGTATAGCCGCCGCCCGGCAGGATCACGACCCCCTGACCGGTGCGCTTCTCCTCGTGAGCCGGATAGAAGACAAACTGGGGTTGCTCGATATGCCCGTAGCGCCAGCCATCACCAATCGTCTCGGTGCCTTTCGGCGGCCTTGGCGCTCCGGGGGCATCCCCCTCCCACAGCGGCTTCCATTCCTCCGCCGCCACTCCGACGACCAGACACAAGACCATCCATACATGCTTCATCGCCCCCTTCTACGCGGCGAATCCCGGGCGACCATCGGAAATTCGTGCGCACGCCCGATCACTCGATGAACATCCGCCCCTGCCGGCGCCGCATCCTTCCCCCGCCAGGGAGATTGAGGAAGGCCGACCCGTCGGCTACCAGCATCTCAAGAACACGGCTGACCACTCCGCGGCCGAGATCCTGCACGCCGTGGTTCCTGAGGAAATCGAAGACACAGCTCCACCTCAGCGCCGGTGGCAGAGACATCAGCTTCCTGATGTGGATGCGGCCCTGAGGATCCAGAACCTCGGCCTGCTCGACCGCCCAGGTTTCGATCTCCCGGAGCTCGGCATCCGACTCCGCGGCCTTCTGCAGCGAGCTCAGCACATCGCGCCCGGCGATCTCCTCAAGCAAGGGCAGCGCTTCGTTGCGGAGCCGGTTGCGCACCGCCATCGGCTCCGCGTTCGTGGCATCCTCACGCCAGCTCAGGTTCTGCGACTCCAGCCACGAGCGAAGCCGCGCCCGACTGACCGTGAGCAGGGGTCGGGAAATCTGCATCGACAGCCCGGCCATCGCCAACGACTGCTCCACCTTCATCCCGCTGGCACCCCGACTCCCCCTCAGTAGATTCCACAGCACCGTTTCCGCCTGGTCGTCGGCATGGTGGGCCAGAAGCAACCGCCGGCACCGTGTCTTGCGGCCGCATTCCGCGAAAAACGCATGTCGCGCCCTGCGTCCCGCCGTCTCCACCGAGCAGCCCCACATCTCGGCACACTGCCCGACATCCTCCCGCCCCCCCCTGAACTCACATCCGAGGCGCTCCGCCAAGCGTTCCACGAACCGGGCATCCGCCGACGCCGCCCGGCGCCGCAGGCCATGGTTGAGATGACACACGACGAGGCGCTGGAAACCCTCGCGCTGCAACAAATGCAGCAAGGCCACCGAATCCGCCCCGCCCGAAACCCCGACGAGGTAGCGGCGGCGTTTCGAAGCCTCCTTCAGCCATCCAAAATCCCCGTCCAGCACGGCTCCATCCTGCCTCCGACACGCCGTTCCATACAGCCATAAATCCCTTGGCCACCTGCCAGCCAGAATCTGCGTGCCGCATCCCCATCGCCCCGCTAGCCTCACCCCATGGAACACTGGATCGCATGGGCCATTCTCGGGCTCGCCGCAGGCGCCATCGCACGCGCGATCGTCCCCGGAGAAGAGCGGGGCGGCTGGATTCCCACCATGATCCTCGGCATCATCGGCGCCTTCGTCGGCGGATGGATCGCCGAGCGCATCGGATTCCTCCCACCCTCCGATCCCGGCACCTGGCTCCCCGGGCCGAAGTCCATCCTCTCCGCGACCGTCGGCGCCATCATCGTGCTCTCGATCTGGAAGTGGCTGAGACGCTGATTCCCGATTCCGCGGTCGCGCCAATGAAAGGAATTCACCCCGCGTAGAACTACGCACGCGGATCTTTCATCTTTCTTCTTGAGTGGCCTGCTGGCGGAGGTAGCTTGGACGGAACCCCTTGTGAAACCAATTGGTTAACAAGGTGCATAAAAAACGGGGCACCCATAAATCCGCCCCAAAACACATAAACATAACGAAAACATGAAAACCAAGACCATGCGACCTCATGGCTTCACTCTGGTGGAGCTGCTGGTGGTCATCGTCATCATCGCGGCCCTCGCGGGCCTTTCCGCTCCCATGATCCTGCGCCAGCAAAAGGCGGCAGCACGCACGGAAGCGATCAGCAATGCCAAGCAAGTGGGCCTCGCCCTGCTTGAGTTCGACCAGGAATACGGCTCCTTCCCCGACAACGACACGGCGGAAGAAGTGGCAGCATCCACCGGCACCGACCTGAATCTGTCCGGCGATACTTCCAACGACTACTTCCGTCAGCTCATTGCCTACGGCATCCAGTCTGAAGACATCTTCTTCACCAAGACCGCCTACACGCGGAAGCCAGACAACGTGATCAACGCGAGCAATGCCCTCGAAGCCGGCGAAGTCGGATTCGGCTACGTCATGCTCGACGCCACCACCGCCCAGAACACCTCCGGCAATCCTGGCCGCCCGGTCCTCGTGACCCCGCTCCTCGATGCTTCCACCCAGTGGGAGTTCGATGCCGACCCATACGGTGACAAGGCCGTGATCCTGCGCCTCGACAACAGTGCCAAGGCGCTCCAGATCCGCGACAGCGACAAGAACGTCACCGTCGGTGGCGGCAAGACGCTCCAGCAAACCGGTGACGAGACCGTTTGGGGAACCAACACGACCCCGACCCTCAAGGCACCCGGCAAGCGCGGCGGCTGATCCGAGACCACTCAAAAACCCAAACTCAACCCAAAAACCCAACCCAACCGGGAGGTCCTTCGTGGCCTTCCGGTTTTTTTGTTTGCCCATCCCCGGGGCGTGGTCGAACCAATAGCACCATGTCGGACGCTCCAAATGCCTTGGCCTACCTGCCCTACCCGGCCTCCACGCTGAGCCCGCCGATCGTCCCGACGGACCTCAGCAACTTCAAGGCGCGGGGGATCTCCCAGGTCGAGCGCGACCTCCAACAGAAGCTCGTCGAGCTGCGTGAGTCCTACATGGCCGCCATCGACCACTTCAATTGGAACAAACTCGTCTACGAGGCGGAAATCCATTTCGAGCCGGTCGTCGGTGAAAGCTACCACCTCTACGAGACCCGCGGCCGCCGCGTGCTCTCCATGATCGGGCCGAACGAGTGGCCGATGCGTCACCTCGCCAGCTTCCGGCTGAATGTCGATCGTCAATGGCAGCTCATCGAGACCGCCGACGACATCGACCCCCGAAGCTTCTTCGGCACCCAGGTCGAGGAACCCCAGTGAAGCCACCGCGCGTTCCCCGGCGTAGGGACGTCAGCCCAGCCCTCGTCGCTACCGCCGATCGAGCCGGTCTCGATGGCGGCATCGCACGATTGAGATTTGATCATCGGGCCCCAACACCCGACAGTCTTCCTCATGACCACCTCCCGCGTCTCCGACCTTCACGTCGCCCGGAACGTCCCACTCCCCGCTCCCGCCCTGCTGCAGGCCGAGATTCCACGCTCCGAGCGCCAGGCAGACATCGTCGCCGCATCCCGGGAAGCCATCGGCTCCATCCTCTTCGGCGACGACCCCCGACTGCTGGTCATCGTCGGTCCCTGCTCGATTCATGATACCGACGCCGGCCTCGAGTATGCCCAGCGCCTCGCCGCCCTGTCCGAGCGCCTCAGCGACAAGCTCTGCATCGTCATGCGGGTCTATTTCGAGAAACCCCGGACCACCGTCGGCTGGAAGGGGCTCATCATGGATCCAGAGCTCGATGGCTCCGACAACATCCCCGAAGGCCTCCGTCAGGCGCGTGGCTTCCTGCGCCAGGTCATCGACCTCGGCCTGCCCACCGCGACCGAGCTCCTCGATCCCATCACCCCCCAATACATCGCCGACCTGATCAGCTGGTCCGCCATCGGCGCACGTACCACCGAGAGCCAGACCCACCGCCAGATGGCCTCCGGTCTTTCCATGCCCGTGGGCTTCAAGAACACCATCTCAGGCGGACTCACCGCAGCGATCAACGCCGTCAAGGCCGCCAGCCGCGAACAGACATTCCTCGGAGTGTCCGATCAGGGTGTCGCCTCCGCCGTCACCACCACCGGCAACCCCAACTGCCACGTCATCCTGCGTGGCGGTGAAGACGGACCGAACTACGACGAAAGCAGTATCAAGGCCACCCGGGATGCGCTCGAAGCCGCCAAGCTTCCGCCCGCCATCGTTGTCGATGCTTCCCACGCGAACTGCGGCAAGGACGACACCCGCATGCCGGATGTCTTCCGCGACATCGTCCGCCAGCGTGCCGCCGGGGACACCTCCATCATCGGTGCCATGCTGGAAAGCAACCTTGTCGCCGGCAACCAGAGTTTCCCCCAACCGCTCGACCAACTGGTCCGCGGCAAATCCATCACCGACAAGTGCATCGACTGGGAAACCACGGAAGCCTTGCTCCACGAAGCAGCGGAGGCCTTGTAAAAAGTTCGGGAAAGTCCCCGGAAACGCAGCAATTCCGGCACTCCAAAATCTGAACAAAACTTCGCTTGCACGGTCAGGGTCCACTCCTACGATTGGGCGTTATGTCTAGCGCACTTGCCTCCCTCCCCGATTATTTGGAGGAAGAAATTCTTCTGAATCCCGAGAACCGCGAATTCCCGCCGTTCGATCTGGTCAACCTACTCAGCACGGTTTTCGAACCCACCGAGGGATGCCGGGTTTGCATTCTAACCGACTTCGATGAGCCCGCCGAACTCATCAAGGACTTCAATTTCCTCAAGCAGGACGGTTTCCCCGTTCAGAAGAAGGCACACGAGGCATTCTACGAAGCACTCCACGGTGGAGCCATGAAAGCTCTCGGCATGCACGGTGGCGAGATGTTCGCCTACCGCTGCACCCATGGCTCGAACCTCGACCTTGCCGATGAGGTCTGGAATACCGAAGGCAGGCAGCTCTCGCTCGATCAGGACATCTACAGCAAGTATGACATCGTCCTCTGCATCTCCACCTTCTCGGCCACGGCACCACTGACCGCCAAGTGCAAGGAATTCGGTTTCCGCGGCGCCACACTGCATGGGTTGAATGACATCATCCTGAGCTCCGGCCTCGCCGTGAACTACGACGAGGTTTCCGCCGATGCCGAACGCATCCGCCTCGCCATGACCAAGGCCGACAGCATGGAAATCGACTTCGCACTCGAAGATGGACGCATCCTCACCGCGTGGCTGGGGCTTTCCCAACAGGAAGCCCAGAAGTCGCACGGTCTGTGCAAGGGCAAGACTCCCGATGTGGCCAACCTGCCCGCCGGCGAAGTCTACTTCGTGCCGGATGATGCCCGCGGGCACTTCCCAATGAAGTATGAGGACGGAACTCTCGGCGTCCTCACCGTGGAGGACCGGAACATCATCAAGTCCGAGTTGATCGAAGGAAACCAGGCCACCATCGACGAGCACAACGCGCGCCTCGCCGACGACCCGATGACCGGCACCCTCGGCGAGCTCGGGTTCGGCACCCAAGTGCTGCCCGTTTCCGGTGCCGACATTCAGGATGAGAAAGTGCTCGGCACCTGCCACCTCGCCACCGGGCGGGATGACCATCTCGGCGGCGACATCGTGCCGGACATGTTCAAGAAGCACGAGAACTCGACCCACGACGACATCCTCTTCGCCCCGCACAAGACTCCCAATTTCAACATCCAGGAAGTGCGGATGAACCGCGGTGACCAGCAGGAAGTCATCATCGAGAACTTCCGCCCGTCCCGGTACATCATGGATGCCCTCGCATCCGATCGCGGGTGAGCACTGCGGGCGAATCAGAAACTTAATGACAAAGCCGGAGCCGCAGGGCTCCGGCTTTCGCTTGGCTCCACGACAGGAGCCGCCCAAAGTGAATCCCATCATGAGCGAGAAACGCTATCACCTCGTCGATTTCCCTGCCCTCGACCCCGTCGAATGCTGCTGCGGAACCACCCGGAGGGCATTTGTCGATCTGGACGATGCCCCGGCCTCCGCCCACTACCTCGAAGTCAAGGATGAGCCGACAACCCACTACCACAAGAAGACCACCGAGATCTACCTCGTGCTCGAAGGTGAGGGTTTCCTCGAGCTCGATGGAGAAATGGTGCCGGTGAAGCCACTCAGTGCCGTCATGATCCGCCCCGGTTGCCGGCATCGCGCCGTCGGGAAACTGAAGGTCATCAACCTTCCCATCCCGAAACACGACGACGACGATTTCTTCTACGATGAAGCGGATGCCGATGCGGCATCGCCTCCCGTTCACTGACTCCCTCCATGCCTGACAACCCCTACGAGAGCAGGAAGCTGCTGTCCGAATACCTCCTCTTCCACTACGGCCGTCCGTCCGAGATCCTCCCGGAGCACGCGCCGCAGGGAATGGAAGCCGCACTCGACTTCGCGGTCCGCACCCCGGGCCACTTCTCCGATGGTGAGGTCAGCCGTGCCCTCGATCTCGGATGCGCGGTCGGCCGGTCTTCCTACGAGATGTCCCGTAGCTGCCGTGAGGTGGTCGGAATCGATTTCTCCCATTCCTTCGTGCAGGCGGCCGACTCGCTCCGCCACGGGCCACTCGACTACGAGCGCATTGACGAAGCACACCTCCAGACCGCACTCGAAGCGAGATTGCCGGAGGGAGTGGATCCCGCGCGGGTGCGTTTCGAACAAGGCGACGCGATGTTCCTTCGGGCCGACCTCGGCCGCTTCGACCGCCTCCATGCCGCCAACCTGATCTGCCGTCTCACCGAACCCCGGCTGCTCCTCGAGCGACTGCCCGACCTGCTCGTGAGTGGTGGCGAACTCGTCCTTGCCACCCCTTGCACCTGGCTGGGCGAATTCACCCGTCCGGAGTTCTGGCCCGAGGGTTCGACCCTGGAGTGGCTCCAGAAGCATCTCGACCACGCCTTCCTGCTCGAATCTTCAGCAGACGAGCCCTTCCTCATCCGCGAAACATCCCGCAAGTTCCAATGGACCGCTTCGCAAGTGACCCGCTGGAAGCGCAAATAGGGACACACCCTCTCCCGGGTGGAAGAGGGCGTGCCGTGACTCACTGCATCCCTTTCAGCATCTTGACGAACTCGGAGCGTTGTTCATCCGGATCGTCGGCGAGCGAAGGCCTCGCGATCTCCGCGATCTGATCCCAGCTGAAATCCTCCAGTTCCCCGAAGTTGCGGAGCTTCATCCCGAACATCGCGACCGCCGCAGCCAACTGGAAATCCTTGTCGGCCTCCGAGACCTCGACCGCCTCGCCCTTGACAGCTTTCTCGATGAGCTTGCTCTTGTCGCCCTCAGGGTGCTTGTAGCGGAGCTTCAGGGTGAACCAGTCATCACTCTCCACCAGCTCGACCTCGGGTTCTTCCGTTGGCTTCCGCTGATATCTCAGCTTGTCGACTTCCCCCGTATCCGGGGCATCCACCCCTGCGGGCACGATCTCATAGATGGCGGTCACGGTATGGCCTGCACCGATCTCTCCGGCATCCACCTTGTCGTCGTTGAAATCCCGGTCCCGCAGCACCCGGTTGGCATAGCCGATCAAGCGATAGGCGGCCACCTTCCCCGGATTGAACTCGACCTGGATCTTCACGTCCTTGGCAATGGTCACCAGCGTGCCGCTCAGCTTGTTCATCAGCACCCGCTTCGCCTCACCCCTGCCATCGAGGTAGAAGTAGTTCCCGTTCCCGTCGTTGCTGATCTGCTCCATCAGGGCGTCGTTCAGATTTCCCGTGCCGAAGCCAAGCACCGTCAGATAGACCCCCTTCGCCGCGCGCTTCTGCACGAGCTTCACGAGCTCTCCCTGCCCGGTGACTCCCACATTGAAGTCTCCGTCGGTGGCAAGGATCACACGGTTCACTCCACCGTCGCGCTTGTGGTTGAGTGCCATCTGATAGGCCCGCTGCAGTCCGGCGCCACCATTGGTCGAGCCGCCGGATTCCAGCTTGCCGATCGCCGAGAGCGCCTGCCGTTTTCCATCCTCGTCCAGAAGCGTGGGTGGCAGAACCACCCCCTCGGTGCCGGCATAGACGACGATCCCGACCCGGTCGCGCTCATCGAGGCTCTTCACCAGCATCTTCATCGAGCGCTTGAGGAGTTGGAGCTTGTCCGGCGACTGCATCGATCCCGAAACATCGATCAGGAAGACCAGGTTGGAGGCAGGGCGCGCATTCATCTCCACTTCCCGGCCCTTGAGAGCCACCCGGGCCAGCAAGTGTTCCGGTGCCCACGGGCAGGTAGTGATGGCGGTATCCACCGCAAACGGCCTTTCCCCTTCCGGAGCTGGATAACGATAGTCGAAGTAGTTGATGCACTCCTCGATTCTTACCGCATCCGGCTGGACCCGGCGCCCCTCCCGGATGGCGCGGCGCAGGTTCGTGAAGGACGCCGTGTCCACATCGATCGAGAAGGTCGATAGCGGCGTATCCAAAGCCGACTTCCACGGCTGATCCACCAACTGCCCGTAGCGCTCGGTATTGCCACCACGATCGAGGATGCCTTCACCCAGTGGAGGTCGCGGTTCCGGGACAGGGACCATTCTGGGTTGGGGCATCGACCGCCCTGTCGAAAGACTGCGCGATTGAATGTTCCCGGCTTTGCCGGTCGTGTCGGTTTTCGCGAATGGGGCTTCGTTCGCCAACCCATCGGCAGGAACGGATCCCCCTTGGGGAGCACGGGCCGGCATTGGCTTCACCACAGCCGGAGGTGCCGGCGGGCTGATCGCGCCGGAATCCGCCGGCACATCCATCCCTGGAGTGTGCTCTTCGGCGACGAAGGTGTCGGCCTTCTCCAAACGATCCAACGCCGCCATACCGCTCTCCGGTTCAACAGCGAAGGTATCCAACTCGCGCGACTCCACGGCAGCGGATTCTGCCGGCAGTTTGCCCCGCGGACCTGGAAGCGCCCGGGTGCGATCCTCTTGCTCGGTGACATGATGATAGGCCACCTCCGGAGCGGCAGCACGGTTCTTGTAGTGAACCCATGCCCCACCCATCGCGACCGCCGCCGCTGCCGAGAGCGGCACCCATGCGGGTATCCGTCTCCGGGCCTTGGGAGCGTCCTCATCGATCGCCTTCTCGATGCCCTCGAGCAATTGCTCGTCCGCATCCCGGTTCCTTGCCTGCTCCTTGAGCAGTGCATCCATCAGATCATCTTCCGCTTTCATTTCAAATTGGTCTTGGTTGGGGTTCATGCTTCTCGGCTCATGCATTCGCGCAGGGCATCCCGCGCCCGCTCCAGCCTCTTTCTCAGGGCGGCGGCGCTGGCATTCATCAGCTCCGCGGCTTCATCAGAAGTACGACCTTCATCGTAAACGAGACGCACGGTCTCGGCCATGGCTTCCGGCAGCTTCGACCGGCATTCAGCAAGCCTCGCAAAAAGGCCGTTGTCATCGGCAGCCGGTTGAAACACATGTTCCAGACGGGAGAGCTCATCTTCATCCAGATGGACCTCCCTCGAGTGCCTTCGGCAATGCTCCCTCCACTTGTTGCGGACGATTCCCCGCATCCACGTGGAGAAATCACGGCTCACATCGAACTTGTCCAAACTCCGCCAGGCGGCGACGCAGGAATCCTGAACGAGGTCTCTTCCCGCGGATTCGGACTTCACGAGGGTGGTCGCGTAGGCAACGAGGCCTCGGTGGTGCGCTCGAATCAAATCGGCAAATCGGCTTCGGTCCATCGCGGGGAACTCTATCACAGTGGCAGCTTGCATGGCATCTTCACCCACCATTGATGTGAGCCGCCCGGATTGTGACATCGATCTTCAGATTTTCTTCCCGTCCGCGATTCCCTTGCGGGGATGGGTTTCCGTGCGACCCTGCCTCATGAACCAGTTACTCTCCGATTCGACCCTCCGCCGACTGCAGGAAAGGCTCCAGAATGCCGAAACCCTGACCCGCACGACACTGGCGGGAGCAAGGGACGAGAATCCGCTCGTCGAACCCACCCGACAACTCCTGGCCGTCCATCAGGAAATCCGCACGCTGCTTGGCGCCGATTACTCCCCGGATGGCTCTGAGATGCCGGATGATCGCGATTTCGATAAGGCTGCCGTCCAGATCAGCCGCGAAGAGCATACACTCAAGCCCGAGGTGAAGGATGTCCTCAAGGCCTTGTTCATGTGGAGGGATGATCCGGCCGAGCGCGCCAACGAGCTTTCCTCGTAGCGTGGATATCAGCCAAGCAGCTGCCACATCGGCGCAAGGCGGTCCGCAGTCAGCCAAGCATCCTTCTTCATCGCACAACCAAGCGTCAGGAAGCCGGCAGCCTGAGCACGAAGCAGGCCCCTTCAGCCGAACTCCGGCAAAGCAGATCGCCATTCATGCTACGGGCAAGGCGACGCGAGAGGGCCAGCCCCAGACCGACTCCAGGGCGGGATTCCGCAGCGGCCTGGGCTGACTTGTGGAAAGCCCGGAAGACCTCCTTGAACTCCGCTTCGTCAATGCCCGGTCCATGGTCACAGACCAAGATCTCCACCGCTTCACCGGCTGGCTTCGCAGCCAACCGCACCTCGGGCGGATCACCCCCGGCCGCATACTTTGCCGCGTTGTCGATGAGGTTGAACAACACATGCTCGATGGCGGTGGCACTACCGGCCGCCTCCAAACCAGCTGGAACATCCACCACCAGAGTCATGCGGGCACCGGCAAGGCGCTCTTCAAACCGCTCGCGCATCGAATCGACCAACCCCCCGACCTCCAGCGTCTCGGCCTTCGGCTTCGTCGGGCGCCGCTCGATCTGCGAGAACGCCAACACATTCTCCACGAGGTGCGACAACCGATCGGCTTCGCGACGCAGGGTGCGGAAATAGGTCGTCCGCTTCTTCTCCTCGGTCACCGCACCGCTTTCCAGCATGTCGGAGTAGAGGCGGAAGGTCGTCAGCGGAGTCCTCAACTCGTGGGTGACCGCAGAGACGAACGACGCTCGACGCTCGCTCAGCTTCATGATCCCGTGAACCATGAACGCACCCGCTGCCAGTGCCACCAGCATCACCACCCATCCGGCGGCGAGCAACGGAGTGACCGCTCCCCGGATCTCCGTGGTCGCCGCTGCCGACTCCCCCGGAACCAGCCGCCACGGAAACGATGCCAAAGCCAGCGCATTCCCGGCGGCTTCCATCGGCTTCATCGGCTCAAGGTCCGCGCGTGGCAGAAGATCCCGGATCTCGCCTAACAGAAGTTCCTTGAACTCAGCAGTCTTCAGCCACACCCCTTCGATCTTCTTCATCGGCTCGTCGCCCTGCACCTCACGCAGGAGGAATGCCTCCTGACCGATCCACGCCGGCTGAAAGGCCGTCGCGAATGCCGCGAGCGGTTGATCGGGCCCCGGTGCCGCCAACTGCTGCGCCAGCCCGGCTTTCTCCACGGCGGCATTCACCGTCTTGCCCCGCACCGCCCGCTCCTTCATGCTCAGCTCCTGCTGGTACTGCAGACTCGTTCGCTCGCCTTCCGGGTCTTTCGTATTGCCCGCGATGTAGGCATTCGCGCTCCACTGCTGCGCCCCACTGTGCACCGCCTGACACATCAGCTGGTAGCGTGGAATGAGGTCCTCATCGGCCTGGAGAAGTTGGTTGAGTTCCGCCAACTGCTCATCGCTACATGGCTCCGTCGGGATCGCCCGACAATCGGGAGAAAGCTGGAACCTGACCCGCGCAAAGGAATTCGGCAGTTGGTTCCCCGCCGGATTCATCACCCGTTGGTTCTCCTCGATCGTCACGGCCGAGGCCGCACCGTCCATGCGCCAGAGAGAAAGACGAATCCGCTCCTCAAGGTCAGCCCGCGCCATGGCCAGCGAACGCTCCCGCTCCGATTCCAACACACCGTGAGTCAGGCAGGCCATCGCCCCGATGATCAGGACACCGCAGGCAAGCAACAGCAACCAGGCGGTTCGATTGGATCGGCCGCCGGATTTCATGACCTCAGCCTCCATCCTTTTCCACGGACCGTCATCAGGAAAGCCTGCTCGCGATCACGCAGCTTGGTCCGCAGGTGCATGACATGCATGTCCAGGGTTCTCGTCTCCGTCCTCGCTGGGTCCAACCCCCAGACATGGCGCAGGATCTCATCCCGGGAAACCACACGGCCACCCGCTTCCAGCATGTAGCGCAGCAGCCCCGCTTCCCGCTCGGAGAGTTCCTCTTCACCCCCATCCTGAAACTCCAGCCGATTGGCTGCGAAATCCACCTCGCCTCCCGGAACCTTGCGTCGGTCCTCCGGAGCCGCCCTTTCACAGGTCCGCCGCAGCACCGCCTCCACCCGTGCCAGCAGCTCACGCACACTGAAGGGCTTCATCACGTAGTCGTCGGCCCCGAGCTCCAGCCCGCGCACCCGATCGTTCTCCTCACCGCGGGCCGACAGGATGATGACCGGCTGACCGGCCCTTGCCCGCTTGAGCTCCTCGAGGATGGAGAACCCGTCGCGCCCGGGCAGCACGAGGTCGAGAAGCAACAAGCGGTAGTTGGCGCGCAATGCCAGCTCCATCCCGCTCGCACCATCCGCTGCCGACAGGGTCAGGTAACCGGCATGCTCCAGGGCGTCCACGACCCCCTGACGCACGGCCGCATCATCCTCGATCACCAGTATGGTCGTCTCTCCCACGGGACCATCCGACGTTACTTTCCCTCCTTCTTCAAGACCGACGTTCCCGCAAACGGGATCTTCGTGGTGTTGATGTCGAGAAAGGGCTTCAGCTCATAGACCTCGGTGTAGCCGTAGGCATGCAGATTGATGAAGGTCGGGATGTTCAGGGCGACCGGCGCGAACTTGCTCGCGAAATGAACCGGCTCCTTGTCGAAGTTGTTGTTGCAGTAAATCAGCACCCGGGTCGTCTTGCTCGGGATCACCTCCTTCAGCGAGGCCTCGGTGAAATCGGAGAAGTTCAGATGCACCGCCCCCTTCACATGCAGCTTCTCATACTTCCCGCGCGATCGTGTATCGAGGATGATGGTCCCTTCCTCCTTCGACATCCGGATGAACTCGGACTCATCGATCCTGCGCTGCTCCCGCAGCTCCTTCACTTCCGCCGTGACGGTTTGGAATCCAAGGAAGTCGATGGCCGGGTTTCCCTCGTCGGCCAGAAGACACGTCGTCCCGAGAAGACTGATAAGTAGTTTGCGTTTCATCACCCCGGCATCCTATCCGACACGGCGGATCCAGTCCGTAAAGAGCCCGTAAATTCACCCAGGTAAAATCAACGTAAAGCGCTCGTTCACAGGTTGTGCATCACACGTCTCGCCCCCACCATGCCCGATGTGATGAAAACACGAATCCTCCTAACAACCGCCGCGGCTCTCTCGATCTGCAACTTGTCCGCCTACGACCTCCACGAGTGGGGCACCTTCACCACCGTCGCCGGATCCGACGGAGTCCTGCTGACCGGCCTCGAGCGCGAAGAAGAGGCACTGCCCAGCTACGTCCGTCACCACCCCGGATTCATGAACCACCATCCGGCCTTCGCCAATGTCTTCATGAAGCGCATGCCGGTCCCGGCACGCAACGTGAAGGTGAAGATGGAGACCCCGGTCATCTACTTCCACTCCGATGAGGCATTCACCGCGAAAGTCAAAGTCGGCTTCGAGGGAGGCACCATCAGCCAGTGGTATCCCGAGCGCTCGGGCGGAGAGTCGATCCGCTTCCCCGATCCCGGGTCGGCTGCAGGCCCGCGCTACCTCGACTTCGCCAAACCCTACACCGGATCGATCGAGTGGGAGATCGATGTGCTGTCTCCCGAAGAGAGCCGCGAAACCATCCTCTTCAAATCGGAGGACCTCCTGCAATGGACCCGGGCCCGCATCCCGGAAGCCAATGTCGTCCGCGACTCCAGCGGAGCGACGGAAGGCTTCCTGTTCTACCGCGGACTCGGAAGCTTCACTCCCGGACTGACGACCCGCGTTTCCCAGGACGAAACCCTGAGCCTCACCAATGACACCGAAGGCGCGATCCCCTATCTCCTCATCTACGAGCGCCAGGCGAACGGCACCCATTGGTGGACCGAGCACAAGGGCTTGGCCAAGGGAGAGACCATCCGTTTCAGCGAAGCCGATCTATCACGCGAAGGCAAAGGAACCTTCGACTCGGAGCTCTACCTGAGCCTGAGCAGGAATCTCGCTCAACAGGGGCTCCTCAAATCAGAATCCCGCGCCATGGTCGAAACGTGGTGGAAGAGCTACTTCGCCGCACCCGGCCTGCGGGTCTTCTGGGTGCTCCCCGATGCACGCACCGAGGCCATCCTTCCCCTCGAGGTCAGCCCTGCTCCGGAAAAGACCGTTCGCGTCCTTGTCGGTCGGTCCGAGATCATCCGCCCACGGCAGGAAGCCCTCTGGCTCAGCCAAGCCAATTCCAAGGATGACAACGAAAAGAACGCATGGAACATGCTCACCCTCTCGGATCGCTTCGGTGCTGCCTACCTCGAGCGCGTTCAAGCCCTCCAACAACAGGCAAAGCACTGACCCGGCGACCGCTCACTTCTTCTTTTTCTTGTTCCGCTGGTTGGCCTTGCGGGCGGCTTCGGCGGCCTTCTTGTTCGCCTCCTTCGCCTTCTTCTGAAGCTGGTTGTCACCGCGGGCGACGATGCGTGTCGCCTTGTAAGTCGTCTCGGCCCGCGTGTCGCCGTACTCCTTCACGCCGCCCGTCACCATCGCCTGCATCCCGACCTTCACATCCTTCAAGGTGGCCTCCTCCCCATCCACGATCACCTCGGCGAAGTCCGACAGGATGTAGTACTTGTCGCCCACGGTGATGGAATTCTCACCCACCGATTTGACCACCGGCAGCTCTGCCGCATTCCCCTTCTTGGAAAGCGGACGCTTCTTGTTCTGGTTCCTACGCTTTGGCGTGGCTGCATCGACCTGCAGCCGGCCCACCGCCACAAGGGTGGTGCCAACAAGCAACTGAGCGAGAAAGGCGCGGCGTGAAAGGCTCATGATGGACAACTACTGGTTTCGGGAACTGCGGCTTTCAAGCCACCGTCAGGCGTTGGCATCCCGGAGCCGCTCCCGCACGCCCTCAATGTCGAATTCCTGCAGATATTTTTCAAGATTGGGATACCAGAACTCATGGTAGCCATACTCAGGATCCGTGAACTCCTCCATCGCCCGATCACGGGACCACCCCTGCACGACCATCCGGTAGGCGGCAACGACCACCCCGGTGCGGTCGGATCCGTGGAGGCAGTGGACAAGGGTTGGTCCATCCCCCGTCGTCAGCACCCGCAGTGCCTCGAAGATCTCGTCGTCACCCACCGTCCCTGCATTCATCCGGACATGGTGCCGCTCCCAGTCGGGCGCCAGGCGATCGTCGGAGTGGAAGAAGCGCAGGTTCAGAACCCTCTGAATCCGCTTCTCCTGCTCGATCTGGTCGAACTCCTCCGCCGTCGGTTGACCTGACCGCCAGACCCTGTCGTCCACTCGATGCAGTTGGTTCACCCCGGAGCAGGCGGCCAGTGCCAGCGCCAGGACGGCGGCGAGGAAAGCTCGGGAGCGGACAAGGATCACGGGGGAAACGCTGATCCTTCGGGCCCCACGAATCAACCATCAAGGGATTGGATGATGATTTCGCGGCAGAGATCGCGTAGTATCCCCTCCGCGATGACTCGATGCGCTCCTTCATGCCTGGCACCGCTGCTCCTGCTCACCGCAGGCGCGGAGCCACCGACCCGTGGCATCGACATCGAACTGATCGCGGAATCCCGGTCCATTCAACCCGGCAAGCCCTTCACGCTGGGTCTCGCGATTCATCATCACGAAGGTTTCCACACCTACTGGCAGAACCCGGGGATCGTAGGAGTCCCCACCAGCATCGAGTGGGACATGCCGGAAGGCTTCCAGGCCGGACCCATCCAATGGCCGACCCCCGAGAAGGTGGACATGGCCGGACACCCCGCCCACGGCTACGAGCGTGACGTCCTGCTCATGGTCGAAGTGACTCCGCCGGAGTCGCTGGACATGGCAAGCTGCACCTTCCGTGCCTCCGCCTCGTGGATGGCCTGCGCGGCCTCATGCCATCCGGGCAGCAGGACACTTTCCACTACACTTCCCGTAGAAAGCGATGCTTCCGGAGATGGTCCGGATGACCCTCGATTCGAAGCGGCCCGATCCGAACTACCCCGACCGCTCGCCAACTGGGCGGGAACCTGGCAGTCGGACGCATCAGGCACCGGCATCACCATCCACCTCCAACCACCCTCCGGTCAAAAGCCGATCGAGAGCGTCTATTTCTTCTCCAGTGACGGCCAGATCTCATCGGACCAACCGCAGACGCTCACGCTCACGCGCGATGGCGGGTTGTCACTCGCCATGAAACGCTGCGAGTTCAGTCCCGAAACGCGGAAGGTCCTTCCCGGTGTTTTCCAAGTGCAGAGCAACGATGGATCCGTCACCTTGGGTTGCATCGACCTGAAGAAGGACGAAAAACCCACCTTGCCGAAGCCGTAGCCCGGTCTTCCAAACCAGAAACATCCATCCATTCTTCATTCATGTTCCGCTCCACCATCATCGTCTTCTTCGCACTGCTCGCATCCCTCACTGCAAACCCCCTCGTCTACGAAGGCGGGTCCGGACCCGGCAAGGGATCTCACATCGTCTTCCTCGCGAGTGACCATGAATATCGGACCGAGGAAACCTGCCCCGCCCTCGCACGGATTCTCGCCAGGCATCATGGATTCAAGTGCACGGTGCTCTTCGGTCTGGATAAGAACGGCGAGATCGAGGCCGGAGCATCGAACATCCCCGGCATGGAAGCTCTTGATGACGCGGATCTGCTGGTGATCTTCACCCGTTTCCTCAATCTTCCGGACGACCAGATGGCCCACCTCGATGCCTATCTCGAGCGGGGCGGACCCGTGGTCGGAATGCGCACCGCCTCCCACGCCTTCAAGATTCCCGCTGGATCGAAGTATGCCAAATACGACTACCGGTCCAAGGTTCCCGGCTACGAGAAAGGCTTCGGCCACCAGGTGCTGGGCAACACATGGGTCGGCCACTACGGGAAGAACCACAAACAGGGGACCCGCATCGAAATCGTTCCCGAACAGAAGGACCACGTCATTCTGCGCGGCGTGAAGGACCACGCATTCTGCCACGCCGGCGGCTATGTCGGTGAAGTTCGTGATGGCTTCACCGTCCTCACCAACTCCCAACCCCTGGTGTCCATGGATCCTGACTCGAAGGCTGACCCCAAGAAACCACCCATGCCGTCAACCTGGACCCGGCACTACGAATCGAAGGACGGCGGGAAGCATCGCGTCTTCCACTCGACCCAGGGTGCCTCGCTCGATCTCCTCGACGACAGCTATCGTCGACTGCTGATCAACGGCATCTTCTGGGCCAGCGGCAAGGAGGCCTCGATCCAACCCGACATGAACATCGCCTTTGTCGGCCCGTTCAAGCCAAGCCGCTTCTCCTTCGGCGGGCATGTCAAGGGCGTGAAGCCAGCCGACCTCGCCGAATGGACAAGCCCGATCATGCCGGCTTCGAATAGCGCGCCAAACAAGCCCCGCAAGAACCCGGCGAAGCCTGCAAAGTAACCGAGGGTGGATGATTCCCGACCTCGAGAATCACTGCTCAACCACCCGGTAGAATCGTTTGTCGTAGGTGCCGAACGGATTGAAGATCGGCTGCAGCGGCAGACCGGTCCCGCCGTAAACCCCCTCGATGCTCCAGACCTTCAGGTCCGAGGTGCCCTCAAGACGGTAACTCTTCCCCACTTCACTATCCCAGGTCATCTGGATGCCCCCCTCGACCTTTGAGATCGAAGCCTGGACCGGCGGAAGGGTGATCCTCACGGTTTCCGGGTCGAGAGTGAAGGCGATCGTGGAGGTGCCAGCTGAGACCGAACCCGTTGCGGAAGTCATCTCACAAACCTGACTCAGGTTGTCAGGGAGCACATGCACTTCGAAGAGTTCGGCTGGGGACGTTCGGTCGGCGAACTCCAGCTTGATCTCCTTGGATAGTCCCTCTTCATTGACGGGGAAGCTGGGAAAAGTGCCGCCGGCTTCAGTATCAAGGTCCACACTGAAGACATCGGGGTTGCTGGCGAAGTCCCAGCAATTGGACGACAAAACATTCAGCGAACCAACGGTCGTCGGCAGCTCACCGCTCCATTCCTGCCCGTTGATGAGAACGCGAACCGAAAGGTCGATGTCCCCGATGAACTGGGCTCGTCCGTTAAGCGCACCAAGAATCGGCAGAAACGACAGGGCCTTCACCTCGGCATTCGAGTCGTAGGTCATCTCCAGTTCCACCGCATCGCCGGCGGTCACCCCCGTGCCAGCAAAACCAGTACCCGAGACGGACCCCACCGTTCCGGTGGCAGCCCACCTGACCTCCGCCGCACCGGCAACCAGAGCAAACAACGAAAATACGAGGGTCGAACAACTCCGCTTCATGGCCGGAAAACCACTGCGATTCCCCCGGCCTAGCAAGCCCATAAATGGCCCGACTGAGCCACCGCTGTCACCGAAATCCGATCGTCGCATTTCAAGCGACTGATAGCCAGCGACTGCCGAACACGTTTCACTCCCAGCATGCTTCGATTTCTTTTCCTGATCCTCTTCACCGCTCACGCCACTGCATTCACTTATCCCCCTGAGTTCGCGGGGGTCCGCAGTGAAGTCTACAGGACCGTCGGTGATACCGAGCTCCGGTTGTGGTTCTTTGGCAAAGCCGAAGAAGGGCATCCGAAACCGGCCATTGTCTTCTTCTTCGGAGGCGGATGGAACAGTGGTTCTCCCGCCCAGTTCGAACGCCAGGCAAAGCACTTCGCCGAGCGCGGCATGATCGCCATGGTCGCCGACTATCGGGTGAAGAGCCGGAACCAAACGCCTGCCGTCGAATGCGTGAAGGACGGGAAGGCGGCCATCGCCTGGGTGCGCAAGCATGCGAAGCGGCTCGGCATCCACCCGGAACGGATCGCCGCTGCAGGGGGCTCCGCTGGGGGTCACGTCGCCGCCACCACCGGCACCCTCACCGGCTTCGGCTCCGATGAGCGCCCCAATGCCATGATCCTTTTCAACCCAGTTCTGACCCTGGCGGATCTCGACGGGTGGAAGGCGAAAGGCTTTGGAGTCAAGGGGCGGCTCGGCGTCGGGAAAGCCGAGGACCTTTCACCTTCGCATCATATCGGAACACACACCCCTCCCACCCTCATCCTCCACGGAGACAAGGATACCACCGTCCTGCTTTCCTCCGTTCAGGTCTTCGAGGCACGCATGAAAAAAGAGAGCCGTCCCTGCAAGCTCGTCGTGTATCCGGGAGCAGGTCACGGCTTCTTCAACCGCGGACAGACCTACGACGAAACGCTCGCGGAGGCCGACCAGTTCCTCGTCGATCTCGGCTGGATCAAGCCGGTCGACACCAACTGAGGGGTTCTGCCCGCAGACGGCGCTGGTATCCAAGGCTGCCGGAGCCTATCAATACAACAATGGCAGATCGATCGGAGCGGAGCCGGATCACGGCGCATCTCGCCAGTCACCCAAAGACATTCGTCCTCTTCGCGACGGCATCCGCCTTCGCCTGTTACTTCTGTACCTACGCCTTCAGGAAACCCTTCAGTGCGGCGACCTTCGAAGGGGTGCCACTCTTCCTGTCATTCGATGGCCGGACGCTGGAACCCAAAACCTTGTTCGTCATTGCCCAGATCTTCGGCTACTGCGTGTCGAAGTTCATCGGCACCCGACTGTGTGCGGAGCTGCGCCGCGAAGACCTCGCCAAGGCACTGATCATCACCGTCCTGCTCGGCATGCTTGCCCTTCTGGGATTCGCGACCCTTCCCCTGCCGCTGAAGGTGATCGCCATCTTCCTGAACGGGATTCCGCTGGGTGTGATCTGGGGATTCATCGTTCGATACCTCGAGGGGCGCAGCACCTCGGAACTCCTGCTCGCCGGCCTTTCGAGCTCCTACATCCTGTCCAGCGGCGAGGTGAAACGGGTCGGCCGCTGGCTGATCGAATCGGGCGTGTCGGAATTCTGGATGCCCTTCGCCACCGGTGCCCTGTTCCTTCTGCCCTTCCTCGCATCGGTCGGCTTGCTGTCACTGCTTCCCGCTCCCAGCGCCGAGGACGAAGCCCTGCGCATCCGCCGCCAACCGATGGACCGGGAACGCCGCTGGGCCTTCATGCGGCGCTTCTTTCCCGGCATGATCCTGCTTTGCATCGCCTACCTGTTCCTGACTGCCTACCGCGACTTCCGTGACAACTATCAGGCCGACCTGTTCATGCAGATGGGCATCGAGGAAGCCGCCGCCTTTTCCCGCACCGAACGCCCGATCGCCTTCTTTGTCATGATCGTGATGGCCCTGCTGTTCTTGATCCGCAAGAACCGCACCGCGCTCGCAGTGAGCTACGGCATCATGATCTCAGGCCTGGCCATGATGGGTGGCTCGACGTGGCTCTATCAGAGCCGGGAGATCAGTGGTGAAATGTGGATGATCGCCAGCGGCTTGGGTGCCTATCTCGCCTACGTTCCTTTCGGCAGCCTGTTGTTTGACCGCACCATCGCGGTAACCCGGTTCCAAGGCACGGCAGTATTCGCCATCTACGTGGCCGACGCATTGGGGTACACCGGATCAGTGGGTGTGCAGCTGTACAAGGACCTCTTCGCAGGTGACGAGAGCCGCTTGGACTTCTTCATGAACTTCACCTATGGCATGGCCGCCGTCGGCATCCCCCTGATGGCGGGCGCGATGATCTACTTCCTCGGACAGAAGCCGGAGCCGGAGCCAGCTACGGACGCGTGATCCTGAAGTACTCCTTTGCCCGAACCCCCAGATCGACCGCCACCGCCGCCTGCATCAGGGAACCCGTTCCCACCATCTCGAGCACATCAACCCAGTTCGTCAGGTCGGTGCTACGCTGGATCTGATAGGGCACGCCGCTCTCGCTTTGCCACCAAAGTTTCATCTCACTCCCATCGAGCGCCGACTGCTCGATTCGGAAGGGAACTTCGGGAGTCACCGTGAACAGGAAGCGATTCGAGACCTCGGTGTAGGAGTCATTGATGAAGAGGGCCAGGAAGTAGTCTCCCGGCGGAAGTTCAGGCAACTCGAAGGTGACGCTGCCCGTCGTGTTTCCATCCACATAGAGGTAGGCCGTCAAGACGTCCTCACCCGGCGTTTCCCCCTGCTTGAAGATTCCCATCCAGTCCTTCGGAGTTCCCGGTCCGTCCGTGAAATCAACGGTGAAGTCCTCACCTTGTCGGACCGTCGCGGAAGCCATGGAAACCTGTGAGATCTCCGTGCCCACCGAGAACCGCACCCGCTGGGCAATGCCGGTGTATCCGCCGTTGAGGAAGTAGTCGGCAAAGTAGTATCCCTTCGGCAAACCATTGAATGACAGGGTGCCCGCCTCACCTGCGGTTCCCGGTGTCCGGGTTCCATTCAGGTAGTCCCAGTCGGTCGACAACTCTGTCCCGGGCGTGTCGCCTTCCCGGTAGATTCCGATCCAGTCGCTGTCTCCTGCGGGTGCACCCGCATACGAGATCTCCACCGTTTCCCCCTCGTCGAACGACTCCTTGTTCGGCGTCAGCGTCGGTTCATCGCCCACATAGAACGGCACCCGTGGTGCGATCTCCGCGTAGCCATCGTCCGTGAAGAAGGCCACATACCATTCCCCTTCCGGAAGGTTCTGGGTGAAGTTCAGCACCCCGCTCGATCCATCGACATAGGACCACGCCGTCGAAGCCGTGCCGGAGCCCGGCGTATCCCCCTTTCGGTAAATACCGATCCAATCCTGAGCAAGGCCGGGGCCGCCACTGTAATTCACCTGCACATCCTCATTGAGGGCATACACCTTCTTCTCGATGGAAATCTCTGGATCTCCGGTGAAACCACTTCCCGTCACCTCGAACTCCAGTGGAGTGGACCACTCCGACCACTCCACGTTCGAGTCCCGGTGACGCACGCGGGCGAAGTACGTTCCGTCAGCGAGGGAGTCCACCGGCAACTCGTACTGGAGGATGTCCACCCCGTCATGGGTATCGATCGGCGTGTAGTCCGGAGCTCCCGTATCTCCATAAATGTTCTCCACATCCCTCAGGCGATCCACCTTGAGATCAAGGAAGGACGCATCTGTCGCCACCTGGAACCAGGTGCTGTTGAGCACCTCCGAGGTGGAAGTCGAGAATGCCGCACTCTGAAGAGTGAGGGGCAGGGTGATCGGAGCAGGCTCCGAATTCGTCAGGCTGGGTTTGCCCGGCGCGGCGACACCCAGCTTGCGGCTGAACTCATCGACCAGAAGGCTGTTGTAGGACCAGCGGGTCGCAGTGGGGAACTTCACGTTCGCCTCCGCAAAGCACTTCACATTCATCGTCCGGGCATCCAGATCGAACTCGATCAACTGCCAGGCCCAATGCGCCAGGGTCTTCTGCACATCGTCGTAGTCCGCCTCGTTCGACTGCCCCCAGAACTGGTCCCACGAGCTCCCGCCGGAGATGATGTGGTAGATCGGCCAATCCCGCGTCTGTCCCCTCGCATAAATGTGGTGGTGCGCCCCGATGTTCAGCACGTGCTTCCCGGTCTGGGCGAAGACCTGCATCGCGGTATTCCTCAACCACCCGGAGATGTCGCCGATGTACTGCTCGGCCTGGTAGGGGCGGTGGCAGAGGCTGATCATCCAGTCGATCCCGGAGTCCGCTTCGGCCGCATCCACGAGGTTCTGCACCCACCCGGTCTGCGTGGCTCCGGTGTGCTCGCTCGAGGTGTGGACAAAGGCGACGTTGGCCAGCTGATACGCATAGTAGACCTCGGGATCGGGGCTGCTCACTCCGGCGCAGGTGAAATCATCATAGGTGAACAGGGTCTTGTAGTTGGCAAGGCCCGGGTCCTGATAGGTTTCGTGGTTCCCGATCGTCGTCATGATCGGAATGTACGGGGAGATCCATCCGTTGAACTCGAAATGCAGGTTCCGATAGTGATTCAGGGTTCCCACATCGACCTGATCACCCGGCATGATGGCCACGTCGATCGCTTCCTCGATGGGAACCCCGTAGAGGTCCTCGACCTTCTTCTTGGCCCGCTCGACAAGCCGCTCGAACCTTCGCTGGCTCGGATCGATGATCTGGTTGTCCCCCAGAACGAGCACACGGAATCTGCCCGTCGAGGTTCCAAGGGGCTTCGGGGTGCGGAAACGGAACGTGGCGGAAGTGACGTTCTCCGTTCGAACCCGGTATTCATAGTAGGTGTCCGGCTGAAGCCCGGTGATCTGGCCCGCATGATAGTGGTAGCCGGAGCCCATGACCGTCCGACTTCCCGTCACGGTCTGGTTCAGGGGCCCACCATCGACACCGTAGTCGATGAATGTGTCCGCATCGCTGTCCGTCCACCAGCTTACCCGCATCGAGTCGGGGCGCGGAGCGTGGAGATACGGACGCAGCCCGGCAGGCGTGCCGCTGAAATTGAAGTCAATGGCTCCGAATGCGGAACCGGGACGCAGGAAAGAGGCACCTACGGCGGCAAAGCTGCTGAGGCGCAGGAATTGGGATCGATTCATGAGGTTTGGGGAACCGTCGGCATTCAAGGGGCAGGAGCCTCGATTTCATACACACGGTAGAATCGGCGGACGGGAGTGGGCTCGGGCAGATCCTCAGTGAAGGTGGTCGTTCCGTCCCCGTCGCTCGCCAAGGCGATCTGAACGATCTCCCAATCGAAGACAGGGTCACCCTCGAGGGTGTCCGAAGCATAGATATCATATTCCATGCCCGCCTTTGATTCCCACTCGAGTGTCAGGATCTCGCCGTCCACCGGATCGTTGCCACGGACCACGGAAACCACCTTGATGACCTCTTCCACCGGTTCCACCACGCTGAAGGTCAGAGGACCACCGACGATCTCGTAGCCATCATTCAACATATGGACGACGTAGTAGTCTCCCAGAGGAAGCGTGAATTCGACGGAACCATCGACCGGGCCGGCACCCGCGGACTGGGTGCCGTTCAAATACCTCCACTGGGTCGAGAAGTCCGTGCCCGGGCTGTCCTCCATCCGGTAAACCCCGATCCAATCGGTCGGCCCGGCCGCAGCTCCGGTCCAGCTGACCGTGAGCGTCTGGCCACCCACCACACTGGCGCTATCGATCGAGAAGGCGGCGGTATTTTCCGCGGCACGAAGGACTCGCTTGGTCACCGATTGGCCACTGGCATTCGCCTCGATGCTGAAGTCGGTCACTGGAGCCGGCACCATCACCGAAGTCGATCCAAGCCCCGTCAGGGGATCGGTATCGGAAGTCACATCCACGGAACCGGTCCCATCGGAAAGGGTCACCGTCGCGCCGGGCGGGCTGACTTCCCATTGAAGCGTCACCATGAAGTCCGGCCCCACCACCAAATCGGAATCGGAGGTCAGCGACAGGCTTTCGCCAGTCAGCAGTGCGAGCTCCTGCTCCAACCCGGTTGAAAGCTGGAGCGTGAAGACCGTGCTCTGGGTCACTCCGGACAGAACGATGGAACCCAGTCCCGTCCCCAGATCGGTCGAACCCGTCACATCGACGGCACCCGATCCATCATCCAGCGAAACGGTCAGCGTTGGCGAGCTCTGAGCAATTTCCCAGGAAAGGGTCAGATCCGTTCCATCGATGTACTGAAGATCACTCGCGAAGGAAACGATCTCCGGGACCCGCGGCCCTTGATCAAAGGTCACGTTGTCGATCGCCAGATAGTCCTGGAGACCGCCGGTCTGGGTCAAGGAGAGGGTCAGGACTTCGTCCACCGCACCGGTCTCGTTGATCGCTACGGTCTCGCGGATGCCAGCAGTGTTCCCGGTCCAGGTTCCGCTCGCCAGGATCCCGCTTGTCGGCCCTTCAAGCTGCCAGTCGACAACCACCCCGCCACCACCAGCCCATTCGTCGAGATCCACACTCGTGACTTCGACGAAGGTTCCGGTCTTCGGAGCGAACTCAATCGATGCCGCCGTACCATTCAGCTGAAACACGTCACCACGACCATTCCAACTGGTGTAGGTTTGCCATCCGGAGTCCCCGAGGGGCGACCAGGTGACCGCGACGTCCGGAGTGCCCACCACTCCGGAAGCACCGGCAGCCACCGAGATACCCGGAACCGCTGCCGCCACATTACTGCCATAGTTTGCCGGGACATCCTGATTGGAGCCCGTCCAACTCCCTTCGAGAACGGTGGTGGCGTGGCTTGGGAGCAGCAATGCAGCTCCCAGAAGTGTGGAGATGACGAATGGCTTCATGGTCGACGTGGGTAATTTTGTTAGAGAGTATTCGGCATTTCAGGCGCGACGACGAAGCCGCACGAGGAGAAGGCCGGACGCGCAGAGAAGGAAGGTGGAGGGCTCCGGAACGACTGAGAACGAAGTTTCCGCGAGAACGGTGTATCCGTCGTTCGCCAGAAGATAGGCGTCGTAATCGCCGGCACTCAGCGAATCAAAACCACTGAGGTTTCCGTCGGTTCCGGAGGTGTACTGAAAAGCCGTCGAGAACTCGACACCCGGAGTTTCGCCGTCCCGATAGATGCCAATCCAGTCGGTGCTCACAAAACCATCGTTGCCGGACCAATCGAAGCGGATCGTCTCCCCAGCCTCATAGCTCGCCTTGTCGGCTACAAGTCCGATGCCCAGGGACGGAGCAACCGTGAAATTCACTCCGCCCACGGTTCCAGCGACCGCACCATATCCATTGTTCGACAGGAAATGGACCGTCCAGTTGCCGAGGTAGGCATTGTTCAGCTCGAAGGTTCCCGTCGCGAGTGCGTCCAGATCGGCCGAACCGGATGCCTGGGTGCCGTCCACATAGCCCCAGCTTGTCGCCGCCGGATCCCCGGTGGGGACCACTCCATCAGGGTAAACCCCGATCCAGTCGGTGCTCGAACCACCACTGTGATCCGCGAATGAAGCCGTGATGGCATCACCAGGACGGAAGGTCGTTGCATTCAGCGTCAAGGTCGCCGCATGGGCAGCCGGATGCACAAGGGTCAATAAGCATGCTCGAATGAGCAGGGTGCTGAGGAAGGAGGGAGCAGGAGTTTTCACGATAGCATGAACCCTCCTCCAGCCCTTCATCGCACCGTAAGAGTCAAAAACGACGGAATGGGTGGCAAAAACGCCGGGTCGGCCGGCGCCGTCTTCGATTCGCCCCTTCGAGATTGACGAACGCCGGATCGACATGGGCAGAGTGTTCGAGCGACCATGATGGCTCGAAGCAGACCCCTTATCGGAATCCGATACCCGCAGTGGTCCTCGTACGGATCCCAGGCCATGCGGGGGGTGGTTGAGTTCATGCGGGGGCACGAACTGTGGCGACTGATCACCGAGAATGATTCGTACGGCGAAATGGAAGCCACCCGGATCGATGCGGACTGGCAGGGAGACGGATTGATCCTGTTCCGCGCCACCGAGGCCGAGCTCGCGGCATTCAGGAAGCGCGGGATCGCAGTGGTCATCACCAGCAGTGAAGGCCCCGACGGCGGCTTCCCACGGGTCGTGCCGGACAACGCACAGATCGGACGCGCCGCCGCCGCCCACCTGATCGAAAGGAACTTTGACGACCTCGCCTTCCTCGCTCGGGGAGAAACCTACTACCAGGAGGAAATCTTCGCACCCGGACTGCGCACCTACGCCCGCCAGAGACTGAGAGGGTTCTCCGAGTACCTTTCCCGCTACTCCCTCGAGCCCACCGTCCACTACCTGCGCGGACGCCCGCTTTGGAAACCTGAAAGCTGGCGCCAGATCCAGACCGAGGTCATGGCATTCCTTGAGACACTCCCCCAGCCATGTGGGCTTTTCACCGCCGACGATTCTCTTGGGGCCGTCGCGCTGAAGGCCGCCGACCTGCTCGGCATGCGTGTGCCCCAGGACCTCGCCGTGATCGGCTACGGGGATGATCACGCCTACTGCTATTCGACCTTTCCGGCCCTCAGCAGCATCGAGCATCCCGGCAGGGCCATCGGATTCAAGGCCGCCGAGTGCATCCACGCCCAGCTGGAGGGAGGCGCCTGTGACACCCCTTCACAGATCGTGCCCATCGGTCCCACCATTGCCCGGGAATCGAGTGACACACTCTCGATCGAGGATCCCATCATCTTCGATCTGGTCAGCTGGATCCGACATCAGGCACCCCATGATCCCATTCGCGTCTCCGAACTCGCCGAACGCAGCGGCTTGTCCATGACCACCTTGAAACACCGCTTCGCCGAAGCCCTCGGCCACAGCCCGAAACAGGAAATCAAGTCGACCCGGCTCATCCACCTGAAACGCCTGCTCCTGCGGAACGAACTCACGCTCGGGCAAATCGCCGAGGCCATGAAGTTCACCTCGGCTCACCAACTCAGCCGGTTTTTCCAGACCGAGACCGGCGAGCGGCCATCCGACTACCGCGCCCGGATCTCCAAGTCAGCACCATCAAGCCGGGCCTCGACGCCCGGAGCAGTCATCTTCGACATGGACGGCACCCTGTTCGACAGCGAGGAACTTTACTTCCGGGCCTATCAGCAGGCCTACGCCGACCAACAAGGAGAACTGAGCAGGGCCGACTATTTCACTCACTACGCCGGCACCTCGAACTCCCACATCGAAGCCTGCCTGATCGAACAAGCACCCACCGGATTCAAACCCGCACGCTTCAGAACCCAGTGGAAGGACTACTGGCACCGCATGATGAAGAGGGAAGGTCTCAAGACCCTCCCCGGTGTCAGGGAGCTGCTCACGAACCTCCGTCAGCAAGGCGCCCCGATGGCACTCGCAAGTTCAAGTGACCGCGCCGAAGTCGATTGCTGCCTGAACGAAAGCGGACTCTGGACCTTCTTCGACTTCACCATCGCCGGTGATGAAGTGACCTCCGCCAAGCCCGATCCCGCCCTGTTCCTCAGGGCCGCCGAGGGACTGCACCAGCAACCCGAAGACTGTCTCGTCATCGAAGACTCCATCGCAGGCATCCGCGCCGGAAACGCTGCAGGAATGCACGTCATCCATGTCGTCAGCCATCCGGCGACCAACAGCGAGGAGGAATCCTGGTTGAGGGTCAGGTCACTCGCTGAGATCGAATGGCCCATCATCCGGGATTGGCTCAATGGGGCGCGCGGCCGACCCGGAGTGGAAGCAACCCCACCCAAGTCGCACTGAAAGCAGACGAGAATCCCGGTCCGGTTCACGATTTTCATGCATGGAATGGCCCGCGCCGGACGTTTGGTTGTCCACGTTCAGGCCATCTCCACGTCCCATCATGTTCCCATCCCTCTCATCCTGTTGTCCTCCGCTGCTCCAGACAGCCTGTTGGATCGTTTTATCCAGCCTCCTCTCCCATGCGGCGGACCGGACCTGGCAGCAGCCCGGCCCCCTGCGTGACCAAAGCCAGGAAGTGCAGGCCCCACTGCGGGTTCTCGACGGACCCTTTTCGGTTGAGGCGAATCTGACCCTCGACCGATTGTCCGGCAGCGCCTCGTCCGTCCGCTTCGGCAAGCAACTCAACTTCGGCTTCAACGGACACAAGGGAACCCTGTTCGCCGAAGGGCCCGCCATTGGCAACATCCGTTTGCTGGAACCCACCTCGAAATTCATCAAGCCCGGCGAGCCCTTCCTGTTCCACGCCGAGCGGACCGATGACGATTCGTTCACGGTCTCGATCAACCATCAGGAGGTGTTCACCATGAAGAACCTCCGTGGCCCCTTGGAGACCATTGCCATCCGCCCCATGCGTAGCCGCGCCCAAGTCCACCGATTCCGAGTCAGCGGCTCACTCGACATCATGCAGCCAGGACTCCATGCACGCCACCGGACGACCCCCCTGCTGACCGACGGCGAAGCCCACCCGGTGCTCACTTTCATCCTCGTCCTCGACGAGGAGCGTGTGCTCAACCAGATCGACATCGACTGCCATGGCGACCTGCCCACGGAACGCCTCCACTCCCTTGAACTCATCCATCAGGGGAAACCCGTCATGACGCACATGACGTCCACAGGACTGAGCGGTACGGTTCGGCTGCCGCAAGGTCGGCACTCGCTTGAACTGCAGGCCGCCGTCCAGCCAGGCACCGACACACGCGATGCCCTGACCCTGTCCTGCACCGCGGTTCGCTTCGCCGATGGAAGCATCTTCAAGCTGCAGCCCGCCGAGCCATCAACCATCCGCCTCGCCTATCCCATCCACAAACAGGGCCAGTTCGACTGCCACACCTTCCGCATCCCGGCCATCGCCCGCGCCAAGGATGGCTCCCTGCTCGCCGTCTATGACATGCGCTACAACTCGCGGCGCGACCTGCAGGAACACATGGACATCGGGCTTTCGCGCTCGACCGACGGCGGCATCACCTGGGCGGATCCCGTGCCCATCATGGACATGGGCGAATGGGGCGGCAAACCGCAGAAGGAGAACGGCTGCTCCGATCCAGGCATCCTCGTGGACGAGGAAACCGGTGAGGTCTTCGTCACCGCCATGTGGACCCACGGCAAACCCGGAACCCACCAGTGGACCGGCAACGGGTCCGAGCCCGGCCACGATATCCATCGTAGTTCACAATTCATGATGATCCGATCAAAGGATCACGGAGTGACATGGAGCCCGCCTGAGAACCTCACCGAGACGCTCAAGGATCCGGCTTGGTATCTCTTCGCCCCGGCACCCGGCAACGGCATCACCATGAAGGACGGAACCCTCGTGATGCCGACCCAGGGCCGCGATGCGGAAGGCAGACCTTTCTCGAACATCACCTGGAGCAAGGATCGCGGGGCAACCTGGACAGTCTCCACACACGCGCGTGACAACACCACCGAATGTGCGGTCGCCGAGCTCTCCGATGGCTCGCTTCTCCTCAACATGCGCGACAACCGGAACCACCGCGACAAGTCCGAAACCAATGGCCGCGCCATGGGTGTCACCAAGGATCTCGGGAAAACCTGGACGGTCCACTCCGCCGACCACGGCGCCCTTCCCGAGCCGACCTGCATGGCCTCGATGATCTCCCACATCCTCGAGGATGGCCGACACGTCCTCATCTTCTCCAACCCGCGAAACCGCCATGCCCGGAAGGACATGACCATTCAGCTGTCCTTCGACGATGGGGTCACCTGGCCTGAAGCCCATCGTCTGGTCCTCGACGAAGAAGGCGGCGCCTATTCCTCGCTCGTCATGATCGATGACCAGACGCTGGGCATCCTCTACGAATCATCTCAGGCGGACTTGGTCTTCCAACGCATACCGCTCAGCGAGCTACTCCGCTGACCCGCCGCCTCCGCATCACGGATGGAAAGGCCACAGCAAGGGAATCAGACAGGACGCGACGACCCAGAGCAGAAGGTTGAGCGGCACGCCGATCTTCACGAAGTCCTTGAAGTGATAGCCACCGGCACCGAAGACATAGGTATTCGTCTGATAGCCGATCGGGGTGGCGAATGAGGCACTCGCACCAAACATCACCGCCACCAGGAAGGGAATGGGTGACACCTCGATGGCCTCCGCGATCCGGATGACGATCGGTGCCAGAACCACCGCGACGGCATTGTTCGAGACCATCTCGGTCATGATGCTGGCCAGCAGATAGACCCCGCAAAGGATGCCCCACGGACCCAGCGGACCCAGCAGCTCGGTCACCCCGTTCGCGAGGGTCGTTGCCCCGCCGGTCTTGTCCATCGAGGTGCCGATCGCGAGCATGCCGATGATCAGGAGCAGAATCTTCCACTCCACGGCATCGTAGGCCTCCCGCGGCCGCAGGCACCCTGTTAGAAGGACGAAGAGCGCGGCAAGGAACGCTGCGGAAAAGGTGTCGAACTGCATTCCGGGCAACCCGATCAAGGCAAAGTCAAAGGAAGCGAGGAAGATGAAGAGAAGAATGCCCATCAATGCGAAAGGCCCCTTCTTCAGATTGAAATTCTCCGGAGTGGGCTCGGACAGCGTGATGAAATCCCGCTCCGCCTTCAGGCGCTCGATGCCCTCACGCGAACCTTCAACCAACAGCGTATCGCCGAACTCCAGGCGCAGCGTCTCGAAATCGCGGGTGATGTTCTGCCCCTCGCGATGGATGGCGAGAATCAGGGCACCGAATCGTTGGCGGAAGGCAATCTGCGACAGGCTCTTGCCCGCCAGCGACGAGTTCGGCCCGATCATGCCTTCGAGAAGCACCGCTTCCCGTTTCTCCATCGGTGCCAGATCATTCTCTCCGAGGCCGACATTGACGTCGTCCGAGCGGTGGAGTTCCGCCACCCCCTTGGTGCCCGTCCGAATCAGGATCCGGTCGCCCTCTTCAACCGTGATCTTGTCCAACGCGTCTTCGAGGATCCTTCCCCGCCGCCTCACCTCGATGATCTTGAGCTTCCTCGACCGGCCCTCGAGCACGTCCACCGCCGGCTTTCCAATCAGCGGCGAGTTCTCCGTGACCGCCGCCTGAATGAGGAATTCCCTGCCCTTCGTGGCGTCCAGCAGGGTCGCCAGTGTGTCCCGGGCCGGCAGCAACTTCGCGCCGAAGAACCAGAGATACGAACCCCCGACCAGCGCGAAGACGATGCCCAACGGAGCAATCGAAAACAGATTGAACTCCGCAACCCCCTGTTCCCGGGCAATCCCGTCGACCAGGATGTTCGTCGATGTGCCCGCCATCGAGCAGACCCCGCCGAGAATCGTGGCATACGACATCGGAATCAGCAGCCTGGAGGGCTTGGCCCCACTGTCGCGGCAGAACCCGAGGATCACCGGAAGCAGGATCACCACGAGGGGCGTGTTGTTCACGAAGGCAGAGCACACCGCACAGACGATGAGCAGCGCCGCCAAGGCCCGCCGCTCGCTGCCCTTGGCAACGACATTGAAGAGCCGTCCCAGCTTCGCAATCTGGCCGGTCCGTTCCAGCGCCGCACTGATGATGAAGAGCGCCCCGATCGTGACCGGGGCCGGGTTGGAGAATGCCTGCAGGATGTCATCCCGGTCCAGGATCCCGGTGATCAGGAGCAAGCCGGCGCCACCAAGTGCCACCAATTCCACCGACAGCTTTCCCCACAGGAAGGCTCCGAACACCGCAAGCACGAGTCCGAACACAAAGTATTGCTGCATGTCAGCGGGCACGGGAATCAGCATCTGCCGTCCCGGCCATGGAACCAAGATCGAATTGTGTCCAAGCGTTCCACATTCGCCCCCGTTTTCTCATTGCCTTCGCCAGAGCCCTCCGTGAATCTCGATGGCAACCTCAAAGACGCACGAATTATGGGAATCATGGACTTCATCAAAGGCGAGCTGCTCGAAATCATCGAGTGGACGGACGACTCACGGGACACCATCGCCTGGCGCTTCCCTGACAACGACGCCGCAATCAAGAACGGCGCCCAGCTCATCGTTCGCGAAAGCCAGACCGCCCAGTTCGTTTACCTCGGTCAGTTCGGCGACACCTTCGGCCCCGGCAAGCACACGCTCAATACCGAGAACATCCCGGTTCTAACACGCCTCAAGGGGTGGAAATACGGCTTCCAGTCGCCCTTCAAGGCCGACCTCTACTACGTCAATACCCGCCTCTTCACCGGCAACAAATGGGGCACCTCCAACCCCATCATGCTGCGGGATCCGGACTTCGGCATCGTGCGCGCCCGCGCCTTCGGCACCTATGACTTCCGCGTCACCAACGTGCAGACCTTCCTCAAGGAGGTCGCCGGATCCGACCACGACTTCCGGGTCGATGAATTCGCCGACACCATGCGCTCCCGCATCGTCAGCATCTTCTCCGAAGCCCTGGCCAGCGCCGGCGTGCCCGTCCTCGATGTCGCCACCCGCTATTCCGAGCTCGGCGACGCCCTGCTGCCGCTCATCAACCCAGCCATGGGGTCGAAATACGGCCTCGAGATCGACTCCTTCATCGTCGAAAACGTCAGCGTTCCCCCTGAAGTCGAGGAAGCCATCGACAAACGCTCGGCAATGTCCGCCATCGGCAACCTCAACGACTACGTCAAATATCAGATGGGTCAGGGCATGGCCTCCGGAGAAGGCGGCGGCGGTGGTGCTGCCGGCATGGCCAGCGAGATGGCCATCGGATTCGCCATGGCCCAGGAAATGATGAAGACCTCCGGCATGGCCGGATCCCCTCCGGCCCAGCCCGGTCAGGTCGGTGCCGCCACCTCACCCGCACCCGTGGCTCCGAATCCCGACATCCTCGATCCCGCGACGGTCGCCCGCATGCTCGGCGTCACCGAGGCCGATGTGATGGCTGAAATCACCTCCGGTAACCTTGCCGCCAAGAAGATCGGCTCGGCCCACCGCATCACACGCGCCGCACTCGACAGCTTCCTCGCCGGCTGAGCCGTGGCTGGAGCGCCCCGCTCCAGTCCGCCGCCGGTGCCCACCCCGCCCCGGCCCCTTCACCCATGGTCTCCCAGCCACCCGAGCTCCCGGAGGACGACGTCTCCCCCATCGTCGTCGAGAAGCAAAAAGTCCCTCCACCGATGCCCGGTTTGCAGGGCTCTGCGGCGGACGTGCGCTCACTCGAACGCCACGTCTGCCCGGAATGCGGCGGCAAGGGAGAGTGGGATCCCGGAAAGCGCAAGCTCATCTGCCCCTACTGCGGCACCGAGTTCGACCGGGTCGCCCCGCCGCCCCTGCCGGACATCACGGAGCACGATCTGGATGCCATGCTCGCCCAGCTCGGCGACAAGGCACACACCCTCGACACCGCGGAACGGCGCGTCCAGTGCACCCACTGCCACGCCGTGCTGACCCGCACCGCCGAGAACGTCGCCAGCTCGTGCGATTTCTGCGGTTCCCCCGAGCTCCTCGCCTACGAGGACATCGAGGCACCCGTCAAACCCGAGTCCCTCCTGCCCGCCAGCCTCACCAAGGAGCAGGCCTATCATGCGCTGAAGAAATTCCTCGGTTCGAAATGGTTCGCACCCAACGACCTGAAGAAGCGCAATCTCGTCGATCGGATCCACGGCGTCTACCTCCCGTACTGGACCTTCGATGCCGCGGCCGAATGCCCGTGGACGGCGGACAGCGGTACCTACTACTACGTCACTCGTACCCGACGCGGGCCGGACGGCAAGACCCAGACCTACCGTGAGCGGAAGACCCGGTGGCGCCCCGCCAGCGGGCATGTCTCGACCTGGTTCGACGACGTGACCGTCTCCGGATCACGCGGGATCGACCCCGGCATCCTCCAGCGGCTCGAACCCTACCCGACCAAGGACCTCGTGCCCTACGAAACCCGCTACGTGTCCGGCTGGGATGTCGAGCACTACCAGGTCCCCCTGCTGCAGGCCGCCCGCACCGGGTTCGGCAGCATGGAAGGCATGCTGCGTGAGATGTGCGCCCGCGAAGTCCCCGGAGACACCTACCGGAACCTGCGCATCCACCCGCAGTATTCCCGCAAGACCTTCAAGCACATCCTCGCCCCGATCTGGCTCATCGCCTATCAATACAAGGGGCAAACCTACCAGGGCGCCATGAATGCCGTCACCGGCACCACCTACGCCCACTTCCCCAAGTCCGCGTGGAAGATTGCCTTCGTCGTCCTCATCGCCCTCATCGTCATCGCCATCATCCTTTTCGCGATGAGTCGCTGATGGGTTGCCTCACCGCGGGCTTCAGGATTAGCTCGGCCCACCGACACGATGCAGATCGACATCCTCACGCTGTTCCCGGAAATCGCGCTTGCCCCACTGAGCGAGAGCATCATTTCGCGTGCCCGGCAGGCGGGGATCGTCGACATCCGCGCCCACAACCTGCGCGACTGGGCGAAGGACAAGCACCGCCGCACCGACGACTACCTGTGCGGCGGCGGCCAGGGCATGCTGATGCTTCCCGGCCCGCTCTTTGACGCCATCGGGGAACTCAGGAAAGAGGACACCAAGGTCATCCTGATGACGCCCCAGGGAAAGGTCTTCAAGCAGGCGGTCGCCGCCGAGCTCTCGAGCGACACCCACCTGCTCATCGTCTGCGGCCACTACGAAGGCGTCGACCACCGCGTCATCGAGGAACTCATCGACCTCGAGCTGTCGATCGGTGACTACGTGCTGACGAATGGCGCGATCGCCGCCGCGGTGGTCACCGATTCGATCGTCCGCCTGCTCCCCGGGGCCCTTGGTGACGAGCGCTCGCCGGAAGAGGAATCCTTCTCGGATCCGAACCTGCTTGAAGCCCCCGCTTACACGAAACCCGCCGACTTCCGTGGCCTCAAGGTGCCCGACGTCCTGCTCTCCGGCCACCACGCGAAGATCGCGGAGTGGAAGAAGCAGAAGGCCCTCGAGCGCACCAGGGCCAACCGGCCTGACCTGCTCGATTAGAACCTGTCAGTGCCGCTTGCGGTACTCGCTCGGAGCGCGCCCGGTGTACTGGCGGAAGGCATGCGAAAAATGGGGCTCGTCACAGAAACCCATGGCCTCGGCAATGTCGGCGGACTTCATCTGCGTGGTTTCCAGTAGATGGGCGGCCCGATTGATGACCTGCTGGCGGTGGTAGCGATGAGGCGGCATGCCTGCATGCTGCCGGAACCGGCGTCTGAAGGTTTCATACGGCAGGTCCAGCTCGGCCGCCACCGCCTGGACCTTCGCCTCCGGCTGGGAAAGCAGCCGACACGCATCCGCAAACCACCGGGGCCCATCGACCACGGGTGTCCAGTTCTCCACACTCCCCTCAAGGACTTCCGCCAGCAGTGCTTGGAATCGACACAGGCGCGTGCTCGTCCCGGTATCGGCATCCACCACCTCACCGAGGAGGCGCTCGATCCAGCCGGCGGTGTCGCCGAGACGACCCGAAACGCGGCCGACTTCGATCAGTCCTTCCTCCCGCCACAGATCGAAGACCGGGCCTTCAAACATGATGTAGAACTCGTCCCAACCGCCGGACACCAAAGGGCGGTAAGAGTGGCCCAGCTCGGGTAGCACCAGCACCCAATCTCCCGCGACGAGGCTCCGCTCACGGCCATTCTCGTCCTCATAAATGCCTTCGCCCCGGGTGATCAGAACCAGAGCATACCGCTGCAGGTAGCGAAACCGGGCCATGCCGCCCTGCGATGCACGGACTTCCCCCACCTCCACCAGTTGGCCAAGCGGACTACGCAAATGCGACAAGAGACGATTCCACTTCCGATCCATCGAGCTCACCTTCGACTGGAATACCATTTTTCACAAGTATTACCCATTTCATACAATTCATTCCATTGAGTTTCGGCCAGCTCCGCACGTATGATGTCCCACTCATGCCCACCGTCTTCAGATTCCTGCCACTCTTGGGGTGTTCCCTCATGGGGACCGACGTGCTCGTCGGCGAAGAGGTCGACTTCAATCGCGATGTCCGCCCGCTGCTGACCAAGAACTGCACGACCTGCCATGGCGGGGTCAAAATGGCCGGGGAGGTATCCTTCCTCTACCGCGAGGATGTCCTCGGGAAAGGCGAATCGGGCAAACCCGTGGTCGTGCCCGGCGACCCCGGGGCCTCCGAGATGATCCGCCGTCTGCTGACATCGGACCCGGACGACCGGATGCCACCGCCGGATCACCACCCGAAACCTCTTCCCAAGGAAGACATCGAGACCCTCACCCGCTGGATCGAACAGGGTGCCGAGTGGGGAGACCACTGGGCCTTCGAAAAGCCGACCGAACCGGAACTCCCCCCCGTCCGCAACTCGGACTGGCCGAAGCAGAAGGCCGATCACTTCATCCTCGCCCGGCTGGAGGCGGAGGAACTTGAACCGTCCCCGGAAGCCAGCCTGGCCGAGTGGCTTCGCCGCGCTTCACTCGACCTGACCGGACTTCCACCGACCCCCGGGGACCTCGACTCGCTCGAACAAGCGGCCGCCACCGACCGCGAGGCCGCAATGGAAGCCACCGTCGACCGCCTGCTCGCCTCCCCCGCATTCGGCGAGCGGTGGGCATCCATGTGGCTGGATCTGGCCCGCTATGCCGACACCACCGGATTCGAAAAGGACCCGCACCGCGACATCTGGCCCTGGAGGGACTGGGTGATCCGTGCGCTCAATGCGGACATGCCCTACGATGAATTTAGTACCAAACAACTTGCCGGCGACCTCCTCCCCGACCCGGGCCCCGACGATTTCATCGCAACCGGCTTCCACCGCAATACGCAGAACAACACCGAGGGCGGCACCGACGACGAGGAATGGCGCATGGAGGCCGTCATCGATCGCGTCAACACCACCTGGACGGCGTGGAACGCCACCACCTTCAGCTGCGTCCAGTGCCACGCCCACCCCTACGAGCCGATTCCCCACGAGGACTACTACCGCTTCCTCGCCTTCTTCAACAACAGCGAGGACGTCGACATCAACAACGACTTCCCCCGCACCAAGGTGGCCGACAAGCCGGAACAGCAGGCCGAAGTGGTCCGACTCGAGCGGGCGATCCGGACCAAACGCACCGAGATCAACCGCACGGCGCGGGAGGTGGCGGAGACCCTCGGCGACTGGCGCACCCTGACCGCCACCAAGACGGGCGCCCACCCCGACACCGGGCAACTGGCGCAGAACCCGCAGGGTGAGTTCATCAGCTCCGGCACCAACCCGACCCGCTCCCACTTCCAGATCGAGGCCGAGGCGCAGCCCTTCTCGGCCATGCGCATCCGCATCCTGCCGGAAAGCGATGACCCGAAGAAATGGGACGAACAGGGCGCCGTCATAGGCCGCCTCGTGGCCCGACTTGTCGATGGCGAGGGACAAGCCCGCGAGATCGCCATGCGCGAAGTCATCGCCGACTTCCTCGCCGGGCAGTGGGACCCCAACGAATCCCTCCGCGGTGGAGGCGCAGGCTTCGGCGAGTATCCGATGATGAAGCAGCCACGTACGGCATGGATCGTACCTGCCGAACCCGTCGTGCCCGGACCGGATGAAACGCTCGTACTTGAGATCCACCATTCCGCCTCGTGCAACGGCGACAACCAGAACACCGTGCTACGCCGCTTCACCGTGGAACTCACCACCGACCCGTCCCTCGTCGACCATGTGAAGGCGGAACCGCGGGCCGCGGCATGGAAGGAACTGGATGCCATCAAGGCTCAGTACGCCGCCATCAAGGGCCGCACGATCCCCACCATGCAGGAACGGGACACCGATGCCACACGTCCGACCCGTCTCTTCATCCGCGGCAACCGCATGAGTCTCGATGAGATCATGGAGCCCGCGATTCCCGTGCTTTTCGATGGTCCCGAGAACCCGACCAACCGCCTGGACATGGCGAAGTGGCTCGTCGGCAAGGATAACCCACTGGCCGGACGGGTGCTCGCCAACCGGCTCTGGGCCGAACTCTTCGGCATCGGCATCGTGGAAACGCTGGAGGACTTCGGAAGTTCCGGCGCCCTCCCGACTCATCCCGAGCTGCTCGACCATCTCGCCCTGCGCCTGCGCGATCATCATCAGTGGCACATCAAGCCCTTCCTCAAGGAACTCGTGCTGTCCGCGGCCTACCGTCAATCGCACAAGGCGAAGCCGGAGTTGATGGCGAAGGACCCGAGGAACCAGCTCGTCGCACGCGGACCACGCCAGCGCCTCACCGCGGAAATGGTGCGCGATCAGGCGCTCAAGGTTTCCGGACTCCTCTCGTCGAAGCAGTTTGGCCCACCCGTTTACCCCCCGCAGCCGGACGGCGTGTGGAGCACGGTTTACAGCGGTGAGCAGTGGACCACCTCGCAGGGTGAGGACCGCTACCGCCGCGGCATCTACACCTACGTGCGCCGCACCGCCGGCTTCCCCGGGTTCCTCACCTTCGATGCGCCTTCGCGGGACCTCTGCAGTGCGCGTCGCATCGCGACAAACACACCCCTCCAGGCCCTGGTCACGCTCAATGACCCCGCCCACATCGAGTTCGCCCAGGCCTTCGCCGACCGGATTGGAAAAGCCGCACCCGACCTGACCGGCCAGCTGATCTGGGCGTATCGGGAGCTCACCCTCGACCAGCCGGCACCTGCCACGCTGGACACCCTCATCGCCCTCCACGGGCAGCTCGTGAAGGAACTCACCGCCACCCCGGAAGACTCCACGAAGCTCGCCCCCACGCCCGAGCAGGCCGCCATGGTCATGGTCGCCAACACCCTACTCAACTCCGACCTCGCGCTGAACCGCTAGGAACTCCCGCCATGAACCTCTTCCAACAACTCCAGCACGACCAACTCCAGCACCTCACCCGCCGACATTTCCTCTCGAAGTGCTCGATCGGTCTGGGTGGCCTGTGGATGGCGTCCCAAAGCAATCCGCTCTTTGCCGCCGGCGGACTGCACAAGGACCCCGCCGCCCCGCTGGCCCCGGACGTCCCCCACTTTGCGCCGAAGGCAAAGCGGGTGATCTACCTGCACATGGCCGGTTCTCCCAGCCAGCTCGAGCTCTTCGACTACAAGCCCGAGCTCACCAAACTCGACGGCAAGGAATGCCCGCAGGAGTTCCTCGAAGGGAAGCAATTCGCCTTCATCCAGGGAGTGCCGAAGATGCTCGGCTCCCAGTACCCGTTCCACCAGGCAGGAGAGTCCGGCCAGTGGATCTCCGACCGCATGCCCCACCTCGAGGGCGTCATCGACGAGATCTGCTTCATCAAGTCGATGTGGTCCGACCAGTTCAACCACGGCCCCGCCCAGCTCCTGCTCCACACCGGGTCGCAGAATCCCGGCTCCCCTTCCGCCGGAGCATGGGCGACCTACGGACTCGGTTCGGAGAATGCCAACCTTCCCGGATTCATCGTGCTCACCTCCGGTGGCAAGAACCCCTCGGCCGGCAAGTCGGCATGGGGTGCCGGCTTCCTCCCCTCCGTTTACCAGGGCGTGCAATGCCGCTCCCAGGGTGACCCCGTCCTCTACCTGAGCAATCCCCCCGGCGTGTCACGGAACCTCCGCCGCCACACGCTCGATGCCTTGAACTCGCTCAATCACCAGGTCTCCGCCGAAGTCGGCGACCCGGAGACCCTCACCCGCATCGCGCAGTACGAGATGGCCTTCCGCATGCAGATGCATGCCTCCGACGCCTTCGACATTTCCTCCGAGAATCCCGCCGTGCACCAGAGCTACGGCACCTCACCCGGCCGGGAGTCCTTTGCCAACAACTGCCTGCTCGCCCGCCGACTCGCCGAGCGGGGCGTCCGCTTCATCCAGCTCTTCGACTGGGGCTGGGACTCCCACGGCACCAACAACCAGACCGACCTGCGCAAGGGGTTCGCCGACAAGTGCCGCCAAATCGACCAACCCATCGCCGCCCTCTTGAAGGACCTCAAGCAACGCGGCCTGCTCGAGGAAACCCTGGTCATCTGGTCCGGCGAGTTCGGCCGCACCCCCATGCGCGAAAACCGTGGCGGCGTGGAAATGACCAACGTCGGCCGCGACCACAGCCCGTCCGCCTACACCCTGTGGATGGCCGGCGGCGGCGTGAAACCCGGCCTCAGCTACGGCGAGACCGACCCCATCGGCTACGAAGCCACCGTCGACAAGGTCAGCGCCCATGACTTCCACGCCACCCTGATGACCCTGCTCGGCTTCGATCACAAGCGCTTCACCCACCCCTTCCAAGGACTCGACCAGCGCCTCAGCAACGTGACCAAGCCATCCCGGGTCGTGAAGGACATCATCGCCTGAGGTCCCTTGCACTTCCGGCTGGCGACCTTGCCTCATCCACGCGGAACGGCTATCCCCTTCCAGGGATCCCGGCCTCGATGCCGACTCCGCAAGATCCGCTCGTTCCTGAGCAGGGGCTGCGGAGTTTTTTCGCGGTCAGTGAACGATCTTCTACCCTCTCCATGGCCACCAACGCACCCAAGCGCCCCAACCTCGATTCGGTCACCACGATCAACGAGGACGGCTCGCGCTACTTCCTCCAACCCGCCGACGTGCGTGGGAAATGGACGCTGTGGCGACGCATCTTCGGATTCTTCCTGATTGCCGTTTACGTGCTCCTGCCATGGATTCCCATCAATGGCGCGCCCGCCGTCTTCTTCGACGTCGAGAACCGCCAGTTCCATGTCTTCGGACTCACCCTCGTTCCCCAGGACCTCTGGGTCATGTTCTTCGGCATCAGTGGCCTCGGCTTCACCCTGTTCTTCGTCACCGCCCTCCTCGGGCGGCTCTGGTGCGGTTGGGCCTGCCCCTACACCGTGTTCCTCGACCACATCTTCCGCCGGATCGAGCGGATCGTGGAAGGCGATGCCCCCGCGCGGAAGAAACTCGCTGCCGCCCCGTGGACCACCCAAAAGATCATCAAGCGCGTGATCAAGCACTCCCTCTACGCGCTGTGTGCCACCCTCATCGCCCACGTCTTCATCTCCTACTTCGTCTCGCTTGAGCGCCTCTACCAGTACATGGGGCAGAGCCCCCTGGCCCACGCCACCAGCTTCGGCATCGTCATCTTCCTCACCGCCGTGCTGTGGTTCTGCTTCGGATACTTCCGCGAACAGTTCTGCGTCATCATGTGCCCCTACGGCCGACTGCAGAGCGCGATGACCGATGACGATACCATCAACATCGGCTACGACGAAACCCGTGGAGAACCACGGGGTGCCAAGGGCAAGGCCGAGGGCGACTGCATCGACTGCAAACGCTGCGTCACCGTCTGCCCGACCGGCATCGACATCCGCAACGGCCTGCAGATGGAGTGCATCGGCTGTGCCGCATGCATCGATGCCTGCGATGAGATCATGGTCAAGGTGGACCGTCCAAAAGGCCTGATCCGCTACGATTCACTCAACGGACTGAACGGCAAGAAGCACCGGTTCCTGCGGCCACGCGTCTTCGCCTACACCGCACTCGGCCTCCTCGGCCTGTGCGCATTCGCCTTCACCGCCAGCAGGAACGCCCGCCCCTACACCGCCCAGGTCAGCAAGGTCGCCATGGCCGGTCAGCCATTCCAGGCGGATGCCGCCGGCGTGCGGAACTTCTACCAGCTTCGTTTCCTCAACAAACGCAACGTCGACGCCACCTACACCGTGCAGTTGATCGATCCTCCGGCCGGCATGATCCTCAGTGGCGGCGATCAGAAGATCCCGATCGGGCCGCGCGGCGAGGTCACCCGGCAGTTCGTGGCGATCTCACCCATCGATTCTTACCAAGGACGTAGTACTTTGACCTTCCGCATCATCGGGGAACCGGGTGATGTGGTCATCGAACAGCGCGCCGCCTTCCTCGGACCCAACCCTGAAACCCTCGACTCGCCATGAAGAAAGTCTGGCTGTTCGTCATCCTCGCATTCCTCCTCCTCATCGGTGCCTGGTCGGTCCTCATCACCCTCGCCGTGAAGAACCAACCCGAGAAGATCGAGGTGAACCCCGCGAACCCGGCGGAAGAGAGCCCCTGACCCACCATGGAAGTCACCACCACATTCGGAGCCCTGGCCGTCGGTCTCGCGACCAGCGTCCACTGTGCCGGCATGTGTGGCCCCATCGCCTGCGGCGTCGGCACCCTGGCCAAGACCGAAGGCGAACGACTGACCGCCGCCTCCCTGTATCATGCCAGCCGCCTCGCCGCCTACGGATTGATCGGTGGCATCTGCGGCGCCATCGGCTCACAGCCATTGAAGTGGTTCTTCGATTCGCCCGCCGTGATGCTGCCATGGGCACTCGTGGCGGCGCTGCTGCTGCTCGCATCCGGTTTGGATAAGAAGATCCCGCGACCCAGGATCCTCAACCGCCTCACCGCCCGGGCGCGCATGAAGGTCGGCGGACTCTCCTCCTACGGCGGCGCCACCGCCATGGGCCTGCTCACCCCCTTCCTCCCCTGCGGTCCCCTCTATGCCGTCTTCATCGCCCTGATGGCCTCCGGCTCGGCCGCCCGCGGTGCCGAAGCCGCACTGGCCTTCGGACTCGGGACCGTACCACTGCTATGGCTCGCCCAGCACCAGTTCCATCGCCTCCGGCTCAAGCTCACCCCCATCCGCATGGCCCGCCTCCAGCGCGGACTCGCACTCGTCACCGCCCTGCTTCTCGCATGGCGCCTCCACGACACCCTGCCCACCTGGGCCGGTGGCCCCGAGCCCGCCGGAGAAGTCGAGGAACTGCCATCGTGCTGCCACTGAACCCCAGCTCGATCTAACTCCATGGGATCATCGGACTTGCCAAATCCCAACTATTTGGCATTTTTGCCAAGTAATGCCTGCCACCACTCAGGACCCCCGGGTTGCCGCGATCAAGGCGCTGGCCCACCCGACCCGGCTGCGGATCGCCGAGGCGCTGGCCAGCGGGCCGCTCTGTGTCTCGGAAATCCATGCCCTGACGGATGCCGACCTTTCGACCGTCTCCAAGCACCTCACCCTGATGCGCAAGGCCGGTTGGCTCGCTTGCGAGAAGGACGGCCTGCACATCCATTACCGGCTCGCCTGCGAATGCCTCCCCACCTTCCTGAGCTGCATCGATTCCATTGCCTGCGACGACTCCAACTGCTGCTGAACTCCAATCCACCATCTTCATGAACGTAGCTGAATTCCTCAAATTCCTCCGCGACCATCCCGACCACGGCGTTTCCTTCGTACTGCCGGATGGATCAAGCGTGCCTGCCCACTTCCACATCACCGAGGTCGGCCATCTTGCGAAATCATTCATCGACTGTGGCGGCAAACGTCATAGCAACGAATCATGCCTCTTGCAGACCTGGGTGGCCGACGACACCGACCACCGGCTCAAGGCCTCGAAACTGCTCGATATCTTCGAACGTGCCCACGGCCTCCTGCCATCGCGCGAACTCCCCGTCGAGATCGAGCACGAGGCACCCGTCCTGACCCAGCTGCCACTGACGCGATGCGAGGTGACTTTCGAGATGCTGAGCTTCCACACCGAACTCAAGCACACCGACTGCCTCGCCAAGGACCTCTGCCTGCCCGATTTCTCCATGCCCGCGATTCCAGGACAGGACAATGCCTGCACACCCGGAAGCGGCTGCTGCTGAGCCCCTCCCCCACCATCTACCATGATCCTCATACTTTGTACCGGGAACTCGTGCCGCTCCCACATGGCGGAGGGCATCCTCCAACAGGCCCTCGGACCCGATTTCGAGGTCGCATCCGCCGGCTCGAACCCCGCCGGCTACGTCCACCCGCTCGCCATCCGTGCCCTCGAGGAAATCGGCATCGACATCTCCGCGAACACGTCCAAGCACCTCGATACCTTCCTCACCCGTGACGTCGACACCGTGATCACCGTGTGTGGCAACGCCGACCAGGCCTGCCCGACCTTCCCCGGCCAGATGCAACGACATCACTACCCCTTCGATGACCCGGCCCACGCCGAGGGATCGGAAGAAGAACAGTTCGAAGTCTTCCGGCGCGTCCGGGACGAGATCCAGCGCGTTTTCACCGCCTACGCCGACGGTCGCCTCGACCAGGCCTGAGCCCCTACCCCGTCCTTTCCCATGTCTCTGGACAAATCCTCGATGAGCGTCTTCGAACGCCATCTCACCCTGTGGGTCGCGCTTTGCATGGTCGGCGGCATCGCCCTCGGCAAGCTCGCTCCCGACCTCGCCCACTCGCTGGATGCGATGTCGCTGAACGTGAACGGCGCTCCCGTCGTCTCCATCCCCATCGCCATCTGCCTCTTCTTCATGATGTACCCCATCATGGTGAAGATCGACTTTGGTGAAGTCGTCAAAGCCGCAGGCAGCCCGAAGCCCGTGCTGCTCACCCTCGTGGTCAACTGGGCGATCAAGCCCTTCACCATGCTGGGCATCGCCACCTTGTTCCTCGGTGTCTGGTTCAAGGACATGCTTCCCGGCACCGAAGTCGTCAAGGATGGCAGCACCGTCGAACTCTACCGCTCCTACATCTCCGGAGCCATTCTGTTAGGTATCGCGCCCTGCACGGCCATGGTTCTCGTCTGGGGCCACCTCGCGCGGGGCAACCAAGGGCACACGCTGGTCATGGTGGCGATCAACTCGCTCACCATGCTGCTGCTCTACGGCGTGCTCGGAGGCTGGCTGCTCGGCGTGAACCACATGCCCGTTCCCTGGCAGGCACTGCTGCTTTCCATCGCCATCTACGTGGCGCTTCCCCTCGTCGCCGGTTATCTCTCCCGCCGCTGGATCATGCGCGCGAAGGGTGAAGCATGGTTCCGGGAGAAGTTCCTCCACCACCTGACACCGGTCTCCATCACCGCCCTGCTGGCAACCCTCGTGCTGCTCTTCAGTTTCAAGGGTGAGACCATCCTCGCCAACCCACTCACCATCCTGTGGATCGCCATCCCGCTGACCCTTCAGACCCTGCTCATCTTCGCCCTCACCTACGCGGCGGCGAAGTGGATGAAGCTCAGCTACGAGGACGCCGCGCCCAGCGCGATGATCGGCGCATCCAACCACTTCGAAGTCGCCATCGCCACCGCGGTCATGCTCTTCGGTCTGTCGTCGGGAGCCGCTCTTGCTACGGTGGTCGGCGTACTCATCGAGGTGCCCCTCATGCTCTTCCTGGTCCGTGTGTGCCAGCGCACCAAGGGCTGGTTCGGCGGCACAGAGTGATCGCCGCCGATTCCCGCCGCGGAGCTCACACCAGGGTTTCCACCATGGTCAGCACATCCTCGAAGGGGTGGTTCTCAAGCAGCGCGAAGGCATCGTGACGGGTCAGCCTGGCCCGGGTCACCGCCGGGCTTGAGATCCCGCACAGGAAACGCGCGAGCTGCCGGCTCCCCTTCAGGCAGGCATGTCCCTCGCGCCGCAGGGCATGCACGGCCGCGAGGCTTTCCTCGTCGATCTCCTCGACCGGCGAGCGCGGAACCGGAACTGGCTTCACCCCGCGACAGCGGTCGCAGTGACCACAGGGCTCCGCGAGCACTTCCCCGAAGTGCTCCGTGACGAACCCGGTCAGGCACCGGTCGGTCTCCGCCAGATCCACCACCCCGTGCAAGCGGTCGAGGTCGGCCGCTTCCCTCTTGCGGAACCTCTCGTCCAGCCGCTCCGCGATCAGCCGCGGATTCACGTCGTCCCTGAGCAGTCGGTATCCCTGGCGGACGCCGGACTTCTTCAGCACCACATCGCCGGCCTCCTCGAGATAGACCAGGGCGGTCACGATCCGGTTCCGGTCTTCGCCGGTTTCCATCGCCACCTCGTCGACCTTGAAGTTGTACCAGCTGCGCCCCTCCTTCGCCGCAGCGAAGATCTTCCTCAGGAAGCTCTTACGGCGATCATCGTAGCCAAGAAGCATCTTGTCGAAGTCACGCAGGAGTTTCACCGAATAGGTGGAGTAGAACGGCCGGGTCGCGGCGATGAGGCCTTCCAGTTCCAGATAGGTCAGCAGGGTGTTCACCACCAACGGACGGATGTCATTCACCCCGGAGAGTTCATACACCGACACATCGAACTCGGTGCCCAGCCTCAGGGTGTGGTCGACGAGATGCTTCACCGCATCCGGGGTCGGCGTGTCGCCGAAAATGAAGTTCTCCAGCGTGACGAGGTCATCCCCGCAGGCGAGCATCTCGCAGATCGATGGCTTCCCGTCCCGTCCCGCCCGGCCGGTCTCCTGGGAATAATTCTCCAGTGACTTCGGCAGGTTGTAGTGGAACACCGCGCGGATGTCCGCCTTGTCGATCCCCATGCCGAAGGCGATGGTGGCGACGATGACCCGGGTTTCCCCAGCCATGAATTTTTCCTGAGCCGCCTCGCGGAACTCAGGGGGAAGCCCCGCATGATAGGCCTGGGCGGACACGCCGTGCTTCTTCAGATAGGTCGCCACCTCCTCCGCGGTCTGTTGGAGCGTCACATACACCACCACCGCCCCCTCGAGCTCGCCGAGCCTCCTGAGCAGCCACGGCTTCCGCTCCGCGGCGGTCAGCGGGCTGATCTTGAGGTCGAGGTTGTCACGATGGAAGGAAAGCTGGACGTGATCGGACTCCGCGATGGCGAACTCCCGGCGGATGTCTTCCGAAACCCCCGGAGTCGCCGTGGCCGTTAGACAGAGCACACGCGGCACCTTCAGGTCACGACACAGCTTCGCGAGCTTCAGGTAGTCCGGCCTGAAATTGTGCCCCCACTCGGAAATGCAGTGGGCTTCATCGATCGCCACCATGCCGATCTTCAGGCGCGCCAGACGCTGGCGGAATCCTTCGTTGGCCAGGCGCTCCGGAGCGACGTAGAGAAGCTTCAGGCTGCCCTTCCTCAGGCCTTCCATGACCTCCGCATACTCCTCCGTGGACAGCGTGGAATCCAGACGGGCCGCGGCCACCCCTTTCGCCTTCAAGGCATCGACCTGATCCTTCATCAGGGCGATCAGCGGAGAAATGACCAGAGTCACCCCATCCAGCATCAGGGCCGGAAGCTGGTAGCAGAGCGACTTCCCGCCACCGGTCGGAAAGACGGCAAGCATCGAGCGCCCCTCCAACAGCCCATCGACCACCTCCCGCTGACCATCACGGAACCGATCGAATCCAAACCACTTTTTCAGCACCCCCTGCGGCATGCCCGGGAGGATGGCCGGACCATCCACGGCTGCCAAGGAGCGACCTCACCTGCAGTGAGAATCCAGAGCAATCCCGTCACCCGAGATCACATCCATGCGACTCACCAGCCGAAGATGATCGGCGGCACGATAATCTTCACGCCCCCGCCATCATTGGTCTCGGTTTCCTCGATCGCAGTGACCACTTCGTTCTCGAACTCCACCACGATCTTTCCCCGCTCCTCGCGGGTCACGTGCGAGAGCTGACGAAAGGTCCTGCCAGTCAGTGGATCGCGCACGTAGTTGTAGTGCGAGATCTCCTCATACGCGATGAATTCCCAAATCCCGGTGCGCCCCTTCTCCGTCTGACGGGCCGTCGTCTTGGTCGGCTTGCCAAGCGCCTTGCTCACTTCATCGACCGTCATCCCGATGGCCGGGCGTCCCTCCTCGATCAAGGCGGAGACCTCCATCTGGCGGGTGTAGAGTTTCTTGAGGTTCTCGACGAACTTCGGGTCCTTCGACGCGAATGCCCACGGAGCGACCCAGCCGGTGACCTTGTTGCCTCCGGTCTTGGCGCTCACGCGGTATGCCTTGTCCGTCATCGCCTGGAGGAAGACCTTTTGCTCGGCCTTCACCTCCCCGAGCCGGCGCTTGCCTTCCTTGTCGCCGAAAATCGGCGCGTCCTTGATGATCATCAGCTCGATCGGCTTATCGACGTGCTCCTCCAGGTAGATCACGTCCGGGTCCGAATCGAGGAGCGACCGGCGCGACTGGGCCGGCGCCACGAGGGTGGCGGCCACGAAGACAAACGCGATAATTCGAGCAAACATGGGAAACAGGGTAGCAGCTTCCCGCCGAATGCGGGAGCCTTACCTGTCCAGACGCCCGGGAAAGCCCGATTATTCGATCAATTCTCCTTTTTCGTGCCGAAAGCGGTTTCGAAGTCGTGGAGCAGGTTGTGCAGCTTCTTGATGTTCGCTTCGTCCGTCGACTGCTTGCAGGCCATGGCAGTCACGATGACCTCGTGGCACAGCTGAAGCTTCTTCAGATAAGTCTCCTTGTCCGGCTGATCGACCTTCAGGCGCTGGGAGAGGAAGTAGTTGAGAACCTTGTCCTGCAGGGCCTGCGCATGGGACTCCTTGTTCATGATCCAGCGCGTCAGCTGGTGCGCGTTCGCAGCAGGATCCTTGCTGAGGGTGTCGATCTCCTTGGCTGCCTTGGCGATGGTTTCGTAGTCGGTGTGCATCGAGCCGATGACATTGTTGTCATCATAGATCCCGCATGGGATCTGGCAGTGGGCGGATGCCTGGGGAGCAGCGGCGGCGAAAGCAATGAGGGCGGAGAGGAATAGATGTTTCATCACGCTGAGGAGGCTAAAACGGATCTCCCCGGACGCAAGCCACTTACATCCCCTTCTCCAGGATCGTCCCGGTTTCGTATGCCTCGACCAGTTCCTCCAACGCGCGGATCTGCGCACGCAGGTCGTCGCCCCGCTCGGTATCGCCGACACATCGCGGCTCGTCGAACTCCCTCAGCACGTGCCGCTCGGGGATCATGTCCCCCCCTTCGCGCACCGCCGCGACGGGATCCGGGAAAGCATGGTGCTCGGCCAGGGTGTCACCCTCCGGCCCGAGGATCAGCGTGAACCCACGATCCCCGTAGGCTTCGGAAAACGCGCCGTCGATGGTGACCGCGTTGCCCCCCTTCTTGAGCGGGCTCTCGCCCTTCTCGACCTTCACCGGGACGTGACCATTGACGATCATGCCCCCTTCCTCGACACCCATCTGACGGCAGATCCGGTCGCAGAAATCGTGATCGTTGATCCAGCGGAACCACGGGTTCTTGATCTCCTTGTGCGTGTTCTTGTCCGCCACGAAATAGGTTTCAAAGGTCGCCATCCGGTCCTTGCCGAAGAGCGGCGACTTCGGCCCCGCCCACAGGTAGTAGAGCCAGTCCTTGTCTTCCTCGGTGGCCTGGGTGCCCGCGCGGAAAGCCCGCTTGATCACCCGGCTCAGCGCATCGAACTGCTCGGGACCCCGGCACTCGACGCCGTCGATCTCGAGCGGCAGAAAGTTCCCATCCTCATCGACCGCCAGACAGGCGTGGAAAATCACCGCACGATCCCGGACCAGCGACATCTGCCCCCGCTCGGCCATCCACTTCGTGTGCTCCCAAAGACGGGCGGAATCCATGAATGACTCCTTGAGGCGGTCGATGCAGTGCTGCTCGTCCGCCGAGAGCCGGTTCGGATCCGCCGGATCCACCGTGGGCAGGTAGGTGTCGCGCAGCGGGTAGTCCTCCTTGCCCAGGCGCACCGTGCCCTTCTCGAAGTCGACCCGCTTGAGCAGGTTGCGATCGTCCATCTCCCACTCCGGATGACGCTCGATCATCTGGCCTTCCAGCTTGAACTCCAGCACCGCCACCGCCTTCTGCATCCGGGCGATCAACAGCGCGTCGCGCTCCCCATCACGCTTCGACACGAAGTGCTCCGCCGGATCATCGCCATAGGCCGTGACCGCGAGCTGCTCGAGCGCCTTGGTCAGGATCCCGTAGCCTTCCTCAAGCTGATAGAGGCGCCGATAGCGCAGGGAAATCCGCAGGACGAGCGCGATCAAGGCCTCGTGACCGAGGCAGGCACCCATCCAACTGACGTCGTGGTTCCCCCATACCAGCGAGACATTCGGCTGGCGCATCAGGTAGTCCACCACCCGGTCGAGCCGTGGCCCCCGGTCGCCGAGGTCGCCGGCCACGATCAGTTCCTCCACCGTCAGATTGCGGATGAAACGCGAGGCACTGCGGATCGCCCCGAAGCCCAACCGCCGCTTCACCAGCTCACGCAGCTGGACTTCCAAAAAGGCTTCAGCGTGCCCGCCCGCCGGGAAATTCAACAGCACCTCGAACAACTCGCGGTGCTCCTTCGGCGCGATCAGCTTGATCGTCTTGCGGCGCCGGTTTCGGATCATCACCCGGATCAGGTCGAACTGACGCTGCAAGGTCTGCAACACCCACTGATAGCGCGCTTCCTCATCCGTGAGCTCCTCGGACTTCAGATGAAGGATCTCCGACGGATAATAGAGGACGTGCAGGAACTCCTGGAACGCCGACTCATCCAACGCGTCGCCAAACAGATCCTCGACCACCGGCCTCAACCGGCCCGAAGCGTTGTTGATCACATGGCGCAGCTTCTTCGCCTCTCCATGGACATCGGAAATCACATGGATCACCCCCTTCGGCAATCCTAGCTGCGCTTTCAAAGCGGCAATCTCCGACACCGCCGCATCAATCGTCGGAAACCTCTCTGCCAGGACCCGCTGAACCCAATCGGACATGCCCCAGCCAACCCCTTCCTCCCCCACGTTCCAAGTCGCCAATGTGACACCATCGCCCTGCCAACCTGAAAGCGGTTCATCCCCCCCATCAATCCGCCTCCATCCCCGCCGCTTCCGGGGATTCCTTGGACCTTTGCACGGTTGATGCTAGAAATGACAGCACATGCCAGACACCAAACCAGTCGCCATCTTTTGCACCGATCTGGATGGGACCCTGCTGGGCCGCCCAGAGGACACCGCCCGCTTCCGCCAGACCTGGGAAGCACTCGACGAAGCCAAGCCCCTTCTCGTCTACAGCACCGGCCGCCTGGTGAATGATGCCATCGAGAAGATCGAGCAAGCCGGGCTGCCAACGCCGGATTACTACATCGGCGGCGTCGGCACGATCATCTATCATCCGGCCAGCGAGACGACGCTCGAAGAGTTTTCCTGCAGTCTGAGCGAGGATTGGGTCCGCGCCGACGTGCAGCGCATCGTCCAGTCCATCCCCGGCATCGAAGAACAGCCCGCCATCCAACAGCACCAGTGGAAGAGCAGCTGGTTCTGGTATGATGCCTCGGAGGAAGACCTCGACCAACTCCGCAAGGATCTCGCGACAGCCGGCCTCAAGGCGCAGGTCGTCTACTCCTCCAAGCGCGATCTCGACGTCCTCCCGCAAGCCGCGAACAAAGGCAATGCGCTCCGTTGGCTTTGCAAAACGCACGATATCGAGCTCGATCGAGCCGTCGTCGCCGGCGACACCGGAAATGATTCATCCATGTTTTTGGTGCCGGGCGTCCGGGGCATCGCACCCGCCAATGCCGAACCCGAATTGCTGGAAGCCATCGAAGGCATCGGTGCCTTCACCGCGAGCGGCGAATGCACGGCAGGTGTGATCGAAGGGCTCCGACAATACGGAGTCTTCCCGAACCCTGCCGACTCCACCACCGGTCAGGACTGAAAGCCCACCAGCCCATTTCCCAACCTCCCAAACCCACCGTGCGCAAGAATCTCGACATCCTCCACTTCTCCCTCCACGGCCTGATCCGTGGCCAGCAACTCGAACTCGGCCGCGATGCCGATACCGGTGGCCAGTGCCTCTACGTCCTCGAACTCGTCAAGGCGCTCGCACGCTCCGAGCAAGTCGACAAGGTCACCCTCGTCACCCGCCGCGTCTTCGATACCAAAGTCAGCGACGACTACTCCGTCGCCCACGAAGACCTCGGCAACGGCGCGTCCATCCGCCGCATCGAGGCCGGTACCCGCCGCTACCTGCGGAAGGAGGTCCTCTGGAGACACCTCGATGCCTTCATCGACGGCACCCTCGCGTGGCTCCGCAGTGAACGCCGGGTCCCCGACCTGATCCACGCCCACTACGCCGATGCGGGATACGTCGGCCGACAGGTCGCTGCCGCACTCGGCTGTCCCTTCGTCTTCACCGGTCACTCACTCGGCCGCGTCAAACTCCAGCGCCTCGAGGAAGGCGGCATCGACCCCGAGAAGATGAAGAAGCGCTACAACCTGGCGGTTCGCATCGAAGCCGAAGAACTCAGCCTCGAAGCCGCATCCATGGTCTGCACCAGCACCCGCCAGGAGGTCGAGGAGCAATACTCACTCTACGAACGCTACGCCGAGGAATCCATGCGCGTCATCCCGCCGGGAGTCGACCTCAGCCGCTTCGACGGTGATGGCAACCAGGAAGCCCTCGCCTCCGTGGATGCCAAGCTCAACCGCTTCCTCACCGACCCCTCGAAACCCGCCGTCTTCACCATTGCCCGCGCTGACGAACGCAAGAACCTCACCGGCCTCGTCCGCGCCTTCGGCGAAAACGAATGGCTGCGGGAGAATGCCAACCTGATCGTGGTCGGCGGCACCCGTCAGACACTCAAGCAACTGCCGTCCGGCGCACGCAAGGTGTGGAGTGAACTCCTCCAGTTGATCGACGACTACGACCTCTACGGCGTCTGTGCCGTGCCGAAGGAACACGCATCCGATGAGGTGCCGGAATTCTACCGGTGGGCGGCGCAGCGGGGTGGCGTGTTCGTGAATCCCGCCTTCACCGAGCCCTTCGGGTTGACCCTTCTCGAAGCAGCCGCCGCCGGGCTGCCACTCGTGGCCACCAACGATGGAGGCCCCCGGGACATCCTCGCGAACTGCAAGAACGGCACCCTCGTGAACCCCGTCGAGTCCGCCGACATCGGCAAGGCCATCGAGGCCATCCTGAGCGATCCCACCCACCAGAAGGAACTCGCCGAGACCGGAGGCCGGAACGTGCGTGAATTCTACAGCTGGGACGCCCACGTGAACACCTACCTGGAAGAGCTTTCCCGCATCCTCCCGAAAGAACCGCGGATCCACGAGCAAGGCTCCCGCCAGCTGCTGACCCGCAGTGAGAGCTGGGTGGTCATGGACCTGCCACCCGCCTTGGAGAATGAGTCGGACGAACTCGTCGACCGCTGGCGCGAGTTCTTCCGCAACGGCGACCACGGCATGATCTTCGCCACCGGGCTGTCCTACGATGAGAGCCGGGAAGTCGTCGAAAGGCTCGACATGCCCCGCCCCGCCATCCTCGTGACCGGCCTCGGGTCCGAGATCCACTACGGCTGGAAGACCCCGATCAAGGATGAGGTCTGGGAAAAACAGGCACGCTATCGCTGGGACCGCGAAGCCACCCTGGAAGCCGCTCTCCAGCTGCCCGGCCTGGCTCTTCAACCGGAGGACCGACAGCACGAGCTGAAGATTTCCATGACCCTCGAAGGCGATGACCATCCAAGTCGGACCACCATCCAGCGCCAGCTGCGTGAAGCCGGGATCTCCGCGAAAGTCATGATCAGCTCCGGCTGCTTCGTGGACATCCTGCCGATTCGCTCAGGCAAGGACGTCGCCCTGCGCTACCTGCAGATGAAGTGGGGCATCAACCCCGCCAGCGTCTACTGCTACGGCACCTATGGTAATGACGCCTCGGTCGTCCGCGGTCGCAACCTCTCGGCCATCGCTTCGGATGCCGATCCCATCCTGCGGCGTCTCCGCGACCGGCCACGCCTCTACCGCTGCAAGCAACCCGGCCTGGCCGGATTCTTCGAAGGCATCGAATTCTACGGCTCCGATGAGGGAACCCCACCCCCCCTGCCCGACGAGAGCTACACCAGCGAGGACGAGCAGGTTCCCGCCATCGAGATCAACCCCTAGCTCAGGTCACCAGGAGCCGTGGGCCCCTTGCGGCCCGCGCGCCTCCAGCCGTCAGAACTGCACCCGGAAGGCCAGCGAACCGAAGTCGGCCACACCTCGCTGGGTCGTGTATTCCTCCGTGCGCCACGTGTGGGCATAGCTGATCTCCACACGCTGATACCGCACTCCGAAACCCGCATACACCTCTCCCACGAGAGGGCGTCGGTTCGTGCTCGTCGAGAAGTCCTGGAACAAGGGGCCATCGAGACTGGCATCAAATGCCACATAACGCGCCGTCGCTCCGCTGAAGAGGTACACCGACCAGTTGCCGCTGTAGCCGGACCCGGCACCGAAGAAACGGTGCGAGTAGGCATTCGGCGAAAGCCGCGGATCAGAAAAGTCGGGTGGCAGGTTGTAGCCGAACCTGAACAGGCCGCCCAGATGCGCTCCCGTCCGGAAACTTCCCAGACGAACACCCCACTCCGTCAGGCCATCAAAACGGAATGCCCGGTAGCCCCAACGCGCCAGATCGACACGACGCTTCTGAACGAAGCTCAGATCCACGGTCAGCTCATTCGGAATCTGACTGTCCCAGCCATTGAATTTCTCGATGTCCCTCAGGTCATGGATGAAATCCTGGGACGCCTCGGCAAATGAGTCCTCGCCCACCATCCCGACCGTGAACTCAATCGAGTTCAGCACGCTGTCGTCCTTCACATGGAGTGAAAAACCCAGACCCAACCAACCCGCGTACTGGCGCTGGAAGGGTGGCTGGCCATAGGGCTTCGGGTCATCCGGCGTGAACATCAGCTGAGTCAGCGAGAACCCGTAGTTGTAGCGGATCTTCTTCGGATCCTCGAAACCCGTGGCCGCTTGAAACAGTCGGAAACTCTCCGGGTCACCCGACAACTTCCGCAGCGCCTGTTGGAAAGGACCCAGCTCCGTGACCTTCTTGCTGCCCGAGATGTAGGACAGGCGCGCCCCATTCGTGTAGTCCCGGTCGGTGCCTCCAAACAGATCGTTGTCCAGATAGAAGGTCAGGTAAGAGTCATCCGATGGATCACTGAGCGCATCCTGAGCACATGCCATGGCTCCCATTCCCACCACCGACAGCAGCAAGACGGTCATGCTCCTCATGGCGTGGCGACGCCGGAGGCCCGGGCGAGAGAGCGTCGCAAGGACATGGGAACAGGTGGCATGGTCCTTCAAGGACTGAAAGCGGCGGTGCATGGACATTTCGATAAGAGGGTGGTTCTGGAGGAGAGCAACCCTTTCGCGGATTCCGTGCCACGTGAAATTCACAGCATTTCAGCACCCCCCAGCCATGAACCAATGGCCCAGCCTTGCAATTGTCCCCGGACCATCGCGCAAACCGTTGCACAATGCACCATTCCTTCGCCTCGATATACCGACTCAGACATGGCGATCCCCTGATTTCCAGAAGGTTGGAGACCTCGGGAGCAATGGGCACATCCCGTGCAAGTAGGCAGATGCTATGAACATCGAACGTATCGTCCATGTGACCGACCCCGAAGTGCATCAGGAACCTGCCAAGCAGATGACTGGCTATGAAACGGAGCAGTCCATCGAACAGGAACTCTTCGAGAAAGGAATCCGCGCCGCAGGTTCCGAGCAGCGCATGCGCGCTGAGATTCAGGATACCCACGAGGCCTGATCAACGCCTCCGGGCGTCCGTGCTGACCACCGGTGGCCGCCGGCGACCGGTGCCCTCGATCCCCTCCCCCCCGTGCAAGGATTCGCACACTAACTTGCCAAAATTCTCCTGACCATCCGTCACTGAACCGTGTATGTTCTTGCGAACACTGTTCATCTGATGGATCTGAAACGAAAACTCGCCATTCTGGCGGACGCGGCAAAGTACGACGCCTCCTGTGCCAGCAGCGGCACGAAACGACGCGACTCATCCGGCAGCGACAAGGCGCTGGGCTCTTCCGGCGGTGCCGGGATCTGCCACAGCTACGCGCCGGACGGCCGCTGCATTTCCCTGCTCAAGCTCCTCCTTACCAATGCCTGCATCTACGATTGCCTCTACTGCATCAACCGGCGCTCGAGCGATACACCCAGGGCCCGCTTCACCCCCGATGAAGTCGTGCGGCTCACCCTCGACTTCTACAAACGCAACTACATCGAGGGACTTTTCCTGAGTTCGGGCATCGTCCGCAATCCGGACCACACCATGGAGCAGGTCATCGAAGTCGCACGGCGCCTTCGCGAGGACCACGACTTCCGCGGCTACATCCATCTGAAAACCATTCCCGAGGCCTCCCAGGAATTGATCGAGGAGGCCGGCCGCTACGCGGACCGCATCAGCATCAATATCGAGCTCCCCACCCAGAAGGGACTCGAGAAATTCGCGCCCGAGAAGAACCTGCCCCGCACTCGTGATGCCATGGGTGGGATCCGCGAACGCATCGACGCCGCGCGCGACGAGCGCAAACAGCATCGCCGCCGACCCGCTTTCGCGCCAGCCGGCCAAAGCACCCAGATGATCGTCGGGGCGGATGGTGCCAGCGACCACGACATCCTCCACCGCAGCCACGACCTGTATTCGAACTACCGACTGCGACGCGTTTACTACTCGGCATTCAGCCCCATCCCCTCCTCCTCGCCGGCTCTCCCCCTCAAGGCCCCTCCCCTCGTCCGCGAACACCGCCTGTATCAGGCCGATTGGCTCCTGCGGTTCTATGGCTACAAGGTCGGCGAGATCATCCACCGGGAGCAACCTAACCTCGACCTCGATCTCGACCCCAAGCTCTCATGGGCGCTGCGCCACCGCGAACACTTCCCCGTCGACGTCAACCGCGCACCACGTGAAATGCTGCTCCGCATCCCCGGCATCGGAGTCCGTTCGGTCATGCGCATCCTCTCGGCCCGTCGCCATGGCCGGCTGCGCCTTGGGGATCTGGGCCGCCTCGGGGTTTCCCTGAAGAAGTGCTCGCCCTTCCTGGTCACCTGCGACTACTCGCCCCAGCCATCGCTTCTCGAGGGCGACCGCCTGCGCCTGCGCTTCCTCCCCCCACCGGAACAGTTGGAGCTCGATCTGGGCGCCCCCGCTCATGACCCGCTCGCCGCCATCAGCGCACGAACCGGCGAAATCTGACCCACCGGTCGCGGATGAACACCTATTCCATCGACCCATGCTTCGCCTCGTGGCGGACCGCCGCCCGCCGGCTCCTGTCCGCCCGCATCGACCCGCAGGACATCCTCTGGTACGATGGGTCTGGTACCCCACCCCTGTTCTCGGGAGATCTCGACGGGCTCCCCCCCGGCGAAGCACCCCGGATCCCCAGGGCATTCTTCCCGCTGGCTGAAATGGTCGCCTGCCACCGCGACCCGCTGCGGTGGTCACTGCTCTATCAGACGGCCTACCGGATGACGATCGGGGGAAAAAGCCGCCTGCTCGACCAAGCGGCCGACCCCCTCGTCCGGACCCTCAACCAACGTGCAAAGGCCGTGAGCCGCGACCGCCACAAGATGAAGGCCTTCGTCCGCTTCCGGAAAATGGGCGAGCTCGACAGCGGACGCGAACAGTTCTCCGCTTGGTTCGAACCCGAGCACCACATCGTCGAGCTGACCGCCCCCTTCTTTGCCAAGCGCTTCGCCTCCTTCGATTGGTCCATCATGACGCCCGACCGCTGCGCGCATTGGAACGGTCGTGAGCTCCGGTTCACCGACGGAGTTCCGGCTTCGGAAGCACCTACCGAGGATGCCCTCGAGGAGTTCTGGAAAACCTACTACTCCAGCATCTTCAATCCCGCTCGGCTGAAACTCAACGCAATGCAGTCCGAGATGCCCAAGAAGTACTGGAAGAACCTGCCTGAAGCGGAACTCATCAATGACCTGGTCAAGCAGGCCCAGGCGAGAACCCACGGCATGATCAGCAGGCCCCCGACCGTCAAGACGCCAAGGCCACCTTCCGGCTCTTAGATCCGGAGGAAGGCCCCGTCATGATGCCTGTCCTGCCCCCGTACACGCATTCACCCCCCTGCCCCGAAGGGCAGAGGGGTGAGGTCCCCCCGGGGTAGTTGCAACCAACCGCCCCGAAAGCTTGCGAAGGGATCAGGATCCGAGGACTTCGAGCTTGCCGATGTGCTCGCGCACCCGCGGCAGCAACTCGTCACGGATCATGTCCTTGCACGATGGCATCACATCCCCGTTCTCAAGCGCCTTCTCGTAATCGTTCAGTCCATGCTCCTCGCCCTGGCGAAGGACGTTGATCGCCGACTCCTCGCCAAACAGGTTCGCGGTCGAAGTGATGGCCTTGGTCAGGCTTCCCCATGCACCCGAATCTTCCGACGGGGTGCCACCCATCTCGACCACGTTGGCCCGAAGACGGCTGACGGAGCTCTCGTGCTCACGCTTGATCCGGATCAGCTCGGGGATCTCGTCCTCCCCGCGATATTTCTCGATGACCTTGTTGTAGGTTTCGACGGCCGAGATCTCCCCGCGGAGCAGGCTGTTGCAGACGTCGATGCATTTCTCGTTGTTTTTGGTATTCGTGTTCATGGTAATTTTCAGTTTTGTGTTTCGTACTAGGTTTCTAGTCGGGCGGATTCCAATCTCCTGTTAGGCAACCATCGCCTTGAAGTTGATGACCCGTTCGGCCAGGGCCGTCAGGTCGCGGTCGGTCTTGCCTTCCTCCTCAAGCGACTTGCGCAGGGTTTCGACAATGTCGTGCTTGCTCAACTTCTCGGCCAGGGCGACGGCGGTACCGTAGGCGGCCATTTCGTAGTGCTCGACACGCTGCGCGGCAGCGATGAGTCCAGCGTCTCGGACTTCCGGCTCGGCATCGGCCTTCACCATCTCCTCGCCTTCCTTGATGAGGCCTGCCATCGCCTCACAACGGTGGCCGCCCGGTTGGAAATCCAGCGACTCGAAAACCGTTTCCAAGCGCTTCACCTGTCCTTCGGTCTCTTCAAGGTGCTTGCGGAAAGCTTTCTCAAGATCCGGGTCATTGGCTGCATCGGCCATCACCGGGATCGCCTTCAACAATTGGGTCTCGGCACTGTAAATGTCCTTCAGTTCGTGAATCAGTAGTTTGTGGAGGTTGTCTAGTTTCATCTCACCTCCCTTATCGCAAGGGATGGACCAACCACATCGATTCACTTCCAACCCACTGAGAACCAGTGGTTGGTGGCACTAACAGGAAGACCCCCGATTTCGCTTCATCGCCCGCCTTTCCCTGCATTCTGCACAGGTCCCCTTGCAGGATGAAGGGATTCGCCGCTCCCCGGCGCAACCGATCCGGCGCATTGCCTCACCCAGTGGTCCGAAAACAAGAAGCCTCCGGCGTGGGAGCCTCAAAGAGACCCACGCCGGAGGAAATCATGCAGTCGGTTCCAAGGAGCCGGATGGCTTCCAGCCAACTCCGATCAGGCACGCCATGCGCGGACGACGAAGCCGTCCACCGCATCGCGCATGTCTGCTCAGGAGTAAATGTTCTCGTAATACTCGTCCGCCATGCGGTCCGAATCAAAGAACGGAACCACATCCGCCATGCTGTTGAGCACGAGCTGACTCCATTCGTCAGGACGGTCGTAGTACATCGGAAGCGCCTTGTCCTCGATCAGGCTGTAGAGCCCGTTCATGTCGTAAAGATCACGGTCGTGCTCGGACAAGCTCGGGTCGGCAGGTGGCACGATCAGCGAGTTGTGTCCGTCCTTTGCGAACTCGCACACCCAACCATCGAAGGTCGAGATGTTTACGGAAGCATTCATCGCGGCACTCATGCCCGAGGTGCCGGAAGCTTCGCGGGTGACCACCGGGTTGTTGAGCCACAGGTCGGAGCCGCACTTGAGCAGGCGCGAAAGCTCCAGCTCGTAGCCGACGACCACCGCCGCATTCGGGTAATCCCGGGTCAGACGGACCAGGTGGTTGAAGGTTTCGATCGCCCCGTAGTCGAACGGATACGGCTTGCCGGCCCAGATGATCTGCACCGGACGGTCGCTCGCCGTGATCAGCTTCTTGAAGCGCGCCACATCCCGGGTGATCAGTTCGGCGCGCTTGTAGCCGGCGAAACGCCGGGCCCATACGATCGTCAGCACGTCGGGGCTGAAGAGCTTGCCGGTCTGATCCGCGACCAGGCGGAACAACTGGTCCTTGAGCTCCCGCTTGCGATCGCGAAGAAACTCCACATCGTTGTTCTGACGGGCGCGCTCAAGGCCGCGATCCTTCCAGTAACGGGCGTTCTGCGCATTCGTCACATGACCAATCGGGCAGATGTTCTCATAGTGGCCCCACATGTTGCGCGACACCTCGCCATGCAGCTTGGACACCCCGTTCGCCTTGCGGCTCATCCGCAGGGCCGCCAACGAATGATTGAAGATGCCATCGTGAATGCCGGTGACCTCGCGCACCGTCTGCTCATCGAGCCCACCGAAGAATGATGCATTTTTCAGCAGATTGAAGTCGTGCTTCTCATTGCCGGCTTCCTCCGGTGTGTGGGTCGTGAAGACAAACCGCTTGCGGACTTCCTCCGCATCTCCCTCGTGCTGCTCGAGCACTCGGAATGCCGCGGAGAGGGCATGCGCTTCATTCAGGTGCCAGACATCGGGATCCACCTTCAGCTCTTCGAGCAGGCGGGCTCCACCCGCACCGAGGACGATGTACTGGGCGACGCGTCGTCCAGGGTCGTTGTCGTAAAGCCGCTGGGTGATCTGGCGGTCATCGGCATCATTCTCATCCAGATCGGTCGTCAGGAAAAACATCGGCACGGTGCCGAAGATCTCACCCGGGAGGAACTTGGCTCCCACCCAGACTTGCTTGCCATACACAGGCACCTGGAAACGAATGCCGGTGTCCTGCAGAAAGGCATACTCCTTGCGGCGGAACTGCACGGCCATCTCACGGCCTTCACCGCGGGTCTGGTTGTAGTAGCCACAGGTCCAGTGCACGCCGATGCCGAGCAGGTTCTGCTTCAGCGCGGCCGCCGAGCGCATGTGCGAACCGGCAAGGAAGCCAAGGCCTCCGGAGTAGATTTTGAATGATTGATCAATGGCGAACTCGCAGCAGAAGTAGACAGCGCTCTTCGCATACTTTGGGTCGATCTCGTAAGGGTGACCGTAGGGCTCTGGTAGAAAGGATTGAGACATAAGGGAAGTGGGTTGGGTAGGATGTGTGGACGTGTATGTCCGCCGGAGCAGAAACGTTGGGGCGATTTTTTGCGTTCTTCGCGATTCGTTCAGCCACCGGGCGCGTCAGCCGTGCCGAAAGTTGGACGACTTGTCGAGTCCTCGCATCCGATGCACGTAGAATGCCGAGTGATTGGGAAAATCAGCCACGGCACCCCCACGCACGCCGCGGAAGGGATCAGCGCTCCCTCCCGCCCCATCACCGAACAGGTCCCACCCCCGCCCTCCCGGCTGCTTCCCTCCCATCAGACCGACCTCAAGATGTGGGAACCGACCACCCGCCCGAACCCCTGCTCGGCTGCCCGGAATGCCCACAAATCCAAGCATTCCCGGAATCACGAGAGCCACTCAGCAGCACTTCATTTGTCCACATGTGGTGTATTATAAACATTTCCATACAACATGTTTGAGTTGAGGAGCAGAATATGCGGAGCATGTGGCTGCTGTGTCCTCACCCCTTCGCTACGCCGCCCACACCGTCGGCACTCTGGAAGTGCCCGATGAAATCGCCCTGATCTTCACCATTTCCGGCTGTCCACTGAGCTGCCCCGGATGCCACTCCGCCGACCTGCGCGATGCGGATCGAGGCCGGATTCTCAATGCCCCCAGCTTCCAGTCGCTCCTCGAGCGCTACGCCGGGCTGGCCAGCTGCGTGTGCTTCCTCGGCGGCGAATGGCAGGCCGACGAGTTGATCGACCGTCTCCGGACCGCCCGTCGGCACGGCTACAGGACCTGCCTCTACACCGGCTCCACCCAGGTGGACGACGCCATCGCCGTGCATCTCGATTTCCTCAAGCTCGGACCCTACATCGCCGCACTCGGCGGGCTCGACAACCCGCAGACCAACCAACGCTTCCTCGACCTCCGCACCGGCGAAGACCTCACCCATCGCTTCCAGAACGTCGCAGAGCGCCTCCGCGCCGCCGCCTGAATCCTCATCCTCCCCTCACCCACCCATCCTCACCCATGCAAACACCCCTCGACTTCATCGATCACTACATCGCCGCGAACAACTCCGCCGACGGCAGCCTCGTCGACGCGAATGCCAACGTCAGCTGCAAGAATGCCGCCGTCCTCGCCTCGGAGATCCACAAGCAGGAGAACATCCGCATCCACCGAGCCCTGATGCAGCGCAAGCTCGTCGAGCGATTCGACCAGGAGACCTCCGACCGCTACCTCCAACAGCTCGAACGCCACGAGATCTACACCCACGACGAGACCGCACCCTTCATGCCCTACTGCGCGAGCATCAGCCTCTTCCCCATGCTCCAGCACGGCTTGGTCCCACTCGGCGGTGAAAGCGAGGCTCCCAAGCATCTCGCATCCTTCTGCGGCAGCTTCATCAACCTCGTCTTCGCCGTCTCCGCCAACCTCGCCGGCGCCTGCGCCACCGTCGAGTTCCTCAACTGCTTCGACCACTTCGCGCGCAAGGACTACGGCGAGAACTACCTCGACACCCATCCCGAGGAGATCGCCAACCACCTCCAGCACGTCGTCTACGCGCTCAATCAACCCGCCGCCGCCCGCAGCTACCAAAGCGTGTTCTGGAACATCTCCATCTTCGATTCCCACTACTTCGAAGGCATGTTCGGCGACTTCGTCTTCCCCGACGGAGGGAAGCCGTCCTGGCCAAGCGTCGAACGCCTCCAGGCCTTCTTCCTGAACTGGTTCAACAAGGAACGCGAACGCACCCTGCTGACCTTTCCCGTCGTCACCGCCGCGCTCGTCCACGACCGCGAAGAGCCCCGGGATGAAGGGTTTGCCGACCTTCTCGCCGACGAGCTCGCACGCGGGAATTCCTTCTTCATCTACACCAGCGACAGCGTCGACTCGCTCTCGTCCTGCTGCCGACTGCGGAATGCACTCGATGAACAGAACGACTTCTCATTCTCCCTCGGCGCCGGCGGGGTCATGACCGGATCCATGCAGGTCATGACCATCAACTTCAACCGCCTCGTCCAGGATGGCCGCGATCTCTCCGAGCAGGTCGACCTGCTTCACCGCTACCTCGTGGCCCGGCGTGAGATCCTCACCGAGTTTGATCAGGCCGGACTCCTGCCCATCTACACCGCCAAGTGCATCCTTCCCGAAAAACAATACCTCACCATCGGCGTCAATGGCATGGTCGAGGCCGCCGAATTCCTCGGCATGGATCCTTCTAACAACCCAGACTACATCGACTGGGTATCGTCCCAGCTCCGACGGATCAATGGCATGAACCGCGAAGCTTCCAAGACCTACCAATGCCGCTTCAACACCGAGTTCGTCCCCGCCGAGAACCTCGGGGTGAAGTTTGCACGGTGGGACCGCGAGGCGGGATACGAGGTGCCGCGCGACTGCTACAACTCCTACTTCTACCCGGTCGAGCGCGATGACATCCACATCCTCGACAAACTCATCCTCCATGGCGACCGCGTCACGCGCTGGCTCGACGGCGGCTCCGCGCTGCACCTGAATCTCGAGAGCTACGCCACCCAAGAGTCCTTTGCCAAGCTCATCCGGGCGGCCATCCGAACCGGCTGCAACTACTTCTGCACCAACGTCCGCGTGACCTGCTGCAACGAGTGCGGACACATCGACAAGCTCACACGCCAGCAATGCAGCGCCTGCGGCTCCGCCGACATCGATCACGCCACCCGCATCATCGGCTACCTCAAGCGCGTCTCCAGCTGGTCCGGAGAGCGCCGCCAGGAACACCAACGGAGAGCCTATCAGAAAATGGGGCGGGGGAGTTCGGTCTCCCATCGAGGACATTGATCGAAACCTCATCGACCTCCCAAGCCGACGTAGTAGGAGCGGGAAGACAGTCGCCGTCACGAACCATCCTCCGCCGCAGCATCCCGGCGGTCTTCCTGGAGCTGCGCGGAGGCCGCGTAGCTCTGGATCAGCTTGGCGGGGCCGGACAGACCGTCGAAGTCGCCATACTCGTTCTTCGTATAGAAATAGAATGATCGTCCGAACGGATATGCCCGCTTCAGCGTCACCGTGACGTATCGCGCATGAGTGGTGCCAAGGACCGCGCCACCTCCGGCAAACCGTCCAGACTCGCGGACCGACAGCACATCGGAGTAGGGGATCACATGCTTCCTGCCGCGCCGCTGGATGCGAAGCGCGTCCTCCGAGTGCTCGACAATCGTCACGTTGAAGAGCCGCATCGAGTACCACGCAAGCGCGACCACCAGAAGGCACCCGATCCAATTGAATCCAGGGTCGGTGTCGCGCGACACCCAGCTGGACCCCCAACTGATGGCAGTGATCACCACCAGGATCGGGAGACTGATCCACAGCTCCGTTCGTCCACCATCCCCATTCAGATTCCGGAACCCGGACCGGGGCGGGGCATCAATCTCAGGGAATTTCAGCTGGGCCATGGTCGTGCACACTCCAAGCACTGCTGGACCACCCTCGTGGTGCCCAGCCCAACTCGGAGGAACCAATCTACCCAACAGCACCCACTCCGACAAGATCGCCGGTCAGCACCAATCAGGCGCGAATGGGCCACCGCCTGTGTGATCAGGCTTCCCAATCGAGCACGACCTTCCCGGACTGGCCGGAGATCATGGTCTCGAAGCCATCCTTGAACTGCTCCACAGGGAAGCGGTGGGTGATGACCGGGGAGACGTCCAGACCTGCGCGGACCATGCTGCCCATCTTGTACCAGGTCTCGAACATTTCGCGACCGTAGATGCCTTTCAGGATGAGTCCCTTGAAGATCACCTTGTCCCAGTCGATACCCACCTTCTCAGGGAAGATGCCAAGCAGGGAGACGCGGGCGCCGTTCGAGCTGTGCTCGAGAATGTCGTTCAGGCCCGATGGGTGACCGGACATCTCAAGTCCGATGTCGAAGCCTTCCTTCATGCCCAGTTCACGGGTCACATCGGTTAGAGATTCCCTGGACACGTCCACGGCACGGGTGGCACCGAGTTTTTTCGCGAGATCGAGACGATACGGGTTCACGTCGGTCACCACCACGTGGCGGGCACCGGCGAAGCGGCAGATGGCGGCCGCCATGCACCCGATCGGGCCGGCTCCCGTGATCAGGACGTCCTCGGCCACAAGGTCCCACGAAAGGGCGGTGTGGACCGCATTTCCCAATGGGTCGAAGAGCGAGATGACATCCTCCGGAATGGATGGGTCGACCTTGTAAACATTCTGCTGCGGGATCGACAGGTACTCGGCGAAGGCGCCGGGCCGATTCACTCCCACTCCAAGCGTGTTCGGACAGAGGTGGCGGCGACCGGCAAGGCAGTTGCGGCAATGATTGCAGACGATGTGACCTTCGCCCGAGACGAGCTCACCGGGAGTAATGCCGGTGACTCCACTGCCCACGGCTTCCACCACGCCGCAGAATTCGTGACCGACGTGCATGGGCACCGGGATCGTGCGTTCGGCCCATGCGTCCCATTTCCAGATGTGGACATCGGTCCCGCAAATGGAGGTCTTCTTGATCTTGATGCGAACATCATTCGGACCCACATCCGGCATGGGAACATCCTGCAGATCGAGGCCGGGACCGGCGGTGGCTTTGACGAGTGCTTTCATGGCGACTTCCTGAGATGGGCTGATGCTGAAGGACAACCCGACGGTTATCGATCAATTTTATTGTGCAGAAAGGTGAGTTTTCACGCCTCTTTCTCGGAATTCGGGCGTCGTCGGATGTGATCCAGTGGCTGCTCGATGTATTTCCAGCTCAGCCAGCTGACACCCCAGGAGGTGAGGAAGAAGCAGAGCAGGCGGGTCGCGGTGCCCAGGGTCCCATCGATGTCCCACAGCATCGGCACGACAAAGCCGAGGCCCATGGGCACGAGGCAGTGGAAGAGGTAGAGCGAGTAGCTGAGCTTCGACACATGGAGGACCCACGGGTGAGTCAGGAAGCGACCCAGCCAGCCGCGGAAGCCGTGCAGGGTCGCGGCGATGAGCCCGGCCATCGAGACCGTCAGGAACGTTTGCTGGAGGTGACGCAGGCCCGGGACCGGGCGACCATTCCAGTCGAGCGTGTAGAGCACCGCGTAGGCGACAAGGCAGATCCACGAGGCGCCCTTCAAGCGCCGGTCATCGGTCTTCATCCCGCGGTGCATCGCCAGCGCGAGGAGCGATCCGCCGGCGAGATAGTCGAGCGCGCAGAGCGTGATGGCCCCCGGGTGATGGATCTCGGGAAATCGATGCTGAAGGATGACCCGCGAGAGGGGAGCCAGGGCCGCCAGCATGAACAGCGAGGCACCCAACAGCCTGCGCGGGGTCAGGAAGATCACCAGCGGCCACAGCAGGTAAAACTGCTGCTGGATGGCGAGCGTCCAGTAGTGGGAGGTCCCGAAGGGCCACTCCGGGAGCCACGCGATGTGGAAGTTCGACACGTGGAGGAAGTAAACCCAGGGATGGGCCGTTAGATCCGGGGCACGCACGAGCAAGCCGAAGAGCATGGCCGCGTAGCAGGGGATCAGGATCCTGAGGGCGCGCCGCCATTGGAAGTCGCGGAAGGATCGGAGCATCCATGGCTGTCCGCTGGCCTCGCCCTGCTCCCTGGTCCTGAGCAGGATGCGGGTGATGAGGAATCCGGTGAGCGTCAGGAAGAAATAGAGCCCGATCTCGAACGGAATGCCCCCGCGCCACTTGGGAATCGCCCAGTGGAGCCACATCACACCCACGACGGCGATGGCGCGCCAGCCGTCGAGTTGATGATTCCGGGTCGCTCCCATGAGGAATGCCATGCCGAGTCAGATCGGCCCAAGAGGCAAGCCCGGATCGCGCAAAGGGTGGATCCGGAACTGGAATGGGGCAGGGGGGACGTATCAGGTTGCGGCGGCGATCCACCGGTCGACGACTTCAAGAATGCCCGACCCGGATGAACTCCAGCAACCGTAGTAGATCATCTGCTTTTCTAACAGTTTCCGGTTTGCTGGTCATTTCATGCAGCAAGCCGAGCGCACTCCGGGACCGAGCACCGGCCTGAGCCTCGCGGTCTCCCGCTCTGCCCCGGTATTCCGACGCGATTTGACTCACCGGGGGATGCGTTCACGCGCCTTCCGGGAGATGCATTCGTGGCCTGCGTAGGTCCCGACGCCGGGGGCTGACAAATCCGCTTGCGCCGCGGGCTTCCCGCTCGTTTACTTCCGCCGCTGTCAGGGGCCGTGGAGGTTCGGCAGACGAACCCCGCCAGGCCTTGATCGGAGCAACGGTAGTTTGTCCGGATTTGCCGCGGTTCCCTGGCAGCACTTTTTTTGCCCGTGTGGGCAGGTCACTGCTCGGGGCTCGACGGTTCGACCACGATCTCCACCGGAAAGGCCATGGTGGGATCACCCCGCTCGACGAGCGTTCTCGCCAAGGTCTCGAGCTTTCGCTCAGGAATCCCGGAGAAGGCCGGCTCGCCGTTCACTGCGATCTTCACGGGCTTGCCGAGATCGAGCATCTGGTCATCGAGCAGGACGCGCACGGCCACCTCGTCGAGATCGGCTTCGGTCTCGGCCGCGGGCCATTTCAGGTCCACTCGATTGGCGTCCTTGTTCAGCCGCGCCGCCATCGGGATGCGCCCCTCGATGCCGGCGTCGCTCAGACCCAGCCAATAGAAGGCACTGCGACGGTTCCCACCGAGGTTCCTGGACGTCCAGACCACCGTGTCCGGTCTGGCTTCGCGCCGATGCGCAATCATCCACTCGCTGCCGGGCCGATAGTCGATGCCGTGGCCCTTCCCCACCTGCACGTTCACTTCGTGCTCGTAGCCGCCGTACAGTTTTTTGAACTCATCCATCCGCTGGTGGAACTCCTTGGCCAGGCCCACCCGGTTGAAGGTCGTGTCGTTCTCGCCAACGTCGGTGCGGAAGGCGAGATTGCGCAGGTTCTCGGCGGGCACGTCCTTGCCGACGCCCCCGGCCATGGCATTCGCCCCACCGAATCGGTCCGCCATGAACGGCCCGAGGATCTGAGTGCCATAGCACCCCTCCGAGACGCCCATCAGGTAAACGCGGTTGGGATCGACGTTCCATTCGCGGATGCCGTGTTCCACGACCATGTCGATGGCGTCCTGCACATGCGCGTGCCACCAGCGGCCCAGTCGATCATCCGCCATGCGAGGGATGAAGAACAGGCCCTCACCCTCGTACACCTGAGCGGCAAGGCCGGCCTGGGACTGCCACTCCCGGCTGTTCACCGCCCATGAATGCGGGCCCTCGGCCTTGTTGTTCTGTCCGCCGCCGTGCATGCAGAAATACAGTGCCCGGCCCTGCTCGGGAACCGGTTCGGTCTCCTTGCGCAGGACGACGAATGGCATGCGGTGTTCTCCGAGGCTCAGCACCCCGGGTTCCAAGCCACCCTTTCCGTCCTTCGCCTGGGCCACGACTTCGGCCAAGGTGGGAGGAAGGGGGCCCAACTCCTCGGCGGTCGGATCCTTCCGGCGGAACTCGCGCAGCATCGACCACAATTCAGCGCGGGCCCGAGCGACATCATCCGCATTGGTGAGTGCAGGCCAGCTGTCATCGCCGGGCCACGCCTGATCTGGGTGGGCGAGCCAATCACCAAGCAGGCGACGCTGCTCCACGCTGAGAAACCCGTCGGCTTGCTCCGGAGTGAGCTCCAGTTTCACCGCACCATCCTCCGCGCTGGCGAAAACCGCCAAGGCGAGCAGGCAGACCATCTTGATTCCCCATGTCATCTGCCGGGCAAGCGTCACCCGGGTCCCGATCTTTCTTTCGCAGCGGGAAACTCCGCGGAATCACTTGCCGTTCCCATCAAAGATCTCGCCGAGACGGGCGGCATCCTCGGGCGAAAGCTCGAGACGGTTCCACGGGCTGTCCTTGTCCATCGCGTAGGGGAGGATGGATGGCGCAGGGCGATCCTCCGGGGCACCCCGCAGCGCGACGATCGTTTCGCTGGGATTCAAGCGGTTGAGCGGCAGCATGCTGTAGCCTCCTCCGATGTCCACCCCGTCGCTTTCGCGCATCTCGAAATGAAGGTGGGCAGGGTAGTAACCATTGGCCGTCCCGACCTTGCCGATCCGCTGACCCCGCTCCACGGTCGTCCCCACCGCCACATCCATCTGGTCGAGGTGAGCATACATGCTGTGGAGCGAGCGTCCATCCGTCGTGTGATGGCCGACCACGAGGGTCTTTCCCCAGCCTGGTGAAGGCTCACCGGCATAGAGCACGAGACCATCCGCCGTCGCAAACACCGGGTCACCGAGATCCGAATTCATCCCGCCGATGCCATTCAGGTCGTCGCCAGTGTGGTGGCCGCCGCGCTTGTCATTCATCTCCCAGAATTTCTGCGCATTGTAGGTGAGCCCACCGGTCTCGCTCCCCATCGGGGAATCGAAGCGGGCCGCCCGCGGCAGCTTCACCCGGTCCCAGGCACTGAGCTGATGGAGCCGGTGCCGTGGCTGGCCGTCCTCCGGCAGGAGCAGGGGGGCATCCGCCGTCTGGTAGTTCGCCAGTGACTCGATGGCGGGAAGATCATGCGAGGGACCCCGCCAGATCGCGACGAAGATCATGAGACCACCGAGCAGGATCAAGGAAATCGTGACTGGATTGAAGAGCTTCAAATTACGATAAAACTAGTAGTTTCAGGAACGCTGCAGATCGCACCCGACGCACCCCCACCATGAAACCGATTTGAAATGGGACAAGATCATATGCGATTCCCCAGGTTCACGGGGACGGCTTTGGTTCGCGTTTCTCATCGGGGTCACCCGCACCTTTTCGCAACAGGGCCAGCCCTGCGATGAACACGCCCACGCCGAGGTAGTTGAGCCACCTCGCTGCATTCGGATCCAGAAGCTGCCCATCCATGCTCCGCTGCGCGACCCAGAGGCTGCCTCCCGTCTCCCACGGAATGCGGATGTCCCGATCGCTTTCGCCATCGATGGTCCCGGAGATGATCCCGGATGGCTCATGCACATGCGGGGCGAGGGCATCCCGATAGCGGGTCGCGGCTTCGGCACCACGGAACAGGGTGGTCGTCGAAATTTGAACCAAGAAGAGCCCGAGGGCCCACAACAGCCCGCCAACAAGCACTCTCGGTTTCATCAACTCCCTCATGGCGGTCAGAAATCCAGATAGATTTCCGAGCGCCGGTTGGCGCGGCGGCCATCGGGGTTGTCCTCACCACTTTCGGTGAAGTTCGGCCGGCGCGGTTGGGTCTGGCCTTCTCCGACGGTCACGATCTGCTTTGGTTCGACACCGCAGCGGATCAGAAAGTCACGGACGCTCAGCGCGCGTTCCGACGAGAGTTTCTCGTTGTAGTCCTCCGTGCCGAGGGCATCGGTGTGACCGGAAATGGTCAGCTTCTTCTCGGTGTCCAGACGCAGCAGGTCGGCCACGATTTCCAGCTGGCGCTCGGTTCGCGGGGTGAGCCCGGCGGCATCGAAATCAAAGTAGAGGACCAGCGTATCGCCGCCCTTCGGGTTCTTCAGCAGCGGGGTGTAGTGAACGTCGCCCCCAGCGACCCGGCGGGCATAGTCAGCGAGCAGTTGATCCAGATTGATCTCGGTCACGCGCCAGGTCTCATCGGCATCACCGCGACGCAGGGTCATGGAAAACTGGGCGAGCTCCGACCCGTCACCCGCCAGCACATTGGCAAGGAACCCGGCGTCCTGCTCACGCTGGAACATGGCGCGGAGAGGCTTCTGGGGCCGCATCCGGTAGTTGCCCTCTTCAAACAGGATGCACAGGCCGGCGATCTTGGCATCGGAGACGCGGGTGGTGTCCACGAACGCCTTCGCCAGCTCGAACTGCTGGTGGAAGGTGGCCTGCAGGAAGGCATCGGCAATGCCCAGAGCATCGACATGCAGCGCCTTCGGAGCGACTTCGCCTGGGGCAGGGGGAAGGGCCATCGAATCGACCCCCCAGGTGCCGTCCTTGCGCAGCAGATCGAAGAACAATCGGTCGCGACCCGGCTCCGCTCCGTCGAGGTGCAGCGCCCAGCGGGAGTGCTCATTGAGCGCGATCTCACCCACTTCCCGGGCTGGCTCCGGGTGCTGGAACCGCAGCGGCCCGGCCTCGGCCAGGGCAGCCAGACGGGCGCGGGTCTCAGGCGTCAGCGCCGATTCACCGATCAGGCCGCCGGCGCGCTTGAGATCGCCGGCTTCCAGCGCCTCGCTGATCTCGTTCATGAGTTCAGCCGGATTGCGTTTGCGGGCACCCAGGCCGGCATTCTCCAGCGCCTCCAGAGGCGACGACGGGGCGTCGCCCTCGGTCTCGGCCAATTCCGGGATGGGATCGACTTCAGGCATCGGGGAAGGTTGCTCCTCGATGACGCGGACCGGCTCCTCCACGACGGGAGCCGTCGGCTCGGGGGTCGGCTTCGCGTGGCGGTTGAGATACAGGAAGGTGACCAGCGCGCCCAAGGCGAGCGCGCCCAGGATCATGGGGAGTTGGGAACGGGACATCATGGGTCAGACGGGGTGTCCCGCCGCAGATGAGAACGGAGGAACGGGTCGTGGTTTATCGTTTCCGACGAGAGGTGGCGTCGGCCGAGCCCTGCTGGCGGGGGACCGGCGGGATCAGCACCCGCACCGGTCGGCCATCGCGAAGGAGCTCGAGCGCCGTCACCTGAGCCGCCGCCGAAGCGGCAAGCTGAAGATTGAAGGCCTCCACATTGGTCACTGGCGTGCGGTTCACCGAGACGATGCGGTCGCCCACTTCCAGACGATCCGCTGCGAGTGATCCAGGCGTGACCGCACGAACGACAACGCCCTCGCCCGGCCCGCTGACTTCGGTCGCGAAGACGCCGACAGCCGCCAGAATTTCCTTCGGGTCACGGACGGGTTCCTGTTTCGGCTCAGGCGCCGCCACTTCGGCCACCGCCTCGGCGATCGTGGCCTGAAGGGTCATGGCTTCACCATCGCGCCAAATCTCGATCTCCACCGTTTCGCCCACCCGGGATCCTTGGACCCGGTTGAACATCTCCGCCATGTTTGAGATCTTCTTGCCGCCGAAACTCACCACCACGTCCTTCGGTCTCAGCCCTGCCAACTCGGCCGGTGAACCCTCACCCACGCCGGCAATGACCGCGCCCGTCCCATCGTAGTCGAGCATCTGGTTGATGCGGGGATTCAGATCCAGCATGCGCACGCCCAGGTAGCCGCGGATCGGCCGCCCGCGCTCGAGGATGGAATAGAGCACCTCCTTCACATCATTCGATGGGATGGAAAAGCCCACGCCTTGGAATCCGGAGGTCATTCCATCCGGCCGATAAATCGCGGAGTTGATGCCGATGATCTCTCCCTGCAGATTCACCAGCGGCCCACCGGAGTTGCCGGGGTTGATGGCCGCATCGGTCTGGAACAGATCGCGCTGGGTATCGGAGAGCGACCGCTCGAGCGCGGAGATGATCCCCTGGGTGACCGTCTCACCAAGACCGAAGGGATTGCCGATCGCGAACACCATCTGCCCGCGCCGCACCTGGTCGGAATCGCCGAACTTGAGTGGTTGGAATTCCCCCTCCGCATCGATCTTCAGGACCGCCACATCCAGCAGCGGGTCATCCCCGATCAGACTGGCCGTGTAGGCACGCCCATCATGCAGTGTGACCTGGATCTGCTGCTGGCCCTTCACCACATGGTGATTGGTGACCAAGTGACCTTCATGAGTCACGATCACGCCCGAGCCCTGACCCTGGGTGGGCACCGGCCGGACGAGTTGGCGGCCATAGCCATCGAAGAGAAGCTGTGAACGCACCCCGGAGGTGTCGATGCTGACGACCGAGGGAACCACGGCGGCGGTCAGAAGCGCGCACTCCTCGTTGAGCCGCGTCAGGAGCTCGACCTCGCCGAGCTCCAAGGGTGGACGCTCGGGCAGCGTGAAGGCTTCCGGGCGAAAGCCGGAACCATCCTCCCCCGCCTTGAACAGGCGGCGCACCCCATCGGTGCCGTTGCGGATCAGAAAGACCACCGCAAAGGCGATGAAGAACACCACCACCAGTGACAGCAGTCGTCGAAAACCTTGATTCATGGGCAAAAAAGTTCGGGGCTCAGCCTTGCGACTGGGCCCCGAACCGGAGGAATTTGCAAGTAAATCCAGAGGACGAAGCGATTCGTCATCCGGGTCGAGCCATCGATCAGCCGCCCATGTCTTCCAGAATCTCCGGGTCGGACACGAGCTTCTTGTAGACCGCCTGCATCGATTCCATCTCTTCCTTCAGACGGTTTCCATAGGCCTTCGCCTTCTCGTCATCACCCGGCCCATCGGCCACCGACTTGCAGATGGTTACCACGGACTTGTGATACTTCTTGAGTCGTGGGTCGATCGCTTCCTCAAGCGTCTCAAGCACCTCGAGGGCTTCCTTCGCGTCATTGACCGCTTCCTTGTCGAAGTCGAACTCGTCGCCCTCGTCCTCATCGTCGTCATTGAAACGACTCGTGAAGACCGCCCGGCCGACGGTGCGCAGGGTGGCGGAGGTCGCAATCTCGATCTGGTTCAGGGTGCCTCCAACCGTCAGCACCTTGGAGTGCTCATCCTTGCCCTTCTGGAGCAGGAGTTTGGCGGAAAGGTGGTTCGGCATGCGCTCGATGACCGTTTCAAGACGCTTCTGCACCTCGGCATTGGCAAGGACCTCCTCGCCCTGATCACGCACCACATCGGCGACCGCCTTGAATAGCTCCAGGGTCTCGGTGACTTCGGCGGACTTCTCGGCCCTCGAAATGGCATAGGCCTGATCGAAGGTCTTCAAGGTGAAGATCTGGATATCAAGCAGCTGCTCGATGCCATCGAGCAAAAGCACATCACCGATCTCCTTGCCGTTGTCGATCGGGATGCCGACGATCTTGCATCCCCGCTTCGTCGCTCCGCGGATCTTGGCTGCGGCACCACCGATCTTCTGGACCATGCCATCCGCCGTCATGTCACCCGTGCAGGCGAACTGCTCGTCGAGCTTCTCACCCGAGAAGAGTGAATCGAGGAGCAGGGTGAAGACTGTCGCCGCCGAGGGGCCGTCCTTCAGCACATACTTGTCCTGGAAGCCGAGCTCGATCTTGTAGCCGCTTGGAATCTTCTCCGGCTCACTGTCGTAGCGGATGCGGAGGAACTTGATCACTTCCTCAAGGCAGCCACCCATCATCGGACCCACGTCCTGGTTGAAGGTGAAGAGGAGGTCGTCGACATCGTCCTCACGCAAGGCCGTGGCATTCACCGTGGAGGCCGAACCTGCCAGATTGCCATTTCCCAGCTGGCGGACCACCAGGCCGTTCACACGACTCTGCGACTGCGCGAAGCGCTCGCCCTTGCCGCCAGGCATCTCGACTTCCTTCTTCTCAAAAACCGTTTCCTCCTGCTCCCACGGATTGCGGGCCTTGTGGATCGGGCGACCGAGCATGTCCTTCCAGTCCGCCTTGTGGCCGTCATCCTCCAGTTCGTCGCGCTGTTTCTCGTGCTTCGACGCGTAGTCGCCTTCCGGATCAAGCCGATAACCGATGTCGGAGATGTAGGCCGCACACGTTAGATTATCCTCGTTGTCCTTCTTGCGGACCAAGGCGCGCACCGCACTCGCCAGTCGACGACTGACACGGCTCTTGTCGGCGGATTCAGAAATCGTCTCCTGCTTGTCCTTGAGTTGTTCGAGGGTGCTGTCGACCTTCTCGTTGTCGGAATCCAAGCGAGCCGCGATCGCCAAGGCGTGCGCCCGGAGCTCGAAGTCGACTTCATCCTCCTCGTCGAAGTCCCGCGCTACGGAGACCAGCGCACTCACCGCACCGGAACGATCGAAGCGGTCCAGCTCGACGGCCTTCGTGTCGAAGATCTCCTTTTCGAGATCAGGCGGCCGGTAGGCATCAGCGTGAGCCAACCCTCCCCACAGGAGGCCCAGCGCAAGGACGAGAACAGAGAAAACACGCGGAATCATGCGTTCCGCTTACCTCCCACCATCACAGATGGAAAGATCAAAGCTCAGAGATTCAGCGGGATCGTTCCCGGTCGGGCAGCGGGTACTCATCCTTGTCGCCCGCCGCCGCGGTCAGCAGGGCCATCGTTTCGACATAATCAAGATAAGTCGCCCGGACTCGGGATGGGATTTTCCCCCGATCGCTCTCATCCATTCTCTTCAAATCCGCAGCGAGACTCGAAAGGCTCTTGGCCGCACTGTAGGCAGGATCGTGCAGCTCGGATCGATCCGACACGGACCCATACAGCTTCTCCACGTCCTCGAGCATTTCGCGGCACTCTCCCTCGGCTTTCGACAGCGCCGAGTTCGACATCGAATCCCAGCGATCCTCCAGCACCTTGCCCATCGGCCTGAGTGCCGAGCGCAGCTCCATCGCGTAGATCTTGCGGTCCAGACGTTTCGGCCAGCTCGAGGTTCCACGCAGTGCCAGCATCCGGGCCGAGGCATGCTGCGGGAATCCCGAGACAATCTGCCCAAGGCGCTGCTGGGTGGATGAGTGACTGACGAAGCTACCGAGCGATCGCGTCCCCTTCGCATCCCTGATCATCTTGAAGCCATTCAGCGCCGTGAGCAGCTCCTCGCTTGGCTGACTCGAACTCAGACTGAGCAGATCATCCACATCGTCCGCCAGCAGCACTTCATAGCGGAAGAAGAAGTCGGATTTCCCCAGCGTCAGCAGGGGAGGCAGGTATTCGCGCATGGCATTCGGAATCACCAGACGCCCGCCCGACTTGTCATCTTCGCCGGCGTCACTCAGCGCCCGAATGGTCTCCCAGAAGCGGTTCGGACCCGCGAGGGATTTGTCGTCGTCGATCGCCGCGAACACCATGCCATCCGGCGGAACCCCGGTGAACGCCGCATTGGCCATCACCACCAGCAAGCCCCTCAGGGCACCCGCATTGCGGGAAATATTCATCGCGACGCCCTTCGGAAGATTCAGGCTCATCGACAAGCCATCCGGGAGACTACCATGACGAGCTTCCAGAAACTCGAAGAGCGCCTCATTCGACCTCTTGGAAGCGGAATTCCAGTCTTCACCCGGAAGCTCCACCACCATCTTCTTGCCATCCGATTTCGCCCAGGTCTTCAGCGTGAACTCGACCGGCCGCGTGAACGACTTCTTCTCCTCGGTCATGTAGTAGCGGACCGGCATCGAGCAGGTCACTTCACTGAGAAGGATCTTTGCCACCTGCTGCTCGGGCTCCTTGTCTTCACCCTCATCCCCACCGGACATGTCCGGCTCGTTGCCGGTATCCGTTTCAACCACATCCGGTTCCTTCTCCTTCCCGAACCGGTTCAAACCCGCCACCCAGTCTTTCCACGCCCCGCGCTCGCCCGCGTCCCCACGCTTCAGCGCCACCGGATGCTGCGGGTCCACCTTCACCAGGACATCGCTCAGACAGGCCCCCAGCGCCTGGCCGTCCTCACCCGCCTCCGGTTGCTCCAACCAACCTAACAGGTCCCACGCACGTGCCTGCGCCAGATCCACTTCGCGCTCCTCCCCGCGCGGCACCTCGCCACCATCCTTGAGCTGGTCCACCAAATCACGCACTTGGTTGTTAGATGGGTCAAGCGCCTGCGACAGCGCGAGGAGCTGCGCCACCGTTCGGGCATTCGCCGGTTGGTCCGGATCCATCTGACCCGCGAGCACGACCAGTTGACGCGACAGCTTCGTCATCGTGTCGACATCCACCGGCAGCTTGTCGCGACGGAAGGGGACCGGCCCTTCGGACGGGGGGACAAAGGCAGCACAGGCCGAGCCGGCCATGGCCAGCAGGAGGAAAAGGAGGCGTCGCATCACAGACATCGTAGGAACCCGATACGTCCACCGACAAGCAGGCATTGCAAGCGACCCGCATCCTTCGTCAATCTCTTGCCCATGAACCCCGAAACCGACCGCCCCCAACTGACCACCCGGGAAGAAGTGATGTTCTTCGATACCGACTGCGGCCAGGTGGTCCACAACATCGCTTACCTCCGGATGATCGAAACCTGCCGCACCCGGCTTGCCTCAAAGATGGGCATGGATCTCGCATCGATGTCGGAAACCCGCCTGTTCCCCGTCGTCACCCGCACCGAGATCGACTACCGCCGACCCGCCAAGCTCGGCGACTGGCTCCTCATCCACGGAAGCCTTGGCGAAGTCGGGGCCGCCCGCTTCTGGTGCCACTTCGAAGTGCGTCGCGAGAGCAACGACGACCTCCTGATCACCTGCAAACAATCTCTCGCACTAGTGCAAATGCCTGATGGTAAGCCAGTTAGACTGCCCAAGGAGTGGAACTATTGAGTAGACCGAGTTGTCTGCCTTGAGGCGCTTGGGCAGCGCGCCACCCCCAAGGGGCCGAGGGTTGAGGGGCCAGGGGCCAAGCGAGATGGAGAGGGAAGAGGACCGCGCAGCGCTGCTGCGCATGCAGCAAGTTCACCCGACCCAACCCAACCTCAACCTCCCGCCACCAAGGACAAGCTCCGCCCGGAATCCATCTCCCCGGCAGGCATCAACCAACATCCAGATCGGAAAGATGCGCGGCAGCGCCGCGCGGTCCCTTCCTTGGACCACCCTCCAAAACTACTCGTCAGCTTCCACTGCTTCCTGATGCCGGAGCTGCCTCTTCCGTTTCCATCGCTGCCACGCCACCAGCAAAACCGAGCAGGCCACGAGATAACCCAGCACCAACAACCAGTAGGCAAGGTACGGGTCGATCGGTGGTGACCCAGGCGACGCAAACGGATCTACCGACCCATAAGGCGTCCGCCCCATCGCGGGCCTGAACCAATTCTCCCAGCGCCCGAGAAACTCCGCATGGGCCTCCGAGCCTTGCAGGAAGCTGGCAATGGAGAACCGGCCGAATTCCAAAGGAGGCGAGCCCGATGGCACGAAGGGATCATCATACGAGTTGAAGCTGAGCTCCGAAAATCCACTCGTCAGATAGAACCCGGACACGCCGGACGGCGTCGCATCCTTCCTCAGGCCCACCCAAGTGCCGTGCTGCATCGAGTCCCACCAGCACCACAGCAGGAACATCAGCCCGAAGTTAGCCAGCCAGAACAGCCGTGAGCGATACCATGGCCGGATCATCGGTTGAGTAGCTACCTTTCAAGTCTGCAACTGTCCAGCCATCGAGCCACTGGCCTCGGCCAGCTTCCCTCCACTCCGATCTCAGAAGGGTCGGCCGCCAAAGCCCAAGCTGCGTCTCACTTGCCCCCTGACCCCTCGGTCCGATCCAAGCTGATCGGTCTCGAGCTCAGCACTCCACCGACTTCGATTTCTCAAGCCACACCGCGAGCACCGCCACATCTGCCGGGGTGATCCCCGGAATCCGACCCGCCTGACCCAAGGTCGCTGGCTGGAGGTCCGAGAAGCGTTGCCGAGCCTCGATCTTGAGGCCACCAATGGCGTGGTAGTCGAGGCCCGCAGGGATCCGCTTCGACTCCTGACGAGCCATCTTCTCCACCTGCAGATGCTGACGCTGAAGGTGCCCCTCGTACTTGAGTTCCGTCTCGATCATCGGCCAAAGTTCCACGTGGAACTCCTTCAGAATCTCGGCTGGCAGCTGATCCCAGCGATTTTCGCCCCGTCGGAACCAGTGATCGAGCTTCACGCCCTCGTGGTTGAGCTTCCGGCCCCAGGCCTTGGCGCGGGCCAGCTCGGACTGCTTGTGGCGGGCTCGCTCCGTGCGTTCGCCTGAGGCCAGCCCGACCGCTTCAGCCAGCGGGGTCAGGCGCAGGTCGGCGTTGTCCTGACGGAGGAGCAGGCGGAACTCCGCCCGGCTGGTGAACATCCGATACGGCTCGGTGCAGCCCTTGGTGACCAGATCATCCACCATCACGCCCAGGTAGGCCTGATCGCGACGCAAAATGAGCGGCTCCTTCCCCTGGACCTTGAGAGCGGCATTGGCGCCCGCGAGGAGGCCTTGGCCAGCCGCCTCTTCGTATCCTGAGGTGCCATTGATCTGACCGGCAAAGTAGAGGCCTTCCACCCGCTGGGTCTCCAGCGTCGGATGCAGCTGGGTCGGCGGACAGTAGTCATACTCCACGGCATAGCCCGGACGGAGGATCTCACATCGTTCCAGTCCGGGGATGCTGCGCAGGAAATCAAGCTGCACCTCGTAGGGCAGGGAGGTCGACACACCGTTGACGTAGTATTCGTGGGTCTGTCGACCCTCCGGCTCCAGAAACACCTGATGGCGCTCCTTTTCCGCGAAGCGCACCACCTTGTCCTCAATGGACGGGCAGTAGCGGGGACCCACGCCTTCGATCACGCCGGAATACATGGGCGACTGGTCGAGGTTGGCGTGGATGATGTCGTGGGTGCCGGGGTGGGTGTAGGTGATCCAGCAGGGCGCTTGTTCCACGTGGAACGTTGAGTCTCCCCATGGATTCAGCGTGAAAGCCTCACCCGGGACACGTTCCAGCGTATCCGCCATGAAGGAGAACAGAGGAGGGGGCGTGTCGCCGTCCTGACGCTCACATTTGGAGAAATCCAGAGACCGACCGTGCAGGCGGCAGGGAGTACCGGTCTTGAAACGTTCCACGTGGAACCCCAGTGCCTTCAGGGAGTCCGACACCGTCGAAATGGCATCGCCCATGCGACCGCCCTTCTCATTCTTCAGGCCGACGTGCATCAGGCCCCGCATGAAAGTCCCCGCGGAGAGCACCACCGAGCGGGCACCGATCTCCATCCCCAGAGAAGTCCGGATCCCGATGATTCGGTCGCCCTCGGTCATCAACTCCGCCACATTCCCCTGATGAAGCTCCACCCCGGGCGTCGACTCCAGCACCCACTTCATCCGGAACTGGTAAGCTTTCTTGTCGCACTGGGTTCGCGGCGCCCGAACCGACGGCCCTTTCGAAGCATTCAGCATCCGCATCTGGATTCCCGTGGCGTCGGTATTCAGGCCCATCGCTCCGCCCAAGGCATCGATCTCCCGCACCATATGGCCCTTGGCCAAGCCACCGATCGCCGGGTTGCACGACATCTGCCCGATGGTATCGAGGTTCTGGGTGAGCACTGCCACCTCAGCACCCAGACGGGCAGCCGCCAAGGCAGCTTCAACACCAGCGTGGCCGGCACCGATCACCAGCACATCGTATTCTTTCGGGTAGCGGAACATCGTGGGAGCGCGGGACGCTAGCAGGCTTCCTCTAGGAAACAAGACTTCCCGCAGGGTGGAGAATGCCGCCGATTGCCCCGATTCCCGCCCATCCATGGGTGAGCCACCCCCAACCGAGGAAACCGTCCATTCCCCCAAGCTACAGGGTAGGCGCACGGGGTGGGCCTTCCAAGCGGGCAGGGGAAACCCTCACGACTGTTCCACGTGGAACACGGCCCCGATTCGCCTCCTGCTGGGCCGCAACCCTAAGCTTGATCCAGAATGCCCGTCTTCGCGCGGGGAAGCAGTTCGCTCAGTCGGAAGCTCTCCGAACCGGTCTGTCCCACCAGCAGAACCTCCGGATCGCCAAACTCGGCCAGCACCTGGCGACAGGCACCACAGGGCGAAACCGGCTGCTGGGTATCTGCCACCACGACCACGGCCTCGATCTCCCTCGCCCCGGCAGCCACCGCCGCCCCCAGCGCCACCCGCTCAGCGCACAGGGTCAGGCCATAGGACAGATTCTCGACGTTGCACCCCTCGAATACCGACCCATCCCTGGCCACCACCACGGCTCCAACGGCGAATTTCGAGTACGGCGCATAGGCCTTCTCCCGCACCTTCCACGCCATCTTCGTCCAGCATTCCCACTGCATGGTCTAGCCATGATCCTTTCCCTGCCCGATGGCAACATTTTCGGCTCGCTCATTAGGGCTCGATCAGGCAGGGAAGGGGGCATGCGACACACTTGGCCCGTTGCCCTCGTCATGCTCTTGCTGCTCATTGGATTCCGACTGATGAGCGCGGCCGGAGAATGGATGAATTTCTCGCCGCTTCCCGCGGTCTTCCTGTGCAGCATCGTCTTCCTTCGTGGCACGCAAGCGTGGATCCTTCCCATCGCCGCATGGCTGCTCAGCAACCCCATTGCCTCCCTCCTCCAAGGATCCAATCCGCTCACTGACACCGGAGCGGTCATCACCGCCTTCCTGACACTGGTGGCAATCGGCGCCCTCGCCCTTCCAATGAGGAAGCACCCCAAGGTCATGCCCATGCTCGGCGCCGGCATCGCTGCCGCCATCCTCTTCCATGTCGTCACCGGCATCGCTGCCTGGCTGAGCTACCCGCTGTATCCCAAGAACCTCCTTGGTCTCGAACAATCTCTCTGGTCCGGCCCGATCAATTCTCCGGTCCCCAGCTGGGTCTTCCTTCGAAACATGATTTGTTCGAACTTCCTCTTCACCCTTGCCTTTGCGCTGACCTGCCTAAAGTGGCCTGCGGTGACATCACCGACCCCCGTGGCAACAAGCCGATAAGACTTGCCCAAGATCCCCAACAGGCCCTATTCCCGCCCCGACCATGTCCTTTGCTTCCGCCGACACCCCGCAACTCGACTTCGCGAGCTCGCCGATCAATCAAAGCCTCACCCCTGAGGACAAGATCGAGCTGTTCCGCAAGATGACCCGGATCCGCCGCTTCGAGCAGGCTTCGCTCAAAAGCTTCAGTGCCGGAAAGATGGGGGGCTTCCTCCACCTCTACATCGGCCAGGAATCTGTCGCCGTCGGTACCCTCTCGCTCTGCGGCGAAAACGATCACAACATCACCGCCTACCGCTGCCACGCCCACGCCCTGGCCGTCGGCATGAGCATGAACGAGTGCATGGCCGAACTCTACGGCAAGGCCACCGGTTGCTCGAAGGGGAAGGGGGGATCGATGCACTTCTTCGCGCCGGACAAGAACTTCTGGGGCGGACACGGCATCGTCGCCGGCCAGACCCCTCTCGGACTCGGACTCGGCTACGGCCTGAAATACAAGGGACTCGAAGGCTGCGCCCTCACCTACCTCGGCGACGGAGCCGTCAACCAGGGAGCCTTCCACGAATCGCTCAACATCGCCGCCCTCTTCGAAATCCCCGTCGTCTTCATCATCGAGAACAACGGCTACTCGATGGGCACCTCGCAGAAGCGGTCATCCGCCTACCGCGGATGCCTCGCCCAGCGCGCCGAAGCCTACGACATGGACTGGGACCTCGTCGATGGATCGGATGTCTATCAGGTCCGTGCCAAGGCACACATCGCCATGGAACGGGCACGCAAGCAGCAGAAGCCCGCCGTCCTCGAGATCGCCACCTACCGCTACTACGGTCATAGTGTTGCCGATGCCAACGCCAAGAAGTACCGCACGCCGGAAGAGATCGAGAACTACAAGAAGAACCACGACCCGATCCGCCTGTGGGAGCGCCGCCTCCTGAACGAGGGCGTCCTCAGCGAGGAACTCGCCAAGCAGATCGACAACGAGGCGAAGCAGGAAGCCGCGGCAGCCGTCGAGTTCGCCGAGCAATCACCCGCACCCAAGGCCGAGGAGATCATGGATGACGTCTACTGGGAAACCGACAACGACACCGAGGCCTCCAAGGTCGGCCAGCACTTCTTCAACGACTAATTCTACGGCAAACGTAGTAGTTCATACCCTTTCCAGAAAATTTCCATGTCACGCAAACTTCAATACCGGCACGCGATTCGCGAAGCGCTTGATGAAGAACTCGCCCGCGACGAGAACGTCGTCATCATGGGTGAGGAAGTCGCCCAGTACAACGGCGCCTACAAGGTCACCGAAGGCCTGTGGGAGAAGTGGGGCTGCAAGCGCATCGTTGACACACCGATCTCCGAAGCCGGCTTCATCGGCATGGGCATCGGTGCCTCCATGCTCGGCGTCCGCCCGGTCATGGAACTCATGTTCTGGTCCTTCCACTCGGTGGCCTTCGACCAGCTCGTCAACAACGCCGCCTGCGTGCGCTACATGTCCGGTGGCCTGATCAACGTGCCCATCGTGATGCGTGGACCCGCCAACGGTGGCACCAACGTCGGCGCCACCCACTCCCACATTCCCGAAGGCCTCTTCGCCGCCTTCCCCGGCCTCAAGGTCTGCGCTCCTGCAACGCCATCCGACGCCAAGGGACTGATGAAGGCCGCCATCCGCGACAACGACCCGGTCTACGTCATGGAGAACACACTTCTCTACGGCATGGAAGGCGAAGTGCCGGATCCCGCCGACGGCGACCACGTGGTGCCGCTCGGCAAGGCCGATGTGAAACGCGAAGGCAGCGATCTTTCCATCATCGCCCACGGACGCTCGGTCATCCACGCCCTCGCGGCCGCCGAGCGGCTTCAGGAAGAAAAAGGCATCTCCGCGGAAGTCCTCGACCTCCGCTCGATCCGCCCGCTCGATACCGAGGCCATCCTCGCCACCGTGCGCAAGACCAACAACGTCCTGCTGGTCGACGAGTCAAAGGGCTTCGGCGGTGTATCCGCGATGGTTTCCCACATCATTCAGGATCAGGCGTTCGACTACCTCGACGCCCCCGTGAAGCGCGTCACCACCATCGACGCACCGGCCCTGTACTCCCCGCACCTCGAGAACGACCAACTGCCGAATCCACAGCGGATCTTCGACAAGGTCCTCTCGATGCGCTGAGCACCCCGACGGGTGACGCCCGCACAGCCGGGCACACGTACACCACCGCTTTCTCTAACAAGGGAAGGCGGGGGAGTTGATCTGTTGGACAGCGTCAACAGGGTCAGCACCTTGAGGTCTCGCCATCACGGGACATTTCGGGCATGGGTGACGGATGACGTCATCCGCCTCCTCTGATTCGCCGACCGCCAAGGTCTTCTTCTGGTCGCTGGCCTCGGCCCTGGCGGGTTTTCTGTTCGGCTTCGATACCGTCGTCATCTCCGGTGCCGAGAAGACCATCCAGGAACTGTGGGGGCTTGGAGCCGGTGCCCACGGATTCGCCATGAGCGCCGCCCTTTGGGGGACCGTGGTCGGATCCCTCATCGGCGGCTACCCGACGGATCACTTCGGACGGAGGAAGACGCTCATCTCCATCGGCCTGCTCTACCTCGTCTCCGCCCTGTGGTCCGCCATCGCCGGCGACGTGAATTCCTTCATGATCGCGCGCTTCATCGGTGGACTCGGCATCGGCATCTCGACGGTGGCCTCGCCACTGTACATCTCGGAGATCTCACCCGCCGGGAGTCGTGGACGCCTTGCCGGCATGTTCCAGTTCAACATCGTGTTCGGGATCCTTGTCGCCTTCCTGTCGAACTACTTGATTGCCCGTAGTTTCCCCACCGAGGTCGCGTGGCGCTGGATGCTCGGCATCGAAGCCATCCCGGCCATCCTCTACTTCGGCTTCTGCTTCACCCTTCCCGAAAGCCCCCGCTGGCTGATCTCGCGTGCCGGACGAAAGGAGGAAGGCCGCGCCGTCCTCAAGCTCATCCAGCCGTCGGCCAGCGAACAGGAACTCGATTCCCTCGTCGACGAGATCAGCGAAGCAGCCGCCAAGACCGAGAAATCCACCCACGGCTTCTGGTCGGCACGCCTCAAGATCCCCATTCTCCTCGCCTTCCTGATCGCGTTCTTCAACCAGCTCTCGGGGATCAACGCCATCCTCTACTTCGCTCCACGCATCTTCGAACTCACCGGCCTCGGCCAGAAGGCGGCACTGCTTCAGTCCGTCGGCATCGGTGTCACCAACCTGATCTTCACCTTCGTCGGTCTGTGGCTGATCGACCGACTCGGCCGGCGCACGCTGCTCTACATCGGCTCGATCGGATACATTGCCTCACTGGGGATGTGCGCCTGGGCCTTCTCCTCGGAGAATTTTGCCATCGTCCCGTACTGCATCTTCGCATTCATCGCCGCCCACGCCGTCGGCCAGGGGGCGGTCATCTGGGTGTTCATCTCGGAAATCTTTCCCAACCAGTTCCGTGCGACCGGTCAGTCACTCGGCTGCTTCACCCACTGGATCTTCGCCGCACTGCTGACCATGTTCTTCCCGCGGATGGTCACCGCCTTCGAGCCGAGCATCGTATTCGGCTTCTTCTGCGGGATGATGGTGCTCCAGCTCATCTGGGTGAAATTGATGGTCGTCGAAACCAAAGGAGTCCCGCTCGAAGAGGTCGAACGCAAGCTCGGCGTGCACTCCTGAGCGAGCAAAGTCACGACACCGTAATCACATCGCGGCAATTTCAGTTCGAGCATGCCGCTCCAGCCAACATTTTTCGTTGCCAGTCGGGCACCCGTCTCTAGCATTGGCCCCCATATGACGCTTACCCTCCGCGTGATTATTGTGGCAGCTGCCTGTGCAGCCCTGTCTTCCTGCTGCTGCCTCTTCTAACTGACATCATTTATGAAAAACCTGATCCTGTTCCTGCCGGTCCTCATTGCGACTCTCCTTTCCTCATGCGGCTGCGGTGGACGCCTGCCAGGCGTCGCCGGAACCTACGAAGAAACCTACAAGGCCAAGACCTGCGGGTATGACATCATCCGTGAAGAGAAGGTGATCGATGCCAAGAGCGGCCTCGTCGAAGTCACCGAAACCAAGGTTCCACGCTACAAGGAAAAGACCCGCAAGGTCTACGTAAGCTGCCCGAAGTGCGTCCGTTTCTACTGCCTCGACAAGGGCTGCTGCGGATCCAGCACCGAAGCTGCACGGAAAATGGCGACTGCCCAGCCACCATCCGGAAGCCCTCATATGGGTCTCATCCCGACGATGAAGAACATCGTTCCGGGAACCTGAACCGGACGAATTGATTTCCAAAGCGGAGCACCCGAAAGGGCGCTCCGCTTTTTTCTTTCCCCCATTGACCGCAAAAACACTGGAAAAGCGACCCGCTTGGGCCCAGCTTCACCGCCAACCCTCTCTCACTTCCTACTTCATCCATGGCCATCAATATCGAAATGCCCAAGCTCTCGGACACCATGACCGAGGGCACCCTCATCAAATGGCACAAGCAAGTCGGCGACGAGGTCGAGATCGGCGACATCATCGCTGAGGTCGAGACCGACAAGGCAACCATGGAAATGGAAGCTTTCGACGAAGGAACCCTCACCGAAGTGCTCGTGCAGGAAGGTGACAAGGCGCCCATCGGCTCCGTTCTCGCCGTGCTCGATGGCGACGACGCCGGTGCCGCAACAGCGCCCGCCGAAGCCAAGCCGGCCGCTGAAGAGGCCCCAGCAGCCTCTGCTGAGCCCGAAACCGCTCCCGCTTCCTCGACGCCTGCCCCGTCGGCTCCCCAGTCCGCCGACGGAGAGCGTCTGAAATCTTCACCTCTGGCCCGCAAGATCGCCGACGAAAAAGGTGTCGATATCACCACCGTCACCGGCTCCGGCCCGGGGGGACGCATCGTCCGTGCCGACGTGGAAGCCGCTGCCTCGGGCGCCTCGAAGCCATCCAGCCAGGCCAGCGCCGCTGCCGGTCTCGCCGCTGCAGCCAAGTCCCGCGCGACCACGCCCGCCCCGGCTGCTGCTGCACCCGCCGCTCAGGCGATCCAGCCGAACGCCAAGGAAGAGGACGAAATCGTCGAGCTCTCCTCGATGCGCAAGATCATCGCCGAGCGTCTGCTCACCTCGAAGCAAACCATCCCTCACTTCTACCTCCACGTGGAAGTCGACGTGGCACCGCTGATGGCACTGCGGAAGCAGATCAATGCCCAAGCCGAGCAGACCCACGGCAACAAGTACTCGGTGAATGATTTCGTGCTCAAGGCCGCCATCAACGCCGCCCAAGCCGTGCCGGCCGTGAATGCCTCCTTCGCTGGCGACTCCATCGTCCAGTTCGCCAGCGTCGGCATGTCCGTCGCCATCGCCGTAGAAGACGGGCTGGTCACCCCGGTCATCAAGCAGGCCGAAACCAAGTCCCTGCTGCAGATTTCGCGCGAGGTGAAGGACATGGCCGTGCGTGCCCGCGACAAGAAACTCAAGCCGAACGAATTCGACGGCGGCACCATCACCGTGTCGAACCTCGGGGCGTGGGGCGTGGAGAGCTTCGATGCCATCGTCAACCCACCTCAGTCGCTCATCATCTCCGTGGGCTCGGCCATCGAGAAACCCGTCGTGAAGGACGGACAGATCGTCCCCGGCCTGCGCATGAATGTCGGAGTCAGCTGCGACCACCGTGTCGTCGATGGCGCCGTGGGTGCCGCCTTCCTCGCCGAGCTCAAGAAGCTCCTCGAGCAGCCGGCCCTGATGCTGATCTGAGGCCCTCGGAAATCGATTCTCACAAGGCGGCAAGGTCCATCGACCCTGCCGCCTTTTTCGTGCCCTCATGGCAAGCTGGGTGGCTCCCACCGTGGCGGACGTCGTGGTCCCGAATCCTGCCGCGCGAATCTGGCGATCTCCACTTGCGCGATGGCTGGATCAGACCGATGGCATGGGTGCGGTCCGGAAGGGCAGGCAGGTGGCCGGGTTGTGCACATCGTTAGAGGAGGTTCTCTTTTTTAACCAAAGAGATTCTTCTTCTTAAGCATGTGGATAACCCGGCGAAATCCATGTTCCACTTAGGGGCTCTAGCATTCCACGGCTGCAACAAGTTCGGGAGAAGCCTTGGGAAACTCCCGATAAGCCCGGATGGGGATTCTGCCCCTCGGCGTTCTCCACGAGTTACTCCGGGTTATTCCCAATCCACCCACAGTCTACCGGGTCACTTCGGGGGTCTTCTTGAAGGGATCGTAGAAGTGGGTGCCCTGTTCGGTGAGCCTCGGCAGTTCCTTCCGCAGTCGCTTCATGAATGAATCCACGTTCTTCCGCGCCGGGCTCGTCCACGCTGCCTCGGAAAGCGCGAGCAGACGCGGAAAGGTCATGAAGTCGCGACGTTCCTGGGTGACGGTGGTCTCGGTCCACAGGCATGCCTGGATGCCGAGGATGCGGGGATTCGCTGCTACGCTTGGATCGATCCCCGAGTCCGGGAAATGGTAGACATCATCGATCGGGTTGAAGCCACCCCAGCGTCGGCCGCTCTGGTGGGACTCATGCTGGACGAAGTCGAAATACATCGGACGCCGGGGACACAGCACCACCGGGTAGTCGTCGGCAAGTGCCTTGGACAGGATGCCCGGCTTGTCGTGCCGCCACCAGAAGATGAGGGTCTGGTCGGTCGGTAGTTCGCGGGCGGCGATCTCGTCCCAGCCACCGACGGTGAAGCCGAGGTCGCGGATCCTGGACGCCATGCGTCGATTGAACCAGGCCTCCACCTCGGCAAGGGTGGTGAATCCTTCCTTCTTCATCAGCGCCTTCACGTCCGGCAGTTCATTCCATTTCTTCCACCCGAAGTGGACCTCGTCGCCGCCGAAATGGATCACCCCGGCATCGGGAAAAAGCTCGGCGACTTCGCCCAGCACAGTGTCGAGGAATTCCAGGGTGGCGGGCTTGGCTGGGTTGAAGGTGAAGTTCGGCCATTTGTCGGTGCTTCCCTTCTTCAGATACCCTCCGCCACCGAGCTCGGGGTAGGCGAGCACAGCCGCGTCCGCGTGGCCGGGCATGTCAATTTCCGGAATGATGGTGATGTGGCGGGCCTTCGCGTAGTCGACGATGCTCCGGATCTGATCCTGGGTGTAGAATTGGCGGGGCGCATCCGGGCGTCGGTCGCTTTCGGATCCACGGGAGCCGATCTCGGTCAGCTTCGGGTAGCTCTTGATCTCGATTCGCCAGCCAGCCGAGTCGGTGAGGTGCCAATGGAATCGGTTCAGTTTAAATCGAGCCATCTCGTCGAGCAGCTTCTTCACCCCGGCCTCGCCGGTGAACTCGCGGGATTCATCAAGCATGAAGCCGCGCCATCCGAATCGCGGTTGATCGCGGATGATGCCGCACGGCAGACTAAGCGACCCCTCCTTGGACCCTGCGTCTTCGAGCATCTGGATCAGCGTCTGCAGACCGTAGAAGTGGCCTTCCGGGGTGGCGGCGTGGACGATGAGCGTCTTCGGCCGGATCCGGATCATGTAACCCTCACCTTCCGGTTTTGGCAGCTCCCGCGGGATTGGGTCATTACTGAGAAACTGGATTGCACACGCGACATCCATGGGCGCGAGGGCCAGCTCGAAGCCCGCAGCCTTCGACAGCGCGGCGATGGTCTCCTTCTGGACCGACATCGAGGTGTGTACGTAGGCGCCCGGGTCGAGCACGAACACATCCTCGGTCGTGGTGACTTCCAGCGGCATGGGAATCACCGCCAGCTCGGCCGCCTGCGCGACATGGGAACTCATGAAAACCCCGAATAAAGCGACCAAAATGCCAGTCTTCATGACGCACACCGTGCCGAAACCCTCCCATCGCGTCCAGTGCCAAGGAAGCTGCTCCACGCAGAGTCGCGGCTTGCCGGAGTGGGGCCGGGCGTCTATGCCACGGGGCGTGGAAGAGACCCGCGTTGTATGTGCCGACGATCAGGAGATGGACGATGCGGTCCGTGAGGCGACCGCCTTGCTGGAGCGCGGTGAAGTCGTCGCCCTGCCGACCGAGACGGTGTATGGCCTCGGAGCCGATGCCTTGAATGCCGATGCCGTGGCCAAGGTGTTCGCCGCCAAGGAGCGGCCGAGCTTTGACCCGCTCATCGTCCATATCGGTGCCTACACCGATCTGGAAGAAGTGGCACAGATCCCCGAGGACATCGCACCCACGGTGAAGAAACTCACCTCCGCGTTCTGGCCGGGACCCCTCACCATCATCCTGCCGAAGACCGACAAGGTGCCCGATCTGGTGACCAGCGGGCTCGACACCGTCGCGGTGCGTCAGAGCGGCAACAAGATCTTCCGCGCCATCGGCAAGAAACTCGGCCGCCCGATCGCCGCGCCCAGCGCCAACCGCTTCGGCCGCATCTCGCCGACCTCCGCTTCGGCCGTTATGAAGGAACTCAGCGGTCGCATTCCGCTCATCATCGATGGCGGCGCCTGCCGCGATGGCTTGGAAAGCACCATCGTCCGCATCGAAGCCGGTGAGAAACGGCCGACCATCCACATCCTGCGCCCCGGACCGGTGACCAAGAAGGAACTGCAAAACTTCGGCAAGGTGATCCTGAAGAAGAAGCGCGTGACCACCGACCCCGAGGCCCCCGGGCAGTTGGAGAGCCACTACGCGCCGACCACGCCGCTGCTTCTCTTCGACAAGCCGGAAGACTTTCAGCCCGAAGAGGGCAAACGCTACGGACTGCTCAGCTACAAGGGCGATCCGAAGGCCGGCTACATCGATGCCCACGAGTGGGCGATGGTCGAAGCACTCAGCCCGGGCAGCGGCAAGCTTCCCGAAGCCTCGGTGCGCCTGTTCCACATCATGCGCGTGCTCGATGAAGCTGGGCTCGATGCGATCGTCTCCGAACCGGTGAGCGAAACCGGTCTCGGTCAGGCGATCATGGACCGGTTGCGTCGCGCGTCGGCCAACGGGTAGGTTCTTCATCGGGACTTCATTGCCCGCGCATTCAAACGACCCACGGTTCAACCAACATGCTCCGCGCCCTCTCCACCGTCGGTGGTTTCACCATGATGAGCCGTATCCTCGGGCTCGTCCGGGAGATCTTCATGGCGGCGTTTCTCGGGACGGGCATCGTGACGGATGCCTTCTATGCGGCCTTGCGCCTGCCTAACATGTTTCGCCGGATTTTCGGGGAGGGCGCTTTCAACTCCGCCTTCGTCCCGCTCTTCGGTCGCGACCTTGCCGAAGGAAACATCGAGACGGCCCATCGCTTTGCGCGCAATGCGTTCTCCTGGTTGGGAGGGATCCTGCTGATTGCCACGGTCATTCTGATCCCCGGCATGCCGTGGTTCGCCAAGGTCCTGGTGCCGCTCGCCGGACCCGAGACCTTCGAGCTGGTCGTGGCTTACGCGCGCATCATGTTCAGCTACCTGCTGTGCATGGCACTCTCCGCCCACCTCAGCGGAGTCCTGAACAGCATGCGGATCTTCGCCATGCCGGCCTTCGCGCCGGTGCTCCTGAACGTCCTCATGCTTCTGGTTCTCGGGGTGGTGGTGCCGATGGCACATCTGCAGGGGAACCTCGAGGAGATCGGACGTTTGGTTTCGTGGTCGGTCTGCACCGCAGGTTTCGCCCAGCTCGCCCTTCTGTGGGTGACCTGTTGGAGAAAGGGAGTTCGACTCTATCCGGTGAAACCGACCATGAGCCCCCGCATCCGTCGCTTGGGACGGTTGATGGGGCCCGGCGTCCTCGCCGCGGGCATTCAGCAGATCAACCTCGTGATCGGCACCGCGATCGCGTCCTCGCAGGAATCCGCGATCGGAAGCCTGAACTACGCCGACCGCCTGTTCCAGATGCCGAACGGGATGATCGGTGCGGCGTTCGGCGTCGTCCTTCTTCCCGAGATCACCCGGCTCCTGCGGACGCAGGATGAGCTCGGTGCGAACGATGCGGTCGGCAAGGGCGTGCTCTTCTCCATGCTGCTGACACTGCCGGCCGCCGTGGCCTTCGTCTGCACGCCGCAGGCCTTCGTGGGTCCGATCTACGAACGGCTCGAATTCACCTCCGAGGACACCCTCCATGTGTCCCGCACCCTCGCCGCCTTTGCGGTGGGTCTTCCCGCCTACGTATTGGTAAAAGTACTACAAGCGGGGTATTTCGCACGGGAGAACACGAAGTCACCCATGTTCATCGCCGGGGCGACGGTGGCGGTGAATGTGATCGCCAGTCTGGTGCTGTTCAGGTTCTACGGCTTCGTCGGCATCGCAATCGCCACTTCCATTGCCGGCTGGGTCAACGTGCTGCTTCTTGTGATCGGCCTCCGTGGGAAGATGGGGCTGGGTCCGAAGCGCAGGGGCCAACTTGTCCGCACCTTTTTCGCCGCCGCGGCGATGGGAGCCGTGGTGTGGTTTGCGGACCTTGGCATGGAGAGCTGGTTCGACGGCGCCCAGTGGCAGCGGATCGTGGCCATGCTGCTCCTCGTCGGTGTCGGCTTCAGTGCCTATGCCCTGCTCGCCCTGGCGCTCAAGGCGACCTCCATCACCGAGCTCAAGGCCGGCTTCCGTCGCTAACCGACGAGCGCAGCGAGTCTTTGGAGTGCGGTGGCCGGCCACCGCTTTCCGAGCAACCCTCCAGCTCCCGCTCATCCAGAGCACTCCGCAAAGCTCAGCAGTCCCGGCGATTCATCGACACCACGCGCGATTTCCGGCACTTGCGCGAAAGTGAATTGATCGTAGCCTCCTAGCAGCATGGGGAAGAAACGAATTCTGATTCAGGCAGCGATTCTACTCGCGGTCGCATGGGCGGTCGTGATCGGAGTGCGAGCTGTGGCTGGATCCCAGAGAATCACTGCCGAGAAGATCTCGCAGACGATCGCCGAAGCGGACTTCGGGGATTGGTCGACGGGGGTTCCGGCGGGCGCTTCGTTGGAGGATCGGGAAGATCAACTCCTCGAGATTGTCGACATGATCAACCGCCTAGATTTCGCCGAACGGGAAAGAACCCGGGACAACCGGACCGGCGAGGAGTTCTTCCGCAAGCTGGCACCGGCGGAGAAGGACCGCTTCGTCAAACTGACCGTGGCCAAGACGATGGAAACCATGCTGCGTGCCCTCGACGGGATGCCGCCCGAAGAGCGGAAGAAAATCGTGGAGGACGGCCTGCGTGACATCGAATCCGGACGCACTGCCGAGGAAATGTCACGGACCCGGGAGCTGAGTGACGAACTGCTGAACCAGATTACCTCGGAGGGGATGAAGGCCTACTTCGAGGAAACCAGTGCCGAAACGAAGCTCGACCTCGCCCCGTTGATGGAAGCGATGGACGGCGTGGTGAAAGGACTCCGCGCCCACGACTTCGGGCCTCCCCAGTAACCAATCTCCGACGCATGAAAGCCGCCACCCGCATCGCCGCTCCAGGATTTAGCCTGACGGAATTGATCGTCACGGTCCTGATCGTGGCTGCGTTGGCCGGCATCGGCTTCCCCATCGTCCGCAAGGGACTTGAATCATCGCACAAGGCAGGCTGCCTCTCGAACCTCCGCCAGATCGGGCTGGGCCTCGAATCCTACCTTCAGGACAACTCGCAGGTCATGCCGATGCTGGAAACCGGTCGACGTTCGCGCGACGAGGACATCCCGGTGCTGGAGAACACGCTCGACCAGTACCTTGAAACCGAGGAGGTCTTCCGCTGCCCGGCGGACCGCGAGGTCTTCGCCGCCACCGGATCGAGCTACATCTGGAACAGCACGCAGAGTGGGCTGCGCCGGACCCAACTGGAATTCTTCGGCACGGATGACCCGGGTCGCATCCCATTGGTCATCGACAAGGAGGCATGGCATCCGGGTGCAGACACCGGATCGAATTTCCTGTATGCCAACATGACCACCGGCAACCGCGTGAGCTTCGCGGTCTCCCCCTGATCATCTGCCGCCATGCTGGAACTCGAATCACTGCACAAAAAATTCGCCGGAAAGCCGGCGCTCGAAGGAGTCTCCTTCCGCGTCGAAGAAGGAGAAATCTATGGCCTGCTGGGTCACAACGGCGCCGGCAAGAGCACCACGCTCGGGATCATCCTCGGCATGGTCGCACCGGACTCCGGAGAGGCCCGCATCGGAGGAGTCTCGGTCCAGCAGAAGCGGGCGCAGGCACTTCGCGCCGTCGGCTCCATCTTCGAAAGCCCCTGCTTCTACGAGTATCTGAGCGGATGGGAAAACCTGCGCATCCTGAGCAGCTACTCCGGGCCCTTTGACAAAGCGGCTGCGGAGGATGCCATCGAGCGGGTCGGCCTGACCGAACGCATCGGATCGAAAGTCCGGACCTACTCCCATGGCATGCGCCAGCGCCTGGCCCTCGCCCAGGCCTTGCTGCCCATGCCCCGCGTGCTGTTGCTGGATGAGCCGACCGACGGGCTCGATCCGGAAGGCATCAAGTGGTTCCGGGATTTCATCCTCGGCCTCCGTCGTGAGCGGGGAATGACCGTGCTTTTCAACTCCCACCTCCTTGCCGAGGTCGAACAGATGTGTGACCGCGTCGCCATCCTGAAGAAGGGCAAGCGCGTGTATGAAGGCAGTGTGGCGTCGTTGCAGAGCGAGGAGAAGATCTTCGAGCTGGAGGTGGACCCCTGGCCGAAGGCTGCCAAGTTCCTCGAACTCCAAGGCTGCAAGATCCTGTCCGACGGTCGGATCTCGATGCCTCCCGAGCTGGATCCCGCTGTGATGGTGGCCGCCCTGGTGGGACTTGAAGTCCGCGTGTCCTCCTTCGCTCCTGTCAGGCATTCCCTCGAAGACCTTTACCTCGAAATCACCCGATGATGTTCCTTGGACAACTCCGCGGGGAACTCCGCAAGCTCTTCGCCCGCCCGCGGACCTACATGGGCTACGCGGCCTTCTTCATCATGGAGCTGCTCATCGTGGTCGTCTACCGGTTCACCGATGGACAACGCTACATGCGCCAGCTGATGGAGCGGAACGGGCTCGAGTCCGACTTCTACTACAGTTCCCTTACTTTGACCTTCCTGGTCATGATCATCAGCATGGCGTTGCTCGGTTCGATCTTCTTCGCGCTGGTCGCCGGCGACGTGGTGGCAAAGGAGACCGAGGACGGGAACCTCCGCCTGGTGCTTGCCCGTCCCATCAGCCGACTGCGGCTGTTGCTGGTGAAGTATGCGGCCGTCTCGATCTACACCTTCACCTTCGTGTTCTTCGTCGGCATCAGCGGCTACCTGATGGCGGGGGCGGCCGTGGGTTGGGACGGGGGGCTGTTCGTTTCCGAACCGAAGATGAAGGTGTTCGCCGCCTATGGTGACTGGACGGAGGGCATGCTGCGCCTGGCATCGGGCGCGACCGGGATCGGGATCAGCATGATCACGCTCAGTTCGTTGGCCTTCATGTTCTCCTGCTTCCGGATCAAGCCGGCCGCGGCGACCATCGTCACGCTGGCGATCCTGTTCGTGGACATGATCCTGCAGAATTTCCCCTTCTTCCGGCCCTTCCAGGAATACTTCATCACCTGGCGGATGAGTTGCTGGGTCTACCTCTTCGAATATGACGTGTCCTGGCCGAAATTGATCGAAGCTTATGCCTTCCTCGGTGGGCTGAATTTCACCTTCTTCCTGATTGGCTACCTCGCGTTCCAACTCCGGGATTTCAAGACCTGAGGGCCGCGGCCGGGTGTCATCGGCCGTTTGTGCCGGAATCACCCCAATCTGGCCGCGGCGAAAAAACATCGTCCAAACGCAACTTTTTGGCAGGATTCATGGTATCCATCTCATTCCATGAAAGCCCTGCACCTTCTTCTGCTCCCAGCCCTCGCCTTCGTCGCGGCGGCGGCACCCATCTCGGACACCACGGTACGGCAGGCGGCGGCGCGGGTGGACCGACTGCTTGAGGACGACCTGAAGGCGGCAGGATTGAAGCCCACTGGGCGCATCGATGATGCGACCTTCCTGCGCCGGGCTTACCTGGGAATCATCGGCCGCATTCCATCCATCGACGAGACGACCCGCTTCCTCGATGACCCATCCGACGACAAAAGGCACGACTTGATCGATACCCTGGTGGATTCCCCGGGCTTCGACTCCCATCTTTTCAATTGGACCGCGGACCTGCTCCGCCTGCAGACGAATCAGGAGCAGTTCGGGCTCGGCTGGCATGTCTGGCTGAGGAAATCGCTCGCCGAGGACAAGCCGTGGGACGAAATGGTGTCCGCCATGCTTTCCTCGACCGGTCATACCAGCAGTGATCCGGCGGTCGGCTACTACCTGCGTGACCGGAACATGCAGTTGGACAATTTCAGCAACACCATGCAGGTGTTCCTCGGTCGCCAGATCGGCTGCGCCCAGTGCCATGACCACCCGTTCGACGACTGGAGTCAGTACGACTACTACCAGATGGCGGCCTTCGGAGGCGGCTTCCAGTACCGGAGTCGCGAGGCGGCCGATGCGGCGCGCAAGGCGGCGATGGCCATGGTGAAGCAACCGGCGAACGCGAAAGCGAAACCCTCTCCGGCCAGCTTCGGCCCGAACAAGAAAAAGAACCAGGCCAACGAGCAGGCGAAGAAGGCAGCCGCCCGCGAGGAAGCGCGGAAGCGTGAGGAGGCCAAACGCGAGCTGCGCAAACAACAGCAGGCTTATCAGAACCAGATCAAGAAGGTCGCGGGGACGTTTCGTCCGCTGTTCAGTGACTTCAACCGCAACGCGGTCTTCGACAACCCGGACACCCTGCTCAAGCTGCCCAGCGACTACCAATACAAGGACGCCAAGCCGGGAGACAAAGTGCCCGCCGAGACTCTCTTCGGGACCAAGCTGAAGAACGTGGCTCCGGAAGACCGACGCGATGTCTTCGCGGAATGGGTCGCCTCGCCGGAGAACCCGTACTTCACCAAAGTCATCGCCAACCGGATGTGGCAGCGGACCTTCGGCTTCGGCCTCGTCGATCCGGTCGATGACTGGAGTGACGATTCGGAGACCCGTCACCCCGAAGTGCTGGCCTACCTCGAGACCACGATGAAGGGCACGGACTACAACCTGCGCGAGTTCCTCCGCATCCTGTTCCACACCCGGCTTTTCCAGCGCGAGTGCCTGACCGAAGAACCGGCGATGGGGGTGCCCCTCGCCTTCCGGGGACCGGTCCTGACCCGCATGAGCGCCGAGCAGATTTTCGATTCATTCCTGGTGCTGCGGAATGGCGAGATCAGTGATGCGGGCTCCTCGAAATTCCAGCGGACCTGGGACGATTATCAGGAACGGATTTCCAATCTCCTCAATGCTCCACCACGTGACCTGCTGGTCCTCGCCGAGTCCGCCAAGCAGGGAGAGGAAGCGAAACGCAAGGCTCAGGCCGATGTCCGCGAGGCACAGAAAAAACTGGCCGAAGCGAAGAACCCGCAGCAGCGAAAGGACGCTCAACGGGCGATCGCGGACGCCAAGGAACGCCTGAGCAAGGCCCGCAAGATGGAGATGCCGGTCATGCGTAATCTGCGGGTCAACGGTGGGGGGAACAAGAGCGGCCCGCTGCGTGCCTCCGAGTACCCGGCACCCTTCGGCCTCGGCTCCTTGGTGCGCGAGTTCGGCGGCTCCGACCGGCAGACGCCATCGTCCGGCCACACGACAGCCACGGTTCCCCAGGCGCTTGCCCTGCTGAATGATCCGCAGACCGACATCGTTTCGGGCAAGAAGAGCCGGCTTGCCCGTGAGCTCATGAAATGCGCGAGCAGCGAGGAGCGCATCGACCACCTCTTCCTGACCCTGCTTTCCAGAATGCCGACCGAAGCCGAGCGATCCCGCTACGCGCCGATGGCGGAAAACCCGACCCAGCTGCGCGACCTGACCCGCGCCATGCTCACCTCGAACCGCTTCCTCTTCATCCAATAACCCATCGCCGACCATGAATCCCAATCAACTCAACGAGCTCAACCGCCGCGATTTCCTCAGCCGGACGGCACGCACCTGCTTCGGGCTCACCATCGGCGGATCGATGGCCCGCCTGTTCGACACGCCTGCCATGGCGGCGGATCCTTCCATCCTCCAGGCAGGGGGCGGAAAGGCAAAGCACGTGATCTACCTCTACATGTCGGGCGGCATGACCCACATCGACACCTTCGACCCGAAGCCGGATGCCCCGAAGGACGTGCGCGGTCCGGTGGATGCGATCTCGACCAACGTCGATGGCATCCAGCTCGGTCATTGCCTGCCGATGCTCGCCAAGCACACCGACAAGATCGCCCTGATCCGCTCAATGAGCACCAACCAGGGTGCCCACGCCCAAGGGAAGTACATGATGCACACCGGCTATGCCCCGCGCGGCACCATCAGCCACCCGTCCTCCGGCGCGTGGGTGTCGAAGCTGGCAGGCAAGGCGAATGACGACCTGCCGTCCTTTGTCCTCGTCGGGGGTGGAAACCGACATCCGGGCGGCGGCTTTTTCGAGCCTCAATTCGCCCCGCTTCCCATCGGAGATCCCGCTCAAGGGCTGAAGAACGTGAAACGGCGCGGAGATACCACCGACGCCTCGCTGGAGCGGCAGATCGATCTGCGTAAGGAGCTGGACCACGATTTCGACACCAAGTTCCACCAAGGCCAGAAGTCGGTGCGCGCCTACAACGAAGTCTATGACTCCGCGGTGACCCTGATGCACTCGAAGGATCTCGAAGCCTTCGACCTTTCCAAGGAGTCGCGCGATGTGCGGGCCGCCTACGGGACCGAACGATTCGGTCAGGGCGTCCTGCTTGCCCGTCGCCTCGTCGAGCGGGGCGTGCGCTTCGTCGAGGTCGAATATGGTGGCTTCGACTGGCACGCCGACAACTTCAGCCAGATGGAAGACAAGATCCCGGTGCTGGATCAGGCGCTGTCGGCCCTCCTCACCGACCTGAAGGCCGGTGGCCTGCTGGACTCCACCCTCGTCGTCGTGGCGACCGAGTTCGGGCGGACGCCGAAGATCACTCCGAACGCCGGACGGAACCACTACCCCAGGGCCTTCTCCGCGCTCATGGCAGGCGGTGGCATCAAGGGCGGTCAGGTTTATGGTGCGACCGACAAGACGGCATCGAAAGTCATCGAGAATCCGGTCAATGCGAAGGACTTCAATGCGACGATCGCCTTTGCGATGGGACTTCCGCACGATCTGCCGGTGATGTCGCCGACCAAACGTCCATTCCGGATGGGTGGGCTCGATGGCAAGCCAATCACCGAAATCTTCACTTGAGCCGACACGGTTGCGCGGCAGGGTGATGTTGATTCCACCGGGCCGTCGGCCGGTCATGGAATCTGGCATTCCTTGGAGAATTCGGTAAACCCTCCGGGTGAAACCGGCCATTTCCCCTGCGATGGACCCCGCTGAGCGCGATCAGGAATTCATACGTCTGCTGACGGCCCACCAAGGGCCGGTGCTGGCGTACATCCGGTCGTTGATGCCCGGCTTCACCGGAGCGAGCGACATTCTCCAGCAGACCAACATCACGCTGTGGAAAAAGAAGGAGGTCTTCGAGCTGGGAACCAACTTCAAGGCGTGGGCCTTCGCCATTGCGAGGAACCACGTGATGGACCAGCGGAAGAAGCTCAAGCGCAACGGCTGGCTCGTTTTCAGCGAGGATGTGGCCGAGCTCTTTGCCGCCGAAGCGGAGGATGACGATCTCGATCAAGACGAGTCCTTCCGCGCCCTTGAGGTCTGCCTGTCGAAGCTCCGCGCCCATGACCGCGAGCTGGTTCAGAAACGCTACTGTGAAAGCGTCACTCTCGAGGAATATGCCGGCCAGCTGAACCGCAGCGCGGGCACCCTCAAGGCACGTCTCTTCAAGATCAGGGCGGGCCTCCGCCGCTGCGTCGACCGACAACTTCAACACGTCTCCCCATGAGTCTCCGCACCGACGAAGAAACCATCCAAGCCATCCTCGATGGGAAGCTCGACGCACGCCGCTTCCAGGCATTCGAAGACCGGTTGCGCCGTGAGCCCGAGCTGCGTGCCCTCTACCGCAGCTACAGCCGGATAGGCGGGTTGCTTGAGGAAAAATTTTCCCAATCCGAGCCGAATACGGCGCCGCTGCCGCGTGCCACCCGCCGCAGTCGCATCGCCTGGATCGGAGTGGCGGCAGCCGCCGCCGCCGTAGCCATCACCCTACCTGCTCTCTCCCCAGAGCCCGTGACCGGACCGCTTGTCGAGTTCGGCCCCGAGTCGCACGGCCAGCTCGTTCACGAGTTGGCCGAGCGGAACCTGTCCCGCCTGCTGCCCGGATCACGCATCGAGCTCAGCCATGGATCCGCCTCGATCCAGTTCGAGTCCGGTGGTGAAGCATACTTCGAGGGTCCCGGCCGCCTCGAATATCTCGGACCGGATCGGTTCCGCCTCGTTGAAGGCCGAGCTTGGTTCGACAGCGGAAGCCGGTCGGTCGCCTGTCGTACCCAGCACCTCGAAGCCGAATCCCAAGGTGCCGAGTTCGGGATGCTCGTGGATCACGCCGGTCGCGAAGAACTCCATGTCCTGAAGGGCGAGGTCACCATGACCAATGGGCCCGCCTCCCGCCAGACCGTGGATGCCGGAACCTCGGCGCTGTGGAGCACGGAGGATGTCACCCTGGTCAAAACCTCCCATTCCTTCGCGACTCGATTCCCGAGCGCGGTCACCGTGTTCGAGGAAGACTTCAGTGAACCCGATCTGACGCCCCTCGCGGGTAAGAACCCGGATCATGGAGTGGGTTCATGGAAGGTCGAGTACGGCGGGCCATTGATCGAAAATGGGGTTCTCGATACCAGTGGCAATGTCCGCCACACCGCTTTTGCCGGCATTTCCGGTCCGCCGCTCGATGAGCTTTCCCACATCCTGCTCCTGACCCTCGAAACCGAGAACCCCGATACCGCGGGCTTCCACTCCGCAGGATGGGCCGGCGTCAGCTTGTTCACCGGAGACGAGGAACGGATCTTCGTCGGGGACCCGAATGGTCCTGAAGAAGGCTGGGCCCTGCATCCGGCTGGATACAGTGCCCGCCACGCCTGCCCGCTGCTGGAAGGGAAGACGACCGTTACCCTTCGCTACGATTATCGCAGTGGCCTTGCCCAGCTCTTCGAAGGCACCGACACGTCCGGGCCCGCACTGGCATCCGAGTGGATCGCCCCCGGCCTTCAGTTTGATCGCGTCCGCATCGCAAATGGTTCCCAGGCTGACGCCGCCGTGGACGCTGGCAAGCCAGCATCCGCTGCCGGCGATGGCCCCGACGTCAATGTCCGCGGCGACATTGCGATCCGCCGAATCAAGCTTAGGGTACTCAGCTCCGAATCGGCCACCGTGCCAGGTTCGTGAATCATCGATAAACCCATCTGGCCACATGGCCATTCCTACATAGGGAAGGATCACTCGGGATCGAGGGAGTCCCTCCCAGACCAAACCCGTATCGAACCCAGCCCATGAAAAGCAACCCAGCAGCCGCTGCCCGTGTCCGGCTCACCACCACCGCCCTGACTTTGGGCCTTGCGTCCGTCGCCATCGCGCAGACCACGCAGAATTATTCCGATGCCACCGGCGAAGTCGCCGTGCCGGGAAACCCTTACCCTCACCTCGACATCACCTCCGTCGATGTGACGGTCAATGCCGCCGAGGACGAGATCACTTTCCGCATCAACCTCGATGGGGACCCCGTGGCCACCAACTGGGGCAACTACATGATCGGCATTCGGTCGGCAGGCGGCGGCGACACCTCCGGCAACGGCTGGGGACGCCCGATCGAATTCACTCCCGGCATGACCCGATGGATCGGTTGCTGGGTGAACGACGGCGGATCAGTGACCGGTGGCAACGGCCAGATCTGGACCTATGCCGGGGCAAGCTGGAACCAGACCGGATCGCTGAACGGGACGAACGGAACCGTCACGCCCGATGCGGCTGGAAAGTATGTCGAGATCGTCACGCCGACCGCCAATCTCGACCTCGGCCCGGGCGAGGTCTTTGCCTTTGACGTCTACACCTCCGGTGGCGGTGGTGGAGACGGTGCCGTCGACAGCCTGTCCGCCTCCGCGACCTCGATCGGCAACTGGCCCGATTCTTTTACGACGGATGCCGTAGGTGGTGCGCCCAACCCGGCCCTTGAGTTCACCATGCCGGGAACCGACCCCTTCGTGACCTGGATTCAGGGATTCGGCCTCGCTCCCGGCGATCAGGGTGAGGACGACGATCCGGACATGGACAATCTGACCAACCGTGAGGAATTCGATGCCGATCTCGGCCTGAATCCGAACGATCCGGACACGGATGGCGACAACCTCGATGACGATGTGGAAACCGGAACAGGCACCTACGTGTCCGTGCTTGATACGGGATCCCTTCCTGCCGACGACGATACTGATGACGACGGGTACCTGGACGGCGTCGAGGTCGACGGAACCGCCCTGGGCTATCTGTCCGACCCGAACGAGTTCAACCATGATGATGTCGTGCTTGCCGGCACCTTCCTGACACCTTCCTTCGATCCCACCGGCAACGGTTTGGATCCACTCGGCACGGATGGATTCATGACTCCGGTCGGGACGGGTCTGACCGAGCAGTATCAATGGATGCACCGCATCCAGTTGAGCCCCACCGGGAATTACAGCTTCAAGTTCACCAATGGTCTCGACTGGGCGGATCCCGATCACTGGCAATGGGGAGCCAACGGCTCGCCCAACCAAGTCGTCCGCAACGGCAGTGACATCGAAGTCAGCGTACCACTCAGCGGCATCCATGATTTTGCCATCGATACCGCCAATCTGACCTACTCGGTCACCCGCGCGACCTTCCCGGATCTCCCAAGCTTTCTCGCTGCCTACGGGTTGGCAAGCGGAGGAGATGACGACGACTCCGACAATCTGGACAACTCGGAGGAGTTCGCGCTCGGCACCGACCCGACCAATCCGGATACCGATGGCGACGGCCTTGAGGACGGTTGGGAAAACAACACGGGAACCTGGTTGAGCGGCACCCAGACCGGCACCGATCCGCTCGATGCAGACAGCGATGATGATACGCTGTCAGACGGGATCGAGAGCAACTCGGGAACCTTCAACGGTGCGGGAAACCCCGGAACCAACCCCAACGAGGTCGACAGCGACGGAGACGGGGAGAACGACAACATCGAGATCTTCCAAGGGACCGACCCGACGGACATCAATGATTCGTCCGCCAGCAACGGACTGCCCCTCGTCGACGGGACCAAGGATTCCCTCTATGGCAGCTTCCTCGCGCGCCAGACGATCCAGACCAATTTCGGAGACAACATCAACGAGTTGAATGCCGCTTATGGCAAGGTGGTCGATGGAAAGCTCTACCTGATGCTGACCGGCAATCTCGGTGACAACTTCAACAAGCTGGAGATCTTCATCGATTCGACCGACGACGTGACTGACAACACCTTCATTTCCGCGGGGAATGACGGCGCCAGTGCCATGGATGACATGTTGTTCGATACGGAATTCACCCCGGAATACCACATCATCCTGAGGCGTGGCCTCGGCAAGTTCGACGTTGATTTCGCTGACCTTGGAGCCGGTGTGTGGACCGCCTACGAAGCCGTGTTGAATCAGGGCACCGAGGGTTTTGGTACGACAGGCGTAGGAGTGAATACGCTGCCCATCAACGTGGCCTACAACAACTCCAATACCGGGGGCGTCGGTGGTGGAACAGGAGCTGCCGATCAGGCTGCGGCTGCTGCAGCCATCCACGGGATCGAGATTTGCATCGACCTCGTCGACCTGGGTTCGCCCGTGGCACCGATGAAGGTCATGGCGGCGATCAACAACGACAACCACTCGTTCCTCTCCAACCAAATCCTCGGCGGACTACCGGTCGACCTGGACGGGGTGGGGCTCGGCACCAACAACCTTGGTGATCCTTCGGTGGTCGAGTTTGACCTGATCGATCAGGACCAGTTCTTCCCGGTCGCCCTGACCACCCCGAACGCGGACTTCTCGATCAAGTCGACCACCCTGATCAATGGAGGAACCCAGCTGGAGATCGAGGTGGGAGGTCTGACCAACGGGACACAGTATGTCCTTCGTGAGTCTGCCGACTTGAGCGGATTCGGAGCCGTGACAACAACGGTGACTCCCGCCGCATCCTTCCTCGCCAGCGGCACGACGCAGACGCTGGTCGTTGACCTTCCCGTCGGCGACAAGCGCTTCTACCGTGTCGAGGAGGTCACTCCCTGAGGCTTCCAATCCTTCTCCTCCAGATGGCCCGGTGCCGGGACTCGCTTGAGTCCCGGCGACCCGGGCCTCATTCATTTCCACGATCATGAAATCCATCCTGCTGCTCCTGGCTGCCGGTTCGACCTTGTTTGCCGATCCGGTGGAAATCCGTAACCGCTTCCCGAAGGACGGGATGCACTACCTCGGAGCCGGTGGAGACCCGATGGCCTGCACCACGGATGCAAGGAAGGCAACATGGACGATCCGGGAGGATGGCAAATCCGTGCACTTGATTCATGAAGCAAGCGGCAAGGCCTTCGGCTTCGTGAAAGGCACACCCCGGGCCGTCGACCCGGATCAGGCAGCGACCCTGTCGGTCGAGCAGGTCGAGGAGGGATGGGTGAGATTACGGTCGGCGGAGCATGGCATGCTTCATACCGAGAATCGCCAAGGCGGCATTCAGGTGGGCGACGAACCTCGTCCGGACTGGTGGAGTGCGCAGTGGGAGATCGTCACGCGAACGGATCATGAAACGCTGAGCTCACCGGATGGCCGGTGCCGGATCCACTTCTCCCTGGCGAATGGACGACCGGAGTACTCGCTTACTTTCGGAGACGAGTTGATCCTTTCCCCATCTCCGCTGGGCCTTGTCTTCAAGGATCGTCCTCCGTTGACCGGACCTTTCAAGGTCATCCGTCGCCAAAGCAGGAGCATCGATGAAACATGGAAGCCGGTGTGGGGCCAGCAGTCGGAAATCCGGGATCACGGTGAGGAGCTGAGCATCGAGCTCGAAGAAACGGCCACCACCCAACGCCGGATGATCCTTGTCTTCAGGGCCCATGACGATGGCGTCGCCTTCCGCTACATCCTGCCCGAACAACCGAATCTGAGCACCTTTGCGATCACCGAGGAACGCACCACCTTTCACTTCGCGGCGGAGGCGGATGCATGGTGGTGCGAGGATCTTCCCGACACCTACGAACGCGATTATCGTGAGACGCCGCTTTCCGAAGCCGCGCCCGAGGGGATGCAGACACCGGCGACGTTCCGCACTCCCCAGGGGAGTTATGTCAGCATTCATGAAGCCGCATTGGTCGATTGGGCGGGGATGAAACTCAAGAGCGCGGACGCCGCCTCCAACCTGTCTCCCAAGGCGGATCTGGTGCCTTGGTTCGACTCGGACATCCGCGTCAAGGGCCGGACGCCGATGCGTTCGCCATGGCGCACCATCCAGCTCGCCAAACGCCCGGGCGGATTGATCGAATCGTCCCTCATCCTCAACCTGAATGAACCCTCGGCGATCACCGACACCTCATGGATCGAGCCCTCCAAGTTCATGGGCATCTGGTGGGGGATGATCACCAACACCTGGACGTGGGACCACGATGACCCGGACCAGCACGGCGCCACCACGGAGAGAGCAAAACGATACATCGACGCCTGCGCCGAGGTGGGTGCCACCGGCTTGCTCGTCGAAGGTTGGTGTGAGGGCTGGTCGGGCGGCATCCCGGGATGGAGGAACATGGAATTCACCAACCCGACCGATGACTTCGACATCCTCGAGGTCGTGAAATACGGGCGCTCCAAGGGCGTGCGTCTGGTCGGCCATCATGAAACCGGGGGAGACATCCCGAACTACGAGCGGCAGGCCGAAGCGGCCTTCAACTACTACCGCAAGCTCGGCATCAACACCGTGAAGACCGGATACGTCACGGGGGACAAACCGGTCTACACCGACACGCCGCCGGGCAATGAACACCACCACGGGCAATACATGGTGCGGCACTATCAGCGCATCATCGAACTCGCCGCGAAGTACCAGATCATGATCGATGCCCACGAGCCGATCAAACCCACCGGCCTGTCGCGCACCTGGCCGAACTTCGTCGCCCGTGAGGGAGCCCGCGGTGGCGAGTTCAACAGCTTCGTTGGCAACCCTCCACGCCACACCACCATCCTCCCCTTCACGCGCATCCTCGGCGGCCCGATGGACTACACCCCGGGGCTCTTCGACTGTGCGTTCCAGCCCGACAAACCCTTCTCGACCCGAGCCAACCAGCTCGCGCTCTACGTGGTCCTGTGGAGCCCGTTGCAGATGGCCGCCGACCACTACCAGTGCTACCAGGGCGAAGCCGCGGCCACCTTCATCCGCCGGGTTCCTGTGGGTGACTGGGACGAGACGCGCATCCTCGATGCCGGAATCGGAGACTACATCGTGACCGCCCGTCGCAAGGGCAAGCGGTGGTATGTGGGTGCGGTGAACGACGAGAACCCTCGTACTTTGAAGGTCGACCTGGGGGGCATCCTTGACCCCGGGAGCAACTACGAGGCCATTCTGTACGCCGATGCGGCGGATGCGGACTACCGCAGCAACCCACACGCGATGGAGATCACGAAGATCACCTTCAAGTCACCCCATCTGTTGGAGTTGAACCTGAGGGCCGGCGGTGGTGCGGCCATCGAGATCCACCCTGCGGGCGACCCGCTCGAGCTGCCCGAAGGAGATGCCGGAACACCACCTCGAGCCACGCCGCTCCGGTTGCGCGCCAAGCACAGCGATCGCGCCCTGACCTCGGTCGACGGTACCATTCAGCAGAAGGACATCAGCAAGGGTAGCCAGCAATGGATGCTCGAACCCGCCGAGGGTGACCAGTGGCGGATCGTCATGGGTGACTTGGTATTGGCTGCCGAAGGCAACGAGAATGGCGCACCGGTCCGTCTTGAGACCGACCGCAAGGATGCCTTGCAGCGGTGGCGGCTGGAACACGTGGCAGGCAGCTACTACCACATCGTCAACGCCGATGGCGGTCGCTTGCTCGATGTCATCGGCGGCAGCTACGCCGATGGTGCCGCCACCCACCTCTGGGAGAAGGCACACGTTCCGAGTCAGGTCTGGTGGATCGATCCGGTCGAATAGAGGATGCTCAGCTTCGCGGCGCTGCCGCCTTGGCGACAAGCTCCTCGACCACTTCCAGGTTCAGATTCTCCAGTTTGGTGAAGCGGATGCAGCTCTTGCCCACCGAGACCTTGCCCAGGCGCTCCTTTGCCTCCTCGGCTGGGTAGCAGCCATTCTCCCCCTCGCCGCAGAGATACAAGCTCATGTGGGCCTTCTGGCTGGCCAGGGCGATCCTCGGCCACTCACCGCTGCAGCCACTCTGGGTGCGGTAGGGCTCGAGCCCGTAACCGATCATCCCGTAGACGATGACGGGCTCCAGGTCGGGGGCGGTGCGGCGGATCAGCTGGTGCATGGTCGTCATCGCCTCCCGTCGCTTCTCCGGCACCCACGCAAGGTAGTCGGCAGGGGTTGTGATGGCGTCCGGAGCCTTCATCCCGCCAGTTTGGACGGGATTCCGTTCAAGTCCAGTCAGTGCTGCCTCATCCCGTTCTTGCCAAGCGCTCCGAGGTCTCTTTCACTCCCGCCCCCGGCCATGGCCCTCATCGTTCAAAAATACGGCGGTTCTTCCGTTGGCACCATCGATCGCATCCGCAATGTCGCCCAGCGGATCAAGCGGACCTGTGACGATGGCAATCAGGTCGTCGCGGTCGTTTCTGCCATGGGCGGCGTGACGGACAAGCTGATCGGCATGGCGGGTGAGCTCACCGCCAATCCCCCGGAGCGGGAACTCGATGTGCTGCTCTCCACCGGCGAGCAACAATCGATCGCTCTGCTCAGCATGGCGCTGAATGAACTCGGCGTCGAAGCCATGTCGGTGACCGGTCGCCAGGCGGGCATCCGCACCACCGGCAGCCACACCCGTGGCCGCATCGAGGACATCCAGCCGGATTTCATGTGCAGCCAACTCGAGCAGGGGAAATGCCTCGTCGTGGCCGGCTTCCAGGGGATCACCCCGGATGGCATGATCCACACGCTTGGCCGTGGAGGCTCCGACCTGACCGCCATTGCGGTGGCCGCCGCGGTGAAGGCCGATGTCTGCCAGATCCTCACCGATGTCGATGGCGTCTACACCTGCGACCCCCGGGTCGTGAAGAATGCCCGCAAACTCCCCGAGATCTCCTATGACGAGATGCTTGAAATGGCGTCGTCCGGCTCCAAAGTGATGCAGTCGCGTTCGGTCGAGTTTGCCAAGAAATACGGCGTGCTTTTCGAAGTCCGCTCATCCCTCAATGACAACCCGGGCACGATCGTGCTCGAAGAACATCCCACCATGGAAAACGTCGTCATCCGCGGAGTCTCGATCGAGCGCTCCCAAGCCCGCGTCACCATCACCGGCATCCCGGACGAACCCGGCATGTCCGCCAAGATCCTGTGCGCCCTCGGCGATGCGGAGATCAACATCGACATGATCGTTTCGAACATCGCCAGTGACGGCTTCGCACGGCACTCGTTCACGATGCACTCGAACGACCTCGGTCGTGCCCAGGCCGCGCTCAAGCCACTCCTCGCGAGCATCGGGCCCGACGCCAAGGTCGAGACCGAAGCCGGCATCGCCAAGCTCTCCTCGGTCGGCATCGGCATGCGCTCCCACTCGGGCGTGGCCGCCACCATGTTCCGCGCGCTGGGTGAGGCAGGCATCAACATCGGCATGATCTCCACCTCGGAAATCAAGATTGCCGTGACGGTCGATGAAACACGCATCGAAGACGCCGCCCGCGCCGTCCACGATGCCTTCCAGCTCGACAAGCCACCCGTGGCCTGAGGGCTGCCGCAGCGCAAGGTCCGACCCTCTTTCCTCCGTGTCAGGCTTGCCAGCCGACACGGAGTTTTCTTTTCCGGGGATGAGGTCTACGGCGTCGGGCCTTGTTCTTCGACCGTGGGTCGATCTGATTCCTCCTCATCGGCAAGAAGCCGTTTCAGCACGGTGGCAAAGCGGTTGTAGAAGAACCCGAGTGTGACCAGCGCCACCCCAAGGGCGATGAATGCCATCACCCGGATGAAGGTCTCGAAGGCCCAGACATCGACAAGGAATAGCTTGGCGAGTGCGAGCGCGAGCAGGGCAAAGCCGATGTGACGCAGGGTCGCCATGGAGCGCCACAGTCCGACGCAGACGTACGTGAAGCCTAGTAGTGTCCAGAGGATGGCGACGGGTTGCCAGCCCAGATGAACCGCGAGGGCCTGGGTGGTCCAGACTGCCGCGCCCACGGCGAATGCTGCCTGAATGAGCCGCCGGACCTCGCGGGGCAGGGTGACCGGAATCACACGCAGGAAGGTGGCCACCCCCAGACTTGCGACGAACCCGAATCCGTGGGCAATGGATGGCATGGCTTCCTGGTCCCACGACGCGGTGGCAAGTGCCCCGATGAAGCCGACGACGGATACGAACGAGAGCAGCCCGACCTCGGGCAGGCGTTGCCTGAATCCAAGTCGGTGGACGGTGAGCCAGATGGCGAGCGTGGTCAGCGGGATGAGATCGATCCATCCCTGCGGGAACATGCCTGTCCATGCCCAGAGCCAGGCCACCAGGGCCGTGCTCCGCGTGATCCCATGGACGGACTTGGTTCCGACCCAGCCCGGCCTTTCGCGGTAGGCTGCCGCGGTAAGCGTCAAGAGGGCGGAGGCTGTCGTCAGGAATCCATACCCGGCCTGGTTGGAACCGAGATCGAGCATCAACAGCAGTGAGAGGAGGAGCATCAAGGATGCCCCCACCTCGAGGCTCCGAAGCCGGACCCATCGAAACGCAAGCACCATGCCGGGCACGGCACCCGACATCAGGATCAGGCTGAGTTGACTGCCGAGGTCCCACTCGTGAATCGAAAAGCTCATGGCCAGGGGGAAGCTCAGGGCGTGCAGCCAGGTGAGAGGGTGCACACCGGGCAGCCCCGACCGGCGCTCCCACAGGGCGGCCGAGCAAGCAGCGCAAATGGCCACCGCGGAGAATGAGAACGACCCGACCGTCAGGACATGCAATGGCATCAGGACGACGGTGACGACCGCGAAGGCGGCGGATGCTTCCCGCAGTGCGGGCAGCCAACGCCTGCCGCCGGCCAGCAGATAGCCGCAGGACAAGCCCAGCGAGATGAGTGCGGTCAGGCCGGTCTGCCAGATGGGATCGAGTCGGAGGATCCAGCCGAGAAATGCGACGGCACTCGCCGCCGCGAGCCCGGAGACGGCGGCGACATTGGCCAGGATGGCGATGGGGCTCTCGGCCTTGAGGTTTCGTTTTCCCCAGCACCACAGCCCGGTGGTCACGGTGAGAAGCAGGGCGACCAGGCCGAACGACAGGGTGGATGTCGTCGGGTGAATGAACGCCAAGAGGACGGACAGCACCATGGCGAGCATGGAGAACGCGAGCTCGGGAAGCCGGCGGAATCGGCAGAAGGCGACGGCCAATGCCACCGACTCCAGCGCCAGCCCCACGGCCATCTGGTAGCCCTCCAGCCTGAGGATCAGAGCGAGGGTCAGAAGCCCGAGTCCCTGGCTGAGCTGCGTGCTGCTCCCGGCATTCCGGTTGCGGGAAAGTGCTCCCAAGGCCACAAGAACCAGCCCGAAGACGGCGGGAACCCGCCAGAAGGCATCGAAATCGAGCATCAACCACTGCAGCGAAATCAACCCGAAGCAGGCAGCGTTGTTGATCCCGACGAACCATGCCGTTCCACGCGCAGAGAGGGCTCCTTCGAAACGTCCGGCCATGCCGATGACACCCGGCAGGGCGAACATGGCCCAGCTCGCGGCGACGAAAAACATGCCCGAGACATGCAACTCGCCACCGGCGGCTCCGGCGAGGTTCCACCATAGGAAGGATGCGTAGATGCCGACCATGCCGACCCACCCCAGCGCCCCCCAACCGGGCCGCCGCATCAGATAGACTCCGCCAGCTGCGAGGAACACGTTCGACACCGCCGCCAGCCATCCGACCGGCTGCAGCGTGGTGGCATAGGCTGACATCAGCAGGCCCATCATTGCCGTGAGCGGTGCCTTGCGGCGGATGGAAGTGCCGACGATTAAAGCCGCCGAGCCCAACAGAAGCAGCGCTGCAACCACGGGTGACTCGATCACCCGGAGTCGCTCCACCTGGTGACTGGCGAAGGTGCACCAGTAGAAGAAGGCCATCCCTCCAGCGAGGAGGACTTCTCCGAACTTCTCCGTGCGGTCGCGTTTGGCCAACCACCAGCCTGTGGCCGACAGACCCAGCGCCGAGACATACAAGGCGACGAGCCGGACCGCGGCGGGTAGCTCCTTGATCCAGTTCTGATAGGCGTAGTTGCCAAGGAGGACGAGCCCGGTCACCAGGAGGACCACGCCGATTCTCACCAGCCAGATCCTGCCGATCTGCAGCTCCATCTCTCCCTTCGCAGGTGCGACAGGGGGTGGCGCGACGATCGCAGCCACGTCTTCATCCTCGGGAAGTTCTTCCTCGATCGCGGGTGCCTCGTGGATGGGGGGCACGACTTCCACTGGCTCCACCGGCTCGGCGGGCACGGGCAGCGGTGGCGGCACGGGGGCCCGTTCGGTCTCACATTCCACGGTCAAGCGCCGCTCGAGGTCGGCGATCGCATCCCGCAGTGATTCGATCTCCCGGGTATGGGATAGCTCGATCTGTTCGAGGCGCTCTCGCAGGCGGATCAACTCCGCCCGCTGTGGATCACTGGGGGCCATCCGCGGAATCTATCGGATTCCCATCAATCCGGGGCATCGATAATCAAGGAATCGGCATCGGCAGAATCGATGTTTCTGACCGGCCAAGCCAACCGTCTTCTTCAGATATCGATCGCCTCCTTCGCTCGCGTCCGGAGTTCCCACAGGGAGAGCACGCCTTTCACCTCGGAGGCCGCGCATGATCCGTCGACATGCTTCTCGGTGGCGATGACCTTTCCGTCCTTCTCCAGCTTGAGCTGGATGGTGTCCTGAGTCGTGCAGCCTCCCTCCGGTCCGGCCTGGTAGTAGTCGAGTAGCAACTCGAGCCCCTCAAGGTCGGCCTTGCTGAGTTTCACGGTGCCGAGATTCACCTTCTTGGCCGGCTTTCCCTGGTCGAACTGACCGGTCAGCTCCCAGACCTGCACGCTATCTCCACGAAACTCGAAGTAGGTGGTCGAGTTGTGGAAACACCCCTGGGACTCGAAGGTGACCTTGAGTCGTGAACCTGCCGGGCGGTCCTCGAAGGAGATCGGCTTGGCCCCGACCAGGCAGGGAAGGAGCGTGAGGAGGAGGACGCTGGTTTTCATTCCACCCGTGTAGCGCTTCTCCCGGCGCCTCTCAAGGATGGAAGAGGCACGGGCACGGCCGAAGCAAGGTCCGCTACCTGGCGGGATCGATTCTCAGCAGGACCAGCCAGCTTTGGTCGGACTCAGCCTGCTCCGCCTTTCGCGGTGCGGTTGCAGCGGAAAGCACCTGCCAGTGTCCCGCTTCCACACGAAGGAGTCCGCCAGCCCGGAACAGGGTGAAGACCGGCATCTGCAGATGAAGTTCCTCATCCCCGTAGTTCGCCTTTCCAGTCTGTTGGACATCTTCCAGAGAGAGGGAGAGATCCCACGAGCCGTCGTCGACCGATACCGGGTGAATCTCCGCCTCGACACTCAGGCCGGTGTTCCGGGTTTCGAAGGCGGTCGGGGTGGCAGCGGTGGCCAGCTTGCCGATGACCTCGGACAGCGAGCCATTTTTGTCGGACTCGAGGAGTGGCTCGATGGCTTCCGCGGGCAGGACTTCGGGCGGCTCATACTCGGTCGGATAGATCTGCTCCACGATGCTCTCGATGCTGCTTCGGGACTTCGCTTCAAGGGAAAGGACCGGTGCGTGTACCAGGCGGGCTGGTCCGGGCAGCAGTTCCCGGCGCCAGGCTGCGACGGCCTCTTTCCCTTCGAGCTGATCCAGACGGATCGCCATTTCCCTCGAGTTCAATTCCCACACCTCGATCCTCAGCCTCAGCGTTTCGCGTGCTTCGGCGAGACGTTGTTCCGGGACGCGGTCCAGACCGTAGCCCGAGGCATGCCCTACATCGGCAAAGGGATCCTGATCCCGCACTTCGGAAGCTCCGATGTCCGGATCGGCCACGGCCACGCCTCCAGAGTTGGAAGCCGTGGGCTCAGGCTCCTGGGCGCTGAGGAACGCGGCGAGCGGGATCATCATCGAAATCGTCCGAATCTTCATGGTTCAGTGGGTAACATCGATGGAACGTGATGAAGAGAAGGACTATTCATGATTTCCGTCTGGAAACTGCCCGCGCATATCCGCAAGCGCTCCGCGCATTTCCCCGTTTTCATCGTCCGATTCCGAATCCAGTATCCCCGTCTCATGTTTCCCTCGTCCTTCAACGAACACCTTGATCAAACGCTCGCCGAGATCGAATCCGCCGGGCTCTACAAGCGCGAGCGCCTGATCGACTCGACCCAGAACTCAACCGTCCGCCTGAAGGATGGCCGCGAGGTGATCAACATGTGCGCCAACAACTACCTCGGACTGGCCGACCACCCGGAAGTCGTCGGTGCGGCCAAGGAGGCACTCGATCGTTGGGGATTCGGCATGGCCAGTGTGCGCTTCATCTGCGGCACCCAGACGCTGCACAAGAAGCTGGAGGAAACCATCAGCCGCTTCCTCGGCACCGAGGACACCATCCTTTACCCGAGCTGCTTCGATGCGAATGGCGGGCTCTTCGAAGTCCTGCTCACCGCCGAGGATGCCGTGATCTCCGACTCGCTCAATCACGCTTCCATCATCGACGGCGTGCGCCTGTGCAAGGCAAAGCGGTTCCGCTATGCCAACAACGACATGGCCGATCTGGAAGCGAAGCTTCAGGAAGCGGATGCCGCCGGAGCGCGCTTCAAGTTGATTACTACGGATGGCGTATTTTCCATGGATGGCATCATCGGCCAGCTGGACAAGGTCCACGCCCTCGCGGACAAGTACAACGCCATTGTCCACTTCGACGACTGCCACTCGACGGGTTTCCTCGGTGAGCGGGGCCGTGGCACGCACGAGCACTGTGGATTGTTCGGCAAGATCGACCTGACCACCGGCACGCTTGGCAAGGCCCTGGGCGGTGCTTCCGGCGGCTACACCTCCGGCAAGAAGGAAGTCATCGACCTGCTGCGCCAGCGTTCGCGCCCCTACCTGTTCTCCAATACGATTGCTCCGCCCATCGCAGCCGCTTCGGTCAAGGTCTTCGAGATGCTCGAGGCCTCGACCGAGTTTGCCGACCGCGTGAAGGAGAACACCAAGTACTTCCGCGATGCCATGGCGGGCACCGGCTTCACCATCGCCGGTGAGGACCACCCGATTTCACCGGTCATGCTCGGGGACGCCGCCCTGTCCCAGAAATTCGCCGACAAGCTTCTCGATCACGGTGTCTATGCCATCGGCTTCTTCTTCCCCGTGGTGCCCAAGGACACCGCACGCATCCGCACCCAGATCAGCGCGGCCCACACCCGCGAGCAGCTCGACAAGGGCATCGAAGCCTTCGTCAAGACGGGCAAGGAGCTGGGAGTGATTTGAGTGGGTGGGCTTTTGGAGTTCGCTGTGATGACGAACTCCATGCTGTCCTTGAACGGATTCCCACCGACTGATGACGCGCCTTGAAGAAAGTTGATGTGCATACTGACGGCGCCTGCCGTGGAAATCCGGGGCCGGGAGGATTCGGCGTGGTGCTGACCAGTGGGAAGCATCGGCTGGAGCTGTCGCAGGGATTTGCGCGGACGACGAACAACCGGATGGAACTGCTGGCGGCGATCGTGGCCCTGGAGGCATTGACCCAACCTTGTTCCGTGCGCCTTTGGTCGGACTCCCGCTATCTGGTGGATGCCATGACCAAGGGTTGGCTGCGCGGGTGGAAGCGCAAGGGATGGGTGACTTCAAATCGCCAGCCGGTGAAGAACCGGGACCTGTGGGAGCGTCTCGATGCGGCGGCGGAAGCGCACGAGGTCGAGTGGAAGTGGCTCAAGGGGCACGCCGGTCACAGGGAGAACGAACGCTGCGATGAACTGGCGGTGACGGCCTCCCAAGCTCCCGGGTTACCACCGGATGATGGCTTCGAGGGGAACTGAGTGGTGAAGTCGGACCTCGGCGCGTGCTCAGCACAGGCGCACCATGTCCTTCACAAACTGGCCCCAGAGGAAGAACAACCCTCGCGTGGAGTACTTGAAATGGCGATCGCCCGAAGGCTGGATCACACCCGATTTGAGGTTGTGCTCGATCTGCTCCTGCATCTCCGCCTCGATCGCGTGCTCGATTTCGTCGGGATCAGGGACGCGGAGGGAGTCGGGATGGATCTTCAGCTTACGCAGGAACTGGCGGTGGTCCTCGAGGATCTGGTCGAACGCGTTGCGTTCACAGGGGACGTGGTTCCAGTGCATCGTCGGCAAGCACTTCAAGGTCGGCGAGAACGGGAAGTTCGTGGTGCGGAAGATGCGCCCTTCTTCATCGCGGGAGGTCACTGAAATGAAGGCGAATGCGACGTTTCCCTGCTCGCACAGACAGACGGTGGCCTCGGCCCGTTCTTCGGGGTGCCAGTAGATCTGAAAATGCTGCTGCATGCCGGCCCACTCCCAACCGCAGTCATCGACGTGCTCGAATCCCTCTTCCTCCATGCCCATGGCGGCTTCGGGTGCATTGGGGAAAAACGCCGGGTCGGGAACCTGGCGGTGACGCAGACGATTCTCGGTCGGCAGGCGCATCCTGCGGATGCGTGTGAGCAGCTCGAACCAAGGAAGGAAGAACCAGGGAACGACACCGATCAGCCCGCACCACCAGCAGTCGAAGAGAAACCCGAAGAGCAGATAGCCGGCGACGAGGAAGGTCAAAGCCCCCATCTTGCGTGGAAATGCCGCTCTGGAGGAGCGCAGGCCGAGGGCCAGCACCACCAATCCGATCACGACCAAGGATTCACGCATAGGGTTTTTGAAGGTTTCGCGGGGAACACCCCCCGAGGGCTGCAAAGAAACGCCATCGTGGTGTTCCGTCAAGGGGGTGTTTCCGACCCGGTGAAAAAGGTTTCACCTAAAACGGGTGTTCGGTTTCACCGATTCTGGTCTTCGTAGGGAATCCAATCTGGCGGGTTTCTCCGCATGCCGGCAGAATCCTCGCGATGGCCATCGAACCCTACGAACAGTTTCATCCCGAAATCGATCCCACCGCATTCGTCGCCGCGAGCGCGGATCTGATCGGCCGAGTCACGATGCATGAGCAAAGCAGTGCATGGTACAACACCACCCTTCGTGGAGACATCAACGAGATCGTCATTGGTCCGCGTTCGAACATTCAGGACAACGCCGTCGTGCATCTCGCCGATGACTACGGCTGCTACGTCGGTGAGCTGGTGACGGTCGGCCATTCGGCCATCATTCATGCCTGCACGATCAAGAATGAAGTCCTGATCGGCATGGGTGCGATTGTCCTCGATGGCGCGGTGATCGGGGAGCGTAGCATCATCGGCGCCGGTGCCGTGGTGACCGGTGGCACCGAGGTGCCGCCCGGGTCGCTGGTTCTCGGCACGCCGGCGAAGGTAGTGCGGACGCTCTCACTCGACGAACAGCAGGGAGTGAAGCACTGGGCGGAAAAATACGTCGCCCAGTCGCGCAAGTTCATGGCGCGGGAATTCTGAGTCCCGGAGGTCGCGCGACGTCGGTCGCGCGTCTCCGTGCCGTAGTCCCTCAATCGGACCTTGAGGTTCAGGCGCTCGGGTGGAATTCCTGAAGGGTCTGCACCGTGAGTTCGCGATCCTTGAGGGACCGGATCGCCTTCACGCAGGCCTCGGCCGCGGAGAGGTTGGTGGCGTGCGAGACCTTCATCGCGATCGCCGTCGAGCGGATCTTCACCTCGTCCGCACGGGCGGCTTCATCGCTCGGCGAGTTGATGACGAAGGCGATCTCGCCGTTCTTCATCATGTCGAGGACGTTCGGGCGACGCTCTTCATGCAGTTTGAACAGGCTTTGGCAGCTGACGCCCTCGGTCTTCAAGTGCTTGTAGGTGCCACCGGTCGCCCAGATGGTGAATCCGAGCTCTTCGAGTTCCTTGGCCACCGGCACGGCCCGCGGCTTGTCGCGGTCGTTGACGGAAAGGAACACGTTGCCTTCCGTCGGCAGCGGGTTGAAGGCACTCGTCTGGCTTTTCGCGTAGGCCATGCCCCAGTCGGCATCGATGCCCATCACTTCGCCGGTGGACTTCATCTCCGGACCGAGCACGATGTCGATGCCCGGGAAGCGGCTCCATGGGAAGACCGCTTCCTTCACCGAGTAGTGCTCAGGTACGACGGTCTCCGTAAATCCGAGCTCCTTGAGCGTCTTGCCGACCATGATCTGGGCGGCGTACTTGGCCAAGGGGACGCCGGTCGCCTTCGAGACGAATGGCACCGTCCGCGAGGCGCGCGGGTTGACCTCGATCACATAGAGCTCTTCGTCCTTCACGGCGAACTGGATGTTCATCAGGCCGCGCACTTCGAGTTCGCGGGCCAGGTTCTTGGCGGCCACTTCGATCTCAGCCTTGATCTTGTCGGAGAGCGAGTAGGCGGGGATGCAGCAGGCCGAGTCACCGGAGTGGATGCCGGCTTGCTCGATGTGCTGCATGATCGCGCCGAGCACCGATTGCTCGCCGTCGGAAATGCAGTCCACGTCGATCTCCACCGCGCCGTCGAGGAAGCGGTCGACCAGCACCGGGCGGTCCGGCGAGACATCGACGGCGCCCTGCATGTACTTCCGCAGCTCGCTGTCTTCGTAAACGATCATCATGCCCCGTCCACCGAGGACGAAGGACGGGCGCACCAGCACCGGGTAGCCGATGCGGTTGGCGATCTCCACCGCTTCATCGACGGATACCGCCGTGCCGGCTTCGGCCTGCTTGAGGTTGAGCTTGTCGAGCAGTGCGGAGAAGAACTTCCGGTCTTCCGCCAGTTCGATGGACTTGGGTGAGGTGCCGATGATGGGCACGCCGTGGCGCTCGAGGTCGGCCGCGAGGTTCAGCGGCGTCTGGCCACCGAACTGGACGATCACGCCGTGCGGTTTCTCCTGATCGCAGATGTTCAGCACGTCCTCGAGCGTCAGTGGCTCGAAGAACAACTTGTCCGAGGTGTCGTAGTCGGTCGAAACCGTCTCCGGGTTCGAGTTCACCATGATGGCCTCGTAGCCGAGCTCCTTCACCGCGAAGGCGGCATGCACACAGCAGTAGTCGAACTCGATGCCCTGGCCGATCCGGTTCGGACCGCCACCAAGGATGATGATCTTCTTCTTGTCGGTCTCACGGGCTTCGTTCTCGTCACCGTAGGTGGAGTAAAAGTAGGGCGTGTAGGCCTCGAACTCGGCCGCGCAGGTGTCGACCAGGCGGTAGGTGGGGATCAGGCCGGCGGCCTTGCGCTCGGCGCGGACCTCGTCCTCGTGCGTGCCGCGCGCCATCGCGATCTGGCGGTCGGAGAAGCCGAGTCGCTTGGCATTCTTCAGGTCGAGCGAAGCGAGGTTCATGCCCTCGTCGACGATCTCCTTCAGGTGATGCAGGAACCACGGGTCGATCGCGGTGGTTTCGAACACCTCGTCGATGGTCCAGCCCGTCTTGAAGGCGGTCTGCAGCCAGAAGATGCGCTCGGCACTCGGAACGGCCAGCTCGCGCTCGACTTCCTCGCGGGTCACCTCGCCGGGTTCCTTGGAGTCGAAGCCGAAGCCCCAGCGACCGGTTTCGAGCGAGCGCAGCGCCTTCTGCATCGACTCCTTGAAGGTGCGGCCGATGGACATCGCTTCGCCGACCGCCTTCATCTGGGTGGTCAGTACGGCATTTGCCGTAGGGAACTTCTCGAAGGTGAAGCGTGGCAGCTTGGTCACCACGTAGTCGATGGTCGGCTCGAAGCTGGCCGGCGTTTCGCGGGTGATGTCGTTGGGCAGTTCGTCGAGCGTGTAGCCGACGGCGAGCTTGGCGGCGATCTTGGCGATCGGGAAGCCGGTGGCCTTGGAGGCCAGGGCGGACGAGCGGGAGACCCGCGGGTTCATCTCGATGACGATCATCCGGCCGGTCACCGGGTCGATGGAGAACTGGATGTTCGAGCCGCCGGTTTCCACACCAATTTCGCGGATCACGGCGAAGGATGCGTCGCGCATGATCTGGTATTCGCGGTCACTCAGGGTCTGGGCCGGGGCGACGGTGATGGAGTCCCCGGTGTGCACGCCCATGGGATCGATGTTCTCGATCGAGCAGATGACCACGCAGTTGTCGGCGCAGTCGCGCATGACTTCCATTTCGTATTCCTTCCAGCCGAGCAGGCTTTCCTCGATGAGCACCTCGGTCACCGGCGAGAGGTCGAGCCCGCGGGTGATGATCTCCTCGAATTCCTCGCGGTTGTAGGCGATGCCGCCGCCCTGGCCACCGAGGGTGAAGGCGGGGCGGATGATGAGTGGGAACTTCTTGCCGGTGTATTCGGCCATCTGCTTGGCCACCTCGCGGGCTTCCTCCATCGTGTGGGCGGTGCCGGACTGCGGCAGGTCCACGCCGATCTTGATCATCGCGTCCTTGAAAAGCTGGCGGTCCTCGCCCTTGTCGATGGCCTCGGCATTGGCGCCGATCATCTTCACGCCGTGTTTCTCCAGCGTGCCGGACTTGAAGAGATCCATCGAGCAGTTGAGCGCCGTCTGGCCGCCGAGCGTCGGCAGCAGGGCATCTGGCTTCTCGCGGATGATGATCTTTTCGACCACTTCCGGGGTGATGGGCTCGATGTAGGTCCTGTGGGCAAACTCCGGATCCGTCATGATGGTCGCCGGGTTCGAGTTCACCAGCACCACGGTGTAGCCTTCCTCCTTCAGCGCCTTGCAGGCTTGAACGCCCGAGTAGTCGAATTCACATCCTTGTCCGATGACAATGGGGCCGGATCCGATGACCAGAATTTTTTGGATCGAGGTGTCTTTAGGCATGGCAGAGAGGGGGCCCGACGGAGCCCGGGATGGGCGGTTGCGGGCTAAATTTTGGGGTATTTGGCAGGGTCCGGGCTCGTTGTAAAGGACCGGATGAAGACGGCGGCGGGATGGAGGTGGGTGGCGGGTGCGGAATCGTCATTCCCAGCCACCTCTCGCGCTGGATCGAGCTCGAGGTCGCGGAGGCTCAGCACGGGCCCTTTCCGGTCGGCACCTTGACCCCGCCGACCCCGGAGTGCTAGGAACCCTCAAGGGTCCCGGAGCCCTCCATCCTCATGAAACCGATTTCTGCCTGCCTTCTTGCCGCCCTCGTTCTCGCCGTTCCGATGCTCAGTTCCTGCGGCAGCGCGGTCGGGCTGGGATCTGAAACCAGCGGCAACTACGCCTCGACGCGCATCAAGAGCTCGGACCTCAGCCTGATTCGCTCGACCACCACCGCCGTATTCAGCGAAGCGGGGTTTTCGTCGAGGGGAGGGAAGGGGTCCACCCTCTACTTCCAGAAGGTGGGCAGCCGCTCGGCCCAGATCACCTGGGGGGGCAATTTCAACGCCAATCCGGTCATGATCGAGCCGGAGGTGCAGGTCAGCCCCCGTGGAGCCGAGACGCTGCTGGTGTGCAATGTGTACTTCGTCCAACAGAGCACCGTGTATGGGGAGAACGTCAAGCAGCCCCACCTGGTCGGCAAATCCGGCTACGAGCGGATGCTTTCCACGATCCGCAAGCGTGTCGAGGCTGCGGAAAAAGCGCGCACCGGAAGCTGAGTCCCGTGTCAGCGCTCGGGACCGGGGCTTGCTTGAGGGGCGTGTCCGCTCCGCTGCAGCCGTGCCAGGGCGGCATCCTGAAGCGGGTCTTCGGTGCCGATCCACCAGCGTAGTGATCTGAGGAAGAACCGGGTCGGCTTCACCACCAGCCAGCGTGGCCATCGCGGGACGCCGATCCGTTGTTGGTGCGCCTCCGGCAGCGTCTGGTAGGCCGCTTGAAACAGGAGCCGGTAAACGATGCGGGATGGAAGAGGAAGGGGCGGACGGCGAATCCAGTCGATGACCTCGCGGGTCTCGTCGGTGACGACCAGCTCGTCGTCGAAGCGTTCCACCACCGCCATCATCTCCTTTTCATCCTGCGGGGTTTCATCGAGCCCGAGTGGTTCCACCGATCGTCCCCAGAGCCGGACGTAGGCATCCGCCCCTCCGGGAATGGCGACACTTGAGTAGGCTTCATGGGTGCGCAGAAACGATTCCATGAATGCGATGTGGACCCATAGCAGAAGGTGAGGGTCGGAGGCGCGGTACTCCCGCTCGACTCCTCTGGCATCCCGGTAGGTTCCGAGCACCTTGCCGTGCATCCCCCGTACGCGACCGGCTTCGTGCAGCACGGATTCCCGCGCTGCGAAGGTGGTGACGGTCAGCCAGCGAATGGTGCCGGCGAGGCGGCCGAGGGGGTCATCCTTGTAGCGGGAATGCTGGCGTACTCCGGCGAGACTGCCCGGATGGAGTGCCTGGACGAGAAGAGCACGGATGCCTCCGACCAGCGTTGCCATGTCGGCATGGAGCACCCATGGCGCTTCGTCGGGTTGGTAGAGCCCGGGACCTTCGCCTTCGGCCACCGCGCCCAACCACGGGACTTCCCCGCTGGGATTCCCACAGAGCAGTGCCCGGAAACGTCGACCTACCCATCGTTGAATGCTTGCCACCATGCCGTGAGGCCAAGCTGCAGCCGGAACCCGGAAGCGCAAGACCTGCTTCGGCCCGGACCCGGCGAAATCCCCGCCAGGCTGCTTGTCTCCGGGTCCGCGAACCACCGAACGCGAAAAAGCGCACCGTGTGGTGCGCTTTTTCATGGGAAAGTGGCAACCCGTAGGGGAGTCGAACCCCTGTTGCCGGAATGAAAATCCGGAGTCCTAACCACTAGACGAACGGGTCAATGTTTGTCTGCCCGCCGGAGCGGACTGGGCGGGAAAACTAGTAAGAGATCGACGGCTGACAAGAACAAATTCGCCAATTTTTCATGATTTGGATGACTCGTACCCCGATTCATGCCCGAAAGGCGGCTTGCAAGCGGTTCGCGGCCCCCTACGCTGCCGCACCTGTCCGACAAATCGAACAAGCTCTCATGAATACCGACATCCTGTCCAATGCTGCCGCCCAAGCCCGCGGCCTCGCCATCGATGGCGTCCACGCCTGCTCATCCGGCCACCTCGGCCTGCCTCTCGGCTGTGCCGAGATTGGTTCCGTTCTCTTCGCTGGTGGCGGATTGCGCTTTAACCCGGAAGCACCCAAGTGGCTGAACCGCGACCGCTTCATCCTCTCAGCCGGCCATGGCTCGATGTTCATTTACTCGTGGCTGCATCTCGCGGGCTACGCGCTGTCGATGGAGGAGGTGAAGAATTTCCGCCAGCTCCACTCGATCACTCCGGGTCACCCCGAGTTTGACGAAACCCCCGGCGTCGAGGCCACGACCGGCCCGCTCGGTCAGGGTGTCGCCAATGCCGTGGGATACGCGCTGTCCGGCAAGCGTGCCGCCGCCAAGTTCAACACCGTGGACCACACGATCTTCGATCATCACGTGTTCGCCCTGCTTGGTGACGGCTGTCTCCAGGAGGGTGTGGCCAAGGAAGCCATCGCCTTCGCCGGTCACAACCAGCTCGATAACCTCATCCTCATCTATGATTCCAATGACGTCACCCTCGACGCCATGGCGGATCGCACACAGGACGAGGACGCCGAGGCTTATTTCAAGTCACAGCAGTGGAATGCGGTGACCATCGACGGCCACGATTTCGCCGCCATCCACGAAGCCATCACCGCGGCGAAGGCCAGCAAGGGCAAGCCATCGGTGATCATCGCCAAGACCGAGATCGGCCGTGGCATCCCTGAAGTCGCCGGCACGGCCGGTGCCCACGGTGAAGGTGGAGCCAAGTTTGCTGAAGCGGCACGCGCCGGGCTCGGTCTTCCTGCCGAGACCTTCTACGTCTCGGATGAGGTCCGGAAGCACTTTGCCGACGTCGCTGACGCGGGCAAGAGTGAGTTCCTGAAGTGGCAGAGCAACTACGAGGAGTGGGCTCAGGCGAATCCTGCGCTCGCCACCGAACTGCGCGCCGGCGTCACCGGTGAGATCCCGAGTGACCTGGCTGACCGCATTCCGGCCTTCGCCGAAGACGAAGGTGGAGCCACCCGTGCATCCGGCGGCACCGTCATCCAGTCGGTGGCGAAGGAAGTCCCTCAGTTCATCACCGGATCGGCCGACCTCTACGGGTCGACGAAGAACTACATCAAGGACGGCGGCGACTTCGGTCCCGACAACTACGGTGGACGTAATATCTGGTTCGGCATCCGTGAGCACGCGATGGGCGCGATCTGCAACGGCATCGCCTACGACGGGATCTTCCGTGCCAGTGGCGCGACCTTCCTCGTTTTTGCCGACTACCTCCGCCCGGCGATCCGCCTTGCGGGTCTGGCCAAGCTGCCCGTCACCTACATCTTCACGCACGACTCCGTGGGCGTCGGCGAGGATGGTCCGACCCACCAGCCTGTCGAGACCGTCAGTGGTCTGCGCGTGATCCCGAATGTCGATGTCATCCGTCCGGCCGATGCGGAAGAAACCGCCGGCGCCTTCGCCGCGGCGATGCTGCGCACCGACGGACCGACCGCGCTCATCCTCACCCGTCAGGGTGTGCCGGCGATTCCCGGTCTTTCCAACTCCGAACGCCGTGATGGCGTGATCCGCGGTGGCTACGTGGTGAAGAAGGAGAAGGGCGAGCTGACCACCATCCTGATGGGAAGTGGTTCCGAGCTGCAGCACTGCCTGAAGGCAGCCGAGGAACTCGGCGACGGAGTGCGCGTGGTCTCGATCCCGTGCTTCGAGCGCTTCGACCGCCAGGGCGAGGACTACTGCGAAGCGGTCCTGCCGAAGAGCTGCACCAAGCGGGTAGCCATCGAAGCTGGCGTCAGCGGGCTGTGGTGGAAATACGTCGGCAGCGAAGGCAAGGTGCTCGGCATCGACCGCTTCGGCATCAGCGCCCCGGGTGGCGTGGTGATGAAGGAACTCGGCATGACGGCCGACCATGTGGTCGCCGCAGCCAAGAGCTGATGGCTGAGGGCTCGGCCGAGCCCTGTGTTCCTACGAATCTCCCAAGCGCACCGTCCCTGTGGCGGTGCGCTTTTTCGTGCCCGGGTGTCGGGCGGTTCCATCGTGGGTCGGGTGGGTGTCGGCCCCTCCCGATTCGACTTGTCACCCCTAGCAGATTGGGCACTGTGATAGAACCCTACCCACAATCATCCCAAACCCATGCAAACCCTCCTCAGCGACCACGGCGTGGTCCTCTCCATCGTCCTTGGTGCCGTCGGTCTCATCTTCGCCCTTTTTCTCATCCGCTTCGTGCTCGCAGCCGATGCGGGGGACAGCAAAATGCGGGAAATCGCCCTAGCGATCCAAGAGGGTGCGTCGGCCTACCTCCACCGGCAGGTGGTTGCCGTTTCGCTGATCTCCGTGGTGGTGGTCGTGGGCATCTGGTTCCTGCGGGACACGCCGACCGCGGTGGGCTTCGTGGTGGGTTCGGTATGCTCGATGGCGGCGGGCTACATCGGCATGATCGTGGCGGTGCGGGCGAACGTGCGGACGGCGCAGGCTGCGTCGGTGAGTTCCCACAGCGCGTTGCAGGTGGCCTTCAATGGCGGCGCGGTGACCGGGCTGCTCGTGGTCGGTCTCGGTTTGCTCTCGGTCGGGACTTTCTACCTGATTTCCCTGAAAGTCAGCGGCAGCCCGAAGGTGGCGATCGATTCACTCGTTGGCCTCGCCTTGGGAAGTTCGTTGATCAGTGTGTTCGCGCGCCTCGGGGGCGGCATCTACACGAAGGCTGCGGATGTGGGTGCGGACCTGGTTGGCAAGATGGAGCAGAATCTTCACGAGGATGATCCGCGCAACCCGGCGACCATCGCCGACAATGTGGGCGACAACGTGGGCGACTGTGCGGGCATGGCGGCGGATGTGTTCGAAACCTACGCGGTGAGCCTGATCGGCGGCGTGTTGGTCGGGTTCCTCACTGCTGGGGGCTACGCCAATGCGATGGTCTTTCCCTTTGTCATTTGCGGTCTCTCCATCATCGGGGCCCTGCTCGGGGTCGCCTTTGTGAATTTCACCAGTCTGAATCCGACGAGGTCGCTTGTGGGTGGGGTGGTCGTGAGTGGACTGGTCTCGGCCATCATGCTTTTCCCGGCGACTCAGGCGATGTTCCCGACCGCCATGGAGATCGCCGGCAAGTCGGTGGGATCGACCCAACTCTACTTCTGCATCCTGGTCGGCATCGCCATGACCTTCGCCTCGGTCTGGATCACCAACTACTTCACTTCCACGGCCCACAGGCCGGTCCGCCGGATCGCGAAGGCCTCCGAGACGGGGCATGCGACGAACATCATCGCGGGCATCAGCACGGGGCACCATGCCACGTTGGCTCCGGTCCTGTGCATCGTCGGGTCCATCTGGATCTGCTACTCTCAGGCGGACCTCTATGGCGTCGCCGTGGCGGTGGTGAGCATGCTCAGCCTGTCGGGCATCATCATCTCGCTCGATGCCTTTGGCCCGATCACGGACAACGCGGGCGGCATCGCCGTGATGAGTGGTCTGGACCCGAAGGTGCGGCAGATCACCGACGAGCTCGATGCGGTCGGCAACACGATGAAGGCGGTGACCAAGGGGTATGCGATCGCTTCGGCCGGGCTCGCGGCCATGGTGCTTTTCGGATCCTACGTGTATGAGCTCAACGCCCATCTGGGGCGGGAGTTCGCCTTCGACCTGATGGATCCGAGGGTCATGATCGGCCTGTTCGTCGGTGGTCTGCTGCCCTTTTCCTTCACCGCCTACGCGATGGATGCGGTGGGCTCGGCGGCCGGCGCGGTGGTCAACGAAGTCCGCCGCCAGATCGGTCTGCACCCCGGCATCCTCGATGGGACGGACAAGCCGGAATACAAGCACTGTGTGGACATCGTCACCAAGGCGGCGCTGCGCCAGATGGTCCTGCCGGCCTTGCTGCCGGTGATCTTCGTGGTCGTCATGGCCTTCATGGGCCCCGAAGCCCTCGGCGGCGTGCTGGTGGGCACGATCGTCACCGGGCTCTTCGTCGGCATCGCCATGACCTCTTCGGGTGGCGCATGGGACAACGCCAAGAAATTCGTCGAGGACGGAAACCACGGAGGAAAAGGCTCACTGGCCCACCGTGCCAGTGTGACCGGCGACACCGTGGGCGATCCCTACAAGGATACGGCGGGCCCGGCGGTGAATCCGATGATCAAGGTGGTCAACATCCTCGCGATTCTCATCATCCCCATCATCTTCGAGGCGGCAAATCACTGATGGATTGACAGCCCGGGTGCATCTCCGTTCTAACGGCACGGTCTGAGCTTAGCAGGGTTCGGATCCTGTTTCGATGACCCTACACAAGCACAGCCATGGCGCTCGCTCGCTGCCGTTCAAGCGGGCCTACGTTGCCGCCATGATCGTGACCTTCATCCACTACATGGCGGTGGTCGCGACCCTCACACTCATCTTCATCCTGATCCGTACCCAGGACAACAAGGTGGCCATGTGGCTGCTTGGGGCACTCGCGCTGGTGGGGGCGACCTGGGGCATCGGTTACATTTTCCGCCGCGCCGCCACCTGCCCGCTGTGCAAGGGAACGCCGCTGGTGGACACGAGGGCGGCGAAGCATCGGAAGGCGGTCCGGCTCAAGCCGCTGAATTTCGGCGCGACCGCCTTGCTCCAGCTGACTTTCAGCAATCGTTTCCGCTGCATGTACTGCGGTACCCCCTTTGATTTGCTGCGCAAACCGGGCAGCCACCACGAGCGCGGCGGGTTCTGACCCCCCCCGGCCGGGGCAACTTACAAAAATTTCGACTGCTTCGGTGGCGTTGCTGTGCTTTTGTCCCGGCGCAATGCCCACCAGCCCACTGCCTGACGCCACCGGTCACTTCGGAGAATTCGGCGGCATGTTCGTGCCGGAGACCCTGATGTCGCCGCTCGAGGAACTCACCACGGCCTACGACGCGGCTCGCCAGGATCCGGCATTCCAAGCCGAACTCGACGACCTGCTGCACAACTACTGCGGCCGTCCGACCCCGCTCTACTTCGCCGAGCGATGGACCGAGAAGCTGGGCGGGGCGAAAATCTACCTCAAGCGTGAGGACCTGCTCCACACGGGAGCGCACAAGATCAACAATGCCATCGGGCAGATCCTGCTCGCCAAGCGGCTGGGCAAGAAGCGCATCATCGCCGAGACCGGAGCCGGTCAGCACGGGGTTGCGACCGCCACGGTTTGCGCCCGCTTCGGCATGGAGTGCGTGGTTTACATGGGAGCGGTCGACATGGAACGCCAGGCGCTGAACGTCGCACGCATGCGCCTGATGGGAGCCGAAGTCTGTGCCGTGACCGCAGGTCAAGCCACCCTCAAGGAAGCGGTGAACGAGGCCATGCGCGACTGGGTCGCCACGGTGGACCACACCCATTACATTCTTGGCTCGGCTCTCGGAGCGCACCCGTTCCCCATGATGGTGCGGGATTTCCACCGCGTGATCGGGGTGGAGGCCCGTGAGCAGATCCTCGAAAAAGAAGGCCGCCTGCCGGACCTTCTCGTCGCCTGTGTGGGTGGCGGTTCGAATGCGATCGGACTCTTCCACCCATTTATCGAGGATGAAAATGTGCGCATGGTCGGCGTCGAAGCCGGCGGTGACGGGATCATCCCGGAACGCCATGCGGCCCGCTTCCAAGGGGGGAAACTGGGTGTCCTCCAAGGCACCAAGACGTGGCTCCTCGCCAACGACGACGGCCAGATCGAGCTGACCCACTCGGTGAGTGCCGGTCTGGATTATGCCGCCGTCGGCCCCGAGCACGCCTACCTGCAGGACATCGGTCGGGCCGAATACACCTACGCCACGGATGATGAAGCGCTCAGTGCATTCCGTGAGCTGGCCTACGTCGAAGGCATCCTGCCGGCGCTGGAGAGCTCCCACGCCATGGCCTATGTCTCGAAGATCGCTGGCAGCCTGCCGAAGGATTCCATTCTGATCGCCAACCTTTCCGGTCGTGGCGACAAGGACGTCGAACAGGCCGCCAAGTATTTGCTCGGGGACGACTCTTGATTTGGCATTCACTTTCAGCGGTGCTTAGGATCCCCGAATCATGTCCCACCGCATGTTGATGAGAACAAAAGCCGCCGCCTGCTTCAGTTTGGCGACCTTGCCACTGGCTGCGAGCGAACCGGACCTCTTCACCCGGATCGACACGCCGCAGCACACGGTATTCTGCTCTTGCCATGCCTGCGGTTCGGGTGGTGCCGATGCCCACTTCGAAGTCGAAACCGGCCCCGGTTCGTCCTTCCCCACCGCCCTGTCCGTGGCACCCTCAAGCGGAGCCTTTGACATCATCCTCAACCCGAATGCCACCCTCGCCGGGAATGCTCCGGCCCTGGCCGCTTTCGAGCGCGCAGCCGCAACCTGGGAAGCCTTCATTTCCGATCCCATCACGGTGAATCTCAGCGTCGGGCTGGAAGACCTCGACCCGGGCGTCCTCGCCTCCGCCGGGTCCGTCCTGCTCTCAGCGGGTTACGACACCCTGACGAATGCCATGGTCCTCGACGCGGGTGCGGAATTGGACGATGGCATCGTGTCCAGCCTACCTACCTTCGCCCAGTCCAGTTTCAGCCTACCCACTGGTTTTCTGCGGTCGAATGGCCTCACGGCGAACAAGGCAACGCTCAAGGCCCTTGGTTTCACCGGCCTCGACACCCAGTTCGGAGCGAACGACGCGACCATCAACTTCAGCACCAACTTCGCCTTCGACTACGACAATTCCGACGGCGTTGGCTCCAACCTGATCGACTTCGAAACCGTCGCCCTTCACGAGATCGGCCACTCCCTCGGCTTCACCTCCGCTACCGATACCGTGGACTTCCTTGCCGGCGGCCCCGGGGTGGTCCCTCCCACCGAACAAGATCCCGCCATCATCGCCCCTCGATTGCTGGACCTCTTCCGCTTTGCGGACGGCAGTGAACCGGGGACTGAAGCTGCCTTCACCACGGCCACGCGCACGCTTGAGCCCGATGTCGAAGCCGTCTTCACCGATCTGGACATGGAAGGCGGCATGTCCACGGGTGCATTCACCGGCGACGGTCGGCAGGCCAGTCACTGGAAGGACAACAACATTACGGGCGCCCTCGTCGGTATCATGGATCCCACCCTGGCGAATCAGCAGGTGGTCGGTCTGAGCGCTTTGGATCTGCGGGCGCTGGACGTCATTGGCTTCGACATCGCCTTCGTTCCCGAGCCATCCACCTTGTGGCTCACCCTGTATGGCTTCCTCATGTGGAGACGCCGCCGATGAATGAGGAACCCGGGTTCGAAGCCGGCGACGCAGGGCGGGGGACCCATCCCATCCTCAAGCTCCTCTTTGTGTTCATTGCCGTCCTCGGCATCTGGGGCCTCATCGCCGGATGGCTTCTCATCCGCCGGCCCGAGCCGCCACCTGCTGCTGTGGAGAGGCAGTCATGGCAGGAGGCACCCGCTGATGAGCAGGCCCTGACCCAGGCCATGGAGGCATGGCGTGCCTTCGTGGAAGCCCCGGACCTCGAAACCCGGATCGAGCATGTCCGTGATCCCGAGCGTGTGGGCCCCATGATGCGGGACTACTATGACTCCCGGGCTCACTCCCTTCCTACCATGGGGCGGGCCCTTCCCGGCAGAGCCGTCCGGCAGGGAGCCCAAAACATGATCCTCATCGAGGTCGAGGACTATCAAGGTCGCCGCTATGCTGTCGCCATGGTGTGGACCGGCCGCCGCTATGCGGTCGATTGGGAAAGCCTGAGTGCCTATGGCACGATGGATTGGCCCCGATTGGTTGAGGAAAAGCCCGCTGAGCCGCAGGTGCTTCGGGTGTACCTCGCCGCCCTCCCTGAGTCGCTCACACCACCCGAATCCATCGTCGGGCCGCGCCGCTTCGTCCGCATGGAGCACCGGGATTTTTCAGAGAGCCTTCCACTGGCGCTGCGGCCGGAGCTCACGCGCGAGGTCACACAGCTGGTCGAAGGACGTCGGGTACCGGTGACCGTCGAAGTCCGATGGAATGCCGATCTGGGGCAATTCGAACTTCAGCGCCTGCTCGGCCTGAGCTGGAGCACCCAGTACTGAAGCCGGTTGAGCTCGTGGTGGCAGGATCTCGCTTTTGACAATCCTTTGACACGACCGCCGTGGGCGTTTGCTAGCTTCGGTCCGATATGAAATACAAAACATGGGTTGTTACCGCATTCACCACGGTCTCGGGGCTCGGTCAGGAAACACCCGCAGATCCTTACCGCGAAGCTCCAACGCGCGGCGCTCCAGCAGAAATTTCTGTCGAGCAGGCAAGCGTACCAACAAACATCTCGATCTGCTACGAGACCTTCTCGATGCCCTTGTCGATGGCGGCAGGCATGCGACGCGAACAGCTCGCGGACGCTGAATTCTATGACCGTATCCTGTCCGCCTTGGATCAGGAGAAGGTCCGACAGGAATCCTTCACCCTGCTGCGTGGCAGGACTGGAGAGAGGTCGACGACGGAGAGTGTGAGTGAGCAGATCTACCCGACGGAATTCGAGCCGCCGGAGCTACCCAACACGGTGGGAGTTTCGATTGTGCCTCCCACGCAGAAGGGGGTGGGGAATCCGACCCCGGATACGGAGAAGCTCCTGAACGCACCGGATCCGGAGTTACTTGAAGGCGTCCGGACCCCTGCGACTCCCACGGCTTTCGAAACCCGCAATACCGGCGTCACGATGGAAATGGAGAGCACCCTCGCTGCCGACGGGGAGCTCTTGGATCTCATCCTGGCGCCGGAGCACGTCGCTCTGGTGGACCAAACGACCTCGGGTCAGGGGCTCTCCACGGTCGGGATGCCCGTTTTTGAAAGCCAGCGGATCAGCACCGGTGTCACGCTCCAACTCAATCGACCCTTCCTGCTCGGCACGGTCAATCGTCCACCGACCTCGAGGGTGGATCCCGACTCGGCAAACCGCGTCTGGTTTGCTTTTGTAACCGGATCTCTGGCAAAGCCCTGATGCGTCCCGCCTTCATCACGATTGTTCCCATGCTGGCTGCCGCCGTCCTTGTGATGGTCGGCGGCGAGCGAATGGCACGTCGTGATGTGGAGTCCCGCACTCCGGCCGACCGCGGTCGCTTGCTTGATCTCGCGGATTCGTTTCGCTCCGAAATGGTGAGACTGGATGCCCTCTACATGGGGCATCTGGATGAGCTTACCCGACGCGCCCTCTACCTTGACGACCGCAAGGTCGAGGCCGAAGCCTCAACCCTCACTGGAGTGAAATTGATCCGGATCTTCCCAGCCAATGGAAAGGACCGGACGATCTCGCCTTCGCTCACCCAGGGTCGCCTCCCGGAGGTCGAACTGGAAGGCCGCAAGAGGCCTCTGGATCGCTCCACTGCGGTCGTCTTGGATGCTGGCTTGCTTGACGGCAAACCCTCCGCAGGCGGCTTCTGGCACGCGACTTCCGATCCGGATCTACGGCTCTACTGTCGCAGTCCCGAGCCCGGTTTCCTGACCGCCGTTTTCGTGGACCTTGCCGAGGTCCGCGAGCGCACCACCGCCCACCTGGCCGATTGGCTCCAGGTGCCACTCACGCCACTGCGGGAGGCCGGCGAACGGGTGAGCATCGAGCCGCCGCAGGGGCCTGCCATTGCGTCCATCGGCTCGTCAACTCATGGTCCATCGGCTCTGATCCTGCCGACGCGAACGATCAGCGGGGACTGGCAAATCCGCGCCTGGGATGGGCTGGTGGTCACCCGTAGCCATGATGCCGCCACTCTGGCAGTCGCCACCGTTTTCGCCGTCGCGCTCGTGGTTTCCGGCATGCTGCTCTTTCTTCAACAGAAGCGTACACTCAAGCAGGCAGCCGAAAGGGTTTCATTCGTCAACCGTGTCTCCCACGACCTCGGCACACCCCTCACCAGCCTCTCGCTCAATCTTGATCTCGCCTGTGAAGCCATGGCCAGCCGACCAGAGGAAGCGCGGCATCGGCTCGGACTCGTCGGCGAGGAAATCGAACGTCTGGCCCGGTTGGTGGCCAATGTACTGACCTTTTCCCGACACGAGCGCGACACTCTGGAACTCAAGCCGGTCCGCTGCGTCCCCGGGGAGGTCGTGGAACGCACGCTGGATGGCTTCCGCTCCGCGCTGGAACGGCGGGGGATCGAGATCGACTCGCAGATCCTCCGGGCGGGTGAGCCAGGCTTGCTCGATGCCGATGCCCTTACCCAGATCACCGGGAACCTGCTGTCCAATGTCGAAAAGTACGCGTCAGCGGGCGGCTGGGTGGGAATCGAAAGCGAGCTGCGCGCCGGCATGCTTGTTCTCGAAGTAAGCGATCATGGTCCCGGCATTCCCGAGGCCGCCCGCCAGCGGATCTTCGAACCGTTCGAGCGGGTCGTCGATTCGACCAACGAAGGATCGAGCGGCACAGGTTTGGGCCTTGCGATCAGTGGAGATCTCGCCCGCCGCATGGGCGGAACACTTGAGCTGCTCACCAGTGAGCAGGGTGCCGTCTTTCGACTGAGGGTTCCCGTGCGCCCATGCCTCGCCCTGTCTTCTCAAACTGACGCCGCATGACCATTCTCATCGCCGAAGACGACCCCCTCACGCTCGACGCGCTAGCCACCTGCATCGAGTGCGAGGGATTCTCCACGCTCCGGGCGGCGGATGGACGGGAGGCGATTGAGCTATGGCGTGACGGCAAGCCGGACCTCCTCTGCCTCGATATCATGATGCCGGTTGTTGATGGCTTCGAAGTCTGCCGTCGTGTGAGATCGAGCGACCGTGAAATTCCCATTCTGTTCCTTTCTGCGAAGAATCAGGAGATGGACATTGTGGTGGGTCTGGATCTGGGTGCCGATGACTTCATCCGCAAGCCCTTCACCCGGCGCGAAGTCATGGCGCGGATCCGTTCGGCTTTGCGAAGGAGTGCGCCAAGGGATCAGTCGGCCAAGTTCTCTCTCGGCGACCTCACCGTAAATCCGCGCTCGCTGTTGGCCGAGCGCTGCGGGGAAACTATCGAGCTGACACCACGGGAGGTCTCCATCCTCCAGTTGCTCCAAAAGCATGCCGGCGAACCCGTCTCACGCGACGCCTTTCTGGATACCTGCTGGGGGGTCGATTACTTCCCGGACTCCCGGACGCTGGATCAGCACATCTTCCTGCTGCGAAAGAAGATCGAGGTCGATCCTTCCGTTCCCAAGCTCATCCAGACGGTGAGGGGAGTCGGCTATCGGAGTGCCGCGGACCTATCGTGAGACCGGGCGGCTGGTTGAATGACGGGATTCCGCCTCACTTCTTCCACCAGTCCGCTTCCTTTTCCCAGGCTTCGCGCTCGGGCTTCTTCTGCTTGCCGGATGGAGGCACCGGTTCCTTGTCGGACCCCTCCATCAGGTCATCGAGGTCGTCGCTTTGCTTGGAGGCATGACGGGCGATGCGAATCAGGATCATCAGCACCGAGCCCAGTGCGAGAGTCAGCATCACCATCATGGCGATCGCAAAACCATCCGCCTCGCTGACCACCGCCATCATGACGATTGGATGATCCGTTTCATCGGGATCATGTTCGAGTAGTCGAAGCCGTACTTGCGGAAGAAGTTCTGCGACTCGGCGGAGATCTTGTCGGTGAGCAGGGTGATCCGCTTGAAGTCCTTTGCCTCAGCGAACTCGATCACATGCTCAAGCAAGCGGCTGCCGTATCCCTGACCGCGATGGTCGGGGTGGATGATCACGTCCTCCATCTGAATCACGAATCCTCCCATGGCCGTGGAAATCGTGAACAGCAGGTTGACCATGCCGATCAGGCGGTGGCCGTTGCGAATGACGAAGATGCGTCCTCGCGAAGGCTGCTCGAGGATGAGGGCCAAGCCACGTTCCTGAGCGGCTGCATCCGGGTTGAAGTCTCCCTGCATGCGGAACAATTCCATGACCAGATCTACCAAGGCCGGGAGGTCTTCGATGGTCGCGGTTTCCAGGCGTGGCTCGTCGGTCACGGGCATGGATGGGGTGGGACTTGCTTCCATTGCGGCGCACATCGTGCCACGCGCCGGACTACCGAGACACGGAAATTCATCAAATCCGGCCTAAAAATTTTCTAAAAAACCCACACAATGGTGGATTGACAAGGGAGGCGCTATCCCTAGAGTGCCCGCCCGCGCCACCGGGCGCACTGGACTTTTTCCCTTAATTCCTGCCATGAAACGCACTTTCCAACCTTCCCGTCGCAGCCGAGTGAAACAACACGGATTCCGCGCACGGATGTCGACCAAAGCTGGTCGCAGGATTCTCAAGAACCGTCGCCGGAAGGGCTGCAAGCGCCTGCTTCCCAAGGGTGCCGAACTCAAGTTCGAGCGCCACGTCACTCAGCACGGAGTGTAATCCTGCAACGCTTCCGGGCCATGCGCCTCTCGCGGAAGCACAGCATGACGCAGCGGTCCCAATTTCATGGGGTCCGCAAGAACGGTCGGTCGAAAGCCGGCCGTTTTCTCATTTTGAGCACCCTCGAGGACGAGGCGCTCCCGCATCCCATGGTGGGATTCATCACCACCCGCAAGGTGGGCAAGGCCCATGATCGCAATTTGCTGCGTCGCCGATTCCGCGCGATCCTCCAACGCCACGGCGACGAATTGGCCAACCCCCGGCGGTATCTGGTCACGATTCCCCGCCGTGGCGCGGCCGATGCCAGCTTCGCCGAACTCGAGAAGGATTGGCTCAAGCAAGCCCGCCGTCTCGGCCTCCTGGATTCTGAATGATGCCATGCGCCAGCTTGTCAGCTCCTTCATCCGGCTCGGGATCCGCTTTTACCAGCGCTTCCTCAGTCCGGTCCTGCATGCCATCTCCGGGCCATTCGGCGGCTGCCGCTACCAGCCGACCTGCTCGGCGTATTTCCTTCAGGCCGTCGAGGCCCACGGGCCGTGGAAAGGTTCATGGATCGGGCTCCGCCGGATTTTGCGCTGTCATCCATGGGGCGGGCACGGTTATGACCCCGTCCCGCCGCCGAAGGGAGGCGACCGACCCGGCCCGCCCAAGTAGGCCCACCCACTGATTTTCCCTCAAATTTTTCCACTCCCACTACTTCCTCATGTACGATCGTAAGACATGGATTGTTGTCGTCGTCTGCGCCGTCCTCCTCGCGGTGAACTATTATTTTGGTTCCCAGCAAGCGAAAGAGAAGGCCCGCATCGCCGCCGAAGAACGCAAGGCACTGGCCGCTGAACAGGCTGTCTCCCAAGGTGAACCCGAAAAGCCCGGAGTGGTTGAAGAAATGCCTCCCGCTCCGGAGGACATCATCAAGTCCGAGACCTACACGCTCGAGACACCTGAAGCCATCTTCACCCTGACCACCCTCGGTGGTGGTGTGAAGACCGCCGAGCTCCTCAATCAGGAAGTGGTGGATGCACCCGATCAGCACGTCATCCTCAACGAAGGAGACTCCCACGCCGTCGGCGCCCTCGCCGAAGGCCCGGATGGCATGGAGCGTGTGAACTACAGCTACCTCGAAGACGAGTCTGAAGCCGGCAAACGCGCCGTGTTCGCCGCTCGCCATCCGTCCGGCCTGATCGTCAAGAAGACCTGGTCGGTGATCGACCCCGAGCTGCCGGGTGCCGCTTACACGCTCGATCTCCAGGTCGATGTGGAGAATTCCAGGGACGCTCAGGCCCAGATTCCCTTGGACCGCTTCAGCCTGTATCTCGGACGCGCCGCACCCCTGCAAGCCAGCGAATCCCGCTTCTCCCCACCGAGCTTCATTTGGCGGAATGACGGCACGCTCGACACGGTGAAGGCCACCAAGTTCAAGGGGGGGTGGTTCTCCGATGCCAAGAGCCTGATCCTCGAAACCGGCGACGAGATCGAATACGCGGGTGTCTCCAGCCAGTTCTTCACCACTGTAATGCGGAACAAGACACCGAGCACCGGTGGTGTCTGGGGCAAGGTCGCGCAGGTCAGCGTGCCACGTGCCGAAGGAACCCAGAGCGCCGTGCGCGCCGGAATGGTCCTGCCCGCGCAGGCACTCGCGCCGGGAGCTCGCCAGTCGCTGAACTTCCAGCTCTTCATGGGCCCGCGCGACAACCGCATGCTGCGCCAGATGGGCAACGGCATGGGCGACATCATGGACTACGGCTGGTTCACCATCTTCAGCCGCTTCATGAATTTCCTCTTGGTCCACATCCACGACTGGGTCGCGAAGATCTCCGGTCCATGGTCATGGGGCTGGGCCATCGTCATCGTCACCATCGTCGTCCGCACCCTGATGTGGCCGCTCTACGCGCGGTCGAACAAGACGATGAAGCGCATGTCCAAGCTCAAGCCGGAGATGGACAAGCTGAAGGAGAAGTATCCTGACGACCCTGCCAAGATGCAGCAGGAAGTCATGGGGCTCTACAAGACCTACGGCATCAACCCGGTGGGCGGCTGTCTGCCGATGCTGGCGCAAATCCCGATCTTTTTCGGCTTCTTCCGCATGCTGCAGAATGCCGCGGAGCTGCGGGGCCACGGATTCCTCTGGGTCGATGACCTGTCCCAGCCGGACACCATCGGCCACCTGCTCGGATTTCCGATCAATATCCTCCCCATCCTCATGGGGGTGACCAGCTTCGCCCAGATGGCGATGATGCCGAATACGTCCGCCGACAAGACCCAGGCCACGATCATGAAGCTCATGCCGATCATGTTCCTGGTGTTCTGCTACAACTACGCCTCGGCCCTGGCCCTCTACTGGACCACCTCGAACCTCTTCTCCATCGTGCAGACCTGGATCACCAAGCGGATGCCGGAACCGGAACTGGAGGCGAGGGCCACGAAGCCGGGCAAGAAGTCATTCATGGAACGCATGGCCGCCGCCGCCGAGCAACAGCAGAAGATGCGTCAGGCCCAAGGCCGCGTCGTGGAACCTGAAGAAGGCCCGAAGAAAAAGCGTGGCCCGCGCACCGGCGGCTGAGCGCAGGTCGCGGATGGCGCCAATCCATCCCGTTTTTTGAAAGCCACATGGGTCAGCCACCCATGTGGCTTTTTCGTCGAAAAGATCGCGATTGGGGGGCTTAGAGCACCAGCATGCAATCGCCGTAGCTGTAGAATCGGTAGCGCTCCCGCACCGCCTCGCGATAGGCTTCCATCACGAGGTCCTTCCCGGCCAAGGCACTGACCAGCATGATCAAGGTGCTCTCCGGCAGGTGGAAGTTGGTCAGAAGCACATCGACCGCCCCGAAGTCGTGGGGTGGGTAGATGAAGATGTCCGTTTCGCCCCCTTGGTCCTCCGCCTTCACGCGGCCGCTTCCATCCCGGTTGGCCAGGGTTTCCAGGACGCGGGTGACCGTCGTGCCGACGGCGACGACCCGACCCGCCGCGTTGATGCGCTCGGCGCTCTGCTTCGACAGGTGGTAGCGCTCGGAATGCATGTCGTGCTCCTCCGGGTTCTCCACGCTGACCGGCCGGAAGGTCCCCACGCCGACATGGAGGGTCAGGAAGGTGTGATCGATGGACTCAAGCATCTCAGGCGTGAAGTGAAGTCCCGCGGTCGGAGCAGCGATGGCGCCCTCCTCGCGGGCGAAGACGGTCTGGTATCGCTCGCGATCGGCGTCTTCATCGGCACGTCCCATGTAGTGGGGCAGGGCGAGGTGGCCATGGGCGTCCAGGTCCACCTCTTCCTGCCAGCGGATGAGCCGGTCGCCGTTGTCGAAGACCTCGATGACTTCTCCTTCCACCGCGCCGACCGTGACCTTGCGGCCGACCTTCATCTTCTTGCCCGGCTTGACGAGGCAGCGCCATTCGGTGGGCGCCAGCCGGTCCAGGCACAGGAGCTCGATCTTCCCGTCGTCCGAGAAGACCCGCGCGGGGATCACGCGGGTGTCGTTGAGAACCAGCAGGTCCTCGGCTTTGAGAAAGCTCGGAAAATCGCGGAACATGCGATGCTCGATGACCCCGGTGTCGCGGTGCACCACCATCATCCGCGAGGCCGCACGGTCGGGCAGCGGGCGGGAAGCAATCAGCTCATCGGGCAGGTCGTAGTGAAAATCGGCGGTGCGCAGGCTCACGGCCAGATCCATCGTCCATCTGTCGCGCAAGATCACGCGAATTCGTCCGCCGAGCGGATGTGGGGGCGGGCTCGCGTCGCTGGCCTTCCCTCGACATCCGGCGGCGGGTGGACTTTCCGGTTCACTTTCCGGGAGGATACCTTAGGTAACAGCCATGCATCCATTCCTCGACGACGCCCTACACGTCAAATGGTCCACCTTGGTCCCGGAAGCCGTGGAACCCGACATTCGCCATGCCCTCGATACGGCCAAGGAGCGGATCGAAGCCATCTGCGATCAGGACCCGGCGCGCGCCACCTATGAATCAACCTTCGGGGCCCTTGAGGAGGCGAGCGAGCTGCTTGAGCGGGGGTGGGGGCGTCTGAACCACCTCGACTCCGTGCGCGATGAGCCTGCTCAGCGTGAGGCGCTCAACCAGATGCTCCCCGAGGTGTCCGACTTCTATTCCTCCGTGCCACTCAACCCCCGGCTGTGGGCGATCCTCCGCGCCTTCGGGCAGTCCGCGGCAGCCGACGAGCTCGACCCGGTCCGTCGCCGTCACGTCGAGGAGACCATGCTCGATTTCACCCAGGCCGGTGCCGACCTCGGCAAGGAAGACAAGGAACGGGTCGCCGAGATCCAGGCCGAGCTGTCGAAGCTGACCAAGAAGTTCTCCGAGCACGTGCTCGACTCCACCAACGCGTGGGAACTGGTCATCGAGGATGAAGCAAAACTCGCCGGGCTTCCCGATTCCGCCAAGGCGGCCGCCCTCGCGAATGCGAAGGCCAAGGGACTCGGCAGCGAAGAAAAACCGGCGTGGCGATTCACCCTTCAGTTTCCATCGATGTATCCCGTCCTCCAGCACGTCGACGACGATGACATCCGGCGTCAGGTCTGGGAGGCATCGACCAAGGTCGGCGCTGAAGGAGAATACGACAACACCGCGTTGATCTGGAACATCCTCAAGCTGCGTCAGGAAAAGGCCGAGATTCTCGGACAAAAGCACTTCGCCGATCTCACGCTGCAGCGCCGGATGGCCCGCAATGGCGAGACCGCTCTGGGCTTCACCGAGGACCTGCACGAAAAGATCGCCGGCCCGTTCCAGCAGGAATACAAGGACCTGTGCGCGTACAAGGCGGAGAAGACGGGTGAGGCCGTCGAGGCGCTCGAACCCTGGGAGTTCTCCTACTGGGCGGAGAAGTGCCGCAAGGAGAAGTACAGCCTCGATGATGAGGCGCTTCGCCCGTATTTCCCGGTCGACCGGGTGATGGGCGGCATGTTCGAGCTGTGCTCCAAGCTTTTCGGGATCAGCATCGAGGAGAAGGAATCCAAATACTATGAACCTGGTATGAGGCCGGATTGTGCGGCAGACATCGAGGTCTGGCATCCGGAGGTCAAGTTCTACGACATGCGGGATGCCGGGAGCGGCGAACATCTCGGATCATTCTATGCCGACTGGCACCCGCGTGAGTCGAAGCGCGGTGGCGCGTGGATGAACTGCCTGGAAACCGGGCTGCCACCGGTGGACGGTGCCGGGCGCAAGCCCCATCTCGGACTGATCATCGGCAACATGACCCCACCGGTGGACGGCAAGCAGGCGCTTCTGACCCACCGCGAGGTGGAGACGATCTTCCATGAGTTCGGGCATCTGCTCCACGGCCTGCTCAGCGACGTGCCGGTGCGCGCACTGGCGGGAACCAACGTGCCGTGGGACTTCGTCGAGCTGCCTTCCCAGATCATGGAGAACTTCTGCTGGGACCGGGAGTCGCTCAACCTCTTCGCCCGCCATCACGAGACGGATGAGGTGATCCCCGACGAGCTCTTCGAGCGGATGATCGCCGCCCGCAACTACATGAGTGCGACCGCCTTCATGCGCCAACTGGCGTTCGGCAAGCTCGACCTCGAGCTCCACCTCCATCCGGGTCGCTACGCCGGCCGGGACCTCGATGAAGTGGACGCGGAGATCCTCGACGGCTACAAGGCACCGATGAAGACCGAATCGCCGAGCATGGCACGCCGCTTCAACCACCTGTTCAGCTCGCCCACCGGATATGCCGCCGGCTATTACTCCTACAAGTGGGCGGAAGTGCTGGATGCCGATGCCTTCACCCGTTTCCAGTCGGATGGAGTCATCTCCGAAGCCGTCGGCCGCGATTTCCGCGAGCATGTCCTCTCGAAGGGCAACTCCCATCCCGTGGACGAGTTGTTCCGGCGTTTCATGGGGCGCGACCCCGAGCTTGAACCCCTCCTTGTCCGTTCCGGCCTTTCGCAGAACGTCGCCTGATTCGTCATGAAGCGCACCGGCATTCTCTTTCTCGTTTCCGGCCCGTCGGGCTCGGGCAAGTCCACCCTCTGCCGTCGTCTCGAAGGCGAGGGGGAGGCCGAGTTCTCCGTCTCATGCACCACCCGCGATCCGCGGGAGGGCGAGAAGCACGGCAGTGAGTATTACTTCCTTTCGACCGATGAATTCGACCGCAAGGTCGGGGCGGGTGAATTCCTCGAGTTTGCCGAGGTCCACGGCAACAAGTACGGCACTCTTCGTAGTGAGGTGATCGACCGGCTGCTGGACGGCAAGGATGTCGTGATGGATATCGACGTGCAGGGCGCGGCGCAGGTCCGCGGTTGCGAGGACCCCGCGATCCAGCGCGCTCTGGTGGACCTTTTCGTCATGCCGCCCGACGAGCGTGAGCTCGCCGCCCGCCTGACTGGCCGCGGCACCGACAGTGAGGAGGTGATCGCCCTGCGGTTGAAGAATGCGATCGAGGAAATGGCCCACTGGCCGGAGTATCGCTACCGCCTGCTCTCGGCCACCCGGGAAGAGGACTACAGCCGGTTCAAGGCGCTGCTGGTCGCCGAACGTTTGCGGGTTTCCCGCCTGGATTCATGAACATCGTCCTTGGCATCACCGGTTCGATCGCTGCCTACAAGGCGGCGGATCTCGCGTCGCAGTTGGTGAAGGCCGGTCATGACGTCCATCCGGTGATGACACCGTCGGCGACGGAATTCATCACCCAGCTGACGCTCCAGACCCTGACCCGGACATCCGTGCTCGTCGGCCTGGAGGACGAGAAGCAGAGTTGGAAGCCGGGTCACATCGATCTGGCGGACAATGCCGATCTGCTCGTGGTCGCCCCGGCATCGGCCAACACGCTCGCCAATTTCGCCAATGGTCTGGCGCCCGACTCACTGAGCTCGATCTACCTCGCGCTGCCACGCACCACCACCGTGCTGCTCGCTCCCGCGATGAATGGCAAGATGTGGGATCATCCGGCCACCCGCAGGAACGTCACCCGGCTTGCCGAGGACGGCTGCCACTTCGTCGGCCCCGCCGAAGGCGAACTCGCCTGCGGCTACCAGGGGCTTGGGCGGATGTCCGAAGTCGGCGACATCCTCGCCGCGATCGGCGAGCTGTCGCTTCGACTTTGAAGCCGGCCAGGACAGCCGATCACATCCTGCGGCGGCGCAGGATGGCGAGCACGCCAAGGCTCCCGAAGAGCACCGAGATGCTTGGTTCCGGCACGGCCATGAGGGCAATGTCATTGCCGCCGGTGAAGGTCGAGCCGGCGCTGTCGGCATTGTAGCTGATCACCCAGTCGAGACCGTCGTAGTTGGTGACCGTATCGCCTTGGGCGAGACCCGTGAAGGTTCCTGTGATCGCATCCGTTCCGTCGTTCACGAGGATGAAGAGCATGTCGCCGTTCACGAAGCTTCCCGCAGTGAATTGATCGACCAGGGTGCCGCCCGTGATATCGACGGTGCCGGTGACATCGATCTGGTCGTGACCGCCGACCCCGGGAGTCGACCCGATCACTTCGATGATGACGCTGCCGGAGAGATTGTAGTCTCCGGTGCCCATGATGCCCGGGCTGTTGCCAGGATTGTGGAAGGCACCGGTCGCAATGGTCACGTCGCCCACGGTTCCGCTTCCGCCCAGAGTGGCTCCGGCGCTTACGCTGATCGTGCTGTTCTCGATGCTGCCATCCACCACGAGAGTGCCGGAAGTGACGATGGTGGGTCCGCTGTAGGTGTTTTCACCCGTGAAGGTGACGGTGCGGGATGCGCTGTCGCCGATGATCTCGACACCACCATTTGAAATGACTCCGTTGAAACCGGTGGTGCTTTCGAGAGTGATGGCTCGCGTGTCACCCCCGAGGTCGACATCGCCATTAAACTCCGTCCGTGACCCGAAGCCGCCCGTTGTGAAATCAGCGTTGACCACGACGTTGTTGGCGAGTTCGACCGTTGTATTGTCAGCGGCAAAGGTGCCACCGTTGATGGTCAGGGTGCCGAACCCCAGAGCGGAATCGTCCTCAACGATCAGGACACCGCCGTTGAGGGTGGTTCCTTGGTTGTAGCTGTTGCTGCCATTGGTCAGACGCAGGGTGTTCGAGCCATCCTTCGTGATGGAGTATCGACCAGCGATCTGTTGCCCGAGAATGATTTCCCCGGTGCCGTCGATGTTGATGTTCCGTTCATCACCGGCGCTGCCAAAGGCAATGAAGTTGCCCATGCCGGTGAGATTGGCGCTGCCGCCGGTGTTTGTGATGGTTCCATCGTCGATCGTTCCGGAGGACCCGTTGGCGAGTGGGTTGGCGATGTCGAGACCATTGACGTCAAGGGTGCCCGTGAGGGATGAGATGACTCCTTCCCCGGCGGCTCCACCCGCGCTGTCTCCAAGGGCGAAGACATGGCCCAGCTTTACGATACCACTGAGGATCGAGGTGCCGCCGCTGTAGTCGCTGCTCGCGTTGAGTTCGGTTACGGTATTGGAGGCCGTATTGACGACAAGGTTGACGACCGCCGTTCCGCTGCCCGTGGTGTTGTCGATGTCGTTGTTGAAAACGAATCCTCCTGATCCGGTGCCCGAAAGCGTGATCGTGGCTGCTCCAGAGACACTGGAGTCAGCGCGAAGAACGCCATCGAAGGTGATGGCGTTGCTCGAGTTGTTCTCGATTTCCAGGGCATTGGAAAGTGCTTCCACACTGATGTTCTGGTAATCAGCGATGGTGTCAGACCCTGAGACGATGGTGTCATCGAGGGTGCCGAATGTTACAGGACCAGCGCCCACTTGGGAGGTGAACCGTTCGGTGATCCCCAAGCTTGCGGAGTTCGGGCTGCTAGGATTGTTGTCGTGGATGAACTGGAGGCTTCCGGTGGATCGCACGGATACGATCCCCACGTCCCGGTTGTTGTTGTTCAGGTGGACGATGAAACTCTCCGAGAGTTCATCGGTCGTCGTGAATTCCACATGATCCGTATTGGATGGTGCGGACCCGGAAGGGGTTCCACCCAGGTTGGTTGCCCAGTTGTCCGAGTTGTTCCACTGGTACGCCGTGATGTCCTGTGGGTCACCCCCTCCTTGGGTTCCGCCATCGCCGCTCCAGTAGAGGTCTTGAGCGTGGGATAAGCCGATGAGCGAGGCGGCGAGGGACAGGGGAAAGGTATGGGAGCGGTACATGCTGAGGGGAGTCTTGGCGACTTTGGTTGTGAATGTAGGGGCGAACGGACGAGGTGTCGCCTCACGAGTATTCGTGAGGGTCCGCGGACAGAGTGAGTTGACGGTTTGCCATTCAGGCCATCGGGTGATGTGGGCCGGAGCTTCTCACGGGCTTGGAATGCTGAGTCGGAAGAATGCCTTGTCCCCCAAGGGGTAGAGCGATGGATCGGGCTTGAGTTCGACGTCAACGAGATCGCCGTTGGGCGTCAGCGTTTCCACGAAGGGGATGGGTACGAAGTCACCATTGAGGGTGGTGCTCATTTGGAGTTCGTAGCCGTAGGCTGAATTCGGATTCCAGCTGAAGGCGATTGTCGGATCCGGGCCGATGCCGGGTGTGTTGGCGATGCGGACGGGCTGGACGTTGGCCACGTTCGGGTCGGTGCCGAAGCCGTGCTCAACCAGGTTCACGAAGCCGTCGCCATCCGGGTCTTCATGCTCACCCGAGTCCGCCGGATACTGTCCGTTGCCATCAGGGATGAAATTCTCCGCGAGGAAGTCCTCGTAGCTGTCGCGCACCCGCACGACGTAGGGCTTGCCGTAGCCGATGGCTTCACTGAAGCCGGTCCCAGAATGGAGGCCGGCCACCTGAATCAGGAAGCGATCCTCCTCACCTCCCGCCTCGACGGTGAGGTGGGGATCCAGGATCGGTGTGATTTCCGCCAAGGTGAAGCTGCCCGCGGTGAAGGCCGACTCGTGGATGTTGGTCACGGTCTCGAGCCCGGTCGCCACGATCTGATCAAAGAACCAGCCCCTGTTCGACGAGGTGCCCGATTCGTAGCTCGGATTGCGGACGGTTTCGTGAATGTAGCGGAACCGCAATTGGAAGATGCGGCCCTTCACGTCATCCATGCCCACATTCACTTTGGTGAAGATGGACTCCTCGGTTCCGCCCTGCTGAATCCAGAGGGTTTGCCACGTGGTGCCGTCGAACGAGATCTGGACCTCGGCGAACTGGCCGGTGCTTGAGTTGCCCATGCGGCTGTTGAATGCCAGCGTGGTGCCCGGGCGGGCGTAGTAGGTATCCGGGAAGGTGAGAGTGGTGCTTTGGCCACTGGAATCGTGTGCCAGACGATACGACTTCGCACCCGCATTCACCGTGTCTGTCTGTTCGTGGGCAAGGCCATTCCCGGCGTAGACCAGCTCCTCGGGTTCACTGTCTTCGGCTCCGAAGGAGAGAGCAATCGGCGTCGTCTTCGAGATCCTCCTCATCGATGCCGAAACGTCGACATCCGTGGTCACGGAGAAGGTGTGATCGGCTCCGGTGGTGACTTCGGTGACTCCATTCAGTTCACGGACCACCGGGCGGCTGACCAGCTGGGCCACACCGATGGCCTCCTCGCCCCTGCCCGAATAGAACAGGTAGGTCCGCCCATCAAGGTCCTCAAGAATGCCGGGATCGCGCAACTGGCGGACACCGGTGGCCGAACCCAGTCGGGAAATGTCGATGGGGAGGTCTCCTCCCTCCCAGTTCTCTTCTGGAGCGATCAATTCCTGGCTTGGGAAAGCTCCTTTCCAGTCCCTCCAAGAGTCATTTGTGCCGGATGGAAGGTCGGCGAAGTTGAAGGTCGAGACCTGAATCTGTTCCGGGCTTGCCGCCTTGTTGGTCAGAAACGCGTAGAGGATTCCGTTGCGCTTGAGCACACCGAAGTGGCGTGGGCGGAGATCCCCGATCGTTTGGCTGCCGGGAGGATCACTCCAGCCCACCCATCCGCGGCTTTCGGTTTCGGTGATGAAAGGCTGGGGCCCTTTCGACCACGATGGGCTTAGTAGATCGGCAGGGCTGTTTTCATCGACAGCGAACAGATCACCGGTGTTGGAGAAGGCGTAGTATCGGCCACCCTCGTTGAAGACACGGAAGTAGCTGTCGCCGTGGGAGAAGTCACGGGTGCCGTGGCCCGACTGTCCGGGTCGGCTGTCGCCACCGGACGGTTGATTGAAATTGAGTCCATCCGATGAGGTGGCGACAAAGGTTCTCTGAGGACCATTGTTCGGATCATCCCGCCTTCCGTGGTAGAACATCACGAACTGGAACGCCGGGTTCTGGGGGTCTGAGTCGTCGCGTTCGATCAAAACCTGGGGGGAAGCGATGTGGTCTTGAACCGAAGAGCCCCCCAGATCGATCTCACCATCGCTACCGAGGTCCAGAACCCCCCGGTCTCCCGACGAGTAGATGCCCTGATCCATGCGGTAGCCAGTCCAGCTGCCCTCGAGGTCCGCCGCCCAGGCCATCCGGATGTAGGTCCCGGCATGGTCCGCGAAGTAGAGATAGTATTTCGCGCTGGGATGCACCCGCTGGCCGGTTGGTAAGTCGTCCGGAAGCCGGATGCAGAATGCCCCGTTCAGGTTGTCGGAGTTACCGCTGCTGGCGCCTTGTGCCAGGCTCCATGTCTCATCAAGAATGGGCTGGCCACCATTCATCCGCCGGGCATGGAAAAGAAGTCCCTCGTTCACCTGGCCCAGCTCGTCGGGAACGACGACGGGGGGAATCACGGTTTCGACGAACGACTCGCCGGAGGGACTCGACGAGAGGGCCTGCCAGTTCGCTGCATTGAGAACCAGAACCGGATAGTCCTCCACCGGTAAACCGTTTCGTGTGCCGGAGTATTCGAGGGCTGGCTGGTCGCCGAAGCTGAGGTTGCCGCCAGGGACGTTGAGTGTCCCGGGAAGTTCCGACTCACCGGCTTCTCCCCAGCCCACGTCGCCTTCGAAGTCGACCCCGAAGATCAAATCGCCCTCGAAGTAGTCATTGCCGCCGCTGTTCAGCAGGGAACCTTGGGCAATGAACATTTGTTCTCCCTGGTTCGTCAGGGCAAAGCCGCCGGTCGTGGTTCCGACATTGGCGGTGGACGATCCATTCGCCATGTCGGTGACGACGACGACGGTCCCTGCGGGCAGGTCCACGCCTTCGGTGTTGGTCCATGTCATGGTGTTCGGGCTCGCATAGGAGCCACCACCAATGCCTTTGCCGCTTCCATCACCACCACCATCGTACTCGGCATCGATGAAGAGGAAGGACTCCCCGTTCGGGATGTCGACCCAGGTGACGAAACTCAACGAGTCCGGTGAAGTGGTATTCCATCCCACGAACATGAGATCCCCGGGGAGGTAGTCGGGGGCACTTGAGTTCGGCTGGAAGGAGGTGCTGTCCAACGAGGCTCCTGCGAGGCTTCCCCAGTTCGAGAGGTTGAGCACCTGATTCTTGAAGGTCGCGAGATCCTGTCCCGTCCTTGAGGATGTGAACTCATTCGATGTCTCGCCATCAAGGAACAGATGGTTCGTGCCCAGCCCACTTGGAAGATCGGACTCGCCACCTCCATCCCAGCCACTTCCACTGGAGGCATCGTAGTCGACCCCGAAGAGCAGGTCGCCCACCAGATTGCCACCGCTGATCGTGCCCCGGATGAGGAAGAACTGCTCACCTTGGTTGGTTAACCCCAGGTTTCCCGAAGCCGATCCGATGTTGGCGCTTGGAGTTGCCGTGTCGGTTACCACGATCACGGTTCCGGGAGCGACGGGAGAACCCGTGTCGTTCGTCCATACCATCGTGGAAGGACTGTCATAGGTTCCTGTGGCCGCGCTGTATTCAGCGTCGAGGATCGTGATGGACTCTCCAGCCGCCAGCTCGACCCAGGTCACGAACGAGACCGCGTCCGTGCCGCTTGATTGGTATCCCACCACCATCACGTCGCCCGGTTCGAGCGCATGTGAAGTGAGCGGGGTCATCAGCACGAGGCCGAAGGAAAGGGATGAGAGAAGTCGATTCATACAGGGTAGGTTGGAAATTGGGCAGGGGCTATCGGAGCCAATCGGGGATGGAGTCGTCGGATTGCCACTCCCTCACCCTCCGGTCCAGCTTGTCGCCTTCCCACTCGGAGTCGCCTGCAGGCAGCGCTTCCTTGGTGGGCAGGAACTTTCTGTGTTCGGCGATGATCGCGGCGTATTCCGGGTCCTTGGCGAGATTCCGGTGTTCACCCTGGTCCTTCCGGTGGTCGTACAATTCCTCGCTCCCATCACGATAGCGTATGTAGCGCCAGTCGTTGCTGCGAATCGCATGGTTGCCGTAGTACCACGTATTCAGGACCGGACGCTTGCTGGTCAGTGAGGGATTCCTGAGCAGCGGAACAAGCGACTGCCCGTCCAGCTTGGGAGCCTGCGGGAGGTCGCAGAGGTCGACGAGCGTCGGGTAGATGTCGAGCAGGCTGACCACTTGGGGGCTGGTCTTGCCGGCGATGGAAACTCCCGGCGCCTTGAAGAACAGGGGGACGCGGGTGGCTTCCTCCCACAGCGACTGCTTCCGCCAAGTGTGTTTCTCGCCGAGGTGCTGACCGTGATCCGACCACAGGACGATGATGGTGTTGTCAGCATGGGGGCTGTCCTCGAGAGCGGTGATCACCTTGCCGATCTGCTCGTCGACAAATGAAACGCAGGCGAGGTAGCCGTGGACGAGTTCCTTCCAGTAGTCGTCGTCGATGGTCAGGACCGCGTGGTGGTCGCCTCCCTGAATCGTCCCGTAGGCGATGGATTTCCCCATGATTGGAATGTCCGACATCTCGGTCTCGGGCACCTCCGGGATCTGGATCGTCGCCGGATCATACATGTCGAAAAACTTCCTCGGTGCGGTGAAGGGCACGTGGGGACGGACGAAACCCACGGCCATGAAGAACGGCTCCTCGTAGTTTTCTCCCAGCTGGTCCACCGCCCACTCGGCGATGAGTTCATCGAACATCTTCCCGCCGGGCATGTCTTCGGGGTCGAGCGGTCCGGCGCAGAGTGAGTTGCCGTCGACGTCGGGACCGAAGCGGTTGCTGATCCGGCTGCCTTCCTTGGGAAAGGGATAGAAGTGCCTGCCGCCGTATCCGGATCCGCGCTTCATCAACTCCTTGGGAACCTTGTAGCCCGGTGCGGTCACGTCCCAGAAGTCCTTGGTCCGTTCCTTGTAGTCGGAGACGCCCTGGTGGAACACCTTGCCGGCGGCCATGGTGTGGTAGCCATTGTCCTTGAAATGCTGCGGGAGCATCTTGTGGGATCCCATCACCTCGTCGTAAGTACGACGCATGGCGGAGGTGGATGCATACCACCCGGAGGTGGTGGGGTGCAGGCCGCTCAACAGCGAGTTGCGCGAGGCGGTGCAGACTGCTTGCGAGCAGTGCGCATTGGTGAACAGGACTCCTTGGCCGAACAGCCGGTCCATGTGAGGTGTCTTTGCCTGCGAGTTGCCGCCCATGGCGCCCTCCCAGTCATTCAGGTCGTCGACGGAAATGAAGAGCACATTGGGTCGTGCGGACCGTGGGAGCGACACCCGCTCGGTTCCTTCCGAGGCCACGAGGTGGGTGTTGAAGAACGAAAGCACATCCTTTCGGAGGTCGAAATCCTTGTTCTTGAGGGGCCAGGCGTGGCCCGCGCCATCGATCATGCGGAGCGTGCTCGTGGCTCCGGCTTGCTGCAGCGTCCGGTGCAGTTCCTCGGATTGCGCACGGTCCACGGTGGTGTCCGCCGTTCCGTGGAGAATCAGGGTGGGGGGGGAGTCCTTCGTGACGTGGGTGACCGGGGAGGCGAGTCGCCACAGGTCGGCGGCACTCTGGCGGTCACCCTTGAACAGCCGGTGGTCCTTGAGTTCGTCGGTCGGAGTGCCGTCGGGTTCGGTCACGCAGCGTGTCAGCAGGTTGGTGATGCCGTACATGTCGACGCAGGCACGCACCTCGTCTGAAACGCCCGGATACGGTTGTTTCGGGCTGAGCTCCGGATGGTTGGCGGTGTAGGCGACCATCAGGGCGAGGTGTCCGCCGGCCGATCCACCGATCACACCGATGCGGTCGGGATCGACGTTCAACTTGCCGGCATTCACCCGCAGCCAGCGCACGGCATTCTTGCAATCGTGGAGGTTGTTGGGCCAGCGCCGGCCGGCACTGAGCTCGTAGTTGATGCTGATCGCCACGTAACCTTCCTTGGCCAGGGTGGTGCCGGTGACGAACTCGCGCTCCCGCGCCTTGTCACCGCTGGTCCAGCCTCCACCGTGGATGATCACCACTGCAGGCGCGGGCTCGCTGCCGCGTTCGGTGGGCTGATAGAGATCGAGTTTCTCACCGCGATCGGGGGCGAGGAATGTGAGGTCCCGCTGGATGGTGACGCCATCCGGTGGAGTGGCATCAAAGGGTTTCGCAGCGTGGAGGATGCCGGCAAATGAGGTCGCGAGGACGAGGGCAAGACGGATCATGGATGTCTGGTGGGTGGTGGACGTGGGAGACCGTTGTCAGTCTTCGTAGTCGAAGTGTCGGATGATGCCGAAGGTGCGCTCGTTGATGTCCTTCATTCCGTCCAACAGGGTATCGTAGGGCACGTAGCGATTCGAAACCATTCCCTTGTTGGCATCCCGGTTCGACGGGTCCGTTCCCTTTTCCTCAGGATCATTGTCGGAATAGCGGAACCAGTGCCAGCCCACGCAGACCTTTGACTCGAGAAGACCAAGGGTGAAATTCTGATAGAAGGCCGCACGATCCGCCTGGGTCCGGACGAGCCAGCCGGCCCCACTGGTGTTCGCCAGGTTGCTGTCGAGCGCCTTGGCATACCACTCGCTGATGACGATGGGCCGCCCCGATCGCTTTGCCCAGGTGGCGAGCAGCTTCGGGTCGGGAGTCCAGGCGTGATAGTAGTTCACGCTGATGACGTCCACGTGCCGGCCCGCGGCTTCGAAGAGCTCCGGGATTCTCAAGGCACGTCCGTGGAAGCGGGAGCCGAGGATGAGATGGTTCGGGTCGTGCTTGCGAATGGCCTTGGACACGATGGAAAAGTAGGTGTCGGCGGCGTAGGCAAGGAAGTCGGTGCGATCGGAGTCGGTGATGTCAGCCGCCCTCGCCTTGGGTCCATGGCGTTCCTTCAGCCACGCGATGGCGGCGCGGTGTCCGGGGTCTCGTTCCGGCAGGTCGAGGTAGTTTTCGAGCAGGTCGAGGTTCCATGGCAGCTCGTTGTCGGTGAAGTGGCCGAGCAACCACGGGTCATCCTTCGAAGTCGCGAGTTGGCTGGCGTGCTTGTCACAGAACTCAGGGAACTCGGGGTCGAAGATGAAGGGGCATCCATTCGGGTAGCCTGTATGGCCCGACTTCTGATAGGTGCCGCCGCGTTTCTTGCCGTAGGATGACATGAAGTTCCACAGCTGCGTGTAGACCATGTTCGAACTGGATGGCTGGAGCTTCTCCTCGTCGCACCAGGCACCGAGACCGTTGAACCCCTGGTCGCGAAGCAGTTCGCAGGTGGCGCTCGCCCAATTCTTGTCGGACCCGAACTGGGCGAGCAGGCTTTCTCTCGCCGGCGTGCTTCGGATCTGGCGGACGGAGGTGACTCCGCGGTGAAGGAAGAGGTGCCCCTCGGGGTCGACGAGCCACCAGCGACCGTCTCTTTGCGTGGTGCGGAAGAAGCCGGTCCCTTGCTCACTGGCTTTCGAGTAGCCTCCGAACGGGCTGCCATCGGCATCGAGTGGGATCGTCGGGAGCTGGGAAAGGGTGCGGGTCGGTTGCTTCGACCACGGACGGTCCGGTGAACGGGCGACTTCGACCACGTCCGGAAGGTCAGCGGAAAGGGTGGAAAGTGAGGCAACGGCGAGACAAGCCGCTCCGAACAGGTGGGGAGCGCTGCTGCGGTCTCGTCTCGTTGTGGATTCCGGGTCTCTCACGGGTGGTGGCAGAGGGTGGGGTCCACGGGGAACGGCCTCCAAGGAAGCCGCTCCCGCCTCGTGGACCCCTTGAGGTCGATTTGAACGAATACCAGGTCGCCTTACTCCGGGATCTCGGTGGCGATCACACGGACAAAGAAGGCCGGTGCGGTGGGTGCCGCAGTCAGGGTAACGCCGACCGTTTGGTTGCCGTCGCCATCGGTGACTCCGGGCGTTTGGACCGCGGTGTCGTCTTCAATCCAATCGTCCAGATCAGTGGAGGTCCAGACGGCGTAGCTGAGGTTCGTGCCGAGCGCCGGATCACGACGAGTGTAGCTGAAGGTGCCGGCCGTCTTGTCGAGTGCGACGGCGATGGGGTTGACCGAGCTTCCGTCAGTGGGATCCAGACCGAAGGCGTATTCGTCTTCGTTACTCACACCATCACCATCGTCGTCACCGGTGGGGCCTTCGACGAGGTTGAATCCGGCTGGCCCGGCCCAATCGTCATAGTCGGATGCCGGGGTGGCGGTGTAGTCGAGGACCAGCGATCCGGCGGACTCGCTCAGCGTCCAGCTACCGACTCCGGGGAAGCCGGGTGCACTGATGGTGACATTGCCGGAGGTGAAGTTGGTGATGCCGCTGAAGGTGGTGAGGATGGTGAAGCTCTTGGCTTCATCGACGAAGTTGGCGAGGCCGGTGCTGTCAATGGTCAGGGTCATCGGCACGGAACCTGCGTCGAGTGCTTCCAGGGCGAGTTGGTCGAAACCGACTCCGGCAACGCCGGTCCAGTCCGAGATGGTGACGGCCAGACCACCACCGGACTCGATGGTGGCCACGCCTCCACTGGATCCAGTTCCGCCGAGGGCGGCACCGTCCTGGATCGTGATGGCTCCGAGGCCGAGATTGTTTCCGTCGATCCGGAGAATCCCTTCAGTGACGGTGGTGGTGCCGCTGTAGATGTTGTCGGCGGTGAGTGCCCAGGTGTTGGGGCCAGCCTTGACGACATTGTGAATGGCGTTGATGCCGTCTTCGATCACCATTCCGAAGGAGCTGATGCCGGGTGCCGTGCCGCTCAGGGTCAGGGTGCGTTCGGCGACTCCCGTGCCTTCTCCGACCATGGCGAATGTCGAGGTGAAGGAGAGGGGGCCGGTGCCGTTGGCGGCAATCGTCGCACCGCCGGGGCCGAGGCGGAACTCGCGGTTGGTCGAAGCGGTGGGTCCGGTGTAGTCGAGGGTCGCTCCGCCTTGAAGCAGCAGCGAGAACGGGAACACGTCGGCGGCACCGAGGCTGCTCGGCGACAGGCCGTCGGCGAGGACGGGCACTTCAACAGTGCCACCCCGGATTTCGGTTGCTCCGGTGTAGGTGTTGGCCCCTCCGAGGGTGATCCGCGATGAGACACCACCAAAGACTTCGTAGGTGCCGGTCAGGATCAGGGTTCCGTCTCCGGTGATCAGGTTGGTCAGGTCCACTTCACCGCCCCGGTCGACGCTGAGCGTGGCACCTGCGGCGATGGAGACATCGCCTGATCCGAGCTGGCCACCATTGGAGAACGAACCGTCCAGTACGAGGGTGCCCGTACTTACCGTGGTGGTGCCCGTGTAGTCGTTGTCCGAAGTCAGGCGGACGATGCCGTTGCCGATCGTGACGATGTTGCCGTCGCCGTCGATCTCACCATCGATGTTCAGGCTCGTGGTGCCGGTCGGGCAGTCGAGTGAGAGATCGGCCGAGTTGGAAAGCAGGATGTCATTCTCCACGAAGGAGTCGCCGCGGTTGAAGCGGGCTTCGAGGGTCGAGCTGGATGGAATGGAGATGGTTCCGGTTCCCTCAATGGTCGATCCGTGGAGCATCACGAGGCCCCCGTTGATGGTGACCGGCGCATCCCAGTCACAGGTGCCGCCGAGGAAGCGTGATCCGTTTCCTTCGAAGACCACGGAGCCTGCCACGATGTCGAGTTCCAGTGAAGTTCCCGCAGCACCGACGTTGGATTGGGACCCGAAGGCGGTGCCGGTCTTGCTGAGGGTCAGCGTGCCACTGCCTCGCTTCAGCAATCGGTGGCTGGCTTCGACGGCGCCGCCGGTCGCGGAGAAGGCCTCGGAGAAGGTGACATTGTCGTCGGTATCAAGGGTGCCGCCAGCGGCTCCGATTTCGATCACGTTGGCGATCTCCGTCACCGAGGAGGGGGTGTTGATTTCCCCGCCGTCCATGTTGATCGTTCCCGAGCCGAGCGAGTCGTTGCTGTTCGGGATGATGCTGCCATCGGTGATCGAAACACCACCGACGAAGCTGTTGGTCCCGCTGAGCGAAAGATCGGAGTTGCCGGATTTGCTGAGAGTCGCGGCGGTCACGGAGCCCCCGCTGAGGGTGACGAGCCCGGAGCCGGTGGTGACGATCAGGTTGCTGGGTTCCACGCCACCGGCATCGACGACGATGCCGCCGGCGGTGTCGATGGTGACCTGGTCTCCGGTGGTGAAGAGCGACGGGGATCCGCCGTTCGTGAAGTTCAGCTCGGTGGTGTTCCAGTTGGCGCCGTCGGCTCCGGCCCACAGGAGGTCGCTGCTTGCGGATGCGACCGATCCATTGATGACCATGTCATCGGTCGAGTTGAAGTAGAGCTGGTTCCGGCTGATTCTCAGGCCGGTCGCATTGGAGGCACGCAGGCGGAAGTAGTAGGTCGTGCTCGGTGAGATCACCAGGTCGGTCCCGAAGAACGTGGCTTCGAGCGATGAGAAGTCGGTGCCTTCATCTCCGGCAAGTAGGGTCGGTCCGAGATCCAGCGTGCCGCCACTTGTCAACGAGGAGTAGTCGCTTGAGGTGCTGTATTCCAGGATCAGCTCGGGGTCCGTCCATTCGCCGTCGTCTCCGGAGCCGGAGGCCGCGCGGGCCCGGGCGGTGAAGATCAGGGACTCCAGAGTGACGGTGCTCGCCGAGTCGGTTGTCAGGGTGAACTCGATGTAGTCATCGGTTCCGTTGAAGTTGTTGACCCGCCAGGCACCGCTGTTGCTTTGGTTCTGGCAGCCGACGGGCGTCAGGTTGGTGGCGGTGAGGCCCGCCACGGTCGACTGGGGCGGCACGGTTGCGACCGATCCGGTCGGGATGTCCCATTTCACCAGTTCGGCAGCGGAAGCCAGTCTGGTGCATGCGATCAACGCGCAGAATGCCATTGGGTAGCGGGCTGAAGTCGGTGCGATCGAGGGGGACGGTGGTTCGGAGTGGTGTCGAGCAATCATAAATAGGGTAGGGTTGGTTCAGTGCGCTTGGGATAACACGGCGACCGAGACGGTCGGGGCGGTGTGGGAGTACCGCTGCAGGCAATCCAACACTCGAACCTTTACGATCGGCGGGGGGGCCACGGGTGTCACCTCACGAGAATTCGTGATGTCAGACGCCATGGGTCCGTGGTTGCTACCGGGCTGTGGCTGGCGCTAGCCTCGGAAAATGGGAGTGAAAGGGGCATGGGTCCGGAGTCTGGCCCTCGGAATAGGGGTGGCAGGGCTGTGCCCTTGCCGTGCGGAAGGTCCGGCCTGGGTGGACGAATTGACGATCTGGGCCAACGCGGAGTTGAAGACCCTGATCGCCGAGAGGGAGGAGCTCACGGCGGAGCTCGGGACGCTTCCTTTCCCCGCCGGCACCAACAGTGGAATGCGGCGTGGTTTCCAGACGGGGAGGGTCGGAGAAGGGGAGGATCCCTGGGTGGAACTGACGCTTGGGGCCCCAAGTGAAGCGGACTTCGTCGTGCTGTTTCCCATGCTCGGGAAAGGGGCGAGGGGAGCGGTGCCGGGCTACGGGTTTCCCAGCCGGTTCCAGCTCGAAGCCAGAGATCACGAGGGTCAGGTCCACTTGTTGATGGACGAAACGGCCCAGGATTTCCCGAATCCCGGAATCTATCCGCTCAAGGTGGCCTGCCCTGAAGGCGTGAAGATCGCGAGTATCCGACTGACGGCCACCGAGCCATGGCGGGAGGGTGGTCCCGAGGCCCTGGCCTTGGCGGAAATGATGGTGCTTGCGGGCACCCGGAATGTCGCGTTCGGCGGACGGGTGGATGCCTCGAGTTCGCGTGAGATGCGGCCCACCTGGTCATCGGACAATCTCACTGACATGACCACACCCCTCGGGCTGCCCGTGGCCCCCATGCCGGAGGTGATGGCCGGCTGGCGGAGCTCGGGAACCAAGGAGAGGACCGATGAGAAGCTGGTCGTGCTGGATCTTGGTGAAGCCTTCAATCTGGATGAGATCCAGCTGGCTCCGGTGTGGAAACCCGGGGTGCCGGGTTCGTTCAATCTCGGGTTTCCCTCGCGCTATGCGGTGATCACCACGATGGACGAGACCTTCGGGGAGCAGCAACTGGTCTTCGACGGGACGACGAAGAACCTGGATCTACCCGGCCAGAACCTCCAGTGCATCCGCTTGGATGGGCAGCCCGTGCGCTACATTTCGGTGGTTGGCACGCGCTTGAGGGAAAGCGCGGGAGAGTATTTTTTCGCGCTCGGGGAGATCAGGGCCTACGAGGGGGGGCGCCAGGTGGCTCAGGGGGCCAAGGTGATTTCGCGTGATTCCATCGAGGGTGATGGCTGGTCGAAGGAAGCGCTGACGGATGGGCTGGCTGGTGATGGACGCCTGCTGGAATTGGGTGAGTGGGTCGACGGGCTTGAGCGGCGCCGGGTGGTTGAGGACCGGCTCGCCGCCATCGATATCAGGAAAACCATGCTGCTCGATCAAGGTCAGCAGTTCCTGATTCACGGCAGCATCGGGACGATCATCTGCCTGATCGTCGCGGGCGGGCTCATCAGCTGGCGTGGAAAACGCAAGCAACGCATCCATCGCGAGCGCCAGCGGGAACGTCTGGCACGCGATCTCCACGATGAGCTGGGATCGAACCTGGGAAGCATTGCGCTGATCTCCTCCTTCGCGCTGGAGGGTGGGACCGACGAAGCACAGATGCGCGGTGACCTCGCGGAGATCGAGCTCGTCGCGCGGGAAAGCGCGGATTCCATGCGGGATCTCGTGGAGCTCCTCGGGGGGCGGCATCGGGGGGCGGAGAACGACTGGCTTCCCGTCCTCCAAGAGATGGCGGAACGCGTCGTCCGCGGCGTGGAACTCGAGTGCCGGCTCGACGACGAATCCTGGCTGGTTCAACCGGATCTGGAGACCCGTCGGGAGATCTACCTGTTCTGCAAGGAGGCACTCCACAACGCCTGTCGGCACTCCGGGGCGTCCAGGATCCGCTTTCTGATCGAACCGAATGACTCCGGGCTGCATGTCGAGATCTCGGACGACGGCGTGGGTTTCGACACGTCCGCCGTCAGCGGGGGATATGGCTTGATCAATCTGCGCGAGAGGGCCGCCGACATTCACGCCACGATGGAACTTGTTTCCTCGACCGGAAAGGGGACGGTGGTGACGCTGGATGTGCCGCGCGGGCGAAGGTGGAGGAAACACAAAACCAAGAAGCAGTCATGAGTGATCCCCAAGGAGCTGAAGATGGGGTGCCACCCGTGCGTGTCTGGCTGGTCGAAGACCATACCTTGCTGCGAAAGAGCCTGCACAGGCTGTGCACCAAGGCGGATCGGATCGATTGTCAGCATAGCTTCAGCAATGCCGAGACGATGCTCGCCTCACTGCGGGTCGAATCGACGGCAGGTCAGCCGCCTCATGTCCTTCTGATGGATGTCGGGCTGCCGGGGCGCAGTGGCCTGGATGCCATCCACGACGTCCTCGCGCTCGCTCCGGACTGCCGCGTGGTCCTGCTCACCGTCTTCGAGGATGAGCAGAAGATCGGCACCGCGATCAGTGCGGGGGCATGTGGCTATCTCCTCAAGACGGCGCGCCCCCCGGAGATCGTTGCCGCCATCCACGAGGCGGCCGAGGGCGGCTCGCCGATGTCGCCGAAGGTCGCCTCGCGCGTGGTGAAGCTTCTCGCCACCCTCACGAAGAAATCGCAGCCGGTGAAGCTGTCACCTCGCGAATCGGAGATCCTCGCGCTGATGGTCGATGGCCTGACCGCCAAGGAGATGGCTTCCAAGCTCGATGTCAGCATCCACACCATCGACTCCCACACGCGCCACACCTTCAAGAAGCTCGGAGTGCACAGTCGTTCGGCCGCCGTCGCCCGCGCGCTTCGCGACGGCATGGTCTAGCGGCCATCGCTTCACGAGGATACCGGCCGGGACTCCTGCTTCTGCAGTTCCATGGCGAGCAAACAGACATCGTCGTCGAAGCTGTGGTTCTGCGAGTAGTCGAGGACGTCCTTGAGCACGCCGTCGAGCATCGCCTGGAGCGGGCGCTCCTTGCCATCGGACATGCTCTTGATCAGTCGGGTCTCGAGGAAGGGTTCGCCCTCGCCGTTCTCCGCTTCCAGCAGGCCGTCGGTGAATAGCATGAGCCGCTCGACCCGCTCCAGCGACAGCGTGGAGGTGGGGAATTCAGCCGCTGGAATGATGCCCAAGCCCGGGCCCCGCTCGTCGCGGGCTGCGGCGAGCGACTGGACACCGTCCGGCCCGCTGGCGAGCGCTGCGGGGTGACCGGCGCAGGCATAGCGCAGTTCATCGGCATTCAGGTCGATGACGGCGTAGAAGGCGGTGGCGAACATGGTGGCATCCGCACGCTCAAGGATGGAAGCCAGCCCGAGATTCAGGCCCGAGAGGAAGGTCCCCGGTTCGCCCGCGCTTTCCCGCTGTTTCTCCAGCAGGCCGCGCAGCATGGCGACGACCAGAGCAGCCCGCACCCCATGGCCCATCACGTCGCAGATCAACAGACCGGCCACGCCTTTCTCGATCCGCACGACTTCAAAGAAGTCCCCCGCCAAGCCCGAGATGGGAAGGTAGCGTGAGCCGAAGGTGAGTTCGTGGTCCTTGGTGCGGACATTCGGGAAGCGGGTCGATGCCAGAGCCTGCTGGATCTCGCGGGCGAGCTGGACTTCCTCCTCGTAGCTCGCATTCCGGCGGCTGAGTTCCTCGGCGAGGTGGGCGGCCTTCTGCTGGGCCTCGACCAGATCCGTCACGTCGCTGGAGACTCCGAAGGTCCCGCAAATCGATCCATTCCGATCAAGCCACGGAAACTTCGAGGTCAGCACCCAGGTGTCCTTGGCATCATCGCGGACCTCGCGCTCTAGCTTTCCGGTGATCGGCTCGGCGGTCTCCATCACCGTCAGTTCATCCTCCGCCGCTTCCTTCCAGTGGTCGTAGGCAAAGAAATCCCGGTCGTGTTTTCCGATGACCTGTTGGGGCGTCCGCTTGCCGTTCCAGGAAGCCATCTGCCGGTTCACCAGCACGAACTTGGATTCCGTATCCTTGAAGTAGATCTGCAGCGGCACGTGGTCGATGAGCATCCTCAGCATGTGCCGGTCCTCTTCGATCTGAGCTTCCGCCGCCTTGCGCCGGGAAATGTCGATCATCGAGCCGGCGATACGCGTCGTGTGCCCCTTGCCATCGCGCACGACGGATCCACGGATCCGCAGCCAGACCCATCCGCCGCTGCCGGTCCGCAGGCGGCAGTCAATCGCGAGCAGCTCGGGTCCCCCCGCATCAAATGCTCCCCGCAGGGCGCGGCCGAAGGCCTCCTGGTCTTCCTCGTGCACCACTTCGTGGGGCGGAAGGAACAGGTTCGGTGCGCTGCCTTCGCCGCATTCGAGAAACTCGAGAATCCGGCGCGAGTAGTAGATGCGGGTCTCGTCGGTGTACCAGTCCCAGATGCCTTCGTTGGAAGCCTTGAGTGCAAGCTCCGTGCGCCCGAGTTCCTCGGATTGACCCGTTGGCGCCTTGTCGTCTGGCTGGCTCATCAGAGGGTTAATCAATCAGCGAGTTGGCTTGGGAGCAATGCGTTTCCTGATCTTCACTCTTTCGCCTTCTTCAGCCACTTGCGGGTGAGGGGTCCGAAATAGGCCTTCTCGGAGATGTCGGTGAGTAGCATGCCACCCGGGCCGAAGAACTTCCATTCGTGGCAACCGTAGCAGAGCTGGAGCACCCGGCGGGTGCCTCCGGATGACCAAACGATGGCGTAGTCCGGGTGGAAGCCGGCGCATCGTTCCTTCGGTCCCCACGCCTGGTGCGAGTCCGGCTCACCGTAGAGCGCGAGCACCTTCTCGATGTGGTCCCGTGGGATATCGAGGGGCTCATCGAAGAACTTGAAGTCCTCGATCTCGATCCAGCCACCCTTCTCGACCTGCCGGTTGTAGGTCGCGGTCTTGGCTTCCGGATGGGCGAGCCCGAGATAGACCTTCGCATTCGAGGTGTCGCCAAAATCGATGTATGCTTGGGTTCGCGCGCGCTCCTCGATGTCGCGCAGCGGGATGCCGCCGGACCAGCACGATTGGGTGGAGCAGGAGGCCAGGAAGGATGTGAGCAAGGCCAGGGCGAGAAGCAGCAGCGATTTCATCAGAGCCATCCAACCGGGAAGACGGACAAAGCGCAAAGTCTTTTCGACCTCGCCGAAGGGATCGGGGACTTTGACTCGGGTGGTCGCAGGTGGCCGGAAACGGCGGAGGGGCCGGGGAGTAGCGGTCGGGATGGTCTGGGAAGCCAACCAGTGGTGGGCGCTCGCATTCCTGGCAAATGCCGCGATGTTCTCGCCATCCAACATGAAGGCTTTTCCAACGATCACCACCGTCCTCGGCATCGCGTTCGCGCTGAACGTCCAAGCGGCATCGCCCGAGCTCTACAAGACTTCTTTTGAGGGTCTCAAGCAGGGGGCATTGGATGGACAGAAACACGATCAGGTCGAGTGGCAATCCGAGGGTCAGGCGTCGATCACCTCGAAATTCGCGGCGAGCGGGAAGCAGGCGCTGCACTTGGCGGGTGGGGAGGGCAATACCTTGGAGATGGTGCTTTCCGGTGACCTTCAGAACAGCCGGGGCGTGACCTTCAAGGCTGAGCGCTGGACGGCGAAGGATCCCTTCGAGTTCCGCGTGCTCGCCCAGGTGAATGGCAACTGGAAGGAAGTCGGGAATCTCGATCAGGTGGTGGTGGTCGGTCGTGGATTCCATTCCGACGTGAGTCTGAAGTTGCCGAACGAGATCATCGGCGGCTTGCGGTTCGTGTGCACGGCTCCCGAGAGTGCGGGGGTGCTCATCGACGACCTGGTTCTCCTGAAGGGCGAGCCGGAAAAGGTGTCGAAGGCTCCGGAGATCTGTAGCGACCCGATCGCGAAACTACTAGAGAAGCAGGACATCTTCGTTTCGGGAACGGAGGACACCCACACCTTTCGCATTCCCGCACTGATCACGGCGGCCAATGGCGATCTCCTTGCCAGTGTGGATGCCCGTCGGAATGGCAGTGGGGACCTGATCTGGGTGAAGGACATCGACATCGTCTTCAAGCGCAGCACCGACAACGGCAAGACCTGGGGGCCGATGGAGACCATCATCGATTACGGTGACGAATCGGTCGGCAAGCCGGCCTCGGACCCATCCTTCATCCTCGATCGTGAGACCGGCGAGATTTTCTGTTTCTACAACTTCATGGACCAGATCAATGCCCCCAAGGAGTTCCGCCTGCATGTGCAGAGCTCGAAGGATCACGGCAGGACCTGGAGTGAGCCGCGCGACATCACCGACGACATCTCCAAGCCGGAGTGGAAGATGGACTTCAAGTTCATCACTTCCGGCCGGGGTATCCAGCGCCGCAATGGCGACCTGCTCCACACGCTGGTGAACCTGAAGAACGGCATGCACCTGTTCGGCAGCAAGGATCACGGCAAGACCTGGTCATTGATCGACACGCCGATCCAGCCGGCTAACGAGTCGAAGGTGATCGAGCTGGCGGATGAAACGCTGATGGTCAATGCCCGCCTCAACGGCAAGGGCTTCCGCGGCGTGCACCGTTCGGCCGATGAAGGGAAGAGCTGGGACTTCGAGATCGATCCCACCCAGGTGGACCCGGGCTGCAATGGCAGCATCCTCCGCTACACGTCGATCGAGGGAGGCTACAAGAAGAACCGGCTTCTGCTGTGCCACGCCAACTCGGCGAGCGGCCGCAAGAACCTCGTGGTGAAGATCAGCTACGACGAGGGGAAGACATGGAGCAAGGGCAAGGTGATCGACCCCGGTCCAGCGGCCTACTCGAGTCTGACGATCTGCAAGGACGGCACGATTGGCGTGCTCTATGAACCGGGCTATCAGGCCGTGCGTTTCGCACGCTTCACTTTGGAGGATCTCACCGACGGGGAGGACCGCCTGGCGATTCCCTTTAAGCCGGTGAACTGACCCGTCATTCGGGCTCAGTGGGTAGAAAAATGCCCGACCAGGGAGGATCCCGGTCGGGCTGATTGTGCTCGGAATGGCTCAAGGAATGTCGACCCGAAGGCGGACGAAGAGCTTTTCACCGGTGGCGAGCGCTCGTGGGATCTGCACATCGACCTGATCCACTCCGGCTTCGAATCCGTTTGGCGTTTCCGTGATGATCACGCCGTCGGTGCCATCTTCGGCGGCATTCCAACCGCTCAGGGTGGACCCGTATTCCGCGAAGGGCAGCGAAGCAGCCGATTCGGCGGTGCGGCGGAAGGTGAAGGTCAGGTAGGTGCCATCGAGAGCCGTGGTGGGCAGCTTGTCGCGATCGTTGCTGTTAAGCGCCGGGTCGGAGATGCCGCCGATGACGAATTCGATGCCGTTCGGGATGCCGTCTCCATCCGAGTCCACTTCGGGACCCGCACCGAGGATGTTGTTCGCCGTCTCGTAGGCTTCATACGGCGTGGATGCGCCGGACACGACCAGCTGAAGGTCGCCGCCCGTGATCTGCAGGGTGGCGGTGGCTGGGCCGATGTTGCCACTCAGGTCGGCGCCATCGAGGGTGCCGACGATGCTACCCGAGCTGAGCAGGGTGTAGGTGCCGTCTTCAAGACCACCGAGATTGGTGAAGACGAAGTCGGAGAAGCCAAGCAGGCCAGTGCCGATGGTGGTGACCCCGGTGACCGATACCAGGTCGCTCGCCGCGATGGCATCGAGCTCGAAGTCGAGCACTCCACTTCCCGCCGCTGCGCCAGAGAGGTCGAGGTCGCCGAGGATGCTGAAGGTTCCGACTGAGGCGCCGGGGGCGATACCACCTGCCGAGTTGACGGTGACATTTGAGCTCACCGAGCCGTTGCCACCGAGGAGGCCTTCGTTGACGATGGTGTCGCCACCGTAGGTATTGGCACCATTCAGGAACCAAGTTCCCGTTCCGCTCTTGGTGAGGACCGTGGTGCTCCAGTCTGCTCCGAAGCTACCCAGATCATCGTCGATGACGCCCGTGCCTTCGCCTGTGAGGGTGAGTGAGCCACCGGTGTCGTTGGAGATGATGTTCTGGTTGGGAGCGGTCCCTGCCAACTTGCGGTAGAAGCCTCCCGCGGCCACCTCGAGTGTCGCACCGCCGGCACCGATGCTGTAGGCTCGCAGGCCTTCATTGGCAGGACCAGCCCCGACAAATCGAAGCGTGCCGCCATCCACCAGGACGGAGTAGTAATTGTTGCGCAGTTCGCTGAGGGCATTGCTCGCTCCGTAGTTGAATCGGTCGGTCTCGAACATACCGCCCTCTACGAAGACGTAAGTGGTGTCGGTGTTTCCGAAGAAGGCTCCGGTCGCATAGAGCTGGGAGGTGCCGTTCACCGTCACAACGCCATCGGTGATCCGGGTCTGACCGGTGTAGTTGTGGGCGGTCTCCATCGAGATCGTCCCAGATCCCACCTTCCTCAGCCCGCCAGTGCCAGCGTTGGGATTCTGCAGGTTGCCACTGATGATCAGGTCTGCGGTTTCGTCGCCGGTGACGTCGTCCACGATGAAGTCGCGCAGTCCATCCAGTCCGATGCCGAAGGTGAACGGCCCGATGGTGGAGGTTGCCGTGCCGTCCACGGTCACCACGCCACGAAGGAAGGTGTTCTCGTTGTTGAACGACCCCGCACTCGTCGCGGACCAGACGGAACCATTGCGAAGGGTGATGTCGGGCATGTGGGAGTGGTTGCCGTCGGTATGCGTCAGGGTACTGGCATCGATGAGGATGGCTGCATTCGTTCCACCGGCACTGATCGGATTCTCGCGGCGGATGGCGTTGGTATCGCCGATCTGGAGAAGCGATCCTCCTGACACATTGATGGGCGCGAGGTCGGACACGGCGTCTGCCTGAAGCGAGGACAGGGCGAGGGTGGAACCGTTGGTGACGTCGACGGATCCGGTGAAGGTGCTGGAGTTCAGCAAGGTCACGCTTCCGCCGCCATTGACGGCCATGCCGCCGATGCCGCCGATGGCATTGCCGTCGATCACGTAGTCATTCCCCACGGTATTGGTGAAGGTCATGCCACCGGGGACGACCGGGTCGCCATCGAGGTCGCTGACGGTGACGGTGCCCGCGCCGAGATCGCCGAAGGTGACGGTATCGAGGTTGTAGAAGATCTGGTTCACACCGTCCCAGTTCAGGTCAGGACCCGCGACTTCCCAGAATACCGAGTCTCCGCCGGTCCAGTTGACGGCCCCTGGATTGAATGTGACTTCGAGGGTGCCGGCGTTGTCATTCCAAGTCCCGGCGCGATAGAGGTCGGGATCGAGAATGAGATTCGTCCCGGCGGTGCCGTTGAGCGTCGAGCCGTAGCTGACGACCGGATGTGGACCCGGGCTAGAGAGGCCGAGTGGAAGGCGGGCGCGGTTGTCAGTGCCGATCAGGGTGAGCGTGTCTGCTGTGAGCGCGCTGGTGGCGGGGTCAACGGTGAGCACGGGCACTCCAGAGGTGGAGTCCATGCTCAGCGTATCAAGGGTCTCGGTGTTTCCGGACGCATCGAGTTCTCCGCCTGTCATGGCCACGGTGGCCGTGGCCGGGAGGTTCTCGATCGGGGCGACGCTGTCGGTCAACAAGGCCAGGCGTCCGCCATTTACCGTCCAGGTTTCGGAAGCCGCCGTATTGTCACCGCCGAGGACAATGCTGCCATCGTTGAGGGTCGTGGTGCCGGTATGCGCGAGGCTGACGCCATCGCCTGAAGTGGCGTCGAGGGTGCCCGTGCCATCCTTGATCAGATTGCCGTCACCTTCGATCGGATTGGTGAAGGTGAGGAGGGTCCCGGTGCCCGTCAGGGTGTTGTCGGTTCCCGCGGCCAGAGTCAGAGTCGAAGTTTCGGGGAAGAGGAAGACGTTGGCGTCATTGGTTTCCAGTGTGCCGCCCGAGAGAAGAATGGGTGGGAGCCTGTCCTGTCCTGCGTTTGCCGCGGCAACACGGAAGGTCCCGTTGGCATTCACGGTGATTCCTTCGGAGTTCCGCAGTGCCTGAGTGTCTCCTGCCAGTTCCACGGTGCCGTTGTTGATGGTGATGGCCCCGGCGTAGGGCATGTTGGCATCCGGAGCGGAGAGGGTGAGCGTGCCGGTGCCGTCCTTCGTCAGTCCTCCCGCTTCGGCGCCGAGCTCACCGGCGAAGTCGTAGTCCACCGTGTTGTTGTTGACGTTGATGGTGGAAGGAACCGGAAGCCCGGTGAGATTGACCGTCCCGGCAAACCCGGGGTCCACGGTGTCATCAAAGCTTGCCGAGTCGCCGTTGTAGAAGCGCTCGCTCACGACGCCGTCCGTCCAGTTGAAGCTGGTGTTGATGTCCCATGCTCCGTCCGGGCCGGCGAAGGTCAGGGCCTTGCGGTTCAGCTCGACCTCGATGTTCATGGCGTTGTCGGTGAAGACGACGGGCCCACGGAAGTTGCCGATGTTGGCGACGGCCAGGTTGTCGGTGACGTCTCCCGGCGCGCCGTCATCGATCAGGATGCCGGTGTAGTTGAAGAGGGAGATGGGTCCGGTGGTTTCGGGGAAACGGGAGAAGTCCACGGTGGTCACTCCGTTGAGTGCCAGGTCGGTCGTTGTGATGCCCGTTCCACCGTCAGCGAAGATCGTGGCGCCTCCGGTGGCACCGAGAGTGAACAGCCCGCTGACCGAGCCGTCTCCGGCGACCGCCCCGAGGTCGTCGACGAACAGGTCACCACCCAGCGTGCCGTTGTGAATGAGCAAGCCGCGGCTGACCTGGAGCTCTCCGGTGTAGCCGCTGCCATCTCCGGTGAAGGTCAGCGTCGAATCGATCGCGGCATTCACCGCATTGTTCAGCTCGAGGTTGCCGGAGCCGAGCAGGGTACCCGAGAACAGGGCCGAATTCGCTCCAGATCCGCCGATACGTGCTCCTGCAGCGTCCACGGTCACTGTTCCCGTGATGTCGTTGCCGGTGCTGAAGCGGATGGCACCGAAGGGTTCAGGTCCTTCTTCCCAACCATTTCCAACAATGGTGAAGTCATTGGCGACCGTGCCCATCTGCAGCCATGCCTGACCACCATCCAGCACATTGACCGTTCCTGTTCCGAAAGAGGATGTCTCCGTGGCTACAGCCCGGATGTCGTCGAGGTTCGTGCCCCCGGTGTAGGTGTTCTCGCGCAGGAATTGGAGCTGGCTGAAGGCCGTGGGTGAGTTGCCGGTGACGTTGACCGTCAACGGCGTCGAGCCATCGAAGTCACTGAGAATAACCCCCATCTGGATGCCTCCTCCGACAGGATCCGGGTAGGCGAAGTTCAACGCGCCGCTTGAGGACGTGAGGAATCCAAGGTCTCCGTTCTCCGTTGAGGTCCATCCGCCGCTACCCACTTGGTTGAATGATCCGCTGACGACATCCAGCGTGGAGCCGTTGTCGATCCTCAGGCCGGTATCAAGCGATACCGAATTGACGGAGACCGTAGTTGCCGAGTCGATCCGAAGCAGGCCATCCACGGTGAAGAAGTCCGTGGAAGACCAGTTCGGGGAAGTGACGAAGATCTCTCCTCCGTTGGTGGTGAAGGACCCGGTGAAGGCGGTTCCATCTCCGCTCAGGGTCAGCCTTCCACTGCCGGTCTTGCTGATGGCATCGGCACCGGCGAAATCGTTCGCGAAGACGGCGAGATCGTTGTTCGAGATGCTTGTCGTGACCGACAGGGTGTCGGCCGCCGTTGCACTCCCGAAGATGTGACCGGGGCTGAGCACGGTGATGGTGTTCGCACTGACCGGAGCGGTGAGCGTGACCGCGCCGCCAGCACCATCGAAGACTGCGTCCACCGTCCCGTCATTGGGGGCCCAGGTGGTGTTGGGCGATTCGGCGGTCGTGGTCTGCCAATGGGTCGCAGTCACGTCCCAGTCGCCTGCGCCGCCGTCATCATCGTCGGCAGGATCCCACTCGAGCACGGGATTCAGGTCGGGGCCTTCCGCGAGGAGGGTGTTCAGATCGACGGTGGCATCATCGTAGATCTGCACATTCGCCAGATCCATTTCGGCAAGCGAGTCCCTGTTGCGGTTGACGCCGAGCCGCATGGCCTGGAGGCCGCCGAGGTTGAGGGCATCATCGCCGATGAAGTTCACCGATCCGGCTCCGATCGGCGTCACGTAGAGTTTTGACTGATTGCCTCCGCCACCTTTGCGGAGAACGATGTGGTACCAGGTGTCCACCGCATTACCGAGGGTGGAACCCGAGATATTGACGCCGGGGTCGGACAGGGCGCGCACCGTGTCGCCATTGAGGTCGATCTGGTAGTCAAAGCTTCCGGGCTCCACATTCGTGTAGAGTCCTTGGAAAAACCCTTGGTTCCATGAAGGAAGCCGGACCCAGAAGGAAATCGTAAAGGCGCCGGCACCCCCGCCACCGGTCCATTCGAGCCATGCGCGGTTGGGCGCTTCGGTTCCCGGAAACTTCGCGAATCCCGCGGGGTGGTAGCGCACCTCGCCACTGCCTTCGAAGACTTCGGTCAGGTTCCGGCCATTGGTTGATTCGTCGGTCAGGAAGTCACCATCCTTGCCATGGAATTTGGCGAAAAGGCCGGCGGAGACGGGTTGAGTGGCCGCCAGAACGGTGGCCACCACGATGAGGGATCGTTGATGGGTTTTCATGGGTCTTACCCATCATGAAACGACCGAAATCGTGCTTGATCAAGCTGGATTTTCCGGGCGGCGGACGCTCGGAACGATCAACCTTTCACCGGGGCCTCGATGATGCCTTCCTCGGTCTCCTGCTTGAGGCGGAGTTGACCGCAGGCGGCATCGATGTCGTGGCCCTTCTCCAGACGCAGGGTGGCGGATACGCCGGCGTTCTTGAGCACGTCGCGGAAGGCCCGGCACTGGTCTTCGGACGGGCGCACCCAGTCGAGGCCGTCGACGGTGTTGTAGGGGATCAGGTTCACCTTGGCCTTCAGCTTCTGCGCGTGGCTGGCGAGGATGCGGGCCTGCTCGAGGTCGTCGTTGATGTCCTCGATGAGGATGTATTCCAGAGTCAGGTGCTGCTTCTTACGAGAGTTCCAGTAGTTCAGCGCCTCGAAGAGCTTTTCGGTGTTCCACTTCCGGTTGACCGGCATGATCTTGTCGCGCACTTCGTCGGTGGCGCCGTGCAGTGAGATGGCCAGCCGGATTTGCTGCGGGTGCTCAGCAAGCTTCTGGATCTGGGGCACCAGTCCGGAGGTGGAGATGGTCAGGTGGCGGGCTCCGAGATGCAGGCCCCATGGGGCGGTGATGATCTCGATGGCGGCCATCAACCGGTCGAAGTTGGCGAAGGGCTCGCCCATGCCCATGAAGACGAGGTTGTCGACACGCTCGCCGGAGAGGCGCTCGGCCATCAGGACCTGGCCGGCGATTTCGGAGGGCTCGAGGTTGCGGGAGAATCCGGCGAGGCCGGAGGCGCAGAACTTGCAGCCATAGGCGCAGCCCACCTGGGAGGACACGCAGAGCGTCCGTCGGTCGGACTTCTCACCGTAGAGCGCCGGGTTGGCGGGGATGAGGACGGACTCGACGTAGCGGCCGTCGTGGAGCTTGAAGAGGAACTTGCGGGTGGTGTCGGCGCTTCCCTGGGTGGTGCTGTGCTCGAGGGCGTCCAGACGGTGGGTCTCGGCGAGCTTGTCGCGCAAGGCCGCGGGAAGGTTGGTCATTTCCTCGATGCTTGTGACCTTCTTCTTCCAGATCCAGTCGAGCACCTGGGTGACGCGGAACTTCGGCTGTCCCCACTCGTCCATGAGGGTGGCGAGTTGGTCGTGGTTGAGTCCGGTCAGCGCAGCTTGCATCGGGGGGACGCTCGGATTTCCCGCGCGTCACTGCAAGTGCGGGGATCGGATTGATTCTGCGGTCCGTGGCATTTTTGCGGTCGTCTTGGCCGGACGGTTTGCCCATGGTCCGGCCGTGATGAAGACACTCTGGATGCTCCTGCCTGCCTTGGTTTCCCTGAAGTCCTCAGCAGATGAAAGGCCGCTGGTTTTGCGCTTTGACGAGCCGTCGGCCCATTGGGAGCGCCATGGATTGCCGATCGGCAACGGGGCCCTCGGGGCGGTGCTGATGGGAGGGGTTCCAACGGCGGAGATGCAGTTCAATGTGGATTCCCTGTGGACGGGCGACGAGAACCCGGGCGGCAGCTACGATCTGGGTGACCAGGCGCGGCCGAACACCTTCGGGACGTATCAGAATTTCGGCTCGGTGATTTTCGAGCAGGCGGGTGGCGACAAGGCGGTGACCGTTCGTTCCCAGAATGGACCGGGAACGTCGAACGCGCCGGACCAATCGGTGGCCCAGAGTGTGGATGGCGATCCCCGGACGAAGTGGTGTGTGATTCATCATGACCAGCCGCTCGTCTGGGTGGCGGACCTTGGAGAGGCGAAGGAACTGAGCGGGTATGCATTCGTGAGTGGCAACGACATGCCGAAGCGGGATCCGGCGGCGTGGACGGTGGCCGGTTCAGATGATGGCAAGGTTTGGAGAACGCTCGATGAGCAGCGTGAGGTGGCACCGATTGATGGACGGGGGAAGTCAGCGACCTACGGCATCAGCAAGCCGGCATCCCATCGCTACGTGCGTTTCAGCTTCACTCCGCGGAAAAACACGACCCATTTCCAGGTCGCTGAGATCCAGTTGAAGGGGATCCCTCTCGCAGCTCGGTCCGCCGTGCCGGAGAACTACCGTCGTCAGCTCGACCTCCGCCTCGCGCGCCACACGACCCAATGGTCTGAGGGTGGTGTGACCTTCACCCGTGAAGCGATCGCTTCCCATCCGGCGGGAGTCGTCGCATGGCGCCTCGGAGCGGACCAAGCGGGCAAGCTCACCGGCAATCTTCGTTTCAAGGGAGCGCACCCTCAATGGGAGAAGAGCGAGTCGACTCGGGATGGCCTGAAGCTCATCGGCACCTTGCCCAACGGTCTGCGCTACGCGGCGCGGCTGCAGGTGATTGCCAAGGGTGGAACTTCGACCTCCAAGGACGGTCGTTTCTCGATCGAGGGATGCGATGAGGTGCTGGTGCTGCTCGCGGCAGATACGAACTACGTGATGGACCGCAAGGCGGGTTGGATGAAGGGCGACCCGATGAAAGTGGTGGACGAGCGTCTGGCCAAGGCCTCGGCGCAGTCGTGGGAGCAATTGCGTGCGGAGCATGAGGCTGACCACCGTCGTTTGTTCGACCGGGTGAGCCTCGATTTGGGGGCGAGTGCGCCTGAGGTGGCCGGCAAGCCGATCAATCTGAGGATCAAGGCCTACCGTGACCAGGCCCGCGACCTGCCGCGGCCCTGTCTCGACCCGGAGCTTGAGGCCATGCTGTTTCAATACGGGCGCTACCTGCTGATCGGTAGTTCCCGCCGGGGAACCCTGCCCGCCAACCTGCAGGGGATCTGGTGCAACAGCAACAAGCCGGCCTGGGCGAGCGACTACCACTCGAACATCAACCTGCAGATGAACTATTGGCTCGCGGAAACCGCCAACCTCCCTGAGCTGGCCGATCCGCTCTTCGACCTGCTCACCGCCGGTGCACCGGTCTATCGGGAACACACGGCTCTTGAGTATGGGGCGGACACCGAGGGTTTCGTCACGCGCATGAGCATCAATCCGTTCGGCGGCACGGGCTGGAATTGGAATATCGAGGGCACCGCTTGGCTTTCGCAGCACTTCTGGGAACACTACCAGTTCTCGCTCGATGAGGATTTCCTCAAGGAGACCGCGTGGCCGTGGATGCGGGATGTCAGCCTGTTCTGGCTGGGTCGACTCAAGGAGCTTCCTGACGGCCAGTTGGTCGTGCCGAATGCATGGTCCCACGAACACGGACCGCACGAGGATGGCACCGCCCATGCCCAGCAGCTCATGTGGGACTTGTTTTCCAGCACCCTGTCTGCCGCTGAAATCCTGGAACTCGACCCAGCTCTGCAGGCCCGCCTGCGCGAGACCCTCGACAAACTCTACGGCCCGAAGATCGGGAGCTGGGGGCAGCTGATGGAGTGGATGGAAGAGAAACCGGAGCTGGAAAAAGGGAACCACCGCCACACCAGCCACCTTTTCGCCGTGCATCCGGGCAACCAGATCACCCTGCAGGATCACCCCGAGTTGGCAGAGGCCGCCCGCGTCTCGCTGACCAAGCGGGGCGAAGTCGGTGACAGCCGCCGCTCGTGGACCTGGGCCTGGCGCACCGCGCTGTGGTCGCGGCTTGGTCAGCCGGACCGCGCCCATGGTTGTGTCGCCGGGTTGCTTGCCTACAACACCCTCGACAACCTTTGGACAACCCACCCGCCTTTCCAGATCGACGGCAACTTCGGCATCACCGCGGGAATGATCGAAATGCTGCTCCAGAGTCACGCCGGGGTCATTTCGCTCCTGCCGGCGCTGCCGGAAGCCTACCCAGCAGGATCCGCGAAGGGCCTGCGGGCACGAGGAGACGTGGTGGTGAATCTCGATTGGGAGGCGGGCACGCTGAAGTCCGCTTCACTGACGAGTTCCGTGTCCCAAACCGTCCGAATCCAGCTGCCCGGAGAAGCTGAAGTGAGAAAAGTTGAGCTGATCGCGGGGCAGCCCCATACCGTCGGCAGGCCCTGAAGGGCCTTGGTTTTCCGCTGTTTTGCAACGGCCAGGCGACCTAACACGCCAAATTTTGGTTTGCCGGACGACAGCTTGATCCGTAAAACAACCGTCGCGCGACCTTAAAAGGTCCTGATTATTAAGGATTCCTAACGATCTGCATATGCTCTTCCGTTTCTTTTCCCCCGCCCTTGTCGCCATGCTTCTCGCCAGTTGTGGGAATGATGTGGCGGTGGTTTCCAAAGAGCGCGCCATGCGTGGCGGCGCTTCCACAGGCACCACCGGTAACCACTACACCGCTCGAGGCCCCTACACGACCGCTCATCCTTCACCGAGTGTGATCGCCGCCGGTCACCAGAAGCGGAAGGACAAGCACGGCATGCCCTACTACTCGAACGAGCGAGTCCGGCACGTGCGCACCACGGCCTACACCTGCAGCGAGTCCGACCACCTTGAGTACGGTTCGATGAATGCCGCAGGCACCCCTCTCCGCTACTCCAGCAACGTCATCAGCGCTGCGGCGGATTGGTCGGTGTATCCGATCGGCACCACCTTCCGCATCAAGGGCATGAAGCCACTGTTCGTGGTCGATGATTACGGTTCGGCTCTGGTCGGCACCAATACGATCGACATTTACACACCGAGCAAGTCGCACATGCGTGCTTGGGGTCGCCGCAACGTGGAGATTTCCGTCGTCCGCTGGGGAAGCTATGCCCGCAGTGCAGAGCTGCTCTCGGGCCGCACCGGACACAGCCATTGCCGTCAGATGTACACGAGCATCAAGCGCAAGGTGAACAGTGGTCAGGCCACGGTGATGCGCTGATGCGCCTCCGTCCGATTTCACTCTCTCCCTTCGCATGACGAAAGCCGAGCGCGCGGCTCATCTCGATCGACGCCTGGACGAACTCTACCCGGAGACGCCCGTCCCTCTGGATCATTTTGATCCGTACAGCCTGCTGATCGCCGTCTTGCTGTCGGCCCAGTGCACCGACGCACGGGTCAACCTGATCACTCCCGCCCTGTTCGCCCGCGCGAACAACCCGCGGGACATGATGGAGGTGCCGGTGGAGGAGATCCGCGAGATCATCCGTCCCTGCGGACTCTCACCGCGCAAATCGAAGGCGATTTCCGAACTCTCCCGCATCCTGATCGAGTCCCACGGCGGTGAAGTCCCCGCCGACTTCGCCGCGCTCGAGGCCCTGCCCGGCGTCGGGCACAAAACCGCCTCGGTGGTGATGGCGCAAGCCTTCGGCGTACCGGCCTTCCCGGTGGACACCCACATCCACCGGTTGGCCCAGCGGTGGAAGCTGACCAATGGCAAGAATGTCGACCAGACCGAGAAGGATCTGAAGAAGCTTTTTCCGCGAAATCGATGGAATGCTTTGCATCTCCAAATCATCTTCTACGGACGGGAACACTGTACGGCCCGCGGATGCGATGGAACCGTGTGCATGCTGTGTCGTGAGCTTTTTCCCCGGAGAAAAGCGCCTGTGGTAGTGACAAAGTCCTGACTCAGGAATTGCACCTAAGATTTTCATCACCATTATCCGTTTGTTTTTGAAATCTTTCCTTGCCGGGCAAGGCCTGATTCCGAGAATGCCGACCCTCTAAGTTGAGCTACCCATCTCCTACCATGATCCAAAAACTCGCTAACCGCTCGAGCCGCATCGCGGCCATCGTTACCACCACGGTTCTTGCCAGCGCCCCCACGCTCCTCGCTCAGGATGGGGCTCCCGGTGAGAAGAACGCCCTTCAGAAATTTGTTCTCGATGGTGGTCCCACGATGCTCTTCATCGGCCTCGCGGTCCTGGCACTCATCGCCCTCTGCGTTTTCAACTTCATCAACCTCACCAAGGCGAAGTTCTGCCCGGATGATCTGAAGATGGCGCTCATGGACCACATGGCCAACTGCCGCGTGCGCTCTGCGATCGAGCTCGCCGCCTCCCATCCATCCTACCTCGGCCGCATGATGGCCTACTCGCTGCCGAACATCGACGCCACCCGTCCGGAAGACCTGGGCCGTGACAAGATCGAAGACGCCATCGCCGATTTCTCCATCAATGAGAACCGCAAGGGCATGACCTGGATCAACTACATCTCGCTGGTCGCCCAAGCCGCCCCGATGCTCGGTCTCCTCGGAACCGTGATCGGTATGGTCCAGGCGTTCAGCATTCTTGCTGAGTCCGGAGCTGCCGATCCTGCCCAGCTCGCTGGTTCGATTTCCGTGGCCCTTTTGACCACCATGTGGGGTCTGATCACCGCGATTCCTTCGCTGCTGGCCTACTTCTTCTTCAAGAACCGCTTCAACAATCTCGTGGCCGACTGCCACCACGCTGCAGAAGACCTCATCAACGCTTCCGTGCAGACCGTCAATCAGGACGCATATCTTGCCAAGATTCCTGAGGGTGTGGCCGTTTGATTCCGGTGAAAGCGGGCGGTCCGGCACTCTGGATCGTCCACCCTTGAACCTCTCACCGAACGAAACATATGGCTTCCAATAAACTGCGTGGCGCCATGGCCGATGAAGGCGATGGTCTGGAGATCGACATGTCGCCGATGATCGACATGGTCTTCCTCCTGCTGATCTTCTTCCTCGTCAACGCGACGATGATCATCGTGAAGATGGACCCCAAGGTTGAGCCACCGATCGCGAGTCACTCGAAGCGCGCCGAAGATGGTAACGGCCGTATCGTCATCAACATCTATGACGACGGATCGTTCTTCAACGAGAAGGGCGAACAGCTCAACGAGGATGAGGACATCTTCGAACTCGTGAAGGAGCAGAAGGACATCATCGACCAGCAGGGCTACTCACCGAAGCTCCACATCCGGGGCCACAAGGATGCAGTCTTCAAGTACTGCCGTCAGGTCATCCGGGTGTCGGCGAAGGCCGGCGTCGACCAGGTTCTCTTCGCCACCTACGGCTTCGAGAAGCGTTGAGCCCCGGCCTGAAAAACTCAAAACCTACCTTTTCCGACCATGTCCCGCCACAAACGCGATGAAGCGATGGAGGAAGACCAGCCCAAGCTGGACATCTCCTCCCTGATTGATGCGACCTTCCTCCTGCTCATTTACTTCCTGGTCACCACGACCATTCAACCCCGTGAGCAGGACGTGCCGATGACCCTGCCAGCGGCGGCTCCCAGTGAGACGCCTCCGGAGATCGAACCGAAGTTGATCAAGATCGATGCCAGTGGTGCCATCTTCGTGGGTGCCGGCGCCGCCCAGATTCCCATGGACAGTGATCCGGACTCCCGCGACGTGCCCATGCTCTTCGCCGACCTCAAGTCCTACTCCGACAGTGCCAAGTCGGCCAGTAGTGAGCCGTTGGTCCAGATCTATGTCGATGGCGGTGCTGCCCAGCAGCGTGTGATCGATGTTCTCAACGCCCTTACCGGTGTCGGCATTTCCAAAGTGACCTTCACCGACCTGGTCGACCCATGAGAAAACAGGTGCTCCATGCACCGACTTGCTCGACCTAAGAAATGCAAGCGCCGACCCGTTGCCCCTTGCGGGATGCGTGAGTCGGCGCTCTCGTGTTACCCTACAACCTACCAAAACCGAAACCTCCAGTCATGAACCTCATCCGGCGCATATTCACGCCCCTCTTGGGAGTCTGCCTCGCCCTGACCGCCATCGGTCCGGCGAGCGCGCAACTCGATGCCACCCCCCAGTCGCTGAATGCAAAGGCGACTGACCACATGAAGAACGCACAGTGGCAGGAAGCACTCAAGCTTCTCACCACCTGCACCGACCGCTTCGACAAGAACGCGATGACCCTCTACGGGCCGCAGTTTGGTGTGACCTGGTACCGCAAGGGTTACTGCGAATTGAAGCTTCAGCAGTGGGATGCCGCCGCCAAGTCCTTCGAGACCTGCTACCGCAAGTATTCCAACAAGGCAGCCGGCGCGGAGAGCGGTGGCAACATCTACAACAAGCGGGCCCTCCTTTACTGGGGACATGCCGCCAAGGGAGCGGAAGACTGGGCGACCGCGATCCGGATGTACAAGAAATTCCTCGAAGAGCGCGACAAGACACGCGACTCCTTCGAACCCGGCGCCTACTACATCAACATGGCGATCTGCCACCTGAAGCTCGGCAAGATTTCCGAAGGGGTGCAGCATTTCGAAACCGCCCTGAAGAACAAGGTCGCCTACCGGACTCCTGAAGCCGGCATCGTTGCGACCTTCCAGGTCCTCGTGGACGCCGTGATCGAGAAGCGCGATGAGAAGGCCCTGCTCTCCTTCGTCGAAAACAACCGCTCCGATCTCATCATCGAGCCATATGACATGCAGGCCTATTCCGGTTTGTTCCTTGGTCTCGCCGGCAAGGCCTACAACGCCGAGATGGAGTCCAGTGCCTTCGTCCTGTACCAGCTCATTCCCTCGACCCAGGTGATGCTCGAGGACACCAAGTCCCGCCTCGACAACCTCGGTGGCCGGGTCGGTGTGAAGGATGGCCTGCGCGTGATCCGGAAGGAGAATCTGGAGAAGTCGAAGAAGGCGCTTGAGGAATCCATCTCCAAGGGTGACCCGAACGAAGTCGTCCAGCTCAGCGCCACCGCCTTCCTCCACGAGAACAAGGGCAACGTCCGCGGTGCCTATGCCTGCTACACCCAACTCGAGCTCTTCTACCCCAAGAGCAAGAAGCGTGAGAGCCACCTTTACAACCTGGTGCGTACCGCATCGATCGTGGGCGAAGTGATGTCGACCGAGAAATACGGTTCGCTCTTCCTCAAGACCTTCCCGGATTCGAAGCATGTGCCGGCGGTCCGCCGCCTGATGCTGACCTCGCTGTTCTACAGTGGTGAATATGAGACCTGCATCGAGATCGCCGTGGAGATGCTTCCCAAGCTCAAGAAGGAGACCGAAGCACACGACATCTGCCTGCACGTCCTTGGCGGCAGCTACTACTACACCGGTCAGTACCGCGAAGCCCAACCGCTGCTCGACCAGCACGCCGAGCTTTATCCCAAGAGCAAGTTCGAACAGGCCGCGCTCTACTTCCAGGCATCGAACCTTTCCCGTCTCCAGTTCTGGGGCAAGTCGGCCAAGCTGCTCGACGAATTCTTCGAGAAGCATTCCGATCCGTCGCAGAACATCTACTTCGCCTTCGCGCTCTATGACCGTGCGAACTGCCACTACGCGCTCGATGAGAACGCAGCGGCCCTCGAGAAGTTGAATCGTCTGGAAACCGAGTTCCCGAATGCCGACATCATGGACATGGCCCTGAATCTCAAGGGCAACGTGCTCCAGGCCGAGGGCGACAAGGAAGAAGCCGAGAAGTACTACATCAAGGCTCTGGCACTCGCCGAACGTCGTGAGAACGACATCGTGGCGGGCGAAGCACTCAACTACCTCGTCTCCATGCTCGGTGAGAAGCCGAAGAAAAAGGACTCTCCGAACCGTCTGAAGGACGCCGTTCCCTACGCCGACAAGTTCTGGAAGCAGTATGGCAGCGACTCGCCCTACAAGGCCCAGGTGGCCGTGGGACAGGTGTATGCCCTGCAGGACGCCGGTCGCGGTGAGGAAGCCCTCAACCGTCTGCGTGACGTGATTTCCGAGATGGCCTCCATCCCCGGAGCGGCCGGCCTTGAAGAAGCGATCGGTTCCTATACCGAAGTCTACCTCGACAGCCACAGCCCGGAAGAGCTCAAGGAGCACTATTACAGCTTCCCCGGTATCAAGGCCTCCAACAAGGCGGCGCGCGCCTTGCTCCGCATCGCGGTCATCGGCGTGTTCGAGGATCAGGTCAAGAAGGCGGGCGACGACGAAGCCAAGCGCATCCAGGCCGAGGCCGGCATCAAGGTCCTCTTCCGCGACCTCAAGAACGAGTTCGATCTCAACGACCTGTCGAACTACATCCTCGTCCGCGTGGGTGACTTCATCCGCGAGACCAACAGCCCGCGCGAAGCCCTGCCCTACTATACCGAGGCGCTCAACCGTGAGGACGACAAGTCCTACAAGTTCCCTGCGCTGTTCGGTCGTGGCGCGGTCAACGCACTCGGTTCGAAGGCCCAGCAGGCGGAAGCGATAAAGGACTTCCAGCGCGTGCTCAACGACTCGCAGGAACGCTCCGACAAGGATCGTGCGCTCTACAAGATGATCGTCACCGAGATGGCCATGGGCGACTACGAGAAGGCGAAGGAGAACGCCCGCCTCTATCTCGATCGTGAGAAGGGCTACGCTCAGAAGAAGATGGAGGTCGCCATGCTGCTCGCCGAAGCTTACGACAAGTTGGGCATGGTGAACGATGCCATCGCTTCCTACGTCAACGTCTGGAACACCTACAAGGGTGCCATCCGGATCTCCGCTCCGGCGATGAAGCGCTACATGGAACTCGTCTGGGACCGCAACATGGCGGGCGACGAAGTTTCCGACCGCCAGGGCGCCTACAATGCGGGACGGACCTACATCGACCAGACCCGCGGGATCGTCGTCGGTGACAAGGCGAAGGCCAGCCCGGAAGAAGTCGCGATGTGGAAGGAAGTCGAACAACTCGTCGAACAGTACGTCGCCAACCCTGAAGTGAAATCGAAGGAGCAGCTCGAAGCCGAAGCCGCCAGCCGCTGAAAACCCAACTGCCAACCAAGACCATGAAATCAATCATTGCACCTGCGTTTGCAGCCACGTTGCTGGCAGCGACCTCGGCCCAGGCCCAGGGGCGCTTCCAGCAGGAAGCCCTCCTGATCAACAGCCCTTCGGAGTTCGAACAGGTCTGGATCGCCGATGCGAACACGACCCACTTCATCTACTTCGCCACCGAACAGGGGGTGGATACCGTCAAGAAACTGATCTCGGCGCCTGCTGCGATCTGGCTCATGGAGCCTGCCGAGTACACCGAAGCCATGGAGCTCTTCCAGGCCCGGAACTACGAGGAAGCTCGTACGAAGTTCGCATCGGTGCGGGAGACCTACAAGAAGTTGCAGGAGATCCCGAACAACCACTCGTCGCTCGCGGCTTACTACGAACTCGAGCTCAACAAGCTTGATGAGCTGAAGGAGGTCCAGGACAAGTTCCTGCCGGTCGATCGCGACAGTCTGACCCGGCCCCACCAGCTGCAGCAGATGGAGATCTACACACTCTGGGACGCTGTTCGCACCAAGGACTGGTCCCGCTTGGAGCTCCTTTGCCGTGAGAAGCTGGAAGAGAAGATGCCCGGTGGGCAGCGCGCACAGGTTGGCTACATGCTTGGTCTGGCACTCGAAGGTCAGAAGAAGCCGATTCCCGCCATCAATGCCTACAACATCGGGATGACCGCCGACACGGGTGCTTCCGAAGTGATCACCAATGAGTCGGCTCTCAATGCCCTGCGTCTCTACACTCAGGACGAATCGGTTCAGCTGGCGATCAAGCTCCACGGCACTCCCGACGAGGATGACCAGTCGAGTGGTGCGCTTCGTCTGGCCGAGGCTGCCTCGCTTGCCTCGCTGTATCAACTGACCCTCGGAGGAGGGAAGGCGCTGCCGGGCGAATACAAGGATTTGCTCAAGTACAAGCCGAAGGACTGAGACGTCCTGCTTCTTTTCAAAACGCCGGCTGTGGGGATCGACCTGCAGCCGGCTTTTTCGTGCCTTTGGCAGGCATGCTTCCCAGAGGGTGTGAATTGAGGTTGGCGACAGGACGGGATATCCGGCAGCGTAGCTCCACTCAAATGAAGCGCTCACTCCTTTTCCTCGCCCTGACTGCCATCGCTGCGATGGCGAAGCCCAACATCGTGTTCATCATCACGGATGATCTCGGTTACGGTGACCTTTCCTGCAATGGCCAGAAGTTCTTCGAGACCCCGGTTCTGGACGGGCTCGCCAGCAAGGGCCTCCGATTCACCGACTTCTATTCGGGTGCGACGGTGTGTGCGCCCGCCCGCTGCTCGTTGATGACCGGGCGGGATCCGGGACACGCCTTCATCCGGGGGAATGGCCCGTTCGCGCTGAGGCCCGACCCGCAGGACATCACGGTGGGCACCCTGCTTCAGGGCGCCGGCTACCGGACGGCCATGATCGGGAAGTCATGCATCACCGGCAACACGCAGACTCCCGAGGTCGTCCTCTCGAAAGGCTTCGATGTGTTCTATGGCACCACCGATCATCGCGACGGTCATTTCCGCTACCCGAAGTTCGTCTACGACCAGACGGAGAAGGTGATGCTGGAGGGCAACAAGTTGCATGAAGGGCCGCATTACGACGCGGAGCTTTACATGAAGGCAGCCGAGAAGTTCATCGGCGAACAGCCGAAGGACCAACCCTTCTTCCTGTTGCTTTCGTTTCCGATCCCGCACGCCTCCCTGCTGGCTCCTGAAGGGAAAGCGGAAGAGTTGGACATGAAGAACGATGTGAATTTCCGGAACAGCAATCATTACTCGAACGTGGAAGGCGTGAAGGCGAACTACGCTGCGATGGTGATGGAACTGGATGCCTATGTCGGCCGTGTGATGAAGGCCCTGGAGGCGAAGGGAGTGGAGGAAGATACGCTCGTGATGTTCACCAGTGACAACGGATCCCACTTCGAAGGCGGGTATGATCCGAAGCTGTTGAATTCAAATGGTGAGCTGCGCGGTGGAAAGCGGGATTTGTATGAGGGAGGCATCCGGGTGCCGCTGGTGGCCTACTGGCCGGCCGGCATCAAGAAGCCCGGAGCGCCCGAGGCTCCGTTCGCCTTCTGGGATGTGCTGCCGACCGCATGTGAATTGGCAGGGGTGGAGACCCCTTCGGAGATCGAGGGAATTTCGTTCGCTCCCACGCTGACAGGGCAGGGTGAGCAGGAGATGCATGAGTCGCTCTACTGGGAATTTCATGAGCGCAAGGGCAGACGCGCCCTGCGCCAGGGGAAGTGGAAGCTCGTTCAGTATGACTTGGGAGCCAAGAATCCCGGCAAGCCGCAGCTTTTCGATCTGTCGCAGGACATCGGAGAGCAGAAGGATCTCGCGGCGAAGCACCCTGAACGGGTGAAGGACATGGTAAAGTGGATGAACCAGCACCGCGAACCGGCAGAGAGGTTTCCGATGGCGCCCTTGGACAAGCTGTCGAAGTAAGGGCGGAACGGCAGGTTCGATCGAACCTCTTCGGCGGGGTCTCGACGCTCTTGAAAAAGAGCGGAGGATCACCACGACCGGGGAGAGAAAAAACCCATGAAATCCCTCCCCGGTCGTGGATCACCGTGACGGGTCGAGGGTCAAACCCAGAGAAACTCCCCGGCCCGTCACGGAACCATCCACACCCGAAATTAAGCACTGGGGATGCCAACTCTCTTCGAGACGGATCGATTTTGGACGAAATCGATCGATTTCTTGGCCTCATCGGGTCGCCGATGGCCGCAATACTGGAAGCGGGCGAGTTCTTAGTCTCTGATAATCAAAATCTCAAAGTGGATGCCTCCGCCCTCGCTTGGAACTTCACCCATTGAGGCGTAGCTTTCTCCCAACTCCCAAGCCAGCCCCTACACTGCCATGCCAAGTTATGTGACAAATGCCGACTACGAGGAAAAAGACATCAATCCGCTCCGCTTGTCGGCGGGAGGTGAGGTGACGGTCGGACCCGTGGACCGGGCGTGGCCCGGCTGGGTGTGGGCCAGTGATTCCGCTGGGCGCAAAGGATACGTGCCGGAGGAGATTCTGGAACCGCTTGGCGAAGGTCGCTTCGCAGTGATCGAGGATTTCGACCCGACGGTGCTTACCGTCCGCCGCGGCGACCAACTCGAGTCGATCCGGCAGATTCACGGATGGCACTGGTGCCGCAATGGTGAGGGAAACGAAGGCTGGGTGGCCGAGTATCTTTTGACGGCGGTTTGATTCGGGAACGGCACCGTGGTAGTCCGTGGCACGGTGTTTCGAAGTTTTCTCCATTTCCTGAGCCTGTTCGTCCTCGTCTGGGGGGTGTGTGCATGTGATGGGGACAAGGCCGGGGCGATCAAGGAACTGCAGGCCCGGGGTGTGGAGATCAGCGGGCTGAGTTTGCTGCGTGCGGCGGAGGAGGAGGAATTGGAACACCTCGACCTGCTGCTTCGCGCCGGAGTTTACGCCGAGCAACGCGACCGGCTCGGTCGCATGCCGCTCCATCTCGCGGTGATCCAGAAGAATCCGCGGATGGTGGAGCTTCTGATCGATCATGGTGCGGGTCTGCATCATCAGACTGCAAACGGCTGCACCGTGGTCTCTCTCGCCCTGGCTTCCGGACAGCCCGCTCTGGCGGCCGACCTGCTCGGGCGCGGTGCGAAGCCGGATGGTTTCACACCGGAAGGTGAGCGGCTTCTGCCCTGGGCGATCCGGGAAGGGCGGACGGATGACATCCAGCTTCTCCTCAAGGCGGGCGCGGATCCTCATGGGAGGGATGAAGCGGGAACTCCCCTTCTGCATCTGGCGATTGCCGTGAAGCACAAGGATCTGGTCCGCCAATTGATCTCGCTGGGAGCCGATTGCGGTTCCATCGACGCGACGGGGGAGTCGACCTTGATTCTTGCGTTGCGAAACGGATGGGAGGATCTCGCCAAATCACTGGTGCTTGCCGGGGCGGATCCGAATGCACCCGACCGGGACGGCATTCGTCCGGTCGTCCGTGCCTTGGAATCGGGCAGGGAAGTTCTTGCGCGCGAGCTCGTCGAGGTGGGTGCGGTCGTCGACGAGGGCTATCTCAATGATGCCTTGCGGGAAGCCTATCTGGCACGGGATTTCAGCGCCTGCAGGATGTGGCTTCGCTTCGGGGCCCGCCCGGCGGTGCCAGGGGCGACCTGCCTGGTGCGACGCGCGGCCGTGGACGATGAAACCGGTTTCCTGCATCTCTTCCTTGGCTACACCGGCGTTCCGGATGGGATGTTGTACGAGCATTGCCGTAGTGGCCGGAACCATGTCGTCGGCTTGTTGCTCGCCCATGGGGCGTCGGTGAATCCATCCCGCGCACCGTTTCTCGGAACTCCCTTTGGACGGGCGATCGAGGAGGGTGGGGATGCCATGGCGCTTGATCTGCTTGGTGCGGGGGCTCATCCGCGTGGTCTGGCTTCGATGGGGGCCGAGCCCCTGCCGCTCGCCATCGTTTCAGGGCGGACGGAGACGGTGCGGCGATTGCTGGAGTGGGGTGCGCCGCCGAATGCCGAGCTCAAGGGGCCTCATTCACCGGGCTTTCTCAAGAAGGTGAGGGGGGCGACGATGCGGTGGCTACTCAGGAAGGATCAGCGGATCACGCCCATCATGCTCGCGGTGGACTCAGGTTCGATCGCAACCGTGAAAACCCTGCTGAAGCATGGAGCGGAGTCCAACGTGTGGACGCGCCGCACCGCAATCTGGCCGATCAACCTGGCGGCCCGTCACGAGGACGTGCGGATGATGCGCCTTCTCCTCGGCAAGGATCCGTATGTCGAGGAGCGCAGGGTGGTGGTCGATCTCTCCGATCAGGAGTTGGTGGTTTTCGGCGAGACGGGTGAGGAAGTCTTCCGGACCCGGATCTCGACGGGCAAGAAAGGCTATGAGACGCCGACGGGTGAGTTCGCGATCACCAACCGCTACCGGAACTGGCAATCGACCATCTATCGATCGAGCATGCCGTATTTCCAGCGGCTGAGCTGCAGCGACTTCGGGTTTCACCAAGGGTATGTGCCCGGCCGGCCGGCATCGCACGGCTGCATCCGCGTCCCCTCCGGATCGGCTTCCAGGTTGTTCCAGCTGACGCGCTTGGGAGACCGGGTGACCATCGTTCCTTGATCCGCGGCATGCCGCTGAGCTTGCGAAAACCGTCCCCGAAGCGGATGATCGCCCCATGAACCCCATCGAGCACGGCCGGCAGGTCATCGACATGGAAGCGGAAGCCCTCAGGACGATGAGTGGTTCTTTGGATGATTCCTTTGCTTCGGCCGTGGCGATGCTCAAGACGGTGCTCGACGAACATGGCAAGGTCGTGGTGGTGGGGATCGGCAAATCGGGAAACATCGGGCACAAGATTGCCGCCACGCTGAATTCGACCGGCTCGACGGCCGTGGTGCTGAACTCGCAGAATGCCCTGCATGGGGATTTGGGCATGGTTTCCGACGGGGATGCGGTGATTGCGCTTTCCTACTCCGGAGAGACCGCGGAGTTGCTCGATCTGCTGCCGCACATCAAGCGCTTCGACGTCAAGTTGATCGCGATGACCGGCAAGCCGGATTCCACGCTGGCCCGCCATGCCGATACGACCCTGGATACTTCGGTGGACCGGGAAGCCTGCCCGCTGAATCTGGCTCCCACATCGTCTTCCACCGCAATGCTGGTCATGGGTGATGCCCTCGCGATGGTGCTGCTCCAGGCGCGGGGTTTCACCGAGGAAAATTTCGCCCGTTTCCACCCCGGTGGGGCTTTGGGCCGCGCGCTGCTCACCAAGGTGTCGGACATCATGAGGTCCGGCGAGTCCATGGCCAGCGTGGACTCCGATGCCACGGTGCAGGATGCCCTGGTGGCGATGACCCGGGCCCGCTCGGGTGCATGTGTGGTCCTTGCCGCCGGCGGATTTCTTGGTGGGATCTTCACCCACGGTGACTTCGCCCGCAGCTACCAGTCGGACCCCATGGTCGGCGGAAAGAAGGTGGCGGAGCTGATGACCCGTGACCCGATCAGTGTGCAGGCCGACGCGCTTGCCGCGGAGGCGGTCAAGACGATCGGCGCCCACCGCGTCGATGATGTGGTCGTCCTCGATGAGGAAGGGAAGCCGGTCGGTCTGGTCGATACCCAGGACCTGGCGCGACTGAAGATCGTCTAACCCGGATGGCCGGGCCGGAGGTTTCAGCGGCTTTTCCAGAGATCCTTGAAGACATCGCGGACGAGCTTCGGTTTGCCGAACTCGTCGTACATGCCCATGCGCGACCAGCCGTCGGAACGCTTGTTTCCGGTGTAGGTCTTGCGCGAGCGGTAGTCGACGAGAAGCCAGTAGGTGTAGCCCGAGAGCGGCGGGGTGTGCTGGTTCAGGACCTCGTACTGGCGGCGTAGTAGGTCGGCGTGCCAGTCTTCGGTTCCCTTCTGGTTCTTGCGGCCTCGTTTGCCCAGCACCGACCAGCCGCCGTTCTCCATGATGATGAGCGGTTTTCCGGGGTTCTCCTTTGTGACCCGCTTCAGGTCGGGATCGAGATCTTCGAAGGGATCCATGGCGCCCCGGTACTCATTGAAGCCGACGGCATCCGAATGTTCGAAGTGGGGTGAACCCTTGTGCGGGTGCCATGCGGCCCAGGTCATCGGGCGCTGATGCCAGTCATGCTGGCGGACGAGCTCCTTGCCCATCTCGACGAAAGGCTCGTACTCCGGGCAGAACTGGTGGCTCTCGTTGTGGGTTCCCCAGATGACGACCGATGGATGGTTCATGAGATCCCACAGCGCGCAGCGACCGAGCGATTGGTAGATCGATTTCGGGTCCTTCGTCTGCTGGTCCATCGACTTCTCTTTGTACCAGAATCCTCCCCATTCCCCGCACAGCATGATGCCGTCGCGGTCCGCCATCTGGTAGGTCCAAGGGTGGCGCTCGGCGACGTGGAGGCGGATGAAATTGGCGTCGGCATCGCGGGTGAGCTTGAAGAAGTCCTCGTGGTCCTGCCGTGTCAGCGCATTTCCCCGGCTACGGTGTTCCTCATAGAACGCGACTCCCTTCAGGAAGACGGGCTTCCCATTGAGGACGAAGGTGTTCCCCCGAATCTCGAACTTGCGGATGCCGAAGGTCGTTTGAAGTTGATCGGCGGGAGAGCCGTCGATCTCGAGCGTGGTGAGAAGTTGGTGGAGGTTCGGAGCGCCGGGAGCCCAGAGTCCGGCACCCGGTTTGATCGGTGTGCTGAACCGAATGACGGCGTGGGCACCGGGCTGGAGGTCGAATGCCTTTGGGGCAGGGAGGGCGATGGCGGCGGAAACGATGCGGACCTGACCAGCTCGGCGCTGCTGACCGTGGTTGCTCACGCACACGGCGGCTTCCAGCTTGCCGTCCCGGGTTCTGATCTGCGCCTTGCGGATGGTCAGTGGGTTCTCGCTGATCAGTGACACCGAGCGGGGAATGCCGGCATAGGGCCAGTTGTCGGGGGCCTTCGGATGGCGCGTGTGGACATACTCGATCTCGTCGAAGCCGCTCTCGTCCTTCTTCGGCCGGAAATTCGGAAGCCGGATGATCTGGACTGCCAGCGTGTTGGTGCCATCCAGGAGCGCCGGGGTGGCATCGATCGAGAACGGCTGGCCTCCTCCTTCGTGGCGTGCGAGCAATTGCCCGTTGAGGAAGACGCGGACCCGGTGGGGCACCCCGAGGAACTCCAGTCGGTGGGCCTTTCCCTCTTCGCCCTTGTGTTCGAAATCCCGCCGATACCAGGCGGCCCCATCATACATGGGTGGATTGTTCGCAGTCCGGTCCGACCAGTCCCAGAACCGTCCGCCCGGCATGTTGTCCCAGCAGTGGGGCACGCTGACCTGCGTCCATGCTTCCTTCCCTTGAAGCCCGGTGTTGGCAGGGTCGAAGCGGAACTCCCACGGGCCGTCGAGCGACTTCCTGACTCTGAACGGGTTGTCCGCCCGGTCTTCGAAATCGGGTCGAATGCGATCGTAGTGGAAGACCACCGGCAGCCCGTTGAGTGTCCTCGTTTCGATGCCCATGGCATGGGCAAACTCCGGCGTGTCGGCCAGGTCATTGGCCGTGGCAGACAGGGAAAGGATGAGGGGCAGCAGACACTTCACGGTGAGAAAACTGTCCGTCACCGGCGATTCATTCAAACCAAAGTGTCGTGCGGGTCCTTGTTGTTGCGTCGAGTTCGAGGATTGCAGGCATCATGGATCCAGACAGATTGCCGGATCCGCTCGGGTCTTACCCCGATTCGGGGTCGGGTGATGGGTCCCGGATTGCTCCCAGCAACGATCGCTGCTTCAGAATCCCGGAGTCAGTGCGACGTCGCTCTGTTCCTTGATCCAGAAGAATGCGCTCCTCGCATTTCGCGATCGGTCGTCCCACTCGAGGATCAAGCCCTTGTTGTCGCCGGTCACCTCCTTGACCATCTCAACAGAGCCGGTAGGGCCACGGCGATAGAGCTGGTAGAGCCATCCCGATCGTCCGCTCGGGATGAAGAACCGGACCCTGCGGGCACCTTCGAATTCGGCTTCGGCCTTGAAGGCCTCGTCGAGTTCGGTTGAAAAGCCGGTTTCAGCCAGTGAGCAAACGAAGGGAGCGCCCCGCTCGACCACCTCACCGTAATAGTGGTAGTGGATGTGGATGAAGGGGACCGGATCGTCCGAGAAATACTCGGTGGCGTCGAGGATGACGCCGACGAGGTGGAAGGGCTCGGTTCCCCGCCCTTGGTTGGTGTAGTACCACAGCGCGGTAATGGGGGCCTCGGCGGACGCGCCGGCGTAGCCGCCGATCGGCCAGCGTTCCTCCCTTTGGAGATTCTCCGGTGGAACGAAATCGATCTCGAATCCTGCGGCCGAGCGCAAGGCGTCCCGACTTTGAGCGGAGGCGGAATGCACTCCTGCAAATGTCTGACCATTTGCCGTGGCGAAAGTCCCCGGAATGTCGGTGTAGTCCAGGTTGAGCGTGAAGTAGAAACGTTGTTCCTCGAAGCTGAAGAAGGTCGAGGCGATGTCCGGCACGCCATCGCCATCGATGTCGATCGACTGCCCGTCAAACTCGCTGTAGTAGGTCGAACTCACATCGGCCTGGCAAGCGAGCGGGACGAGGCAGCCGGCAATCGGATGCAGAAATCGCTTCACTGAGAAATGCTTGTTTTTGGGCTGTCCGGTGTCGAGCGGAAAGCCGGCAACGGCTCCGAATGAGGAGGCTGGTTTCTGCCTCGTGGTCAAAGGGGTGACCCCGATTCGACCCTTCCACATGGGGAGGGTTTTGCTGGTCGGTGATGAACCTCCGGCAAGGCCCCCCAGGGAGTGCGGAAGGATGCACGGGCAGCGGGAGCTTGGAGCGCCCCGTTGCAGATCGGACGAATAAAACAGAAACAAGTTGCACGAAATAGAATGCATGTAAAAATGAGCCGTTACCAACAAGCACATGAACTACGCAAAATTGAGAAAGCATCTGATTGCCCTGGCCAGCCTCCCGACCTGTGGGTCGCCGCTGGTCAGTGCATTCTTCGATCTGAGCAAGGGGAACGCCTCGGCACTGCGGGACTTCCAGGCTTGGACGGAACTGACACGGCAGACCTTTTCCGGGGCTCGCCGGCAGGAGTTCGATGATGCCACCGAGGAGATCGAGTCCTGGTTGATGAAGGCGAAAGGTCTCTCCGCGGCGGTTTTCTGCCGCTGGGGCGAACATCCGCTTTTCCTCCCCATGGAGTTCGAGGTGCCGCTCGAGAGCCGCTACCACGTCGACGAGTTGGCGGTGATCTATCCCCTCGTGGAGTTGAAGGATCGCTTCAATCGGTTCGTGGTGGCACTGACGACGGCGGAGTCGGCGCGGATCATCGAAGTGAACCTCGGAAGCCAGTCGGTCGAGCTGCTCACCGAGCGTCCGTCGCTGCGGGAGCGGATCGGAAGGGAGTGGACCCGGGAACACTATGCCAGCCACCGCCGTGAGAGAAACCGTCGGTTCCTCAAGGACAAGATTGCGGTGATCGAAAGCCTGATGGCGAAGCGGGGCCACAACTCGCTGATCATCGCGGGCGATGCCCGCTACGTGAACCGTTTGACGGATGCACTGCCAAGCCATCTGAAGCACAAGCTGATCGGCGAAATCAAAACGGGAATCAGTGACCAACGCCTCAAGGATGTGATCTCTCAAGCAGTGAATTCATTCCTCGAAGCCGAGGCGCAGGAATCCCATGGGACCGTCCAGTTGTTGGTCAGCTCGGTGCGGGCTGGCGGGCTGGCGGTCGTCGGCGTGGAGGCGACTCGTCGCGCCCTCGGTCAGGGCCGGGTCGAATGCCTGGTCGTTTCGAGCAGCTTGCTCAAGCAGGACCAGGAGGATCTGGTTCGCCTGGCGAGCCAGCGGGGAGTGCCGATCGAAACCGTGCAGAACTGCGAACTGCTGGAGCGCAATGGGGGCGCCGGGGCGCTGCTCCGCTATCTCCTGCCCAACTACGATTCCGCGGAGGTGGAAGAGCCCGAGCTGGAGCCGGTTGTTTGAAGTCTCCGGAACGGAGCGGAGTGTTGCAAAAACCAAGTCCGGGGAAGCTGGAGCTTTCCCGGCCTTTCCTTGTTCCCGTGAAGGGGCAGATGGGTCAGGACTCCGCAGAGTCTTTCGAGGAGAACTTGGTGCTCCTCACGACCTTGACCTCGGTGACCCAAGCGATCACCGAGTAGTTCTCGAAGTAGCGTTCACTCACCTCGTCGAGTGCGGCGTCGGCCGCCTCCGGGGAGAGGATGCATTCGAACCTGAGGTTCGGTCCTTCCCAATCCTTGGCGCGGACCCCGCGGGATCCCTCGCCATCGGCGCGGGTGATGGTGTGACCTGTGGCGCCATGTCGACGAAGCAGCTCGATCATGGGCTCTTTCAGTAGCCCTTCAGTGACGATGGTCAGGAGGCTGAGAGGAACTTTCATGGAGTCGGTGCGTGGGAGAGGGTTTCGGCAAGCTTGATGAAGATCGGGATCCCGACACTCAGGTTGAAGGGAAATGTCACTCCGAGTGACAGCGTCAAATAGATGCCGGGGCTGGCTTCCGGCAAGGCAATCCGTACGGCGGCGGGGGCGGCGATGTAGGACGCACTGCCGACCATCGCTCCGAAAATCGCCGCACCGCCGGGAGCCATGCCGATCCAGACCCCGCAGGCTGTGGCGATGGCGCCGTGGAAGGCAGGGAGGAAGCAGCCGAGGATGACGAGCCTCAGGCCGGTGCTGCGCAGATCCCGCACCCGGCTGGCGGCGACCATGCCGAGCTCGAGCAGGAACAGGCACAGCACGCCCTTGAACGGTGCGATGAAGAAGGGAGCCACGCTGTCCACCTTCGCTTGACCGCAGGCTGCGCCAATGGCGAGACCGCCCACCATGAGGAAGATGCTTTTGCCGGTGACCACCTCGCGAAGCGCATGTTTCATGCCGCCTGCTTGGCTCTTCTGGGCAAGGAGCAGACCGATGATGATCCCTGGCACTTCAAGGACGGCCAGCAGGGCAGGGAGGTATCCATTCGAAGGGATGCCGGAGAGTTTGACGGCCTCGATGGCGGCGATGAACGTCACTGCCGAGACCGAACCGTAGTGGGCTGCCGTGGCTGCCGCATCGACCTTTCCGAGTTTCCCGAACCAACGCATGAAGAAGAATGCCGAGAGGGGAGTCAGGCATCCGAGCGCCAGGGTGAGTCCGAGTGGAAGCACGAGTTCCGAGGCCGGGGTCTCGGAGAGAGCCACTCCGCCTTTCAACCCGATGGCGAAGAGCAGGTAGATCGACATGCCTTGATAGATGGCACTCGGGATCTCGAGGTCGCTCCGAATCCAGCGGGCAATCATGCCGAGGACGAAGGCGAGCACGACGGGGGAAATCAGGTTTTGGGTCAGAAGGTCCAATGGTTCAGAGGGTGGAGATTGACTTGACGGAGAGGGTCACATGGCCGATTGATTGATGCCTAATCTCTCGTGACTTAGAATTCATGCAAAGTAGAGCCTCGCAAGATGAAGGGAGCCAGATCGGCTGGACCTTCCTGACGAACCACATGCACATTCTTGTGGTCCTCTCCCGGGAACCGTCAATGCGGATCCGGGATCTTGCGGATGAAGTCGGAATCACGCAACGGGCGGTGCAGCGCATCCTGGCGGAGCTTACCGCCGAGGGGATTCTCAAGGTGAAGAAGGAGGGGCGGAGGAATACCTACTCGATTCGCAGGCGGGCGCGGCTGCGCCACCCTCTCGAGAATCGCCACAACATCGGCGAACTGCTCGATCTCCTGAGTTAAAGCCCCCCGGCGAACCGGGAGGCTTTTTTCAATCAGACAGGAGATGTAGGTTCCAACACACGATTACTTGTCTGACTCAAGCAGGGTGACCTTGCCGGTCTCGAGGGAGTAGATGCCTCCGACGATCATCACAGAGCCCTTCTTCTCAAGGTCTGCAATCACCTCGCTGCGCTCGCGGATGTCGGCGATGGTCTTCTGAACGTTCTTCTCGATGACAGCGTCGACGAACTCCTTGTTCTTCGAGCTGCGGTCGCCTTCGACGCCGGTCACCCCATCGACCGCAGGCTGGATTTCAGCGAGGAGGTCCGTGAGGTTGCCGAGTTTCACACCGTCACAGGCGCCTTTGACGGCACCGCAGGCTTCGTGGCCCAGGACGAAGATGAGTTTGGACCCAGCGGCTGCGGTCGCGAACTCCATGGACCCGAGTTGCTCGGTGGACTCGATGTTGCCGGCCACGCGGCCGACGAACACGTCACCGATTCCCTGGTCGAAGACCTGTTCGACGGGAACCCGGGAGTCGACGCAGGAGAGGACGTAGGCCATCGGCCACTGGCCCTTGGTGCCGGCGTCGATGCGGTCCGAAACATCGGACGCTTCCGGGGTCTCAGCGACGTAGCGGGCATTGCCGGCCATCAGGTCGTCGAGCACTGCTTTCGGGGTGAGGGCCTTCTGCTCTTCGGCGGTGGGAGGCATGGACTCGCCGAGGGCGAGCGGCGCAGCCAGTCCGAGGGATGCGATGACGACAGAGTGAATGAGGGTTGGTTTCATTGATTTCAGGTTGTTGGTTTGCGGTTGAGATCCGCTGTTGGGCGCAACATGATACCTGCAATCAAGTTCGTGCAAGAGATTTCTTGAATATGGATTCGTTTTTCCCGGAAAGGTCCGGTCAGCTGGTGTTGCCCAGCCAATCGAGCATTTCGTCGGAGTGGAAGACGGCGAGGGAATAGTGGCCTTCACCCTCGACCCAGCAGCCTTCGGCGCCGGGGACTTTCTCGGCGAGTCGCTGGGCGACATGGCAGGGCAGGTTGGCATCCGCCTTGCCGTGCCAGAAGCGGATGGGAACGCGGATGGAGGAGACGTCGAAATTCCAACCGCTGAGGTAGAGCTCTCCTTCGCTGAGGACGCTGTCGGGGCCGTTGCGAATGGCCTCAAGGTAGCTTCGGGTGACCATGTCCCAGCCACCTTGTGAGAACAGGGCCTCCCGGTCCCGGTGGGGCACGCTCTTCAGCATCCAGGACATCGGCGCATGGGTGGCGCCGCGTCCGACCATCCAGCGGCTGAAGGGAAGGAGGGCGGGAAGCATGGCTCGGCGGAGTCTGCGCGAGGAGGCGAGGGTCTTGTAGGCCCAGTGCATGTGGCCGCGGTCGTCCTTTTCGCCGAGTGGCGGAGCTCCACACGCAACTGCGGCGCGGATGACCCGATCGCCGAGGGTGGCGCTGGTGGCCAGGGTGTATGGGCCGCCACCGGAGATCCCGAAGATGGCGAAGCGTCCGATCCCGAGGGCATCGGCGAAGGCGGCGACGTCGGCCGGCCAATCTTCGAAGTGCCGGTCGGGCACGGGGGTGGAGCCTCCGATTCCCGGGCGGTCCGGGGCAAGGATTCGCAGTCCACGTTCGAGGGCGAGGGGATCGAGATAGGCGGCCTGGTAGCGACTGCTTGGCCAGCCATGGAAAAACAACACCGGGCGGCCTTTTGGGTCACCGTATTCGGCGTAGCTGATGGTTCGTCCGTCGGCGATCTGGACGTGCTCTTCTTCGTTCATGTTTCGCCCCTACCCTGGGGGCTCCATCGCCTCATTGCACATCGATTCTTTTTCCCGAACCATCGGTCGGGGTGCAGGTAGGGAGGCCTGACCTTCTCAAGGCTGCGGTGAAGGTGTGGGGGTTTGCTCGGTCTTGAGCCGGGCGCGGATCGGACCGAGGAGGAATTCGGGAATGAGCTTCAGTGCGCCGCTGGCGAGAGCGCGGATGACAACAGGGTGGCGAGGTGCGGGAAGTTCTCATCATCGAACATGGTGAGATGGGAGCCCTTTGCGTTCTGGGCGACCAGCCGTGGCACGAGTCGCGACCAGCCGTAGTCGTCGGGGATGAAGTGCTTGTCGCTTGGAATGCCAGCTCGGAACAGGTGTAGGGTGGTTTCGATCGGCTTCGGTTCGAAGGCTCTACCGGCCCGTTCGTGGACGGCGCGGACCTGAAGGGCACGGAGGGGGCTGAAGGGCTCGCTCTCGGTGGCCCGAAGCAGTTCGCGCTCTTCACTTCGCACCTTCAGATGGGTAGCCAGTCCTTCGCTGGCGCGGCTGGCAAGACGAAGAAGCCGACCGTGGAAGCTGGGGTCGGGCGAGGTCTCCCAACAGCGGGTTGCTCGTTCGAGGAGATTGTAGGCCGGCGTCGGCACGGTGGGATTCAGCGTGTCGACCATGCCGAGGAAGGCGACTTCTTCGCCGCGGTCGAGGAGGAGGCGTGCGACTTCGTAGGCTAGCAGGCCGCCGAAGGAATAGCCCAGAAGCCGATAGGGACCGGAGGGTTGATCCTTCAGGATTTCCTCGAGGTAGGATTGGGCGATTTCCTCGACCGATCGCTCGGGCAAGGAGCCATCGATGGATAGCAGCGGCGACTCGATCGCGAGGATCCGCCGGTCGGTGGAGATCACACGTGCCGCGCGGCGGTAGAAGACGACTCCGCCGTCTCCGCCGTGAAGACAGATGAGGGGAAGCTCGGTGTTTCCTTCAGAGATGGTCTGGAGTTGGGGCCCACCGGGGTCCGGCGATCCACCTTGCTCGAGAATGGCTGCGAGTCCGCGCAAGGATGGTGTTTCGATCAGGGTCGAGACTGGCATCCGACGTCCGAACTGGCGGAATACCTCGGCAAACATCCGCAGGGCATTGATGGAGTCTCCTCCGAGCTCGAAGAAGGATTCGTCCCGGCTGATGAACGAAAGCCCGAGAAGTTTCTTCCAGATCTCCGCCAGCTGGATTTCGGTCGGGGTTTCGGGGGCTTCGTCATTGAGGTGGCTGCTGGCGGTGAGGTTTGGATCCGGCAGGCTGCGGTGGTCGATCTTGCCCCGCTCGGTGAGCTTGAACTCGGACACTTCTGCCCAGCGAGTGGGGATGGATGCGGCGGGCAGGCGGGCTCGGCAGTGCTCGCGGAGTTTTGCCGGCCAGCGCTCGGTCGGCGGGGTGGCCCAGCGGATCCACGCGGCGAGGGCCAGGTTTCCGTCGGGGCCTTGCACGGGGCCGACGTGGGCGGCGGAGATGCCGGGATAGTTCTCCAGTTCGCGGCTTACCTCGGCGGGTTCGATCCGGTTGCCGCGGATCTTGAGCTGGTCGTCGACTCGGCCGAGGAAGCGCAAGTGTCCGGTCGGCTCCCAGCAGGCCCGGTCACGGGTCCGATACCATGAGAGCCCTTCGCGTTGATGAAAGGCTTCCTTTGTTCTCTCAGGATCCTGCCAGTAGCCGGGGCCGATGCAGTCCCCGCCGATCCACAGTTCGCCGGCGGCAAAAGGGGGGATGGGATTTCCTTCCGCATCGCCGATCCGGACGTGGACACCGGGAAGCGGTCGTCCAATGGTGGGATCTCCCGAGCCATTCCAGCTGCGGTCGATGCGCTCGACGCTGGCAACCACGGAGGCCTCGGTCGGGCCGTAGGTATTGAGGAGAAGGTGACTCCGTCCGCCGCAATCGAACCAGTCCTCGACGGCGCTGCCGGTCGCGCGTTCGCCCCCGATGATGGTGGTCTTGATCGAGGTCGGGATGGATCGTCCCTCGAATTTCATCCACGCGCACCACGCGGCCCAATGGGCGGTCGACAGGTCGAGGACGCTGATGGCGTAGGCTTCGATGTAGTCTTGGAGGGCAAGGAAATCGGCTTTGAGTTTCTCCGGCCGCGGCATGAGGGTGGCACCGGCAAGCAGGGTGGAGAGGACTTCCTCCAGCGAGGCGTCGAAGCCGGGCGAGGCGAACTGAAGGAGTTTTTCGCCCGGAGCCAAGCCGGCCTCGCGAGCGATGGCATGGGCTTCATTGCACACTCCGCCGTGGGTCATGATCACGCCCTTGGGCTTCCCGGTGGAACCTGAGGTGTAAAGCAGAGTGAGCGGGCTTCGCGGATCCTCGGGACGTAATGAAACGACCTGAGAGGAGGCTTGGTGATCCAGACTCATGGTTCTCAGTCCGTGCCGTCCGCCCTCGACGGGCAGGTCGGTGAGGATGATCGCGGGGGCGGCATCGGAGACCATGGCCCGTCGGCGCTCCAGCGGCAGGTCGGGATCGAGGGGCAGATGGATCGCGCCGATCCGGGCGCAGGCCAGCAGGACGGTAGGGAAGAAGGCGCAATCCTTGAGCTCGCTTGCGACGATGGAGCCGGCGACGATGCCGCTGATTTCGAGGCGGGCCGCGAGGTGCTCCACACGCTGGTCGAGTTCGGCATAGGTGATCTTCAGATCCTCGGTCTGGACGGCGGTTCGGTCGGAATAGGTGCGGGCTGCCCGTTGCCATGCCACGGCGAGATGCTCGTGGCCCACGCTCGGCTCCGAGCTCTCAAGAGCTGCGCTTTGGAGGAGGATGCCCTGGGGAAGTTGGACCGGGGGTTGCTCCGGGACGGTGGCGAAGCGGACCAGGATCTCGCTCCAAATCCCGAGCAGCACGGATGCACCCTGTTTGCCGACCGACCGGCCATCAAACTCGACTTCGAGCTGCAGCTGGGGTGAGAGGTAGGCGGAAGCGAGCAAGGGTTCGCCGCTTTCCTCGAGCATTTCGATCGACTCGACCCACTCCGGCGGCTGGACCTGGTGGGCGAAGGTGCCTCGCTCGACCATCACGACTCCACCGGGCCATGGTCCGTCGGCCAGTTCCCAGCCGAGCTCGGCCAGCTGATCGGAGGCGAAATTTTCGAATGCTCGAAGTCCACGCAGCTGGGCATGGACTTCGCCGAGTGACTCCGTGCCGGCGCGTTCCCGGGGGATGACGACAGGCAGGGTATTCATCGAGAACCCCATGCGTCCGGGTTGGGGGCGGCCGGACCGGACTTGCCCGATGGCGACGGTGGAGGCACCGCAGGTAAGAGCGACGGCCTGACCCCACGCCCAAGTGACGACCGAGGCAGGTGTCACCTCAAGTTCCTCCGCCCGCTCGGTGATCAGCCTCAGGATGGAAGCTCCCATCACGCGGGAAACCCGCGATGGATGATGCTCATCACCCGGGAACTCGGGCCGAAGGTCGTCAATCTGTCTGGCGAGGTCCTTGAAATAGCGGCAAGCCGCCGCACGGGCGCTTGGATCCGGTTCCTGCCACACCTTGGTGGGATGTTCCCGGATGGAACCGGGTGTTTCGACCTCAGTCAGGAAGGCTTTGGTGATGGCTGTGAGGGAGCGCCCGTCGAGTAGCGCATGGTGGACGGTCCAGACCCAGACCTGCTCGCGCTCGAGATAGTGGCAGCGCCACGGCACGCTGGCTGCCAAGTCGAGGGGTCGTCGCCGATCGTCCTGAAGCCATGCCTCCAAGTCCACCTCTTCGGTGCAGAATTCCATCGGGCTCCTGACCACGCGCTCGATGAGTTCAGGAGAGCCGCTGCTGAAGTCGAAGCCGCAGCGGAGGACTTCCATGGAGGCCACGCATTCCTCCCATGCCCGGGCGAGACGGGGGGCCGAAACCGCGCCGTTCGTTCGGACGACGACTTGCTGGATGGCTTGGCCGGAAGCGGCTGGCTTGCGCAGCATCGAGCACGCAAGTGGGGCGATCTGAACCTTGCTTTGGGACGGGGGCATGGGGGTGAAAGGGTGGGGGAACGCTACACATTAGCCCCATTGGGTGATGCTGAGGATTCCGTTATCGCGTGTCGGCGCGTGGGATCGCGAGCCAAGGCGCCGACGTGCCTGAACGAGGGCCTTGGATGCCGCCGGCCAGAGCAACTCCGGAGGCTGGGGGGGGTTGTGGAAATGTTGACTTGAATGCCAGACAGGATGGTCTGTCATGGTGGCATGACTGCTGCCCGTGACCGATTGTTGAACGCTGCGGCCGCCCTTTTCGGCGAGCGTGGGTATGAGTGTGTGGGCATCAATGAGATCATCGCCAAGGCGGATGTGGCCAAGGCGACCTTCTACCAGCATTTCCCGAGCAAGGAGATGCTGTGCGCCGCCTGGCTGCAGGATCAGGCCGAGAAGTCGGCCCGATCGCAGGAACATCTGCTGGCTGATCCACGACCGGTGAAGGAGCGCTTGGAAGAGCGCTTCGATGGCCTACAGGACTGGTTGAAGCAGGAGAATTTTCCCGGTTGTCCCTTTTGTGTGACGGCGGCGATGACCCAGCCAGACCACGGTTTGCGGGGACCGGTCGAGACGTATCGCGCTCAGGCCAGGGCGTTCTGGCGGGAACTGGCCTCCCAGCACGAATCAGGCAAGAAGAAGGCCAAGCACCTGGGGGATGCTTGGTTCCTGCTTCACACGGGGGCGGCCACCGAAGCCCAGAATGTGAGGGCACTGTGGCCGGTGAAGAAGGCGAAGAGGGCGGCGCTGCTGTTGGGTGGGTGGACCTGATCGAGGCCTTGGACGCTTCCTGAGATCCAAAATTTTGTTCATTTCTCGGAATAGACAGACCGGTCTGGTCTCTCATGATTGAAGCCTGCCGGTAGGTGGGTTGAATTTGAGGAACCATGAAAACCAAGCAGAGCTCCCCGGGTTTCGCGGAAGCGAGACGGAACGTCCATTTGAGCATTCAGGCCCAGCATCCCGGCTGGGCGGATGAGCGAGGTCATTGTGCGCCTTGTGCAAGATATGAGCAGGAGCTTGCCGCCGAGTCATCGGGGCAGGCCCCGGTGGAAATCACCCAACCCAACGAAACGAAATGAAAGCAAACGAACTGAACACGAAGGATTTTGATGAGCTCATCGCGGAGGGAACCCAGCCGGTGCTGGTCGACTTCTGGGCGCCCTGGTGCGGCCCTTGCCAGGCGCTTGGGCCGGTGATCGATGAGATTTCCTCCGAGCAGGCGGGGAATGCGGTCGTCGCCAAGGTCAATGTCGACGAGGCCAAGGAGCTGGCGGTGCGTTACCAGATTCGCAGCATTCCGACGCTTCTGGTCTTCAAGAATGGGGAACTTGTGGAGCGTCTCCAAGGAGTCCAGTCCAAGGAGCGGATCACGGCTGCGCTGCATGCGGCCTGAGCTTCCTCCTCCAGGGTCTTCCGATGGTCTGGTTGCCATCGGGAGATCCTTTTCCCTTGCGCCTCCATGGATCCGTTGCCCCATTGGCCTCACATCATGAATACCTTGGAAACCATCGAGAACCGTCGCTCCGTGAAGCACTATGATCCGGAGCATGTCATGCCTGAGGGCGATCTGGCCCGTCTGATCGAACTCACGAAACTGGCCCCGTCCTCATTCAACATGCAGAACTACCGTCTGGTGGTGGTCCGGGACGCCGAGCTGCGGAAAAAGCTCCGTGCGGTGGCGTGGGATCAGGCGCAGGTGACGGATGCTTCGGTCCTGTTCATCATGTGTGCCGACCTGAAGGCGCATGAAGAGGATCCTGCGGTCTATTGGTCCCATGCGCCGCAAGAGGTGCAGGACATCCTCGGTCCGGCCATCCGCCCATTCTACGAAGGGAAGGACCAACTCATCCGCGATGAGGCGATCCGCTCGTCCGCTCTCGCGGGGATGACCCTGATGCTTGCCGCGAAGGGGATGGGCTACGACTCGTGCCCGATGGTGGGCTTCGATCCCGAGGCCGTTGCCGAGCTGATCCAGCTTCCGGATGATCATGCGTTGAGCTTCATGATCGCGGTGGGCAAGGAAACCAAGCCGGCGTGGCCACGTGGCGCGCGACTTCCCGACAGCAAGGTGGTGATTCAGGACCGCTTCGAAGCGTAGATCGGCACCGCGGACATCTCCTCTCGACATTGCGCGCGGCTGACCGAGTCTGATCGTGTGAATGTCTTGCTAACAGGTGCGAGCGGCTACATCGGCCTGCGCTTGCTTCCCGCGCTTCTGGAAGCGGGACACACGGTGTATACCATGGTTCGGGATCGTCGCCGTTTCCCGGTCGACGAATTTTCCAAATCTGGCGAGCAGCTTCAGATCATCGAAGGGGATCTGCTTCAGCCTGATGGGCTGCCGCGGCTGCCTGTGGAGATCGATGCGGCCTACTACCTCGTGCATTCGATGGGCGGGGCGGGCGACTTCGCCGTGCAGGAGCAGGAGGCGGCGAGGAATTTCGTGGGCTGGATGGACGCGAGCGGGTGTCGCCGTGTGATCTACCTCGGTGGGCTGGGTGGAGGATCCGACAAGCTGTCGAAGCATCTGGAATCGAGGCGCGGTGTCGAGGAGGTGCTGAAGAGCGGGCGTGCTGCCGTGACCGTATTGAGGGCCTCGATCATCGTGGGTTCGGGATCCGCGTCATTCGAGATCGTCCGTGATCTGGCGGAGAAACTTCCCGTGATGATCTGTCCGCGGTGGGTGAACACCCGCTGTCAGCCGATCGCGATCCGCAGTGTGATCGGTTATCTGACCGGCATCCTCGCCGTGCCGGAAACCGAGAATGCCACCTTTGACATCGGTGGCCCTCAAGTACTACGTTACCGTGATTTGCTCTCGGGCTATGCGAAGGTGCGCGGATTGAAGCGCCACTTCGTTCCGGTGCCTTTCCTCAGCCCCCGACTGTCGTCGTGGTGGCTCTACCTGATGACCTCCACCCGTTTCGGCCTCGCGCAGGCACTGGTGGATTCCATGAAACATGAAACCGTGTGTGGTGAGCACCGGATTCGTGATCTGGTGGAAGTCGATCTGTGCTCCTACGAGGAGGCCGTGGATCTGGCGCTGTCGAGGATCGCGCAGAACCGGGTGCCATCGACGTGGTTCAACTCCCTGGTCGGTGGCTCGCTGGACCCACGCTTCATTGATGCGATCAGGGTCCCCGAGCATGGGGTGTATGCAGACCGGCAGAAGGTGCCGCTCACCACCGGGGAAGACGAGGTCAAGCGGGCGGTCTGGTCGCTGGGTGGCGAGAATGGCTGGCCGTCGATGAATTGGGCGTGGGAACTGAGGGGGTGGATGAGCCGTCTCACCGGAGGGATCGGGACGCGCCGGGGCAGAAGGCATCCGAGTGAACTCCGGGCCGGTGATGCGCTGGACTTCTGGCGGGTGGTTCTGTCGGACCCGGTGGCCGGGCGATTGATTCTTTATGCCGAGATGAAGCTGCCTGGAGAAGGGTGGCTCGACTTCCGGATCAGCGAGGGTGAACTCGTCCAGACCGCGACCTTCCGGCCCCAAGGCCTGTTGGGTCGCCTCTACTGGTTTGCGGTGCTTCCGGCGCACTGGATTCTTTTCCCGCAGATGGCGAAGCGCCTTGCGGCGGGAAAATTGCGCTAGCGAGGGCGAAGCGGTCGGTTGGCGTGGCGATTGGGGGTGCCGGTCGATGTCATTCCCAGCTTGCCCGGAATTGTAAGCTTTACCGCGGAGAGCCCGTTTCCATGTGGGCAGGAGAGTGGCGGCAAGCCGTTGCTGAGCTCCATGCCCATCCACCCATGAAACCCCCGATGAGCTCCGCTGATCCGACCGCTGCCGCCCGTCCGACAAGAAACCGACCGCAGCGGTTCGGTGTCGCTCTGGTGCTGCTTGCCGCGGCTGCGGTGCTGATGGGGCCTGCGTATGGCAACGATGATGGACGTCCCGAGAAGCCCAACTTCGTCCTGATTCTAACCGATGATCTCGGATGGCAGGATGTGAAGTGCTACGATGTCGACGAACCCTCGCCGATGGAGACCCCGAACATTGATGCGCTGGCCAAGCGCGGGGTGATGTTCTGGCAAGGTTACTCGCCGGCACCGACCTGTGCGCCCAGCCGCTGTGCGATCATGAGCGGTGTCCACCCGGCGCGGGCGCAGAAGACCCACGTCGTGGGAGGCGGCCCGCCGACGCCCTACAGCGTGGCACAGCATCGGTTGATGCCGCCGTGGTACAGCGGGCGGATGCCTGCGGATGAGCTGACCCTGCCGAAACTGCTCAAGCAGCAGGGCTACGTGACCGGACACAGCGGCAAGTGGCACATGGCGATCAATCACCATGCCTACCCGCAGCCCGAGGACCAGGGCTTTGACTTCACGCGGTCGCACCGCGGTACTTCCATCCCGACGAAGAACCGCCTGACCGGCTTTGACACGCCCACCAGCGAGATGCCGCACCGCTTGGGGAAGGATGGATTTCCCATCGATCAGACGACGGAAGATGCGCTGGAGTTCGTGAGGAAGAACCAGGACAAGCCGTTCTTCCTCTACTACGCCACCTGGCTGGTCCACACGCCCATCCATACGCGGAGCAAGGCCTTGCTCGAGAAATACTGCAAGAAGCTCGATGTGTCGTTTCCCACGGATCCGGACAAGTGGGAGGTGGAGGGGCAGAACAACCCGTTCTACTGTGCGATGGTCGAGCAACTGGATCACTACGTCGGGCAGTTGATCGATCATCTCGCGACGACGGAAGACCCCCGTTGGCCGGGTCACAAGCTGATCGAGAATACCTACATCATCTTCACGTCCGACAATGGAGGGATGGAACGTCACCCCGGTGAGATCATCACCGACAACGCACCGCTGGACCGCGGCAAGATCTCGGCCCGTGAGGGTGGCACGCGGGTGCCATTGATCATGGCCGGTCCGGGAATCGATGAGGGTGTGCAGTCGGAGGTGATGATCAACGGTCTGGATTTCTATCCGACCATCGCGTCCTTCGCGGGCGCGAAGCCACCGAAGGACAAGCCTCTGGATGGATGTGACCTGAAGCCCCTGCTGGTGAAGGATCCGGGTGACCCGGAGCTCGTGCGTGATGCGGACGGCAAGGTTCGCGACACGATGGTCTGGCATTTCCCGCACAGCGTGGCGATGGAGAGCACGATCCGGGTGGGGGACTGGAAGCTGATCCGCAAGTACGACCACGTGGCCAACCCGGCGGCGGAACCGTATCAGTTGTTCCGGCTTTACCGCACCATCGATGGAAAGCCTCAGCGTGAGGACATCGAGGAGTCGAATGATCTGGCGAAGTCCGCTCCCGAGAAGGTCGAGCAGATGGCGGCCAGGCTGGATGCGGCGCTGGCGGAAATGAAGGCAAGTTTTCCCTACTACAACCCTCATACCAAGCATGCCCTGCCGCACAAGAAACAGGTGCCGAAAGTGGTGTCGGAGAGCCGTTCCGGGAGCAAGGTGAGCTTTTCCTACCAGGAACAGGGATCGAAGGTGGTGGAAGCCGACCTCCTCTACACGCTCAACGGCGGGGAACGCTACGAGGAATGGTTCCGCATGCCCGCGACGCTCGAGGACGGATTGAAGGTCACTGCCGAGCTTCCGGAAGGGACGACCCATTACCTGATCAACCTGATCGACGAGCATCGGTTTCTCACGAGCTACCCCGAGGTTCCGGATATGAAGACGATTTCCCGGGATCGGGTTCATTACTCGGCCTCGGCGCTCAAGGTGAGCGCCAGATGATCCCGAAGCGGATTTCGGATACGGAGCTTCAATCCATGCCGATCCAAGCGTCGATTCTTGAACGAAACGAAGTTCAGTCATTCAAGCCATGCCCATGAAATCGCTGATCATCTCGATGCTTCTCATCGGACTCTTTGCCTCCCTGGCTGCCGCGCCGCCGCGACTTGTTCCAGAGGACCCTTCGTCGGCACCCAACTACTGGTGCACCTGGTATGCGCAGAACTACTGGATTGGTCGTGGTTCGGATCTCAAATCGCTCAAGGGAGTCACGAATGCGGCTGCTCGTGACGAGCTCAATGAGCACACCTTGTTCAATCCGAAGGATGGATGGGCCACTACGTATCTTCCGAACAGCCGTCAGGACTATATTTTCCTGATTGATCACGGTTGGCAGACGAAGGACCCATCCAAGCGCATTGCAGGTGGTCCGGCGTTCTTCAATCTTGTGGCGGAGGAAGAGGATTTTCCGCGATATGCGGGTCTTGAACCGGGTGAACTCCTCAAGCGTTTCAACGAGGACATCAAGGCGGAGGGCTGGAACTCCCTCGGGATCTGGACTCGCGGGAACATCACGCCCGATCAGGCCCGCACCTTCGTCGAGTGGTCGAAGGATGCGGACATCCGCTATTGGAAGATCGACGGCGGTGACACGGCGGCCTTCCACTCGTACCAGGCCAAACAGGAGATCTTCCCCGAACTGGTCCTCGAGTACGTGACGGGTGCGGGAGGGAACCTCAACCCGAAGTGGGATCGTGATCTGCCCGCCTATCCTTCGGTCTATGACTTTGGAGGAAGCCTGAGGGAACCGATGCTCAAGTGCCTGAAGCACTCCGATGTCTTTCGTACTTACGATGCCTCGCCGTTGCTGATGACCTCCACCACGCTGAGGAGGACCCATGATATCCTGAAGCAAACCCAGCAGCAGCCGGAGTACCGGGCGGTTCTCAACGTGCAGGACGACTGCAATGTGGCCGTCGGCCTGGGCGTGCTTGTGGCCAGCAAACGCCATCCCGAGATGGGCGAGCGGACCTATAAGGGACGCGACCTACACCACCAGCTGTCGGGTCCGAGGACGATGCAGAAGCGGATCAACGAAGTGGACCGCTTCGGTCGATGGGCGCGGATCGCTCCGGCTTTCCCCGCGGGTGAGGGCGTCTATCTTTCCTCGGAAACCGAACTGATCGATCGATGCCAGTTCACCGAATGGGATACCTGGGCGTCGAACACCTACGGCAAGATGGTCAGCCAGAGTGCTCCGGCCGTGATGGCCCGGAACATGCCGCTCGCGGTGGTGGATTGCGACGGCCCGCCGCCATTTGTGTGCACCACGACCTACCCGAACGGGCCGACCGGCATTGCCGTCGAAGGTCGGGTGGCTCCGGACCAGAAGTGGTTCGAGCCGCGGGCAAGGGTCACGGTGAGGATCAAGGATGCTTCCCAGCCCATTGGCATCGTCGGGCACTACGAGTCTTTGACGCTTGAGTTTGCAGGACCGCTCACGGGTTTGGAGCATGTGTGGGCGCAAGACTTGCTCGCGGATGAGGCAGTGGACATCCGCTCCAAGGTTGTGACGGAAGGAAGCCGACTGGTGCTTCCCGGCAAGCTTCTGGAGCAGATCGGCACGGCGGCCGGGTCCGAAGGTGATCTGTCGGCTCCGGGTCTTGTCATCCGGTTGGAGGGCAAGGAGCTACCGGTTGCCGGTGAGGACTATCTGCCCGAGGTCCGCCCGGCGGTGGAGGAGGCGAGAGTGGCAGCACGAAAGACGAAGGTGGATGGTTATCGAGGCGAGGCGACCCTGCGCAAAGTGAATGGTGGCTATCGGGTCGGTTCGGATGGCCCACGGCAGTGGGTGCTGCGCAAGCTCGATGAACCGGTGACCACGGGGACGGTGAGTTTCACCTGGCGCATGAAGCCCGCGGGAAAATCAGCGAAGAAGAACGGCTTCCTTCTGCTTGCCAGTGACGAGGATGCCGTCGCCGCCTTGTGTGGAGGGGCGTGGTTGGGTTCCAACGAGATCACCCTGTTTGAGAACGATGCGACCTGGGGCAACGATAAGAGGGTCGAGGCGACTTTCCATGCGGAAACGGAATACCGGCTGGACGTCGATCTCGACCGTAGGGAGGCCAAGCTGTCGGCAGGAGACAAGGTGATCCGCACGGCATTTTCCGAATCCTTCACCAGCATCAGCCATGTGGGCTTCGGGGTCCATCACGCGGAGACCGAGTTCACGACTCCGGTGATGAAGTAGGATTGGCTCCCGGGCAAGAGGGGTGGGCCTGAACTTGGTTCACTCCTGAAACAGGGGCTTCAGATCGTCGTCTTTGGCCGCCATTTCCTTGCACACGGCGTCGAGGGCGATGGCCTGGTCGAGTAGTTCGCGGGCTTCATCGTAGTTCTCCGACACCGAGGCGTAGCAGGCGAGGTTGTAGACGATGATCGGCTCGTCGGGATGAGACTCTCTTGCCTCGACGAGGATCTCACGGGCGGCATCCACCGACTCGATGCGTCGCACGGCATAGGCCCAGCTGATCCACCACTGGGAGTTCTGCGGTGATTGGCGGGCGAGTCGCTCGGCCAGTTCCCTCATCTCCGGCCACTTCGATTGGCGTGAGTAGAGGTCACAGCGAAGCATGCCCGCGACGTCCAGATTCGGGTCGATCGAGTTCAGCTCCTCTTCGGCATCGGAGAGGAGTCCGAGTTCCACATAGCCCTGCACGGCCAGAACCTGTTTTGCCACCTGTTCGTTCATCGATCGGATCCACAGTCTGTGGGATGAAGGGGTCGGTCAAGTACGGGGCATCTGCCTAGTTCCTCTGGCTGCGATAGGCGAGCCATGCGCTGAGAGTGGCGCAGGCGGTGGTCAGAAGCGCAAGTCCGGCGATCCAGGCGAGGGTGATGCCCGGAGCGGGTTGTTGGGGGAGTGAGGGGAGGATGGAGATGAGTGCGGCGATGAGGCCGATGAGGAGTGCGGCGAGGATCAGACTGCGGACTTCGCGGGTGATGATCGAGCGGGTGATCCGGCGGGAGATGCCGATGGTGTGGAGCATGGCGAACTCATCCTTCCGTTCGGCGAGGTTGCGCGCGGTGACGAGGCCGAGTCCGGCGCTGCCGAGGATGACGCCGAGTCCTCCGAGGACGTTGAAGATGGAGATGTAGGTGTTCTCGACGCTGTGGAAGGCGGCGATGCGCTCGGCGGTGGGGCTGATGGTCGCGCCGAGGTCGGTGAGGGAACGCTGGAGATCGGCCCTGGCTTCGGCGGGCGCTTTGCTGGTGGTGGCAAGGAAGATCCGGTAGCCGGGCGAGGACGGGTAGCGTTTGACGAAGGCGGCTTCGTCGATGATGAAGCTGCCCTGGAAGACGGACTCGGTGAGGGTGCCGGCAATTTCTACGGTGAATGGCGTACCGAATTCGTCGGTGTACTCGATGAGGTCGCCGGGCTTCTTCTTGAGGACCCAGAGGAGGGTGGTTTCGTCAATGAAGGCTCGTAGCGGTATTGCCTGCTCGGACTCCGGGGCGAGCTGAAGCTCGCGGTCCGATGGGGATGGCGTGTTTCGAAGCGCTGCCCAGCTGGGTTCGATGCCTTCGGCGGTGGACTTGATGGAGAAGCGGCCTTCGAGCTGGGTGGTGTCGACAGCGAGCAGGCGGGGCTTGGCGACGGAGTTGAGGTTGAAGCAGGAGGCGTCATCGCCGGTGCCGACACGCACGGGTAGGAGTGTGTTGATGTCATCGCTCTCAAATTCGAATTGGCCGGAAGCCTGACGGATGAGGGGGCTGGCGGTCTCGATCCAGACGCCGTAGCCACCGGTGCCGCTGGTGGGGTCCTGCCATTCGCCGGCGCCGTGTTTCTGGAAGGAGGTGACGGAGATGACGAGGAAGATGGCCGAGGCGAGGGTGCCGATGGCGACGAGGGAGCGGGTGGGTCGGCGGGCGAGGTTGGTCTTGGCCAGCTGCGCTGGAGTGGAAAGTGAAAAGTGAGAAGTAGAAAGTGAGGGATTTGACGGCTGCGCTGCGTTGTTGGGTGGCTTGGATGGTGGGGCGGACTGAAGTCCGCGGTCCGGCTGGTGCTCGGGTTCTGGCGTGGGACCGTGATTGGAGGACTTGGGTCGTGAAGTGAGTTGGAAAACCGATTTCCAGAGGGCGAGGCCGGCGATGAGGAAGCAGAAGCCGGAGAGGAAGAAGGCGGAGGAGGGGCCGAGTTGGGAGGAGGCGGCGAGGGAGCCGATGCCGATGAGGGCGAAGATGAGGGCGATCAGGCGCGGGCGTTTGCGATGGCTGGTGGGTGGGATTTCCTCGCTGCCGGAGGTCAGGCGGAGGGAGGCCGAGCGTTTGCCCTGCTTGCGGGTGACCAGCCAGATGGTGGCCATCATGAGGATGACGAAGCCGATCACGCCGCCGGCGATGGAGGCGGGCGAGGCGTGGAATTGGAACAGGCGCTCTCCGCCCGAATTCCAGATTTTCTCGAGGAAGAGGAGCAGGCCGCGGGTGTAGGCGAAGGCGAGGACGGCGCCGAGCAGGGCGCCCAGCGTGACCATGACGAGCCCTTCGCCGAGTCGCCAGCGGAGGATCTTCTTGGCCGGGATGCCGACGGCGGTGAGCAGGCCTGACTCGGTGTTGCGCTGCTCGATGTTGAAGCGGAAGAGCATGGCGGTCAGGGCCACGGCGGCGACGATGAGGAAGAAGGACATGCTCAGGAACAGGCTGGCGATGTCGACGGGTGAGGAAGCTGCTGCGGTGCTCTCGCTGGCGATGTCGCGGGTGTGGAGTCCGGCATCAAGGGGTTCGAAGACGTTGAGAAGCTTCGTTTCGATCTGCTCCTGCGGGATGTCCCACACGGCGGATCGGAGTCCGGTGGCGGAGCCCCAACGGTTTTGCCAGAGCTTGGCGGCGGCGGAGTGGGTGATGAAGGCCTTGGGGGTGCCGCGGTGATTGTCCCAGTAGGTTTCGTCCTTGTCGCGGATGCGCTTCATGTCGAGCGGTAGTCCGCTGGACCAGTCGGCGTTGGTCTCGGCTTCCGTGATTCCGGGAAAGTCGGGGGTCCATTGTTTGTCGGCGGCGGCGCCCTCGAGCGGGTAGATGTGCCGCACGGTGAACTCGGCGTGCTCTTCGGTGAGCCGGTTGTTCTTACCAAGGACGTAGTAGCTGATGCGCACGGTGTCACCGGGCTGGGCGGCGAGATCCTCGGCTTCCCATGAGCTGAGTGCGATTTCGTCGTCCTTGAGGTCGTCCGGCACGAAGGTGGCCAGGGTCGGGTCGGCGCCGGTGACCATGGAATAGGGGGTCTCCCGTTCGTTGGCGGCGAGGGTGTTGACAAGGTAGGTGAGGGTGGGCCGGACCCGTGGGAAGGTTGCGCGGATCTTTGCTTCAAGCGTGGGGCTGAGGAAGATGCGCTCGCTGCGGATGGCGAGGTGGCCGTTCTCGGGCGCGTCGACGATGGACAGGCCGTAGTCGGCGAGGCTCATGGAGGATCGGACGCGCTTTTCAAACGTGGCGGGGTCGATCGGGTCGCGGGAAAGGAGGAGGTTGGCGCGGGCCGGGAGCTGTTCCATGGCCTCGGCGAGTGCGGGCAGGGGGAGGAATACCTTGGGGGTGTTCAGCTGGCTCTGAGCGAGGCTGAAGCGCCCCATTTCCCCGTCCTCAAGGATGTGGGAGACTTCGCCGCGAAGGGTGATGATCTCGTCATCGTTGTCGGCCAGCGGCACGTCGCCGGTGACGAGGGAGGGCTTCCGGAGGCGGACGATGAGGGTGTCTCCGACTCCGAGGTCGAGCGAGTCGGCGAGCTCTTTGTTGATCGGCCATGCCTTCTCACTGATTCGTGGGGTGGGTCCTTTGTCGCTGGAAATGGAGAAGTCCCAGAAGCGCTCGTTGATGCCGAAGATGTCGGTCTGGCCGATGGTCCGTCCGGTGGGCTCGCTGACCTGACCTTGGATCTGGAGGACGGGGGCGGTGTCCTTTCCCACTTCGCTTGCGAGCTCGGCGAGGAACAGGTTCTCGCCGCCGACGAGGACGTTGCGTGTCTTGCCGATGCGTTCTTCGGCGATCTGGCGCAAGGTGGACTTCACTGAGTCCCCGGCGAAGAGCGCACCGAGCAGCACCATGGTTCCCAGCGCGGAGCCGAGCAGGACGCCGAGGTAGCCGGTGCGGTGGTGCTTGAGCCCGCGGAGGATGAATTGGAGTGAGTTCATGTGGTCCGCTTCGCGGGAGTGGCGAGTGAGAAGTAGAAAGCGAAAAGTGGGACGCTGGGCGGCTGCGCCGCCGGGTCTTGGGTGGCTCTGATGTCGCTGCTTTGAGGGCTCATCACTGTCCAGAAATTCATGGGGTCGGTGGGTTGGCTCGAAAGCGGTGTCGACGTTCGTCCCTCACTTTGCCATCGCACTCCAAAGGGCTCCGTCGCGGAGCTCGAGGGTCCGGCCGATACGGTGGGCGAGGGCGTGGTTGTGGGTGACCACGAGGAGGGTGGTTTTCTGGTCCTGATTCAGCTCGAGCAGGAGGTCGGCGATGGTGTCGGTGGAGGCGGGGTCGAGCGATCCGGTGGGTTCGTCGGCAAGGACGAGCTTGGGCTGATTGACGAGGGCGCGTGCGACGGCGGTGCGCAGCTTTTCTCCGCCGGAAAGTTGCCATGGGAGGTGGTTGAGGCGGTGGCCAAGTCCGACTTTCTCGAGCAGGTCACGGGCGCGGTCGGTGGTGTCGCTTTCGGACTCCTGCCAGTCGCCGGCGAGGCGGGGCACGAGCACGTTCTCGAGCACGCTGAGCTGGGGCAGCAGGTAGTGCTGCTGGAAGACGAAGCCGAGCGAGTGGTTGCGGAAGTGGGTGGCTTCCTCGTCGCTGAGTTCAGCGATTTTCTGGCCACCGATGTCGATGGAACCTGAGGTCGGTCGGTCGAGAGCGCCGAGGAGGTTGAGCAGGGTCGTCTTGCCGCAGCCGGATGGGCCGGTGATGGCGGCGGCTTCGCCGTCGGCGAGTTCGAGCGAGAGGCCTTTCAGCACTTCGACGGTTTCGCCGGGTGTTTCGTAGGACTTGGAAATCTGTTGGGCGGAGATCATGGCATGTGGCTGGAGCATCTTGCTCCAGTAGGTGTGCGGACCATCTTGGTCCGTCTGTATTTGGCACCGGAGCGGGACGCTCCGGCCACTGACTGGAGCAGGATGCTCCAGTCACGCTATTTGATGATGGTCCAGCGCTTGGCTTTGACTTCGAAGGTAGGAAGGGATCCGGCGGGCGCAAGGGTGACGGGAATGCGCAGGCTGAAAGTGGAGCGCAGGCGTTGTTGAAGCTCGGTGATGGTTTTTTCCGGGCCTTCCGCGGAGATCCGAAGTTCGGGTAGGGCGGTGCGCTGGTCGACTTCGACCTGGTACTCGCCGATCCTTTCGACGGAGCGGACGACGGCATCGATGGCGCTGGGGTGGATGTTGATGCCACGGATGACGACCATGTCGTCGCAGCGGGCGAGCACGCCCCCTTCGAGGGCGAAGTGTTCGCCGTGCGGGACGGGCTTCACCAGATCGCCGGTGCGATAGCGGAGAAGCGGGGAACCATGGCGACCGAGGGTGGTGAGCACCAGTTCACCGGTTTCGCCTGCGGCGACCGGCTGACCGGTGTCGGGGTCGATGACCTCGCAGAAGTACGACTCATGGCGTAGTAGAAGCAGGTCCGGGTCGGATTCGGAGCTGACGGAAACCGGGCCGATTTCGGTCATACCATGGTGGTCGTAGACGCGGGCGTGCCAGGCGGCTTCGATCCTTGCCCGCACTTCGGGGATGCTGCCGCCGGGTTCTCCACAGGTGATGACTTTCTCAACGCCCAGCGAGTTGACGGGCATGCCGGTCTTCTCGCCGACCTCGGCGAGGCGCAGGGCGTAGGTGGGCGTGCAGCAGAGGATGGTCGACTGCGATCTTTTCAGCAAATGGAGCCGATCTTCCGACGAGAGCCCGCCGCCGGGCACGGCACGCACGCCCATGCGGGTGGCGGCTTCGAAGCCGGCCCAGAAACCGAGAAAGGGGCCGAAGGAGAAGGGGAAGAAGGCGGTGTCGCCCGGGTTGACCCCGGCGCCGCGCCAGACCCATTCCCAGTTGTCGAGGATCCACGTCCAGTTGTCGGCATCATCGAGCCAGATCAGCGGCTTTCCCCGGGTGCCGCTGGTCTGATGGTAGCGGTGGTAGGTCTCGAGCGGGAAGCTGTGGGTGGTGCCGTAGGGCGGGTGGGCTTCGTGGTCGGCGGCGAGCTCGTCCTTGGTGGTGAAGGGAACCGAGCGACTGAACTCTTCGAGGCTCTCGAAGGGGCCACACTCGCCGAGCTTGGCGGCGTAGAAGCGGTTCGCCGGCAGGATGGCGGCGAGGAGTTCGTTGAGCTGGGTGAGCTGGGTGGACATGGCCGCCTTCGTCGAAGTGCCGAGTGGAAAGTAAAAGGTAGGAAGTGCCTATTGCTTGGCTGACGCCTCGATGGCAGGTGCCGGCTTTGCCGGAGGTGCTGGCGCGGGCTTGAACTTGGTGGCCATGAAGCCACCGGCTGCAGCCATCAGGATGCCGATGTAGAAGGGAACCGGGATGGCCGAGAAACCGCCCTTGGGTGGGTGCATCATGATGCCGACGACGGCATTCACGATCGGAGCTCCGGCGAAGATGGTCGACATGACGAGCACGGCGACGACCCCGGGGTTGATGCCGGCCTTCGCACCCGAGCCCATGGCGACGAGGACGAAGAAGGCGCCGACGGCACCGAGCACGCCGGCGAAGAGGGAGAGCCACATGCCTTTGGCGGGCATTGCCCAATCGGTACCCTTCATGAGCAGGATGGCGAGTGGCGCGAGCACGGCGATGAGGAAGTAGGCGATGCCGACGAAGAGGAAGGCCTTGTAACGGCCGAGTTCCTTGTCCGCCATGCCGACCTGACCCTGGTGAAGGAAGATGCCGTAGAGGCCCCAGCAGGCGACGGTGATGAGTGCGAAGTAGAGCCAGTTCATGTTTTTGGTCATTGGAATTTGGAGTGCGGTGGCTTGCCACCGCTTTCGTGCTAGAGGTGATGAATGATGGGAGAAGGATTAGGCGGATTGGGAAGGGTCAGGAAACACCAAGTTGTTGGAGTGCCACTACGGCTTGTTCATACTGTTGGCTGTCGAGGACCCAGAGTTCCGGGCAATCAGGATCGGTGGACCAGGTGCCTTCGGTGAATTGGTTCTTCAGCATGGTCTCGATTCCTAGCGTCTCGAGATGGGATTGGTAGAGCCCGATGATTTCAGAACGATGGCTTTTGTAGAGCATTCTCATGGGCGTGACGGTGAATGGCTGGGTGGACTGCTGGAGGTAGCTCGCAAAGCGGTGGCAAGCCACCGCACTCCAAATCACTTCAAGTCATCGAGTTTCTCTTTGAGTTCGCCGGGAAGCGGGACGGCCTTGATGCCGTCCTCGGTCATGGCGACGTGGGCGACGGAGAGTCGTCCTTCGGCGACGAGGGTGTCGCCCTTGGTGATGTCGAAGCGGTAGCGCACGGAGCGGTTGCGGACTTCTTCGACGAAGAGGCTCACGGTGAGTTCGTCACCGAAGCGGGCGGGGGCGCGGTAGTCGCAGGTGGCATTGACGCGGGGCCAACCGGTTTCGAGGCCTTCCACCACACCGTGAAGTTCGTGGTCGAGAGTACGCAGGAAGTCGTGTTCGCAGGCCTCCATGAAGCGGAAGAAGTTCGTGAAGTGCACGATCCCGGCCATGTCGGTTTCGTAGAATTCGACGCGGCGTTTGATCTGGTGGGCGGGTGTGGACATGGAGGCGGGTCAGAAGAAGTTGAGGAGGTGAAGGACCCCGGCGATGACGAATGGAGCCGCGATCCAGGTCACCCCGATGGGGAGGTCCCAGTTGGGCGGGTCATTCTTCAGGGCGGGTTTTCGTTTGGCCATGGGAAACTCATGATTGTGACCAAGGAGCAAGCACCGGGACCATGCGGCGGTTGCTCAGGCGGTAGACTCGGAAGTCTGAGTCGACGGTCCAGACTTTCGTCTCGCGGTGGGTTTCCACCATGTCGACGAGACAAGCGTCTGCAAAGTCCATTGGGGTGTCTTCATACTTCTGCAATAGCTTTGCCACCCGATCCAGTGGCTCTTCGGCCGGCCGTTGTAAGGTGAAGCCGCCACCAGCCATCATCTTGAGCAGCACACGTTTCCCGGGTGTGAAGCGCCGAAGGAGGAAGAAAGCTTCGCAAAGCACGGCGTCGCAGGTCAGGAGGGGGGGGTCGAGGGCCTTGAAGCATTCCTTGGCCCAGGCGTGGTGGGCATCGGATGGGTTGAGCAGCGCGACGATGGGGCCTGTATCGGCGATCAGCGAGTTCATGATTCGCCAAAGCCTTCCATGTGCTCTTTGTTGGTTGAGAGATCGGTGATCCCGCTGCCATCGCCGGCCCATAGCTGTTCCAAGTCCTTGGCGAACAGTTCGTAGCAAGAGGGGCGCTCTGAATCTCCGGTCTCCGACAGGACTTTGTGCAGGCCTTCCCGGATCAGTTCCGAGATCGGGACATTCCTTGCCGCGGCGAGCACCTTCAACCGCGCCTTGTCTTCAGACGACACCTTGATGGAAAGAGTCTCAGCCATGATCGGATGGTAGTTTCAAAATGGCAGAAGTCAACTACCCGGGTCGACGAGGGGTTCGGCGAGGGCGAGGAAGCGGTCGCGCATGGCTTCGACGCTGTAATATTCGTTGGCGGCGCGTCGCCCGTTGGTGCCGAGGCGCTCGAGTTCGTCGGGCTGGGAGAGCAATTCGTTCCATGCCTCTGCCAGTGCCACGGGTTGGTTTGGCTCGACCAGGCGTCCGGCCTCGCTTTGTGCGATGATTTCGCGGAAGGAGGAGCCGTCGGGTTGGACGACGGGGATGCCCGCGGCGAGGGCTTCGATAAGATAAAGGCCAAAGGCTTCGGGGTAGGTGGCGGGCACGCTGAAAACCGTGAAGCCGTGGAGGATCTGCTGCTTCTCCTCAAGCGAGACATTGGGCGACCAGGTGACCTGATCGGTGAGGCCGGCGTCGGCGAGTTGTCGCTTCAGATCGGCGACCAGCTTTTCGTCGCCGGCGGTTACGGCACCGGCGATGTGCAGGCGGGCGTCCGGGTGGTCGAGTTTCTTGCGCAGGTGAATGAAGGCTTCGACGAGGTGGTGGACGCCTTTTTCGCGGATCATGCGGGCGAAGTAGCCGATGACGGGCCGCTTCGCGTCGGTGCCGAGTGCCCCGCCGTCGCCCTCCGGGCCATGGCGGGCAGGCGAGTGATCCTCCTTCGCCGAGGCTTCGGCGGACGGGGAGGTGGAAAGAGGGGGCTCTGGCGGCAGCGCGGCGTGGCTGGGTGGCGGGGGTTCCGGGGCGAGCTGAAGCTCGCGGTCCGATTGAAGTGGGGCGACGCCGTTGGGAAGGACCTCGATGGCTTGGTGGGGGAGATCGAGTCGGCAACGCATCAGGTCGGCGTAGAAGCGACTTGGCGAGATGAGCAGGTCGGCGTCGGGGAGACGTGCTGTTAGTTCGTTCCAGCAATCCGTCTTGTAGGGCTCCGGCAGGCCGTCGAGGAAGCTGTCCTCGCCCTGAAAGGAGCAGATGATCTTCACGTCGAGGTGCTGGCGCAGTGTGCGGATCATGCCGGCCTGCAAGGCGGTGCCGAGCACGAGGATGTCGGGGTTCTCGCGGGCGAGCCAGTCGATGAGTTGCTGCATTTCCTGGCCGAAGGGGCTGTCCTCGATGCGCAGCATCTCGAGGGCCATTTCGCCATGGTCGCGCGCCGAAGTCATGTGACTGCGTTTGGCGGCGGAGCGCAGGAGTGAGGTGTTGTTGAGCAGCTTGTGGAGAAAGCGGGGAAGCTGGAGTCTGGGCAGCTTCTGTTGGAGGAAGACATTGATGCCGCCGAAGAAGATCGGGCTGCCGGCGGTGGGGAGTTGCTCCTCATCGAGCTGCAGCGGGAGATACATCGGCAGCAGGGACACCTCATGTCCGGCGGCGTGCAGCGACTTGGCAAGGGCGTTGTCGCGCATGCAGGCGCCACAGTAGTAGCTGCCGGTGCCGGGAGTGAGGATGGCGATGTTCACTGAACGAGGAGTGTGCTGGGTTTCAGTGTTCAGGGCGAGTCATCGGTTAGTATTCTCAAAACTTCACCCGTTTCGGCTTTTTCGTTGGGAAAAGGAGGAGTGCCTTCGGGACATATAACGATTCCAACTGAGGTGAGGTAGGCGTCTAGGCGGGTAAGCCGACACGACTCTCTAAGAGCCTCGAGGAGGGACACGTCACGGGCATGATAATTCTCAATTCCCGTGGAAAGGGCTTCGTCACTGATGGAGAGGTCGTCATCAAAATTGCTGCCTTCCGTGCGAGACTTCCAAACGAGCATCGGAATACCCCGCAAGTTTGGGTCTCCTTTCCTGTCCAACTCCAAACTCCGGACACGAAGGTAGTCGATCGCTTCTTCGATGCTAGTGTCTTCAAAATCGATCACTGGGATGATGATGGAGTCGAGCTTGGCGATGACGACGTCTCCGGGTTGTGCGGTGGCTTCTTGTTCGGCTGATAGCTCCGACTCCGGTTTCTCGCACGAACAGACAGTCGCGGTTGCAAACAAGAGGAGGTTCGCGAGGGAACGGGAGTTCATGATCTCTGGGCCGTTGGGGTAGGCCTTAAAGCGGTGGCAGGCCACCGCACTCCAAAGCTTGCGGCCTACGTTGAGTGAGCTTAGACGGTGGCGACAGGTCGGCCGTAGTCGAGGGGCTCGGGGAGCTTGGCGAAGTCCTCGATGGCGGTGGCGAGGTCGGTGTAGTCCTTGCCGTCGATGTTGCCGATCAGGAGGTCGGTGAGCTTGGGGCGCAGGTCGGGGTGCTTGCGGATCAGTTTGCCGAAGCTGAACTCGGGGTCATAGAAGGCATAGACGATCTTGCGCATGGTCTCGATGTGGCCGCAGAGATCTTCGCCGTATTGGGTGAAGGCGGACGCGGAGGTGTCGCCGTTCTCGAGAGCCGCGTGCGTGGCATCGGCCGCCATTTCACCGGACTTGAGAGCGAGGAAGACGCCGCTGGAGAAGACGGGATCAAGGAAGGCGAAGGCATCACCGACGAGCAACAGGCCATCGGTGGCGCAGTGCTCGGCGCGGTAGGAATACTCGCCGGCAATCCAGTATTCACCGAACTGTTCGCCGGGATCGAGGTGGTCCTTGATCCAGGCGTTGTTCTCGGTCTCGCGGGCGTAGATTTCGGCGGGGTCGCGGGTTTCGCCGGGTTTGTAGAGGTAGTCGCGCTCGGCGACGATGCCGGAGCTGACGATGCCATTGCGCAGTGGGATGTTCCAGAACCAGCCGCCCTCCGGGAGGTAGGCGATGGTGGTGGCGCCTTCGTCGAGGCCGGGATCGCGCTTGGCATCCTTGAAGAGGGTCCAGATGGAGATTTTGTTGAGCATCGGATCGCGCTTGCGCCAACCGTGCTTGCGCTGGAAGAGGGCATCGCGTCCGGTGCAGTCGAGAGTGATGGGGGCGCGAACTTCGAAGGCATCCTCGTCGCCGGTGCGGGCCTTCACGCCGACCACGCGCTCTCCATCCTTGAGGAAGTCGAGCACGGTCGTGCTTTCGCGCACCTCGACGCCCTTGGAGCGTGCATTGTCGAGGAGCATGAGGTCGAAGTGCTCACGCTCGACCTGCCACGTGGTGGCGGCGGGGTGGTCGAAGTGCTGGAAGAAGTAGAAGGGAGCCGAAATGCGTCCGTCGGTGGTGGCGAACTGAACCGATTTCTTTTGCTGGTAGCCGATCTCATCCATCTTTTCCACCACGCCGAGGCGCTCGAGGGAGAAGTAGCAGAAGGGCATGAGGGACTCGCCGACGTGGTAGCGCGGGAAGGTGGCCTTCTCGAGGATGAGGACACGGTGTCCCTTTTCTGCAAGGAGGGTCGCGGAGGTCGTGCCGGCCGGGCCGCCGCCGATGATGATCGCGTCGTAGTCGTTCATGGTGCCAAGGGAAGGATTTCGATGATGCGGGCAAGGCAGGAACCGTCGTCATTGCGCATCAGGTGATTGTAGCGCCCATAGAGGTTTTCGCCACCGGGAGATTTCGGGAAAATGTCGGCCACGGCATCCTGTGCGATCGAGAAGAAGCCCTGTGGCTCGCTGCGGAAAGGAAGCGCCGATTGGATGATGAGCGTTCCGAGAGGAGTCTGGCCTTCGAGGATGTCCTGATGGACGTCTGGGGGAAAGGCATCGAGCAGGATCTCGATCACGCCATATTCGACCGGCGTGCCATGGGTCGCGGCATGCAGGACGACTTCCCGCAGGTGAACGAGGTCATGCTGCTCGCTCTTGAGCACTTCCAGCCGAATTTCATCGGAATGAAAGGCCGCGAGTTTGGATGTCATGTCCTGATCGTGGACAAGGAGTTTCTGGAATGGCTGGGGGACGTCGCCGGGCTTCAGCCAGTGGAGCGCCTTCCCCGCAATATGCGACTTGCCGATCATGAAGGCCAGCTCGTGTGGGAACTTCGGTTCTTCTGGATTCATGGTGGTGGATGGAGTGGTCGGGTGAGCCTTGTTGCCATGGTTCCGTGAACCATCGCACCGTCGACTTGAGCAAGTCGGGTGAGGCAGAGGATGAGCTTTACGGATGGCAGAGGGTGACCTTTACGGATCGTACTCGATTTCGAGACGGCCGAAGTAGCTCGAGGCGCCCGGAGGTGCGGGGAACGAGAAGATCACGCGTTCATAGTCCGCATCGATGTTTGAGACATTTTCGGTCACCGACGGAGGAGTCGAGAAGCTGGCAAGGTCCGGAGATCTCTTCGGCAAGTAGTTGAGGAAGGCTGCGTTCTTTCTCCGGATGGTGGTGATTTCGAAGAGCCCGGTGTTCACCTTGTACTCGAGGCGAGGCAGACCCGAGACACCTGTGGGTGAGAGCCTTGTCGCATCCGCTACCGAGGGATTCATGTTGTAGGCCATCTCGAGGAAATTCGGGATGAGATCATCGTCCGGATCCGCTGAGAAGAAGGCGTCGGCTCCGGTGAGTCCGAAGCCGTTGGCCCAGATCGACACGGGTGATGTGTCGGCTGAGTAGAGTTGGTGGCGCCCACGACTGCTCGCCACGAACACATCAATCGTTCCGTCCCCGGTGAAATCGCGTGCGATGACTTCCGAGGTGCTGATCGCTGGGAACGTGTCGGAGGAAAATGAAAACGAACCCGAGCCATCATTGATCCGCACCGAGTCCGGACTTGGAGAAAAGCCTCCTGCACCAAACCACAAGTCGAGGTCGCCATCCCCATCGTAGTCGAGAGGCTCTGCATCCGTCGCAAAGCCGGATCCGATGTTCACGCCGGTGCTGCTCAGGTTCCCCGCCCCATTGCTCAACCAAAGCCGGTTTCCTCCGATTCGATCGATGACGAAAAGGTCGTCATTGCCATCCCCATTCAGATCCGCGGCGATGGCCTTTGTGGGGCTGCCACCACCGAGCGTCAGCCCCGAGTCGGTGAATACCCCGCTCCCGTTGTTCAGCCAAAGCGAGTCATCGGTGTCATCGGCAGGAGTGCTCGAATCGACTCCACCAATGAAGACGTCGAGATCCGAATCGTCATCCACATCGAGAAGCGCGACCGCCCGCTGGTTTCCTTGGCCGAAGGCATCGGACCGCGCGAAGGAGCCGCTGCCATTGTTGATGAAAAGGCTGTTCTGACCCACCGAGCTGAAGCTCGTCTGATTGATCGTGATGATGTCAGGGTCGCCATCGCCATCGACGTCTCCAATCGCAATGGAGCCATTCAATTCACTATCGAGAAACTCTGCGGCTGCCGTGAAGTTGCCCGAGCCGTCGTTGAAGAAAATCTCATCCTGTCCATCGGCCTGACCACTGTACTGTGAGCAGAACACCACGAGGTCGGGGCCATTCTGCCCGTCCAGATCAGCCGAGAGAATTCGGATGGGGGTATTGCCGGGGTTGCAATTCAGGACCGTTCCCGGATCCGAAAAACTGCCGCTTCCATCATTTTCGAGGAAGGTGAGGGTGCCGCCGATGTTTCCAAGAGCGACGTCGAGATCCCCATCAAGATCGTAGTCGATTTCGGTCGCTGAGGCTGCCTGGGACCCAGCGACGGCCGTGGGTGACAGCACAAGCGGTCCACCCGAGCCAATGGGCTCCCTGAGAAGCACCCGCGGAGCGGCCCCGTCGCAGACAATGAGGATATCTTCATCCAGGTCTCCATCGAGGTCACCGATGCCAAGATCAAAGGCTCCTCCGGGACCGAGGTCGTTGTCGTCCAAAGAGAAAACACCCGAGCCATTGTTCACCCAGAGTTGATTGGTTAGAGCGCGGTTTCGAGCGACATAGGCATCGACATCTCCATCGCCATCGAAGTCGTCCAGATGGAGGGCGGTGCCGAAGTCCGAAACGAAATTGGGTTGAGCCAGATTGGTGAAAACACCGGATCCGTTGTTGAGGTGGACGTGGTTGAGTTGCCCGCTGATGCTTCCGTTGACCACGAAGACATCGAGATCGTTGTCGCCATCGAGGTCAGCGAGCTTCAGTTCGAGGGTGGTGCCAAACAAGGGAAGGCTCGCTCCCTGAGTGAAATTGGCCGAGCCGTCGTTGAACCAAACCGTGTTGGTTCCGTTGTTCCCCATGATGAGGTCGGGGTCGCCATCGCCGTCCAAGTCTCCGGCTGCCGCCGAGATGGTGAAGAATTCCCCAAGGTTCTGGCCGGAGTCTGAAAACGTTCCGTTTCCATCATTGAGCCAGATCTCATTCGGATCGGTGGAGGTATTGGTCGGAATCACCAAGTCGAGATCACTGTCATTATCTAGATCAAGAAGGAGAAGGTCTTCCCTGACGGAATTGGTGCCAACGGCCTGGCCTGAATCGGTGAACCCGCCGCTTCCATCGTTGAGGAATACCTTGCACGGCCCGAAAAAGCTTCCGGCGATGAGATCTTGATCGCCGTCCCCATCGATATCTCCAAAGGCGCAAGACCCTTCGCTGGGTAGAGTGGGTTGCCCGGCAAGCAGTTCGAACTGGCCGTTGCCGTCGTTGACCACCAGCACGCTGTTTCCGACACCACTACCGAGATAGGCGTCCAGATCGCCGTCGCCATCGATATCAGCGAGGTCGGTTCCCAACGTGTTGGCAACCGGGATGTCCAGACTCCAAACCAAGTTGAAGGTTTGGGAAAAGGCGGTCAGCGGGGCGAATAAGGCAATGAGGAGGGGGGAAGATCTCATGAACCCAACCATAAGAAGTCCCCGCGGCTTGAGAAGATCGGATTGATCCGATGTCGTGAATTATGAATCAGGTCAAACGATTCGGTCCGTCACATGCTGCGGCAGGAAGAAGTCGTGCAGCAGGTTGTCGACGCAGAGCAGGCCGTCACGATTGAGGAGGATCTCGCCGTTCTCCACGGTGAGCAGTCCTTCTTCCTGAATCGCGGCGAGCTGGCCGGAGAACTTGTCGAGGATGTCGACGCCGAACTTGTCGGTGAAGTGGGAGGTCTTCACGTGGCCAAGTTTCATCAGGAGGATGAACTCACGGATCATGCGTTCTTCCTCGGTGGTCTGCAGGGCGCGTTTGATGGGAAGTTGGCCGGCATCGAGTGCCTTGTCGTAGTCCTCGATCTCGGTGAGGTTCTGATAGTGCACGCCTTTCGCGTGGGAGATGGATGCCACACCGATGCCCAGCAGATCGGCCCCGCCCCAGAGGGCGTCGCGGTAGATGAACTTGGTGCGCTCCGGATTCTTCACAGCCGTGTAGCCGGAGCTGATGGTGTAGCCATCGGCCTCGAGCGCAGCGAAGGCGTCCTTGACCCAGCGGCGCTTCGTTTCCCAGTCGGCGATGGGCGCGACGAGGCTGCCACTTGCCTTCATGTCCTTGTAGATGCCCGTGTTGTAGGGAACCTCCATCTGATAGATGGTGACGCTGTCCGGCTGGAGCTCGAGGGTCTTCTCGATGTTCCGTTGCCAGTTCTCTTCGGTCTCTTCGAGCATGCCGGCGATGAGGTCGATGTTGACCTGGTCGAAGCCCTCTTCGCGGATGCGCTCGTAGGCGCGGTAGACTTCCTTCGTGCGGTGGGCGCGGCCGTTGATCTCGAGGATGCGGTCGTCGAAGTTCTCGATGCCGAGTGAAAGCCGGGTCACGCCGATGTCCTTGATCGCCTTGACCTTGTTCGGGTTGAGCGTGCCGGGTTCGGCTTCGAAGGCGATTTCCTCCGCGGCATCCCATGGGAGGAGGGCCTTCATGCGGTCGGTGAGCTCGGTCAGCTGCTTGGGTGACAGATAGGACGGCGTGCCGCCACCGAAGTAGACGAAGTGGGGTTTGCGGCCCTCGATGAGGGGTTTGCGCGACATCGTTTCCAGCTCGCGCACGGTGCAATCGAGGTAGTGCTTGATGTCATCGGCGTTCTTGTCGGTGTAGACGCGGAAGTAGCAGAAGTGGCAGCGTTTCCGGCAGAATGGGATGTGGTGATAGAGTCCGAGGGCCGGGGGCTCGCCTTCATGGGGCGTGGCGTAGGCATCGAGGACGATCTGTTCCTGATCTTCCTTCCAGAAGGAGAAGGGCGGGTAGTTCGAAATGAAGTAGTTGCCCGCGCGGGTGGCTTTGCTGGTGGTGGATGAATCGGGCATGATGGGAGCTAGCTTACAGAGGAACCGCCAGGACGCAAAGGGCGGGAGCCTGGATATTTGGAGTGTGGTGGCCTGACACCGCATTCAGGGCGGGTCGGGCGGTCGGATGATGGCGTTGAGTTGCTACGTGAGGCAGGGCTGGATTTTTCGAGAGAAGTGAAGGGCTGACTCGGAAAACGGCGCCAGACCACCCTATCTCGGAGCGGCTGGGCCGCATGCGACCCGCTTATTGGATCACGAAGACCGTTCCGCCACCGCCGGCGATGATGAGCCGGTCCTGGGCGAATACGGGCGAGGCGGTCAGCTTCTCCCCAAGGTCGAGCTGCCAGAGTTCCTTTCCTGTGGCGGGGTCGGCGGCGTAGAGCCGGCCGTCGCTGGAACCGAACACGATGGCGTCCTGAAACGCGATGGGTGAGGATTCGACGCGACCGCCGGTGGGGAAGGTCCAGACCTGTTTCCCGGTCTCGCGGTCGATGGCGTGGAGGGATTTGTCGCGGCAGCCGATGTAGACGTGCTGATCGTCGACAGCGGGTGCGGTGAAGAAGGGGAAATCCTCGCCTTCGTAGATCCACTTGAGTTCCTTGCTGCCGACCTGGGCGGCAACGACCTGGTTGGCGTAGTTGCCGGCGTAGATCATGTCGCCGTAGGTGGCGACGCTGTTGGTGATCTGGGCGTCGGTGAGGATTTGTCCTGCGGAGGTGCCGGTGGACGCGTCCAGCACATGGAGCACGCTGTCGCAGCCGCCGAAGGCGACGTGGCGGCCATTGATGATGGCGGGGGTGCCGTTGATGTAATCCTGGGTTTCGTAGGTCCAGACCTCGGTGCCGTCTTCGGGGTTCAGGCAGCGGGTGGTGCCGTCGTAGCCATTGACCAGCAGGCGGATGCCTTCCGCGGTTTCGAGGAGGTTGGCGGATGAGGAGAATTTCTCGTTGCCTTCGATCGACCACTGCTTTTCGCCGGTGGCGAGATCCAGCGCATAGAATTGCTGGTCACTGGAGCCGATGAAGACCCGGCCGTCGTGGATGGTCGGCGCGGCCTCGATGGTGTCCTCGGTCTCGAAGGTCCAAAGTGGTTTCTGATCTTTCAGGCTCAGGGCGTAGACGGTGCCCATGAGGTCACCGACGACCAGGGTGTCGTCGAGGACGGCGGCCTCGGATTGGCTGGGGCTCTGCAGCTCGAAGGTCCACTCGATCCGGGGTGCGGTGGGGGCCTTGGTATCGACGTATCCTTGAAGCGAAGGCGCTCCGCGGGTGACGGGCCAGTTGATCGAAGCCTCTTCCGTTGTGGTTTCGGGCGGGACGTCGTCAGGGGTGGGCGGGGCCGCCGACTTGTCGCAGGAGGCGAGCAGGAGGATGCCGGAGCAGGATGCTCCGGTCACGGACTGGAGCAGGATGCTCCAGCCACGGTCACGTTTTGGTGAGCGCTGCATGGTAGAGGGCGGTGATGGTTTCTTCGGACAGGGGTCGCGGATTGAACTGGCCGGTCCATTGTGGCATGGCCGCGGCGGTCAGCTCGGGGATGCGCCAGTCCCGGTCGTCGAGCGCGGGCAGGACGCGGCTGATCGGTTCGAGCCAGTCATGCAGGGGTTGGCCGAGGTGTTTACTGCAATCGTCGTAGATGGCGGCGGCCGAGGGTTCCTCGTAGTTGAAGCGGATGACGTGAGGCAGCATCAGGAACACGGCATGGCCGTGGGGGATGTCGAAAAGGGCGGTGAGCGGGTTGGCCGTCGCGTGGGCGGCACCGAGCATGCTGTTCTCGATGGCGGATCCGGCCATGGCGGCGCCGAGCAGCATGCGGCTGCGTTCTTCAAGCGTGGCACTGCGGTCGAGGATGGAGGAAATCGATGAGGCAATCAGGCGGAAGGACTCGCGTGAGTAGGCCGATGAGATGGGGTTGCGTTTGGTGCATACGGCGGTCTCCAAGGCGTGGGAAAGGGCATCGAGCGCGGTGAGGTTCGCCACTGCCGGTGGCTGGGAGATGGTCAGCTCGGGATCGAGGATGGCGATCCGCGCGAGTGCCTTCGGGTCACCGCAGGCGATCTTTTCGTGGGAGCCATCGCGCGAGACGACGGCGAAGGATTGGCACTCGCTGCCGGTGCCGGCGGTGGTGGGCACGGCGATGAAGGGAAGCAGGGGTTTCGCGGCATGGCCGTAGCCCTTGTAGTCGCTCATGCGGCCACCGTTGTTGAGGAGGAAGTTGCAGCCTTTGGCAGTGTCCATGCTGCTGCCACCGCCGAAGCCGATGATGAGGTCGGGCGAGACCTCGGCGGCGAACATCCGGCAGGCCTCGATGTCGGACTCGGAGGGGTTGATGTGGGCCTTGCCATACACGGTGACCTTGAAGCCGACAGCTTCCAGCAAGTCGACGGCGCGCTGGGCGTGGCCGGCTTCGAGGATGCCGGGGTCGGTGACGAGCAGGATGTTGGAGGCCCCAAGGGACCTGGCCGCCTCCGGAAGTTCGGTGAGACGCCCGGGTCCGAAGAGGAGGCGGGGGGAGGGTCGGGCGTCGAAGGAGGTCATGGAAAATGCCCGCTGCGCGGGAGTGCCGAGTGCGAAGTAAAAAGTGGAAGACGCTTACGCGATGGCGACGTCTCCCTGGATGGCTCGGCGGTGGTAGAGGAATTCGAACAGGTTCCCTTCGTGAGGTTGTTCCCACTGGACGCGGTTGGTCGGATAGGCTCCGAGGTTGAGGCGCTCGATGTCGGGGCTCAGCAGGAGTTCGTTGATGAAGTTCTGGTCCTCGGTGAAGGCGCTGACGACCAGGGTTTCACCGATGCTGCCGACCATTTCGCTCTGCGGCATCTCGACGATGCTGGCGTAGGGGAACATGAACTCGGTGTTGGCGAGCGGGTGGTCCTTGTCGGTGCAGGAGACGAGGGTCGGGTTGAGATAGAACTGATCGAAGGCTTCGACCTTGCGGTCGCCGTCGCGGTGTTTGGCCGTGAGGTCCTCGGCGCCGTCCTCCTTGAGTTGGGCGGTGATGAGTTCGTCGATGCCGTCGGCCATGGCCGGGTTGGCGAAGCCACAGAGAAGGGCGTTGTCGTCGTCGCGGGCCAGCGGCTTGATCTCGGCGAGGCGTTTGGCGATGGCATCGGCGAGTTCGTCGCGGTGACTGGGGACGAGGATGGCCGAGGTGTTGATGCACGAGCGGCCGCCGTTGGCGGAAATGGACTGGACGATGACGTCGAGGAATTCGGGCCAACGTTCGATCATGTCCTCACCGATGAGGATCTTCGAGCGGCCGGTGCCGTGGACGGAGACGCTTTCGTAGGGTGCGTATTTTTTCACCGTGACGTCGGAGCCGAAGGAGATGCCGCGCCCGCAGTGGGTGACGATGGTGTCGCCGCCTTCGTGGGTGGTCGGGTAGTAACCGAAGGCCTCCTTCGGGAAGCCGGCCTGAATCATGGCCTGGACGATGCGCAGCGGGGTGAAGGGGTCTTCGCGGCCGGGCTTGAGGAAGACCGGGATCTTCATCACCGGGGCGGGAATCCAGAGCGAGTTGACGGCGGGTGCGTTGCTCGGCAGGGAGACGCCGAGGGAGGTGGTGGCGGGGAAATAGTTGATGGTGAGGCTGGATTCTCCGGGGCGAGCTGAAGCTCGCGGTCCGATGGAGGTGAGGCCTTTGTCGAAGATCTCGAGGGGGAGTTGTCGGGTGAGGCCGCCGATGACCGTGCGGATCTCGGACATCGCGGCATGCACCTTGCCCATGTTCATGCGCACGAGGGTGTGCGGCAGGCGGGTCAGGGCGGAGAGGGACTCGATGTAGTCTTGTGGCGATTGCATTGCATCGCCACATGGCAGGTCGGCATGGAGGAAGAGTTCGGCGGCTTGCTCGCAGTAGTCGGCCAGCGTCTCGGCGGGGATGGCGTCGAGGGCGGCCTTGGCCTTGGCGACCTTGAGCAGGTCACGCCGGATCAGGCCGGGGTTGGCGGTGTGGGTGGTGAGCGTGCCACGGGCGCCCAGATCGAGTTCGACGAGGTCGAGCGATTCGTAGCTTTCACCGAGGCGGAGGATGGGGATGTTCATGGTTGGAGGCCGCGGAGCGGCAGTGCCGAGTGAGAAGTAAAAAGTGGAAAGTGGAGGATCAGGCGGCTGAGCCGCGAGTTGGATGGAAGTGGGTTGGAAACCCGCGCTCCTGATTAGTAGACCCCTTCGATGACGGTCTTGGAGCCGGATTGGAAGGGGCGGACGTCGCCGACGCCATCCCAAGGGAATTCGTCGCAGGGTTTTCTGCGGATGGCTTCGTCGCGTTCGAGGAAGCGGGGCATGAAGAACTCCTGGGTCATGGTGGTGAGTTCGACGCGGCCGTATTCATCGTAGTCCATGAGCTGGGCGGTGTCGTCGGGGTTGACGATGCGGAGCACGGCGCGCGGCTGCGGGGCGTGATAGGTGAGCGAGTATTCGCCGGGGCCACGCTTCTTGCTGATGGCGAGTCCCATCAGGGTGTTGCCGTAGGTGGGGGCGAAGTTGACTTTGCCTTCGAGAACTTCCTCTTCGATGAAGCGGACATACTGGGGGGTCATGGTGGTGCCGCCGGCGAAGACGCCACCGATGCCGGCGTCGGCAAGCGACATGCGTTCGGCGAGGGACTCGAGGAGTTTCGGGGTGGTGAAGAGGCAGCCGATGTCGCGGTGGCGGATGATGGTGGCGGCCTGGTCGATGACGTGTTCTTGGTAGGCCTTGGCCATTTTCATTTCGCCCATGCCGATGAGGCGCTTCACCCAGCGTGGGTCGAGGTCGATGAAGTAGCAGGCGCCGCCGCGGATGTTGGCGAGGTGCTCGATGGCCAGGCGCAGGCGGCGCGGGCCGGTCGGGCCGACCATCAGCCAGTTGGCGCCGGCGGGGAAGAAGTCGGGTCCGTAGTGTTCGGAGAACTCGGTATAGTCGGTCTTGTAGTCTTCCCAGCCGATGCGCTGCTTGGGCATGCCGGTGGTGCCGCCGGTTTCGAAGACGTTGTAGGGCCGGCCAGCGAAGGCTTTCGGAATGAAGCGGGCAGGGTCCTCCTTGCGCAGGATTTCGTCGTCGAAGTGGTCGAACTGAAGCAGGTCGGCGAAGCAGGTGACGTCAGTGAGCGGATTGAAATCGAGCGACTTCGCTTTCTCGAGCCAGTACGGGCAGCCGGTTTCCGGGGAGAAGTGCCACTGGACCATCTCGCGGGTGTGGGCATCGAGGGCGGCGGTGGCTTCGTCGGTGGTAAGTGTGGAAGACATGGGACGGATGTGGGGAATGGAGGCGCGGAGACGCGAGCGCGCAAATGGAGATCAGTTCGGGAAGAACTTGGCGACGGTTTCCTCGGCCGGTGGTTTGGTGGCGAGGGAGACGACGATCATGGCGACGGCACCTGCGAGCCAGCAGATGGCGGCTGGCATCACGCCGCCGAGGACGGTGAATTCGCCGCCGAAGCCGGACATGACGAAAAAGACGATCCATGTGGCGGTGGTGGCAATTACGCTGGCGTAGGCACCGGCCTTGGTGGCGCGTCGCCAGTAGAGGGCGGCGAGGACGAGCGGGGTGAGCGCGGCGAAGCCGGAGAAACACCAAACGGCGAGGTCGAAGACGTTCTGCTCGAACAGGACGAGCGACAGGATGTAGGTGAGGGTGACGATGCCGACGATGAAGGCGCGGGCCATGAAGAGGATCTGCTTGTCGGTGCGCTGTTTCTTCGAGCCATGAAGGACCACGTCGTTGGTGAACATGGTACCAAGGCAGAGGAATTGCGAGTCGAGCGAGGACATGATGGCGGCGAGGATGCCGGCGGTGACGAGTCCGACGATGATGGGATCACCGATGAGCTTGCCCACCATGATGGCGAGCACGGCACCGGGGGTGGCGGACTCCGGCAGCACGCCTGAGGCCCAGACGCCGATGAGCACGCAGGGGACCCAGACGATCATGATGCACAGCGGGTGGGCGACCACGGTGAGCTTGAAGGACTTCGCGCTGCGGGCGGTGAGCCAGTGCTGGAAGAGGTGGGGAAACATCCCGACGCTCAGGGGGATGAACATGTAGGTCAGGAAGGTGACCGGATTGACGCCGGCGTGTTCACTCGGGGTGCGGACGAGGTGGCTTGCCTTGGCTTGCTCGATGGCGGGGCCGAGTCCGCCGAGCTTGTTCGAGATCAGGGTGAAGGCGAGGACGCCCATGATCATGAAAACAATGGTCTGGAAGGTGTTTGCCCAGGCGGCGGCACGGGAGCCACCGGCGAAGACGTAGCCGAGGACGACGAGGCAGATGATGGCGCCGGTGATCCACGGCGGGATGGCGCCGTTGGTGGCTTCAAAGAGCTCGGGAAACATCCCGGCCTTGGGCCCTTTCGGCCCGGTCAGGCCCATCATGGTCTTGCTTGCTCCGATGACGCCGATGAGGAGGTAGGGGATGACCAGCAGGACGAGGATGGGGAAAAGCAGGTAGCCGAATGCCGTTGATTCGAAGCGGGCGCGGAAGAATTGAATCTGGGTGACGAAGCCATGGCGCTTGCCGATGGCCCACAGGCGGATGCCGATGATCAGGAAGCAGGCGGCGTGGATGAGCCCGGACGATGAGGCCATGAGGCCGTAGGTGCCGACACCCAGCTCGAAGGCCTTGCCGGTCGAGCCGACTAGGGCAAAGGCGGTCATGGTGGTGCCGAAGACCGACATCAGGAGCATGAAGGGGCCGATGGAGCGGCTGGCCACGAAGTAGTCGGCGCTGGTGCCGCGGAAGAATTTCTTCGATCCGAGCGCGAAGGTCAGCAGGGTGCCGAGATAGAGCGCGATGATGATGAGACTGGTCATGCTTTTGCCGCCTGCGGCGGAGTGGGAAGTGAGAAGTGGAGAGCGGAATGCGGGAGCGTGCCGGGTGGTGTCGGCGCGCGAGACGTCAGTCGTTGGATTCGTCGGCCCATTCTTCGAGGCGAGTCGGCCAGGCGATCTTCATGACGATGGCCCAGAAGGTGGCGGCGACGATGGAGTAGGCGGCATGGTAGGCCAGCCCGACCGGAAGGAATCCGAAGACGAGGTTGGCATTGTCCCAGTTCCAGACGTCCTGGTGGAGGACGGCGAGGACGATGAACACGATGGTGGAAACAAGAACGGCGGGTTTCATGGTTTGTTTGGTTAGCCGGAGGCTTTGGAGTGCGGCGGCCTGACGCCGCTTTGGTGGACGAGCTTGCGAGTGCGGAGGCTTGGGAATGCGGGGGCTACGAGTGGGGATGGTGCGGAGGTTTTGGAGTGGATGGAGGTTGGTGGAGAAGGCGGGGTGCTGGGGTGGTTCGAAAAGCGGCGTCAGGCCGCCGCACTCCAAAGCGCGTTGCGCTTCCTAGAGGTCGGTCGGGAGGGGGTCGAAATTGTCTTGGATGTTCAAGTGATCGGTTTTGAAACTTTCGATGGTCCTCACAAATGATGGTTTGGCTTCGCGCGAGAACCATGAGGCCGAACACCATGGGTAGTCCTCGGGTTTGACCACCAACCCATGGTGGACGGCGTTGTGATGAACATACTTGAGTCGGGCGAAGTAGGATCTCTCGAAGCTCAGGATGGTGTCGTGATAGTTGTGCCAAACTTTGCGGCCTGGGGCTTCGTCCAATCGGTTGATCCACGCTGCGGTCCTCGAGTGCAGGCGAGAGATGATGTTTGAAAGTGAAGCTGCCTGTTCGGAAGGGGGGCTCGCGATGAAGTGGTAGTGGTTTGAGAAGACCGCCCAAGCGGAGAGTTGCCAGCCATGTTCATGAGTCAGTTTGATGAGACCCCGCTGAAGGACATCAAGACGCTCGTAGGACTGAAAGAAGTGCTGTTTCCGGTGGGTGGCGGCGGTGACGAAGTAGGGATGGTTGGATCCGAGCCGGTGTGGAGGTGCGTGGGGCCAGTCGATCGATCGTTTCATGGCGACGGACGCTGACTGATGGTGTCGGCTGCGATGAGCGATGCCCCTGTTTGTGATGCCTCGGAAAGCGGTGTCGCCGCCCTTGCGGGGCTCTGCCACCGCACTCCAAATCACTTTTTCTTGATCGCGTAGAGGTGGGTCATGGTGGCGATGTAGAGGACGTCGTTGGCGACGACGGGGCTGGAGTAGATGGGCGCTTCAAATTCGTAGAGTCCGAGCTCCTTCTTCTCGGTGCCGGTCGCGAGGACGTGGACTTCGCCATCTTCGGTGGGAAGGAAGACCTTGCCGTCGGCGACGAGGGTGGAACCCCAGATGCGTGAGAAGGTTTCGTGCTTCCAGTGGTGCTTGCCGGTCTTGGCATCGAGGCAATGGAGGTCGCCGTCGTATTCGGCAATGTACATCAGGCCGTCGTGGACGCTCGGGGTGGAGATGGTGCGCCCGACGTCCTTGTAGGTCCACACGGGTTTGCCTTCGGCATCGAGGCAACTGACCATGCCGACTCCGTCACCGTGCTCGGGGTCTTGGCCGATGCCCATGTAGACGTGGCCATCGACGACGATGGTGGTACCGATGATCTCACTCGGTCCACGGAAGGTGGCGTACTTGATCGGCTCGCCGTCCTTCGTGCGGTATTCGGGTGGATTGGCGTCGTAGCTCCAGGTTTCCTTGAGGATTTCGATCTCTTCTTCCTCGTCCATGACGGGCTTGGGATCGTAGGCGTAGGCAAAGCCGTCGCCACCGCCCCAGACGATCTTGTCCTTGTCGCCGAGTTTGCCGAAGGCGGGGGAGGACCAGGAGGCGTGGAGCACGCGTTCGGAGACACCGGAAATTTCCTCACCGAGGAGGGTGCCCTTTTCGGCATCGAGTGCCACGAGTGAGGGCGCGAGCGGGGCGGGGATGTTGGTGTGCGACCAGTCGACGCCGTTGGAGGTGGCGGTGTAGAGGATGCCGTCGACGACCATGGGTGAGCAGGACGAGACGTTGTGGGGGAAGGCACCGAGTTCTTCGCGCATGTCGTAGATCCAGAGGATGTCGGCGGACTCGGGGCCGGGCTCGTAGGGGGCTGCGGGGTCGGCGGTGGAATACTTGGCTTCGTCCTTGAACGGGCCGTCGTTGCCGTTGCTCATGCCGGCGGTGTCGAGGCAGATGACCTCACCGCGGTTGGTGACGAGGTAGGCCTTGTTGCCGACGACGCAGGGTGACGAGCAGAGGCCGACATATTCCCAGTCGCTGACCTTGCCGGCCCCAAGTTTGGGGATGAGGAGTTGCCACAGGAACTTGCCGGTCTTCTCGTCGAAGGCCATGAGGACGCCGCGGTCGCCTTTCTGTTTGGGATCGCGTGGCGATTCGTTGTTGGTGCCGACGTAAACCTTGCTGTCGGCCACGGTGGTGTTGCCGTAGGTCTGGGAGCCGAGTTTGGCGGCCCAGAGCACGTTCTTGGCGGTGGCGAGGTCGACTTCTTCGGTGTCGGGATCGATTTCGCCGGTGGCAATCTCGGTGGGCAGGTCCTTGGCGTTGCCGACCATGTTCCGGGAGGCATCACGGCCCCACATCGGCCAGTCTTCGGCGAGCAGGGCGGGGGTGAGGGCGAGGAGAAGGAGGTGAGGTTTCATTGGGATGGGTCTCGAGGTTGGTAGGTAGAGGAAGGTGGAAAGTGTCGGTTTTGGGGGCTGAGGCGAGCTGAAGCTCGCGGTCCGGTTTTGGGGGCTGAAGCTCGCGGTCCGATTGTGGCTCGGGAGCTCAGCTGCCGGCTTCGAGTTTGAGGTTGTCGATGTAGACGCGCTTCTGGGATTGGGGAGAGAAGGCGTAAACGGCCGGGGCTCCGTGGGGGTGGCAGTGCTTGACGGGCACCTCGAGCGTCCATGCTTCGGGCTCGTCTTCGCCGCGCGGCCAGGCTTTGGCGAACACGGTGCCGGTGCCGTCGTCATTGCGCTTCACGTTGGTCTTCAGCGTATACCAGGTGTTGGGCTTGATCTTGAACTTCACCGACTGCTTGACGCGCTCGTGGTTGGACGAGACTTCGAGGATCTGTGAGTTGCCGACGAGGGTGATGAGGTAGCGCTGATTGACCAGTCCGACGGTGGACATGATGCGGCGGTTGCCGTCGGTCATGACATCGGCCTGCAGGGTGTAGTCCTTGAGGTCGGAATTGCCGAAGAAGTTGGTGGTGCGCTGGAAGAGGACGTTGTCGAGGCGGTTGGCGATGACTTTGGAGCCATCCTTCTCGAGGGTGTACCATTTGATGCGGGCACCGAGCCATGGGAGTGGGGGGAAGTTGACCTTTTCGCCTTCGGGGGAATCCATGACGAGGTCGACGTTCTCGAAGTCGGCCTTGTATCCCGGTCCTGCGACGACGCGTCCGCGGGTGGTGGCGGAGAGATCGCCGACGGTGGCCTTGAAGGCGCCGGCGGAGAGCTTGGCATCCGGGCCGGCGGTCAGGGTGTTGCCCTTGAAGGTGGCGTCGACCTTGGCCTTCACCTTGGCGGTGGGCGGGATGAAGGCTTCCCACTGATCGGGGGTGACTTCCTTCACGCGTCGGCCGAACTCATCGAGCCCGTAAACGGTGAACTCCTGGGATGATCCGGCGGTGAGTGCGAACTCGGCGGGGACGATCTGGAGTTGGGTGATTTCGCCGGGCTCGGCGGGATCCTGGGCGGCGGGCGCGTCGACGAACTCGCCATCGGTGGTGCCCCAGCAGTGAAGTTTGTTCTTGGTGAAGAGGAAGATCTTCCCCCCCCAGATGGCGGGTGCGCCGAGGCAGGGCTCACCGAGGTTGACCTTGGTCAGTTCCTTGGCGTCGCCGTCTTCGGGATCGAGCACGTAGAACTCGCCGTCGAACATGGGGACGTAGAGCTTGCCGTCTCCGTAGGATGGGGAGGCGTGGATCTGGTCGGGAGCGAGTTTCTTTTTCCAGACGGTCTTGCCGGACTTGGCATCGACGCAGAGGAGTTCGCCCACGGCGATGGTGGTGAAGACCTTACCCTCGGCGAGGACGGGGGAGGAGGTGAAGGCGACGTGGTCGTCGTTCTTCCATGCGACGGAGGACTCATCGAGGACGAGTTGTTCGGCCGGGTATTCCTTGGGCAGGTTCAGGCAGACGAGGCGTCCTTTGGAGGATTGGCCGGGGTTCTCCTTGCCGTGGACGGCGATGAGCTGGTCGCCGTTGAGCAGGATCTGGGAATTCACGCCGCCGTTGGAAAGTTGGTAGCGCCACAGCGGTTTGCCGGTGCGGGCATCGACACAGACGACATTGCCGCAGCCGGTGCCGGCGTAGAAGACGTCGTGGCCACCGAGCTTGCCGAAGACGGGCATGCAGAAGGAGGAGTCGACGGGCCGGACGCCGGGCGAGGAATACCAGACGAGTTCTCCGCTGATCTTGTCAAAGGCGTAGAAGCGGTCCTGTGCGGGACCGGTGGTGCCCCAGTTGGCGGTGACGCAGTGGAAGATGACGAGGTGTTCGAACACGGCGGGTCCACCGGAGCGTCCGTTCGGGAAGGTCAGTCGGCCGAGGTCTTCCATGAGGGAGAGTTCCCACAGGGGTTCCCCATCACGGGTGAAGGCGACGCAGCGGCCGTTGGACAGCTGCAGGTAAACGTTTCCGGTTTCCGGATCCACGGTGGGAGCGCCGATGCCGTAGCGGTTGTAAACGACGTCCGAGATGTAGTCGGAGAAGCGTTTTTCCCACAGTTTCTTGCCGGTATTGGCGTCGAGACAGATCAGGGCCTCCTGCACGTCCTCTCCCTTTTTGCCGAAGGCTTCCCCGTAGAAGCCGAAGGCGTAGAGGCGGCCATCGGCAATGGTCGGGGTGCCGGCACCCTGGATGTCATAGGTCCACAGCTCGTCGCCCGGCTTGAGTTCGGATGGCAGGTTCTTTTCCAGCGAGGCTCCGGTTTGAAGGGGGCCGCGCCAGTTGAGCCAGCCGGTGACGTCGGCGCAGGCACCGCCGATGAGTGACAGAGTGAGAAGGATGGGCGTGAGTTTCATGGTGAGAGGTTGGAACTGGGGTGGGTCTCCACCCGACGTGGATCTGACGATGGGAAGGAAGATGCGGATCGGGTTCGAGGGACCTGCTGGGTACTTACTGGAAAGTCGGGGTGGTGGGTAGCTTCGATGTCGGCGGCGGGGTGTTGCCCGCCGGATCAGAACATGGTGCGGACGCGGATTCCGAACTGCTGCGGGTCTCCGGGTGAGCCGGCGAAGATCTGCGGGTTGATGAAGGTGTAGTAGTTTTCATCGAGGAGGTTGCGGCCGTAGAGGGCTACGCTGAAGTGCTCGGTAATGTATCCGACTTCGGCATCCCAGGTGACGTAGGCATCCTGGGTGAAGGTGGTGTTGTTGGCCGCATCGAACCGGGTGGTGCCGGCGGCCCGGACGGAGGTCTGCACGTAGAATCCGCTCTGGAAGTCGTAGCGTGCTCCGAAGCTGCCGGTGTATTCGGGAACGAAGGGGACCTTGCGTCCGTCGTAGATTGCGCCGGTGAAGGGGTCGCTGAAGCGGTCGAACTCGGCATCGACGTAGCCGAAGCTACCGCGGAAGGTGAGTCCTTCCACCGGGGCCCATGCGCCGTCGATCTCGACGCCGCGTGAGGTGACTTCATCGGCATTCAGCACGACGAAGTCGGTCGAACGGGGAACGCCCTGGTTGAACTGGTAGTCATCGATCTGGTCCCAGAATCCGCGGACGCCGAAGCGCAGGTTGTAGGCGGGGCAGTCGTATTCAAGGCCGATTTCGTTGGACCAATTCGTCTCACGGTCGAACTCGGCGATGAGCGGGTTGTCACTGTAGGCGGAGAATCCGCCGGGTTTGTTGCCGATGGAGCTGCGATAGAACAGGTCGACGGCGGGATGGACGCTGTAGGTCACGCCGAGGGCCGGCGAGACGAACCATTCATCGCGGCTGCCGCGCACGATGTCGTCGGTCTGGAAGGGGGCGCGCTGGATCCGGTCGATTTCGGATTCGTGGTAGTCGACGCGCAGTCCGGCATCGATGGCGAGGGCATCGGTCGCCTGCCAGGTGAGGTTTCCGTAGCCGGCCAGGTTGAGCTGTTCGATGTCGAATCGGGTGGTTTCGACGAAGCCGGGGAAGAGCTGGCGCTCGGCGGTGCCGCGGTTGTCGATCCACATCTGGAAGAGCCCGGTGCGCCAGCGGATGTTCGAGTCGTCGGGCGAGCTGAAGCGGAATTCGTTGGAGACGAGGTCCTGCTTCTGCTGGATGGCCGAACGGGCGTCGCTGAATCCGTTGCCCGGTCCGAAGGGGCTGAGATCCAGATCGACGGTGGAGGGATCGAGGTCCCAGAACTGATAGCCGTGGATGCTCTCAAAGGTGCCTGAGTTGAGTGTCTTGCGGGTGTGGAGCGAGAGCTGATAGCGCTCGAGGTCGGTGACGCCCGGGTTGTCGGAAAAGACGGTGAAGGGGTCGGGAGAGAAGAGCGAACTCAGGCGCTGCGAGCCGTCGTCAATTTTCTCGGCAAAGAGTCGGAGGCGCAGTTCGGTGTCGTCGTCAGGGCGCCAGTAGAGGTTGAACAATCCGCCGGTGGCTCTGCGATCGTCGGTTTCGGTGCCGAGCAGGGGGTTGCGGATGAATCCGTCCCGCTGGTCATGGAAGAGCCGCACGCTGTAGCCGAAGTTCTCGCCAATGGGGCCGGAGGAGGCGCCGCGCAGGGCGAAGCGGTCGTAGGATCCGTATTCGGCCTCGAGCGAGTTCTGGAAGGTGTCGTTGAACCCCGGGGTGCGCATTTCGACCATGCCGGCGGGTGCATTCCGCCCGAAGTAGGGTCCGTGAGGGCCGCGGTGGACGCGCACTTCGTCGAGTTGCAGCATCTCGGAGGGGTAGGTGTAGGCATCGCCGAGCGGGAGGTCGTCGATGGTCATGCCCAGTGCGGGCGGGCCGAAGAAGAGGGTGTTGGTCGAACCACGCATGGCGACGACCTGGCCGTAGCCCCGGGAGTCGGCGGCGACGACGTGGAAGCCGGGGACAAGACCTGAGAGGTCGGCGAAGGATTCGGTCTGGAAGAGGTCGAGGGAGTCCCTGGAAAGCACGCTGACGGCGGCGGGATCATCGTTCACCCGCTCGGCATCGACGATCGTGGGATCGAGCGACTCGAGGTCTTGAGCGAGGAGGGTCGGGGCAGTGAGGCCGAGGAGCAGCAGGGCGTGTCGGGAGGTCTGTAGCATGTTGGGTTGGTTAGAAAAATGGATGCGGCAGTTTGGAGCGGGTCGGCAAGGGGTCAACTCCCTTGATGTGACGGGTCCACGACGGGTCGCAGCCGATGCGATACTTGAGGGGAGGGGTTTATTCTTTCGAGTTGTGTCATCACGAGGATTCGTGAGGGAACGGGAGACGGGGGTGGACCGGGGGACTTGCGCGGAGGAGGGAGTGGGCTAGTCTCTCGGATCATGAAAATTTCCGCACTAATTTGCCTGCTTGGAGCTGGAGTGGTGGCATCGGCGCATGCCGGCGACTGGCCTCGTTACCTCGGGCCGGGTGGGGAGGCCAAGGTGGAGGGTTCGCTAGGTAAGTCATTCGCGCCGAAGGAAGTCTGGAAGGCGGATATCGGCAAGGGCTGCTCGGGCTTTGCCATCGCGGAGGGCAAGGCGGTGGTGATGGGCAACACGGGCGACAAGGACGTCGTGTGGTGCTTCGATGCCAGAAGCGGAAAGCTCGAGTGGAAGTATGAGTACGCGGAAGAACTCAACCCGAAGTTCTACGATGGCGGACCGAGTGTGACGCCCACGATTGATGCGGGCCGGGTTTACACGCTGAGTCGCACCGGAAACCTGTTCTGTCTCTCGCTGAAGGACGGCTCGGTGAAGTGGCACAAGCACTACCAGACGGATTTCGGGGGCAAGGCGCCGTCATGGGGTTTCGCGGCGGCACCCATCGTCCGGGGTGACGAGCTCTACTGCCTGCCCTGCGCGAAGGATGCGGCGGTCTATGTGCTGAACAAGGCGACCGGTGAGGTCAGCTGGAAGTTCGGCAAGGGCAAGACGAAGGCGGGATACGCGGCGCCGGTATTCTTCAAGTATCAGGGCAAGCACGCGGTGGCGGTCTTCCACGGGCGCGAGTTGGTGACCTACGATTTGGACAACAATGGTGAGCCGCTCTTCAACTTCACATGGCGGACGTCCTATGACGTCAATGCGAGCAACCCGCAGTTCCATGACGGCAAGATGTTCCTCGCCTCAGGCTACGGCATGGGCTACGTGGTGATCGATGTGTCGGGTGATAGCCCGGAGGTGCTTCACAAGGAAGAGGACACGCGCATGATCTTCCAGAACAGCGTGAGGATCGGGGACGACATCGTGGGGGTGTTCGGTGACAAGAACATCGACGCAGAATTGATCCGGATGGAGCTGGGTAGTGGCAAGATCCACTGGCGTGAAAAGATGCCGGGAACCCGAGGCAGTTCGTTGATGGTGGGTGACCAGATGGTCATCCTCGCCGAAACCGGGGATTTGATCGCGGGAACGCCTTCCCTGAAAGGCTGGCAGGAGCTGGGACGGGCGAGGATTCTCCAGGACGGCAAGTGCTGGGCTCCGGTGGCCTATGCGGATGGCCTTGTCTTTGCCCGCACCAACAAGGGCGAAGCGGTCTGCGTGAAGGTGAAGTAGCGGGTCGTGCTTCCTTCCCCGGTGAGGTGCGGGATTCCCTTGCGCCTCGACCGATTGGCTCTTTGTTGCAGGTATGGCAAAAAATGTACTCGGCGGTGATTTGCAGACCTGCTCCGGCAACCCGAAGACGGGCTATTTCCGCGACGGCTGCTGCCACACCTCGGCGGAGGATCCGGGCATGCACACCATTTGTGCGGTGATGACCGAGGACTTCCTCGAGTTCACCAAGATGATGGGCAACGACCTGTCGACTCCGCGCCCCGAGTATGGATTCCCCGGGCTGAAGGCAGGGGACCGCTGGTGTCTGTGCCTGGAGCGCTGGAAGGAAGCGCTGAAATCAGGCAGTGCGCCGCCCGTCGTGCTGGAAGCGACCCACGCATCGGTGGTCGAATTCCTGGATCTGGAAACGCTGCGTGAGCGGGCGTGGCAGGGCTGAGGAATATCAGGCCCAGCCGAGCATGCGCATCACGTGCGTGAACGAGCCGATGAAGGCGATGATCAGGAGCACAATGAAGAGCTTGATGCTCAGTTCGATTTGCGAGCGGGTCATGGCGGCGGGGTTGTAGGGTGCGGTCGCGGTGGAGCCAAGAAAAATGAGGTCAGGTCCACGGGCCGGTGATCGCGAAGGTCAGGCCCATTCCCTGGAGGTTGACGAACATCCACTTGCCGTCGGGTGAGAAGCAGCAACCGGCGAACTCCGAGTTGTTTTTCGCGTTGCGGGCGAGGGTGTGGATTTTCCCTTCGGGAGTGACGCAGCGCACGTGCGTATGGCTTGCGAACGAGCTGTCGACGAGGTCTTCGCAAACGACGACACCCCCCCAAGGCGCGGGGCAAAGGTTGTCGCCATTGGTCAGGATGTCGTCTGCGGTCGACTGCAGGAAGAGCTCGAGGCGGTCGTGGCTTTCGGCAGACCCGGATGGATGAAGGCGGAACAACTGACCGCGCCGGTCCGGACCGCCATCCGTACAGCAGATGAAGATGCCCTCGTCGCTGAAGTGGATGCCCTCGCCACGGGCAAAGCGTGCTGCGCCCGCTTCAAAGCCGCGGAAACGGAGGTCGTCGAGGGGGGCTTCGGGATTGTCGACATCGATCCAAGTCACCTTCATCGATTCGCCTTCTTTCGGCCAAGTGGCCGCCGGGTTGTAGTTGCGCAGGTCCGCGCTGGGTCGATCGATGACCGCCAGCGCCTGCAGTTGCCCGCGCGTGAAGTCCCTGGGGGTTTCGGGGACAAAGCGGTAGAGCAGGCCGTCCGTCCGGTCTTCGGTCAGGTAGAGGATCCCGGTGGCGGGATCGAGGGCAACGGCTTCATGGCGGAATCGTCCCAGCGCCTTGAGCGCGACCGCCTTCTGCAATCCGGGCGTCTCGGTCGCCTCCACCTCGAAACACCAGCCGTGCTTGCGTCCGCGCGGCGTATTCAGATCCGCGGGTTCCTCACAGGTGATCCAGGAGCCCCATGGCATCGGCCCGCCCGCGCAGTTGCGATCGGTGCCGGTAAGCGAGAGGAATTCGGCCACCGTCTCGCCGGTCGCGGGGTCGAAGACGAGGTTGGTGGTGCCGCCGAGGTGGGGCTGACGACCGCCCTCGCCCGGGTCGTGGCTGAGTGTGGGGTCGATCGATGACGGCAGCTTCAGGTTGTTCTCGAAGGGACCGAGGCGGGTCATGGCCAGGGCTAGCTCGTGGTTGCGCACCAGCACGACCTTGCCGTCCTTGCCGGCGAATGCAGCCATCCCATCCGGTTTGCCCGGGGTCTTCAAACCGTCGGTCATGGTCTGGCCAGCGCGCGAGATCACGCGGTAGGTGAATCCTTCCGGCAGGTCGAGCAGGCCGGCGGGATCCGGCTTCAGCGGCCCGAGCGGCGAGATCACCCGGTCGGTCCCGGCAGCTCGGGAGTACTGCTGGAGGCTGGCAAAGGCGAGGCTGGTGGTAGCAAGGAAGCGGCGACGGCTGATCATGGTGACGGGCGAGAAGATGTTGTTTTGAACGAGGGGAGTCGACCCCTCCTATCGGGCGAAATCGCCAGACTGGCTCACGAAATCGTCAGAGAGGCATGAATTTCCCGTGGTCAGCATGTGAGCACCTTGTGATTACGTGTTTTTCCCTTGTGAGATGGAGGTTTGACACGCCCCCGGCGCCAGTGTTTTTTCCTCCCTACACAAAATCCCTACTCCCTTCTTCCTGTCAGTATGAGCGATAACGAAAACCCGCCCTCGAAGCAGACTTCGAGCGTGCCACTTAAAAAAGAAACCGTCCGTGTGACCCTCAAGGCCGCTGACGCTCCCGCCGCATCGCCTGCAGGCGCTCCTCCGGCTCCTGCCGCGCCGAAGCCAACCGTGGCTGGCCCGCCGAAACCGCCGACTCCGAGCGCTCCGGCTGCACCAAGTGCACCCAAGCCTCCGACCCCTACGGCCCCTGTAGCGACGGTGGGTCCACCAAAGGCGCCGGCACCCGCTCCTACCATTCCTCTCAAGACCGCTGCGGGCACCACGACCGGTGCTCCTGCTCCGGCTCCGACAATCAAGCTGAATGCTCCGGCGACCGCTCCTGCAAAGCCCGGTGCACCAACCGCCCCGGCTCCAGGTGGCGCCCCAGCTCCCGGTCCGACCATCGCGCTTCCCAAAGCGACCGTGCAGCTGAATCCTCCGACTCAGCCACTCGGCACCCAAGCGCCTGCGGCTTCGCAAATGGCGACCATGCCGGTGAGCGAGGAAGAAGACGAAAGCGGCGCCAGCCCATTGGTCAGCGCCCTCGCCGTGCTCGGCTTCCTCGGCGCTGCTGCGGTGATCGCCATCCAGCTCATGACCGCCAACGTCTGGCTCACCAAGGATGATCAAGGTGCGCCGCGCGACGCCGATTGGGGCCGCTTGTTCTAAACCATCCAACTGAATTTCATCATGGTTGCACCTATCATTACCCTTCTGCTCGCTGGAGCCGTTGCGTTCCTTGCCTTCAAGACCAGCACGGTCCCGACCGGCATGGAAGATGCCGGAGCCCCGGCACCCGTCGAAGCCCCAGCCGCGGATGAACCCGTGGATGAGGAGCCCGCTGAAGAAAGCGAGTAAATCGACCCGATTGATCTCTCAGCGTCCGATCCCTCTCAGGGTCGGGCGCTCTTTTTTTGCCCGGACATCCCATCATCCGACGAATCACCAGTTGCAAATGAGATGCTGTCGCAATAAAGAGCGGCAGCGACATGATTTGGGAGCGATGGATGGGCATGGGAGGACTGGACTGCTGGCGGATGCGCGGGCGGGTGACGAAGGGAGCGAGCCAGTGGCAGGCCCGGGTGGATGGGGAGGTGTGGCTGTGGCTCAATCGTAGTGGGGAGGGGATCATCTGGGGGAAGGAGGACCGGATGTTCCTACGCCCGGGCATGTATGCGATCTTTGGCGAGGACCAGTCCGAGCGCTGGCGCTGGACGCGCCTCCCGGGAGAACACGAGGTGGAAGTGGTTGTCATTTCGAGGGCTTGGCTGGCCCGTCGCATCGGAGATGGGATCTCACGCATCCACCCGGATTTCGCCAGCTGGTTGACCGGCGGTGGTAGGATGGCCTTCGCAGGTCTGATGACGGGGCCGGAGAAGAATCTGGCGGATCGTCTCAGCATCCTGAAGCCCGACGACGAAGGGGGGCCCTTGCTGGTCGAATCGCGCGTCCTTGAATGGGCGGCGCTCCGTCTATTCCGGCGCCAGCGCTGGGATCCGGGAGCCGGCTTCTGCCAGCGCGTCGGGCGGGCGAAGGGGGTGGAGCGGGCGCTTCTCGTGCTCCGCCAGCAGCTCGATCAGAGCCTCGATCTGAAGGCCCTGGGCAAGCAGTGCGGCGTGTCACCCACCCACCTCAGTCGGCTGGTGAAGAAGGAAACCGGGATGACCTTGCGCGAGCATCAGCGTCGCCTCCGGATCTCGCATGCCTGCGACCGCCTGAGGGCGGGGGAGAGCGTGACCGATGCTGCTTTGGAAGTCGGCTATCAGAGCCTGAGCCACTTCGCCAAGGCCTTCCGCGAGGTGACCGGGAAGAGCCCGCGCGAGTGGCGGGGCGATCCGCGTCCGGGTGGGGATTGACGCTTCAGCGGTCCACGCTGACGACGAAGTCCGGGTCGTTCGCCCGGGCCGCCTGGTTGGACCAGCGTCGCATGTCCCGGAGTTCTTCCTCATCGAGCAGCTCGACGTTGCCCCCCAGCATGGCGACCACCGCCTTGCCGTCCCATCGGAAGTCGACGAATCCGTGGTCGGATGCCGCCAGCTTGGGGTCGAACCCGGCCGATGACCAATCGGGTGCCAGGGTGTTGGGTGCGCGCACCTCGAAGTTTCCGACTCCGTCGTCTCCCCCGCCATGGCGCGCGGAAGCGAACACGACCAGCTTGGCTGGCTCGACGGCCTGGGATATACGTGAAACATAGTATTTCCCAAGGGCGGCTTCGAGTCTGGGGGATGGGCGCAGGGGTGAACCCGATCCGTAGTGACCCCCCACGTAAACGGCGTTGATGCCGAGATTCGGGCGAACGCTGACGAGGTAGTCGCTGTTGTCGGCTTCGAGGAATCGCTCGTGCCCATTGCAGAGCAGGATGCCTTCGGGCTGCGGCATGTAGGGTGTGAGGCGCCAGGGGTACCTCGCGTTGATGGGGTGGTGGAGGATTTCCCCGTCGAGGTTGGTCGCCTCCGGGTCACTCCGGTATCCGGGCATGAGGCGACCGGAATGGTCCGAAGCATGGGTGAGGTAGGCGGTGGCGAGATTCCGAGCGGCGTTCAGCTCGGTCGTCATGCGCGCCTTGTCCATGACCTTGGTGTAGCCGGCGAAGCCGAGGGAGCTCAGGGTGATCACCAGCACGATGACGATCATGAGTTCGACGAGGGTGAAGCCCTTGAGTGAGTGTTTCATGGAGTGGATGGGAGAATCTGGATGCGGTAGAAGCGTTTGGATGCGGCGGTGGTTTCCGTCGCGGAACCATCGCCGTGTGGAATCGGTGTCCACGAGTCGAGGTCGGGGCTTGCCTGGAGTTCGGCATCGAAGCCGTCGAAGGTCGGCCAGGTGAGGTGGTTGGTGGTGCCGCTGCGGCTCAGGGTGAGCGGCACCCGCAGATCGACTTCGAGGGTGAGGCTTGGCGCGTAGCCGCCGAAGATCTGGTGCAGGGCGTCGTCCCGGGTCAACCAGGCGGCCAATTCACCGCCTTCCTGAATGGCCGGGTGGAGCGAGGAGATCGTCAACCACAGCGCACCCTCGGACAGCGCTTGCTGGAGGTAGGGCGTGACGCCGGGGAGGGAGGTGTCGATCTGGAAATCGAAGACCGTATCGATGGGCACCAGATCGCCGGGCTCCACGTCGGAGGTGGTGCCGGTGGCCCAAGGCGTGGGCTCGAAGCCATCGGTGACATTCCAGCTGACGTCGCGTGGGGTGCCGTCGCCGGAGAATCCGAGGGGGTAGGCATTCCGCTCGGGCACCCCGTAGGGACTGGTCTCGAGAAAGGTGCCGGCAGCGAAGCCATTGCGGAATCCCGCACCGTGGAGTTCGACGGGGCGTCCGATGTCGGCATCCGGTGTCGATGCAATACTACTGGGAGTGCCGTAGCTAGTGAGTGGATCAGGGGTCGGGTCGTAGTCGAAGGTTTCGTCCTGACCGATGGTGGCGGTCAGGGTGATCGACCGGATCCGGTAGCTCTCCGGTGACAGGCCAGCGGGAATGGTCGAGGAGGTGTCGAACTGAATGAGGAAGAACCCCCAGCGGTCCTCCACGCCGCCCGAGGAGGGCAGGGCACTGAAGGTCGAGGCCTGGGCCCGGGTTCCCGGCGTACCGTTGGATGGATACATCCAGCGGTCGGCCGAGGGCTCGGGGATGGTCTGGGGTGCGGCTGCTGCCAGGGAGGAGGCAGCGGCACTGACGAGACATGGAAGTCGCATGGTTCCGAATCGGGATGGTCAGTTCCTGCGCCGACGGAAGCTAAGGAACAGACCGGCGAGGGAGAGCAGGGCGACCGAGGGCTCGGGCACGACCTGGGCAAAGCTGTCTCCGGTGGTCAGGTTGACTTCGTACTGGGTCAGGTGGTTGTTGGTGTTGCTGCCCCACACGATTTCGTAGGAACTCACTGCCAGGCCGGTAAGGTCCCATTGCCACGCATAATTCGAGGTGGGAAATGACTGTCCGGTGGTGAAGTTGATGGTGGAGTAACCCCCTGCAACCATCGTGCTGAAATCGGCGGCGAGTGCTTGGGATCCTCCATTGAAGTTCAGCACGGGTGTGACGCCGACAGGGGTCCCGACGTCCAACTGGAAAACAACGGTGGCCAGACCGGCGAGGGGGGAGGCGTCCGACAGCGAGTAGGTGCCCGCGCCGCCTCCGTCGTAGATCGAGGAGCCGGCGAAGTAGCCGTTGCCCGAGAGCTTGGCGAAGGTCGCGCTGCCGATCGAGCCGGTCATGTTTGCGGCGATGGATCCTGGCCACGGGGTGGCTCCGGGGTAGCTGGTGGTGTAGCCGTTGTCGGCCCAGTAGGTGTTGGTGTTGTTCAGCTGGTCCCAGCCGGAGCTCTCCTGGTTTCCCGGAAGGCTGACGGTGATGGCGGCGTGACTCAGGGTGGCGGTGGCGATCAATGCCACGGTGCTTCGGATCATGATGTCGGGAGGTCGGGTGTTACTTGCTGATGACGTAGGGCTGGAGGGCGGCACTGATTTCCTCCGGGGCAGGGGGCTTCTCTTGCATGCGTTTCAGCAATTTTGAGAGGGACTCGCCGTTCTTGCTCGTCGTGTAGGCGAATGACTGCGGTGCCTGTTCGCCGGAGGTTTCCCAGAACTCGCGGACTTCACCCCAGAACTCGCCGTGTTCGTTCCACCATGATCGGGCGAGCTCGGCCTTCGGGTCTTCCTCGCGGACGTAGCGGTTCAAGCCGGTCTCAAAGCACAGCACGGTGCGAGGTTCGCCGTCGCGATCGACCACCTTCCGGTTGTCCTGAAAGTGGACCCAGCCGCGATTGGTCAGCGTGTGGCGGTTGGTGACGAGCAGGTAGTCATAGTCGTCGCGCTTGGTGTATTCGCGGCGGGGGAGCGGACGTCGGGTCGGTTCACTCTGCCATGAGGACTCGCCGGCATCGTGGGTCCAGCGGCCGAAGCTCTCGTAGCGCGGGGTGTCGTCGACCTGGGTGACCAACTGGCTCCAGGTGCCTTCCACCTCCGCTGATTTGAGGGTCACCTTGTTCCACTCGTGGATGTCATCGCTGCCGCAGTAGTCGAGGATCTCGGTGTCCTGCCAGGTCCAGATCTGGGCCCAGTGCTTGATCACGGTGGGTTCCTTGTCTTCTCCGCCGACCACCAGCAGGTGCTGCAGGGTGATCCGGGTCGGGGTGTCTTCGACCACCTCGACCACCTCCGTGGCGTCGGCCTCATAGAAGCCGTTCTTCAGTGTGTAGTCCGGGGCGACCTGGGCGGTTTCTTCAAAGCGAAAGGTGACTTTGTGGGTGCCGGCCATGGCAAGGATGGCTTCCCGGTCTTGTGCCGGTGGGTTGGCGGCGACGGCGGGCAGGGCGAGTCCGAGGAGGATCAGGGATGTGGCATTCATGAGGGCGGGAATCTCGCAGAGGGCCGCCGCCCGCGACTAACGCCCGCTTGCGAGATATGAGCGCCGGATTGCGCAAGGGCCCGGCGGGCTGCCACTTGACAAACGGTTCGGGCTCTCCATCGTCGGCCCATGGCTCTGCAACTCAACGAAGCAAATTTTCAAAGCGAAGTGATCGATTCCGACGTCCCTGTCCTGGTGGACTTCTGGGCGGAATGGTGTGGCCCGTGCAAGATGATCGGCCCAGTCATCGATCAGGTCGCCGAGGAAATCGGAGACGCCGCCAAGGTCGGCAAGGTGAACGTGGATGAAGCCCGCGACCTCGCCGTGAAGTACAACGTGAAGTCCATCCCGCTCCTCCTCTTCTTCAAGGGGGGCGAAGTGAAGGACCAGATCGTCGGGGCCGCCGTGACCAAGGAGCAGCTCGCCGAGAAATTGAAGTCCCTCGCCTGAGTCGAACCCTCAGGATTTTTCACAGGCCGGTCATCCTTCGGGGTGATCGGCCTTTTTCGTAAATCTCAGTCGAGGGCGGCCGGATCGATCCAACCGGTGGTCACGTCGCCGAGCCCGGCGAGCATGAACTGCACGCCAATGGCGGCAAGGATCAGGCCCATCAGCCGCGCGGCGATTTCCAGTCCCATGGGTCCGAGCAGCTTGCCGATCCGCTCGCTCGCGAGCAGGAGGATGAAGGTGAGCAGGCACATGCCAAGGATCACCGCGGACATGCCGAGGCGCTCGGTCGGGTTGCTCGCCTGTCCGGCGAACAGGATGACCGTGCCGATGGATCCGGGGCCGACGAAGAGCGGGACTCCCACGGGGATGAGAAGGTTGCGGAAGCGATGTTCCGCGGCTTCGAGGTCGCTTTCCTCGGTGACCTTTTCCGCCAGTTGCTCGACCCGTTTGCCATCCTGCCCACGCACCATGCCGATGCCGGTCAGCAGGAGAAGGATGCCGCCGGCGATGCGGAAGGCGGGGAGCGACACGCCGAAGAAGTGAAGCAACCCGCTTCCCGACCAAAAGAAGACGAGCAGGGCCACCGCAATGAACACGCTGAGGAACAGGGCGAGGTAGCGCTGGGCGCCAAGCCGCTCGCCCGCGACTGCATTGATGTAGACCGGCAGGTTCCCCAAGGGGTTCATGATCGCGAACAGGGCACCCGCGAAGTGGGAGATGAGGGCGAGGTCCATGCTATTTCCAACGGTAGTGTCCGGTAATGGGGAAGTCGAACAAGCGGTCTTCCTCGCGGGTCCCGCGGCCGATGTTGTGGATGACCAGCGGGGTGCCGTCCTCCGACTTCTTGTCACTCACGACCATGATGTGAGGTCGGTTGGGTGGCACCGTGCAGGTGACGAGGTCGCCCGGAAGGTAGTCGCCGGGCTTCTTGGTGACCGGCAGTGACAGACCGCGCCGCTTGAAATAGGTCCCCAGGTTGGGCACCCGGCGGTGGTCGATGTTGCGGTCGGTCCTCGTCAGCCCCCAGATCTTCGGGAATTTGGCGAAGTTCGAGCGCATGTCCTCGTGGACCAGTTTCTGCAGGTCCTGGGACAGCCCGTTGCGCAGAGCGCGAACCACCACGTCGGTGCACACGCCGCGGTCGTTCTCCACATCGCCTCCCGGATACTTCAGGCTGACGTAGGCGGGGTCGTAGCTCGTCGTCACTCCGACCCGTGCCCGTGCCGCGTCCACGATCTTCGTGCCGGTGTCAGCGAAGACCGACAGGCTGAGGGAAAGGATGACCAGCAGGGTACGCATCGATCTAGATGTCCTTCAGCACCTCATCGATCACCTGCACGGTGTCGTCGAGGTCGGCTTCGGTGTGGGCCAAGGAGAGGAAGCCGGTTTCGTACGGGCTCGGTGCGAGGTAGATCCCTTTGTCGAGGCAGCCCCAGAAGAGCTTTTTGAAGAGCTCGAGGTCCTGCTTCATGACGTCGTCGACATTGACGATCTCGCGGTCGGTGAAGAAGAGGCAGAACATCGACCCGACCCGGTTGATGCGGTGGGGGATGCCGCGCGCTTCCATCACGCCGCGCAGGCCTTTTTCGAAATGTGCGCCGAGCACGTCGAGCCGGTCGTAGCCGTTGGGCAGGCCGTCGGTGCCGCCGAGCTGTTTCAGCTGGGCGAGCCCGGCGGCCATGGCCAGCGGGTTCCCCGACAAGGTGCCGGCCTGATAGACCGGGCCGTCGGGAGCGAGCATGTCCATGACGTCGGCGCGCCCGCCAAAGGCGCCGACCGGCAGGCCGCCGCCGATGACCTTGCCGAAGCAGGAGAGGTCGGGCGTGAGGTTTTCGAGGCCCTGCACACCGGCCTTGCCGAGGCGGAAGCCGGTCATGACTTCATCGAAGATCAACAAGGACCCGTGAGCCTCGCAGGTGCTCTTGAGCAGGTCGAGGTAGCCGGGCTTGGGCAGGACGAAGCCGGCGTTGGCCGGGTAGGACTCGACGATGATGGCGGCGATCAGCTCGCCCTTCTCCTTGAAGACGGCCTCGAGGGCTTCGGGGTCGTTGTAGGGGAGGACGATGGTGTTGCGTGCGAAGTCGGACGGGACGCCAGCGGAGTCCGGCTCACCGTGTGTGAGTGCCCCGGATCCGGCGGCGACGAGAAGGGAATCACTATGACCATGGTAGCAACCGTCGAACTTGACGATCAGGTCGCGCTTGGTGAAGCCGCGTGCCAGACGGATGGCGGACATGGTGGCCTCGGTGCCGGAGTTGCACATGCGGACCTTTTGCACCGAGGGCACCCAGTCGGTGACCTTGCGGGCCATCTCGACCTCGAAGGGATTCGGGATGCCGAAGGAAACGCCGCTCTTGGCGACTTCGTGGATGGTGTTGGTGACCACCGTCGGGGCATGCCCGAGGATGTTCGGCCCCCAGGAGCCGATGTAGTCGATGTAGGTCTTGCCATCGACATCCTCGATGCGGCTGCCCTTGGCCTTGCGGACAAAGAAAGGCTCGCCGCCGACATTGCGGAAGGCGCGGACGGGAGAGTTCACGCCGCCGGGAATGACTTCCTTGGCGGCGGCGAAGAGTTTGCGGGAAAGAGGGCCGTTTTCGGTCACGCGGCGACGATGCGCCGGTCGGCACCGCGATGCAAGCCAGTGGAAACTCCAGCGAGGGATCCCGGATGGGGAGGGGGATCAGTCCCGCCCCTTGGGGCCACGATCGTGATCGAGGATGAAGCGCTTGCCGCGCAGGGTGGTTCCGCGGACGGACTCGATGATCTGATCGGCGACCTCTGCCTTCACTTCGATGCGGCAGTTGCGTGGGAAGAGACGGACGTGGCCGATGCTCCCTTGGGGCACACCGGACTCGTTGTAGAGCATGCCGATGACTTCGCCGACCTTCACGCCCTGTTGTTTCCCGACGGAGAGGAAGAGGGGGACCATGCCGGTATTGTCGTGCGGGGTGTCGTGATCGCGGCGCGGTCCACGTTCCCGTGGTGCGCGATCGCCACGGCCTCCACGGTCACGGGGTTCATGCTCACGGCGCTGACGGCGTTGGCCGGGTTCCTCGTGATCCTCCTGGATCTTGCTGAACTCCCGGCCACCTTCTTCGCCGAGTGCGGTGAAGAGCACGCTGACGACGTCGGTCGGCGTGTAGCCCTGCTCGAGCAGACGGTCGAGCTGCGCCTCGTGCGACTTGAAGTCTCCCTTGGCGAGGCGTTCCTTGAGTTGTTCGAAAAGTCGGTCGGCGACCTTGCCTTCGACTTGTTCCTGGGACGGTACCCGCTCGCGCTTCACCGGCTGGCGGGTGTAGCGCTCGATGGTCTCCATGCGGTGGAGGTCGCGACCGAAGGCGAAGCTGACGGCGCGGCCACTGCGACCCGCACGTCCCGTACGGCCGATCCGGTGGACGTAGTCTTCAGGGTCCTGTGGAAGGTCGTAGTTGATGACCAGATCGATGTCGTCCACGTCGAGCCCGCGTCCAGCGACGTCGGTGGCGACGAGAACCTCGACGATGCCATCGCGGAAGCGGCGCAGCACGCGTTCGCGCATCTGCTGGGTGATATCGCCGTGCAGGCGGTCCACGGCGTAGCCGCGTGCGAGCAGGGCTTCGGTGCATTCGTCGACCGAGCGCTTGGTGTTGCAGAAGATGATGCTCAGACGCGCCGGCTCGATGTCGAGGATGCGGGATACCACTTCCACCTTCGAGCGCTGGCGGACTTCGTAGCACGACTGGTCGATGGAGCTGACCGTCATCGCCTTCTGCTTGACCTGGATGGTTTCCGGGCTGTTGCCGAAGCGTTCGATGAAGTGGGTCACCTGGCGGTTCATGGTCGCCGAGAAGAACAGCGTCTGCCGATCTTGGGGCATGTCGGCGAGCAGGGTTTCCATTTCATCCCGGAATCCCATGTCGAGCATGCGGTCGGCTTCGTCGAGCACGACGGTGCGGATCGTGCTTGGGTTGAGCGAGCCCCGCTTGAGGTGGTCGAGGACGCGGCCGGGTGTGCCGACGACGACGTGGGCTCCCTTGCGCAAGGCGCGCAGCTGGCGGTCGATCGGGGCACCGCCGTAGACGGGCACGGCGCTGAGGCGGTCGAGCTTGGCTCCGAGGCGGTGGATTTCCTCACACACCTGGTTGGCGAGCTCGCGGGTCGGGCAGAGGATGATGGCCTGCGTTTCGTGGCGCTTCAGATCGATCTTGGCGAGAAGGGGGATGCCGAAGGCCGCGGTCTTGCCGGAGCCGGTTTCGGAGAGTCCGATGATGTCCTTTCCCTCGAGAGCGACGGGGATGGACATGGCTTGAATGGGAGAGGGGCGTTCGTAGCCGAGGGCTTCGACGGAGGCCAGAAGGTCGTCGGGAAGTCCCAGTTCGGCGAAAGGAGGCGTGTCCATGATACAAAGGGCCGGGCGGATGGGGTTGAGAACCAAGGGCCAGCGGCGGAGGCGGAAGGTGATGGATTCCGGCGGTCTGGCAAGCAGCGAATTCCAGCCGGGTCGGCGGAATCCTGGGTTTTGAGGGGATCAAGCCCCCGCCGGACCCCGCGGGAATTCGTCGTCGACGGCCCGGGAGTTCGCGGCCTACGCGACAGGACCCCCTGCCGGACAAGCCGACGGGGGGCCGATGACGCCAGATTTGGGCGATTACCAGTCCCGATCGTTCGGAAGCTGGTGCTGCTGCCTGGTTTCCAGCGAGCAGGTCACGTAGAGCTCACCCGGTGTGGGGAAGACATCCTCGTGGGCAAGCTCATAGAGCCCGCCTCCTGGACAGGGCTGAATGCCCTTGAGCATCTCATGGGTCGTGCTGTCGATGTAGCCCTTGTGAAGCAGGTGGTCGGCGATCGACTGACTGCCTCGCTCGGCACGGGGGATGGTTCCGGACGCAAAACCGTAGAGGTTTTGGTAGGAACGCACGCTCATCTGCACATTGCGGATGTTCATGATGCAGGCGGCACGGTCGGAGCCACGGCTCCAGGCGCGGGCGCCAATCAGTAGTACGGTCGTCATGGCAAGCAGCACGGCAAGAACGACTGTAATCTCCAGTAGCGTCAGGCCGGGCCGATCCATGCGCCGCCGGGGGGATGCGGTTTTCATGTTCGGGGGGTGTGGGGGGGTGAGCTGCGAAAGTAGCACGAAAGCGTGGGTCGCCCATCACGCGATCGTGGAGGGTGGAGCGGATGGCGTTCGCCGGGCGTCGGGGAAGGGAAGTGATTGCCTGACCGGAGTGGGGAGACCAGCATGCCCCAGAAAACGATAGAAACTTGCCTGTAGGCGAAATAAACCGTCTTCTTTCGCCGTTTTCCCGCCCTAATCATGAGCAATAGTATCCGAGTCCTCTGCGTTGGTGCCGGCCATATGGGTCGTTCCCACGCCCTTGCCTACCACCAGATCCCCGAGTTTGAGATCTGTGGCATTGTCACCCGCTCGCCTGAGAGCCGGGGTGCATTGAATTCCGAGCTGGGTGGCGGATATGACGAGTTCGGCGATTTTTACGAGGCGCTGGCCGCGACCCAGCCCGATGTGGTGAGCATTTCCACCTACCCGGACACCCACGCCGACTACGCCGAGGCGGCGTTCGACGCCGGTTGCCACGTCTTCATCGAGAAGCCCCTCGCGGAAACCGTCGCCGAGGCGGAAAGGATCGTCGCCAAGGCCCGCGCCACCGGGCGCAAGCTGGTGATCGGCTACATCCTCCGCCATCACCCGAGCTGGATCAAATTCATCGAGATGTCGCAGGACCTCGGCAAGCCGCTGGTCATGCGGATGAATCTCAATCAGCAGTCCTTCGGCGCCAATTGGGAGACCCACAAGAACCTCATGTCCTCGATTTCACCCATCGTCGACTGCGGCGTGCACTATGTCGACGTCATGTGCCAGATGACCCGCTCGAAGCCTGTGCGGGTATCGGGTCTCGGAGCCCGGCTCACTGACGAACTTCCGGAAGGCCGGATCAATTACGGTCACCTCCAGGTGACCTTCGAGGACGGTTCGGTCGGTTGGTATGAGGCGGGATGGGGACCGATGATGTCCGAGACCGCCTTCTTCGTGAAGGACGTGGTCGGGCCGAAGGGCTGTGTCACCATCGAAGCACGGGAAGCCGCCGGCGAAGGGGCGTCGTCCGACGTCGACGCCCACACCAAGACGAACACGCTGCGCCGCCATTTCTCCGAACTCGACGCGGACGGGCAGTTTGCGAAAAAGGACACGTGGACCGAGACCGGCGATGAGCCCGACCACGATGAACTGTGCAAGCGCGAGCAGGAGTATCTGCTCAAGGCCATCACCGAAGACATGGACCTCGGGGATCACATGGATGATGCGATCAATTCGATGCGCATCGTCGCGGCCGCCGACGAAAGTTTCCGCACCGGCAAAACCATCGAACTCTAACACTACTATGAAATCCGTAATCACAATCGCACTTCTTCTGTGCGTCGGCTCGCTCGGCGCGGCGGAGAAGCTGAAATTCGTTCCACTCTTCAATGGCAAGGACCTGACCGGCTGGACCGGTGAGGGCTACGAAGTGAAGGATGGTGCCATCGTCTGCACTCCCCAGGGCAAGAACCTGATGACGGAGGCGATCTACGCCAACTACGTCCTCGATTTTGAGTTCAAGCTGCCGCCGGGTGGCAACAATGGCCTCGGCATCCATTACTCCGGCACCGGCAATCCCGCCTATACCGGCATGGAGATCCAGGTATTGGACGACACCGCTGAGAAGTACAAGGACCTCAAGGACTACCAGTTCCACGGTTCCATCTACACCATGGTCCCGGCGAAGAAGGGCCACCTCAAGCCGGTGGGCGAATGGAACCTGCAACGTGTCACCGTGAACGGCGATGAGATCAAGGTGGAGCTGAACGGCACCGTGATCACCGAGGCCAAGCTCTCGGAACTGCGGAAGAAATTTCCCAAGCACGAAGGAGCCAAGCGCAACAGCGGACACATCACCTTCTGCGGTCATGGCGATGCCGTGGCGTATCGCGCGCTGAAAATCTGCGAGCTCTCGCCCCATGCGAATGTGACCGGAGCGGTTGAAGCCGGATTCCGGCCGCTCTTTGACGGGCGCACACTGAAGGGCTTCAAGGTGCCCGAAGGTGGCGAAGAGCACTGGATTCCGATCAACGGCATCCTCAAGTACGACGGCAAGAACAAGGACCTGTGGACGGAGAAGAACTACAAGGACTTCACTCTCGCCTTCGACTGGCGCTGGACGATGCCCGGCCCGATCAAGAAGCGCCCCATCCTCGGCGCCGATGGCAACCCGACGGGAGAGCAGGTCGACGTGCAGGAGCTCGACAGCGGTATTTACGTGCGCGGCTCCAGCAAGAGCCAGGTCAACCTGTGGAACTGGCCGGTCGGTTCCGGCGAGGTCTATGGCTACCGCACCGATGGCAAACAGAGCGCTGAAGTGCGTGCCGGCGTGACCCCGAAGGTGAAGGCCGACCATCCGATCGGCGACTGGAACCGCATGCTCATCTCGGTGAAGGGTGAAACCCTCAACGTCAGCCTGAACGGCAAGGAAGTGATCATCGACGCCAAGCTTCCCGGCATGAATGCCGAGGGTCCGATCGGCTTCCAGCATCACCATGCCGCGATCGACTTCGCGAATGTCTACATCCGCGAAGACTGATCACTGCGATTGGTCAGTCTCTCTATCAGCGCCGTGTCCGGGAAACCGGGCACGGCGCTTTTCTGTCCACAACATGGCTCCGTCCGTCACGGGTTGGAACGACTCATCCGACGGAAAATGGGGCGCGTAGGACGGGCTCGGGTGAAGTGGACGGAATTCCGGAAGCAGGATCGAAGAGATCGGCTGCCTGTCCTCCGGCCTTGCCGGTAACAGGCATGGCTGGCTACCATCGAGGAAAGGAGAAGTGGAGCGCTGCCATGAGGGTGGATGCCGCTGATCTTGATGCCTGCAGTGAACATGACGAAGCCGATCGACAAGCTGGAACCGAGAATCAGCATCGTCGGGCTTTGTGTCCGCGATATCCACCGGTCGTATCGGTTCTATGCGGAGGGTCTGGGTTTCCCGACCACTCGCAAGCCGGAGGATGCATGGGTCGGGTTCAAACTGAATGGGCTCTGTTTCTGCATTTACCCATACGAGAACCTGAAGGCGGAAAATCTGAAGAGGGAGATCGATGCGGGTCGAGCCCTTGACCGAAGCCTCATGCCGAGTGTGGGTCTTGCCTATAACACCCGCGAGAAACATCAGGTGAGGGAGGTGCTGGCTCTAGCGGAACGAGCGGGTGGCACGATCGAGAAGGAACCGGAAGATACGTTCTGGGGTGGATTCAGCGGCGACTTTGCGGATCCGGACGGTCACCTCTGGGAGGTGGCCTGGGCCGAGAGTTGGGAGTTCAATCCGGATGGAAGCCTTGTCGTTTGAACCCTGCACCCGATCCAATGATCCGCTCGGAGCGAAGTTCTCGGACGACGCAAACCCACAACCCACTGTCCTTGCACGGCTGCCTTCCGGCGGTTGACGAGTGACGCGGGCGTAGCCCCCCAGACCAACCACCATGGAGATTCCCAAGAGAACGCAGAAATGTCCGGATTGCGGCGCGGATTTGAAGAGAGTGAGGATATTGGATTCCACGACTCCGGGAGGGGCCCATGTGACACTGGGCTATGCACATCCCGCAGCCAAGGCATCAATGACTCGCAGGAATGTAGCCCGCAGTGGAAATGTCTGCGCGTACATGTGCGATGGTTGCAGCCGCATCTTTCTCTACGGAGAGAGGAGTCGTTAGATCCGGATCGGAACCTGGCTGACCTGATCGCCAGTCGGGCTGGCTTCTTCAGGAGTGCTCAGCCGGTCGGTGCCCAGTTCACACCGGGATTGGCAGCCTGAAGCAACTCGGCTCCCAGCGATGGATCATCCTTCCGTCCCTCGATTCGGGGGTCGTTTTCATGTTCGAGTTCCCAGACGCAATGCCGTCCGTAAATGGGAAGCGGGTCGCGGGTTTCCGGGAGCGACATGAAGAAGCACCAAGTGACGGAGCCGACCATCATGATGCCCTCGTCTTCCTTGAGCGTCCACTTCAGCAGAGTCACCGGGATCCTCTCGTTGGTGGGTGGCCAGAGGATTTCCCGATGATCGTGGATCTCCAGAGTGTCGGGGAGCTCGGCCAACTCGTTCGGATGGGAGAGCCAGCGCGCTGCAACACCGAGAGCCATCTCCCTTGGGTCGCGGACGGCCTCCGGGATGGCGTCGGGCCGCTCAAGTTCCCTCAGGTAGTCGCTGGCGTCGGCTCGGGTCCTCCAGTCCTCGCAGTAGGATGCCAATTGGCGGATCCCTTCTTCCCGTCCTTGCTTGGCCAGCGCCCACGCGGCCTCGATGCGGACGCTTTTATCCCGGTGGGCGGAGGCCAGCTCCAGTAGGGCCGCTGAATCACTGAGGAAGGGCAGGGCGGCAGTGGCGCTGACTGCATAGCTGGCTCGCTCCGGATCCTCATCCTGCAGATACCCGCGAAGCAGGGCGATGCCCTGCGCGTGATCGAATGGATGCGTCCTGATCTTGCCTTGGATCCTCTGTTGGTTGGCCCAGTCGAGGAACGAAACCGCGGCGAACCCCGTGGGAAGATGCTGGCTCAGGCGCGTGATCAACTTGGGAATGTCCTCGTCGTCCGGGTCGATGGAGCGGAACACCGATTCCCACATGAACGATTCGTTCAAGCGTGGATCCTGCGCGGCTTTTTCCACCACCGGAAAGGAGTTCGCGTGGCCATAGGCAACCAGATGGCGAACCATCATCACGGCTTCGAGGTCGCCGAGATCCTCCTCGTTCGAGGCAAGTGCCGCTTCCAACCGGTGTTTCACCAGTGGCATGCCCAGTTCATGAAACACCGCATAGGCTTCCTGGGATCCTGGCTTCTGGAAGGATGAACCGATCTGGTAGGCGGCATCGGGTGTGGTGGCATCGCGATAGGCGGCACACAGGGCGAGGGCGTCCTCCATGGAGGCGATCTTTGGATCCGTATCCAGTTCCTCGACCTCGTCATCATGGCGGGAGCCACCTTCAAGCAGGTGGGATAGGAGGAGCTTCAGGTTCGGAGAGACCTTCGCCTTGAGGCAGTATTGATGAAAATCCGCAGGAACTTCCGGTGGCGCATCCTCGTCCATCCAAGCGGTCAGCTTTCCCTTGAGGAGGATGTTGGTGATGACGAACAGGGTCCAGATGACCGCGTAGGCTAGGGTGAACTTGTAGAAGGTGCTTTCCCATCGACCCTCGAGGCGAAGCAAAAGGATGGTCAGCAGGATGCCGGGCCAAAGGAGTTTCTTCCAAGGGTTGCCTTCGTTCATGGATCATATCGTTAGGCCGGCTTCGTGGACCGGGGAAGGAAAACCCGGCAATTCAGGGCGGAGAGGGTTTGATGGCCCGGTATGTTAGATCCGGCGCCACGATCCATCTCCGGGGTCGAGTTCGTAAACTCGTGGATTTGCCACGAACTCACTGCTCTCCTCGCACCGGACCTTGCCGCCACGGATGCGGATCCTGCCATCGATGAGTTGAGCCTGATGATTGTGGATCCAGCCGGGGTCGTCACCCTGAGTTTCGACGGACTCGATCTTCCAGGACTCGATGTGGAGGCGCTTCACCTGGGCGGTCGACTTACGATGTTCGGGGTAGCTCAAGTTTCCGACCAGGTAGATCCATGAGCCGACGAGGGTGGCGGTGTGGAAGTCTGTCGGGGGAAAGACCTTTTCCGGATAGGCATGGATCTGAAAGTCGCCCTGGCCGTCATGGACGATCACATCGTTGTAGATGCAGAAGTCGGGGTCATAGCCATCCTCGTGTTCGCCGGCGATCTGGACGAAGCGTCCGTCGGGGAGGCAGGTCAACGACATGCAGGAACGATCGTGGCACCAGGTGGCTTCTCCGCTGTCAAATGAGGAGAGTCCGAACTGGTCGTTGGCCTGATACGCGTTCCAGCCGCAGCGCACCATCGCGTCCCAGAAGGGGATGTCCATGGGCTCGGGGTTCTTCTTCCCGAAGCGCCGTTTGCGGCCCTTCTTGAACTCGCGGGGGGTGACATCGAGTTCCTCGGAGGTGCCCAGCCCGATGAAGTTGCGAAGCACCTCGGTTTCCAGTTGAGCCGCATCTTCTCCTCCGTCGATCAGGATGCGAACGATCTCAGGGTGGGTGGCTTTCTGAATGACCGACTCGTCGACATGGTCTTTGGCTTTCCAATCCGCACCGGCTTCGGTGAGGAGGCGAAAGCATCGGGTCGCTCCGTAGTCGGCCGCCGTCATCAGGGGCGTGCCGGCAAAGTCGTCGCACTCGTTCGGATCAAACCCGCGGTCGAGCAGCCACTGGAGCGCCTCCTCCTGATCTACTTCGACGACGAGATGAAGGATGGATCTTCCGGTGTTGCTCCGATGGTTGAGCTCGGCGCCCTGGCTGATGAGCCACTCGGCTTTCTCGAAGTCTCCCTTCGAGATGGCGAGGACGAGAGCACTACGATTGCCTCGGTCGACGGCTTCCAGATCGGCCCCGGCATCGACGTGGGTCTTCATCTCGTCGAGGGATCCGAAGACGGTGGCCCGCATCAAGGGCGTCCAGTCGAGAAGTGCGGGGTCCGCACCGTGATCGAGGAGTCGCTTGACCAGGTCGAAACGACTGCTCCCCGACACGCGCGACAGGGCGGACTCCCCGTAGTCGCTGACGACATCGGTGGGAGCTCCGGCTTCGAGGAGAAGTGTCATGGCATCTTCCCGGCAGCTGCAAGCGGCCTTGATCAAGGCGGTGTAGCCGTTCGCGGATCGGAAGGACGCATCGGCCCCGGCCCGGAGGAGAAGCTTGAGTTTCTCGATGGATGCCTTCTGAGCGACGACGGAAAGAACGGGTTCCGGGGTGGGACGAAAGCGCGAAGCGGACGGGTCCTTGAGCAGGTCCATCATGTCCGGATCGATGTCCATCGATTCACCCATTTCCTGCAGGGTTTCCGCCATGGATTCCTGCATTTCCTTCTGCAGGTCCTCGCCCAGTTGCTCCATGGGGTCGGGCGGAGGTGTGGTCAGCGCGTTCACATCCGCTCCATGATCGATGAGCCACTGCACGGCATCGAGCCCGGCCTCCGCACTGAGACAGGCATGCATGAGGGGCGTGTGACCCTCAACTCCATCGGGAAGGTCGATGGCGGTGCCAGCCCGGAGACATTGCTCGAGTTTCGAGAGATCGCCGCGTCGGGCCGCACGATGGATGTCTTCGAGTCGGGGCATGGGGGAATTTTTTCCACGATCCGGGCGACCCTGCAGCAAAAACCCACGGAGGTTTGTGATCTTCGGGGAGCAGTTCCCGGATTCGGAGTTTGATCAGGTGTTCTGGGAAATCCCTGGAAGATAGAGGCAGTCGGGTCCCGCCCACTTGTTTGTCAAAAGATGCCAAGGGCCGGAAACACTCGGGGCGGGCCGTGAGTATAACCGTTTCCGCAAGCCAACCTCCCCGGTCCGACTCCATCCCGACATGATACGTATCCATTCGTTTCTCGCCTCGATTTTGCTGCCCATGCCACTCGCGTGGGCCGGGGATTTTCCGGAGCCACCTGAGGGTTTCGGGCAACTGGAGAAAGAGCCGGCGATGGTGGATGGTGGTCGTGACGAGCAAGGCAGGGAGTTCAGCTATCTGGCCCAGCCGGCCGTGAATGGGAAGCTGGTGCTTACGGCGAGCAATGGTTTCTTCAGCGGTCGTGTGGCGACGGCGCGGGGAGTGTCCGATCTGCCGAAGGTGGGGGATGCCAAGTTGATTGCGCCGAATTTTGCCTCACTGGATTGGCGGGGGGGTGGTCATTCCCTTCGCTGGCATGTTCTGATCAAGAAGCCCGGTGAGGTTTTCCTCAGCGCCCACCTCGGGGTGACCCAGGCAGGGTCGATCGTGAAGGCCAGTCTGGGGTCCGAGCACAAGATGGTGACTACGGCGGTTTCCGATGCGGGTGAGGGCCAGCCATGGGAGCTGCGTTTCCAGGTGGATGAACCGGGCGCATACCTGCTGTCCCTGCAGGCGAAGGAAGTTGCGGGAAGGAAAGTGGGTGATCTGCATCGCATCGAGGTCTTCGGTCCGGCGGTGGAGGGGGCGTCGCTGTTGAGGGCGCGTTGGCGCCCGGCGGCGGCGCATGGGAACTACGATACGAGCGAGGGGAGTGATACGAAATTGCTGGTCTTCTCGACGCGCAGTGAGATCCCGGCTTCGAGCTACTCACCCATCACGACGCCTTTCGGCTACTATGGGACTAGTTTCGACGATCAAGGGCGCAGCACGGGGTCCTTCAATTTCTCGATGTGGGGGAAGCCGAACGCGGCGGGTGACCTGAAGATCATGCCGCATTTGCTCGGGGTGGGCTCCCCGGATGGTGAGTTCAGCGGTTTCGGGCATGAGGGAAGCGGTGTGAAGCCCCGGGGATGGCAGCCGATGCCTGATCGGCCGGAAGAGGTGGTCCAGGCGCTCCGGGTCGAGAGTGGCAAGGAATACGACACTTACTACGGTTACTACTACGACCATCCGAGCGAGGAATGGAAGTTCTTCGCGGCAGGCAACAAGTGGCATGGCGGGAAGCCGATGAAGCGGCTTCGTCTGGGGTCTTTCTGTGAGGTTCCGGGGCCACCCCAGCTCCAGCGTTCGGGCGATGTCTATCGCGAGGTCCGGCGCCGGGGATGGGCGTGGGACGGAAAGAAGTGGATCGCGCTCGATGAGTATCGCCCCGGAGGTGCCGGGAGGTCGGGTGACGTGGCGGTGAACAAACGGTGGTACACCACCGAGGACGGTGAGTTCGCCATGGGATGCGGAGGCATCCGGTTCTACCGGCACGATGCTTCGCACGTGCGTGCCCCCGAGCCGCGGGAGCTTCCTGGCTTTCTAACGGACGAGAGCACGGATCTCCTCTTCCGGATGCCCATCGAGGTGGAGGTCGTGAAGGTCGATGAGGTGGGTACCGATCGGGTGACGGTTGGGTTCACCGTGAAGTCGGAGGACGAGCTGACGGGTGGCACCGTGTTCTTCGGGGAAAGCGATGCGCTCACCTTCGCGCCACGCAAGCTTCATGGGACCGAGCGGAAGTCCGAGCTGAGTCATGCGGTCAATGCCGCCACCTGGTCGAACGCGGTCGAGTTGTCTTCCGTGAAGCAGGGTGCCAACCAGGTGGTTCTCGAGGGCCTCGAACCGGACCGCACTTACTTCGTCCGAATCCTCGTCGACAGCCGGGTGAGTCGCGTGTGGAGTTCCCGGACTTTCCGGTTCAAGACGGCGGCGGCGGATTGAGGAGGAGAGGTTTGCTACGCGGACAGGATGGTCCGCCCTCCTTACGGGAGGGATTCTGCGTGTGACGCTTGCCAACGGTCTGTGGCGGATCATGGTAGCCTCGTGTCGCGCCAGCCTCTCCTTGATCAACTCGAAAGCTATCTTTGCCGGTATCCGGCTGAGGGCCCGACGATCCATCGGTTCGTGGATTTCGTGAAGGCGGAGCCCGGCTGCTTCGAGCGGACCACTCCGTCGGGCCACATCACGGGGTCGGCCTGGATCGTGGCGCCGGACGGGAGGGGGGTGCTGCTGACGCACCACCGCAAGCTCGACTGCTGGCTCCAGCTGGGTGGCCATGCCGATGGGGATCCGGATGTGGTCGCGGTCGCGCACAAGGAGGCGCAGGAGGAGTCGGGGATGGAGGAGTTCGAACAAGTGGTTCCGGGGATCTTCGATCTGGACATCCATCCGATCCCGGCGCGCAAGGGTGAACCGGAGCACCTGCACTACGATGTCCGCTACCTGCTGCGTCCGCTCGGCAGCACGGTTTACACGGTCAGCGAGGAGTCCCACGATCTTCGCTGGGTGGATGTGGACGAGGTGGCGTCGCTGACGACTGAGGCCTCGATGCTGCGGATGGTGGCGAAGCATCGCGAGGTCCTCGGTCTCTGAGTGGCCCCGCTGTCCGGGCGCGGGCCCAAAAAACCCCGCCGCGGAATGAACCGGGGCGGGGTGGTTGAATGGTTTCCTCGAGTCCGGGATCAGGCGTCCTTGTCCTTGATCAGGCTCTTGAGGTGTTCGACGTATTTTTCGGGGCCGCCCTCGCGGTAGCCGATGTCGTCGGAGATCTTCTTACCGTCGGAGTCGAGAAGGTAGATCGTGGGATAGCCTTCGACGCCGAATTCCTTGTCGAGCTTCTTGTTCTGGGCCTTCACTTCGTCGGACTGCTTCTTCTTCCGTGGGAAGTCGACTTCCATGAGGACGAGGTTGTCCTTGGCGTAGTCCTTGAACTCCTTTCTGGAGAAGACTTCCTTTTCGAGGCGGATGCACCAGCCGCACCAGTCGGTGCCGGTGAAGTTGATGAGGATGGGCTTGTCCTCTTTCTTGGCCTGAGCCTTGGCGGCTTCCCAATCGGTGCTCCATTCACCTGCGGCGGCGAAGGAGAGGCTGGCGGCGAGAACGGCGAATGCTTTGAGGATGGTTTTCATCAGGTATCAGTTGGTTTGAGGTTCCGCTCAATTTAGTCGAGATCCTTGTTCTCCAAAGATTTCTTCAGGTGACCGAGGAATTTTTCGGTGCTCGGGTACTGGGAGGCGAAGAAGCGGGTGAATTCCTTGCCGTCGGAATCGAAGAGGATGACGGTGGGAAATCCTTCGATCTTGTATTTCTTGGCGTAGGGTTGGTTCTTCTCCTTCACTTCCTTGTCGCCCTTCGGGAAATCAAGCTCGACGAGGATGAAGTCCTTGGAGGCGGCATCGACGAATTCCTTCTTGGAGAAGACGTTCTTGCGCATGGCGATGCATGGAGGGCACCAGTCGGAGCCGGTGAATTCAACGAGAACGGGCTTGTCCTGCTTCTTGGCGTCTTCGAAGGCCTTTTCGAGATCGGTGCTCCAGCCTTCGAGCGTGCTGGCGAAGGCGGTGCTGATCAGTGCGGTGCCGGCCAGAGCAAAGGCGGCGAGGTGAGTGATTGCTTTCATCGAGGGTTAGGCGTTCCGGGGGCGTGTTTTATTTCAAATTTCTTGGATGTAGTCGTGTGAGTGGTTAGCAATAAGGGCATGAATGCGAAAAAACCGCGTTTGGTGATTGCGACCCGGAATCCCCATAAAACCGAGGAGATTCGGGTGATGATCGGGGATAAGTACGAGGTGCTCGATGCGACGGATTTCCCGGATTTGAAGCCGGTGGAGGAGACGGGCACGACCTTTCTGGAGAATGCGACACTCAAGGCGGTGGCGGTGAGCAAGGAGATCGACGGTCTGGTGCTCTCGGATGATTCGGGGCTGGAGGTGGATGCGCTCGGCGGTGCGCCGGGGGTGTACTCGAGCAGCTACGGGGGCGAGGAGGGCAACCACGCGAAGAACAACGAACGGCTGCTCAAGGAAATGGTGGGTCGGCGGGGGCAATCCGCTCGATTCCGCTGCATCATGGTCCTCGCGGAGGGCGGGGAGGTGCTGGAGACTTTCCAGGGAAAGGTGGAGGGGAAGATCCTCAAGGAGCCGCACGGCGACGGCGGATTCGGCTATGACCCGCTGTTCATGCCGACGGGTCACCATGTGTCCTTCGCCGAGCTGGCGATCGAGCGGAAGAATGAATTGAGCCACCGTGCGCGGGCGCTGCGCAAGGTGGTGGACTGGCTGGAGCAACACACGGCTGCGGCGGAGTCGTGAGACTGCCGCTGGTGGTCCGCATGACGGAGTTTTCTGTTAGAACAGGTCGAGCTGTTGTTTCTCCTCCGGGTCCCTGAAGCGGACGCCGACGCCGAGGAGGCGGACGGGTTTGTTCTCGCCGCGGTGCCAGGCTTCTTCGAGGAGCTGATCGTAGATCGTGGGTTCGAGCGAGGGGTGGCTGCGCTCGGCGGTGGTGCGGCTGAAGTCGGCGAACTTGAGTTTGACGACGAGTGAGCGGATGGCGCGATCGGAGTGCTTGCGGCCGAGGCTTTCGCGGACGCCTTCCAGCATGGCGTGCATGACGGGCCGCAGGGAGGGGAGGGTGACGACGTTCTCGGAAAAGGTCTTTTCGCTGGAGAGGGACTTGCGCACGCGCTCGGTGCGGACTTCGCGGACGTCCTCGCCGCGGGAGAGTTGATGGAGCTCGAGCCCCCACGAGCCGAAGCGTCGGGCGAGCTCGATCTTGCTGAACTGTTGGAGGTCGCCGCAGGTGTGGATGTTCAGGGCGGCGAGTTTGGCGCGCATTTTCGGGCCGATCCCCCAGAGTTTGCCAACGGGGAGTCCGTGCATGAAGGAGGCGATGTCCTGGGGGCGGACTTCATGCTGGCCGTTGGGCTTGTTCCAGTCGCTGGCGATCTTGGCGAGCAGCTTGTTCGGGGCGATGCCGGCGGAGGCGGTGAGTCGGGTTTCTTCGTGGATCTGGGCGCGGACTTCGCGGGCGATGGCGGCGGCGGAGGAGTTCAGGTGGGAGACGTCGAGGTAGGCTTCGTCGAGTGAGAGGGGTTCGATCTTTTCCGTGAAGCGACCGAAGATGGCGCGGATGCGTGCGGACTCGGACCGGTAGAGGTCGAAGCGGACGGGCACGAGGACGAGGTGGGGGCAGGCTTCGAGGGCCTTGAAGACGGGCATGGCCGAGCGGCAGCCGAAGCGGCGGGCTTCGTAGTTGGCGGTGGTGAGCACACCGCGGCGCGATGAGCCGCCGACGCCGACGGGCTTGCCGCGGAGTTCGGGATTCTCGCGCTCCTCGATGGCGGCGTAGAAGCAATCCATGTCGATGTGGATGATCTTCCGCGGGGGGGCATCGGTGGCCCCGGATGGTGGGTCGTGGCTCAATCGAACTCGGTCGGCAGGGTGGGGTCGGCGAGGTGGCGGAAGGCGAGGGCGACGTATTCGGGCGAGGCGCGATGGGGGCACATGTCGGGCAGTGCGTCGGGCGCGAACCAGTCGATGGCTTCGGTCTCGTGGGAGGGGGTGGCTTCGCCCCCTAGGAGGGTGCATGCGAAGATGAGCTTGTAGGCGTATTCGGGCTCGGGTGGGTGGCCGTGGCGGGTCTTGTCCCAGCAGGCGATGAGTTTGGTGGCTTGGACGCGGTAGCCACTCTCTTCAAAGGTCTCGCGGACGGCGTTTTCGGCTGGGGTGTGTCCGGCATCGGTCCAGCCGCCGGGGAGGGTCCAGAGGTGGTTGGCGGTTTCCTTCACGAGCAGGATTTTCCCCTGGTGAATGACGGCGGCACGGGCGTCGAGCTTGGGGGTGGGGTAGCCGATCTCGAGCGGCCAGCGGAAGTCGGGGAGCTGGCTCTGGAGGAGTTCGCTGGCGATCTCGTGCAGGCGTTCGTAGCGCTCCCGGTCGTAGATGCTGTCGCCGTAGCGCAGTCCGGTCTCGGCGAGGCCCTTGATTTCCCGGCTGAGGGCGAGGAGGTCGTGCATGGTGGGACTTTGGCCGAGCTTGCTGGGTCTGAAAAGGCCGGGGCGGTGGAGTTCGTCCGGAATGGATGGCGGACCGGGCTTGCCAGACCGCGGAGGATGCAGAGAGTCGGGACGTGCCCGGCAGGAAGGAAAGATGGTCGCTCGCGGAGTTGATCGACTTTGAAACGGCGATGGCGTCGTGGGACGGCAAGGTGACGCGCCGTCGGGTCGACTCATCGGCGCGTGCGGCGGTGATGCGGGAGTGGCTGGAGGCGCGGAATGTCGAGGGGCCGGGCCGGCGCTGGGTGTCGGCGATGGGGCTGGCGGGGATGCTGCTGGGTCTGCTCGCGGGCGTGGCGGGTGCGGGTGCGGTGTGGGGGACGCTGGACCGGTCGAGCGGCGGGGTGAATGTGATCTGGCTGATGGCGGTGACGCTGTGGGTGCCGTGGGCGCTGATGCTGCTCGGGGTGATCGGCTGGTTGTTCCGCGGGCGGCTGCCGGGAATCGGTCTGCTGGGCAAGGCCGTGGAGCATCTGTCGATGAAGTTCGTGGGCCATGAGGCGCGTGAGGTGGTCGACAAGATCCGGCGCAGCGGCGAGCTGGGGCGGGTGATCGGCTGGCACATCGCGAAGTTGTCGCAGCGGGTCGCGGCGGATTTCCATGGCGGAGCATTTGTCGGCCTGGGAGCGATGGTGCTTTTCAAGCAGGTCGGGTTTTTCTGGGAAACGACGACGGAGCAGGCGATGGAAGGTGCGCTGGTGAAGGGCGTGGAGGTGATGGCGCTGCCGTGGTCGTGGCGGTTGGGGCTTCCGGATGTGGCTGGATCGAGGTCGTCCTCGGACTGGATGGAGACCGGTCTGGGCTGGTGGCCGTTCCTGCTGATGGCGCTGCTCGTCTGGGGTTTTCTTCCTCGCGTGATCCTATCGATCTGGGCGGGATTCAAGGAGCGGCAGTTGCTCGGCAATCTGGCCTTTCAGGCTCCGCACCACCGCAAACTCTGGCGGGGTCTCACCGAGGTGCGCCGCGGCGATGAGCCGAAGGGACCGGTCGATGGTGCGCTGGTGCTCAGTGTGGGCAGTGGGGAGCCGGATCAGGAGTCGCTACGTCCATTCCTGCTCCGTCGCCTGCGCATGAACCCGACGGCGTGGGAAAGCATCGGTGTACTGGATGCCGACCGCGAGGAAGCAGCCAAGGGTGCGCTGGCGAAGTCACCTGCGGGCATCGTGGTGCTGGCGGAGGGCTGGTCGCTCGCGCCGCGGCAGATGGAGCGCGCGCTGGCGGAAGTGGCGTCCCGCGCGGAAGGCCGGCGGGTGGTGCTGCTGGTGGGAAATCCATCCGACAAGGGCATGCAGCCGGTCACCGATGAGGAGCGGGCGCAGTGGGAGCGCTTCGTGGATGAGCGCAAGGCGGAGGAACTCGAACTGATCTTTTACGCAGCATCATGAGCGACTGGTGGAGTGATCAGGTGCCGTCCTTTGTGGTGGTCGGGCGTGTGAATGCGGGCAAGTCGTCGACTCTGGCGACGCTGCTGGAGGTGGATGATGATGACGTCCTGCGCGTTTCCGCGACGCCGGGTGAAACCACCTCGGTGCAGGCGCTTCCTGTCATCTATGATGACGAGGAGTGGATCCGGTTCTTTGATTCGCCCGGATTCCAGCAGCCGGTCGAGGCGGTCAAGGTCATCGAGGAGATGGCGGGTGACCGGGTGCCGGGGCCGGACGAGATTCGCCGCTTCGTCGAGGAATGCGGTGATGATTTTCCTGATGAGGTGCGCCTGCTGGAGCCGGTGGCCCGGGGGGCGGGCATCCTGTATGTCGTGGACCCCTCGAAGCCGGTCCGCGATTCCTTCCTGGCGGAGATCGAGATCCTGCGCTGGAGCGGCCGACCCCGGCTGGCGCTGCTGAACGCGCAGAGCGACGATACGACTCACGAGGAGGAATGGCGCGAGCGACTCGGCACGGCTTTCAACCTGGTCCGCACCTTCGATGCGCATGAGGCGAGGTACGATGAACGCCGTCGATTGCTGGAAGCCCTGCTGCAGATCGAGGAACGTCACGGCGACCGCATCGAGCACGTGCTGAAGGCGATGGAGGTGGAGTGGGGTCAGCGTCAGGAAGAGGCGGTCGAGGCGCTCATGGATTTCCTCGAGGACTCGCTGAAGCTCCGGGTGACCGATGGTCTCGATGAGCGCGATCTTGGCGTGCCCGCCCGCCGTGAGCGGAAGGAGTCCGCGCTGATGGAGGAGTATTACGACAAGCTGGCCAAGCTGGAGTCGAAGTGTCTCGACCGCTGGTTGAAGACCTACCGGCACCATTTGCTGGAGGCGGACGTGGACCCGGTGAACCACCGGGGGCTCGATCTGGCGACGGCGGAAACGTGGAAGAAGTGGGGGCTGAACCGCTGGCAGCTGACGGCGGCCGGAGCGGCGGCGGGAGGTCTTGCGGGCGCTGCCTTCGATCTGGGGGTCGGAGTGCACAGTCTTGGCGCGGGCACGGTCCTCGGCGCGCTTGGCGGTGGCACGGCGGCCTTCCTGAAGGGCGGGCAGTTGCCGGAGTTGAAGGTGAAGCTGGATGGCGGCATGAAGTGGAGGAGTGGCGGTGGGCGCACGCTCATTGTCGGTCCGCCTGCCAGCCCGAATTTCCCCTGGGTGCTGCTCGATTCCATGCTCGTCCGCTACCGTGGCATCATCACCCGTGCGCATGGCCGGCGCGATGCGGCTCCACTCGAAGGTGGGGATGATGACAGCCTGGTCCGACAGTTTCCGTCCGAGCGCCGCACCTTGTTGCAGAAGTGGTTCAACTCCTGCCTGAAAGGCAAACCCGACCGCGGAAAGGAGACGGAGGTTTACGCGGCTCTGGTGGAAGCGCTCGAGGAGGTCGAGGACGGTGTCTGATTCCTCCTCCACCGCCTTTCCACGTCTCGAACTGGAACTCGGCCGACAGGTCCGGGAAGCCCGGTTGGATCACGAAGTGTTCCAGCGTCCGCTGAAGGTCTGCGACCTCACCCGCTGCCGTGCCACCTGCTGCCACGACGGCGTGTATCTCTGTGATGAGGAGCGTGAGGGGATCGATGGTGCCCTGACGGGGAATGCCGATCTGCTCAGTAAGTACGGCTGGTCACGTAGTTCGTGGGAGGAGTCCCGTGATGGCCGGATGAAGACCCGGACGATCGACGCCGACGACTCGGAACTGGGTGAGGGCTTTCCCGCCCACTTTCCGAAGACCCGCTGTGTCTTTCTCGATGGGGAACATCGATGTGTCCTGCAGCGCCTGAGCGTCGATCGGGGTCATCACCCGTGGTGGTGGAAGCCGGTCTCGTGCTGGCTCCATCCGCTGCTGATCCGTCGTCAACCGGACGGACGCCCCGTCATCACGCTCGCACAGCCGGAGCGTGACCCAGCCTCTCGTCCCGGCTATCCGGGGTTTGGTTCGTTCACCCCCTGTGGGGTATCCCCTGAGGAGGGTCCGCCCGCCTGGCAGGCGCTGCGTGGTGAGCTGGATCTGCTCGGCAAGCTGGGAGACCGGGACCTGGTCGCCGAACTCAGCTAGCCGGCGACCGGATCGCTCTGGTCAGGAGGACGAGGCAAGGCGGAAGAATTTCGGGTCACTCGGGCTGCTTGGTGGTGCCGAGACGGTGATCTCCCAGACACCGGGTTCGACTTCCACGCGGCTTACCTCATTGGCGCTGATGTCCTGCCAGTCACCAGCCTGAAGCGTGGAACTGAACTGGGGAATAAGCCGACGGGCGGTGTCGGCGCGTTGTCGGAAGGTGACCGTCACGTCGCCGTTGATCGCTCGCTGAGTGAGAAGTGCCGGCCCTGGCTGGCTTGCCGCCGTCCGTCCACTCAGCCACGCGATCACGTTCGGCACGCCATCGCCGTCGGCATCATCATCCTCGCCACGGAGGTTCGCCGGGAAGCTGGCCAACTCTGTGGCTGCCCAGTCGCTGAAGCTTGGGCCGCCTGAGGCGAAACCGGACAAGTACATCAGGTTGGCTTCGTTCAGTTCCCCTCCCGATCCCGTGCTGTACTGTGGGGTCTGGAGGGACCAGAGGAGGGTGACGAAGATGAAGGAGCTCCCGTCGTCGCTCATCTGAAGGTCGGCGGTGTTTCCGCTCGGCATTGGGGGCGAGATCAGGAGTTTGGTGGCCCATGGACCGCCAGCGGTCGCGCATGAGGACACATAGGGTTTTAGCGAGGGGGCATGGATGAATGATACGGTCCTGCCATCGTTGCTCACCGTCAGGTCGGTCATGTATTCGGATCCGAACGGGGTATCCACGAAGCTGAGTTCGTCATCCTGACGATCATAGACGTACAGCCAGTGACGAGGAGCGCCACTGTCGATGGGTTCGCCCGGACGCAAAGCCTGGAGGGCAGGATTCCATCCAAAAAGAATGAAGCGGCCGTTGCTGCTCGCATCACGGAACGTGGCATACGGACCTTTGCCCTGCAGGGGTGATGGAACGGACAGCGAGCTAGTTCCGATGTCGTAGACATAGAGGTTGGCGTTCTCGGCCGGGATCAGCGGATCGGTGGCGAAGTGACTGAAGAAGACCGATTGTTCATTGGCATCGATCTCCGCGCCACCCGCTGTGGCATTGATGGATTGGTTGCCGGATCCATCGGGGAAGCGAGTCAGTCCGACGACGTCGCCGTTGCTGCGGTCGTGCAGGAACAAGTCGATCCGGCCGTTGTTGTCGTTGGCTATCAGGTTGCTGTCCGAACTTGAGAAGAGGAGATACCTTCCCGTGCTGCTGATCTGCCACGCCTGTGAGTTGGAGAAGTCCCCGCCCCCGGTGGTGTTGAATGCCGGGCTCGACGATTGGGTGTTCATGTCGTGGACCCACTCCCGACTGAAGAGGAGGTAGCGTCCGTCGTTGCTGATGTCGTCCGCGTTCCCAAAACCAAACTGCCCACCTAGCGTCTCATCGATGAACTCAGGAGCGACATAGGGCAGTGGATGCCTCGAGTTCCCCTCGCCCGGGTCATTGGATCCGAAGAATGCGAATTGACCGTCCTCGGACAGGTGGGAGTTCGCGGCTTCATCCCAAGTTCGGCCGTTGGGGTCCCGGCTGATGAGGTCCAGGACTCCGGAGAACTGCTCGATTGGGATGAAGGTGGCGGCGGCGGAATCGACGGTGCCGCTCGCAGCCGTGGCGCGGAGCCAGACCTGCGCTCCTGCTGGAATCAGCGAGGCGTTGATCTTTGCCGTGGTGGCTCCTGCAATGGGTTTGGAGGTGTCTCCCGAGGGGCCTTCATACCACTGATAGGTGGTGTCGACTGGCGTGAGTAGCGAGAAGGTCGGCCCGAACTCCGGGCTGGTCCCGACGAAATAGGCCCCATTCTTGAGATCGTTCACGATGGCTGGAGGAGGCACCACCGTCACGGTCACTCCGTCACTGATCACGGGGTCACCGAAGCCGTTGGTGACGGACACGAAATAGGTGGTGGTGTAGTCGATGGACGGATCGGTGACATAGGTCGGGCTGTTGCTCCCGACCGGGATGGCTGCGCCGATCTGTCCGCGATACCACTGATAGGTGACCGGGCCGTCACCCTGAACGACCACCGAGAGGGTCGCGCCGGCACCGACGGATGCGGTGGCGTCCTGAGGTTGGGTCACGATGGTGACCTGCTCACCGGAAGCTGCGGCCACGCGGAGGCGGAACAATCGGGTGTTGGTTGCCAGATAGGCAAACTCGCCGTCGTTGGTCAGTTTGCCGGGGTCCACTCCCTCCAGACCGGTATTGGTGAGTGCTCCGAAAGTGGCGCCGCCGTCTTCCGAGACATGAAGCACGGGCGGAGTGGACTTCGTTGAAACGATGAGCTTGTCGTCCACGACGGTCACCGATTCCAACTCGGTGTTGGGGAAGGCGACTTGGCTCCAGGTCGTGCCATGGTCGGTGCTCTTCCAGAGTCCGCGCCCGACAGTACTGCTGAAGGCGCGGTCAAGAGTGGCGTAGATCACGCCATTGTGCAGATGAAGGTCGGAGGGGTTCGAAAACGCGTCGGAACCGACGAAGTAGCGTTGGGTCCATGTGGTTCCATTGTCGGTGGAAGTTGATACGGCCCGGTTGTAGGTCGACATGACCAGAGTCCCGTTGCTGGTCTTGATGATTTCGCGGCTTCCGTAGTGGGCCAGTCCGCTGGCGGGTGCGGTAAAGGTCAGGCCTCCATCGGTGGACCGGAAGAATCCGCCGGAGTTGCTCGACTGATCGGCGATGTAGATGTTGTTGCCGTCCTTGAGGATATCGGCCGGGTTCGAGCTGACGGGGAAATTGGCGGTTTCGGTCCAGTTGATCCCGTCCGTGGATGTGGCAAAGCTAGAGGGTGTGGGGGTTCCGGACGATGAAATCGCCGTTAGATACTGCCCGTCCGAGTAAACGATGGGAGCAGTGGCGTTGTTGGTGAACAGGGTCGACATGCCGAGCGGGCCTTCGGTGGCCGTCCAGCTGTCGCCGGAATCGGTCGACTTGTGGACCTGATTGGGGTTGCCGTAGCGCTGGATGACGGTGAGTCCCTGCGGCGTGATCAAAGGACCGCGGAAGTTGGTGGTCTGCAGACTGATGAAGTCGGTCAGCTCCGTCCAGATTTCCAGTGCGGTCACCGTGGCTGTGGCGCTGTCTGTCGAACTCGACGGGCCGGTCACGCGCACCCAGAAATCGGTGGGCTCGGTCAGGGGGTCGGTCTGGTAGATGAATTGGGTGGCTCCGCTGATGGGCAGGGAGGTGTCGCCACTGGCTCCTTGATACCATTGGTAGGTGAGTGGGCCTTGTCCCGTGGCGAAGACCGACAAGGTTTGGCTGGTGCCGACACCGATGACGGAACTCTGGGGTTCGGTGATGAAGACAGGCGGGCCGGTTTCATTGCGGGCGTCGAGGTAGCGGACGGTGCCGAATTCCCGGTTCACGATATGGTCGCCTGCCACGAAGGTCTCGTCGAAGCCGGCTGGTCCTGAAGGAACATCAAGCACTGCCCATGTCTGGGCGTCCTCGGTGAAAAGAACGAGAGGGGGTTCGCCGGAGAACTGGTGGGTGATGGTGGCGACCAGCCGACCGTCGTAGATGAAGAGGCTGGAAATCCGGTAGTCCGGGTATCCGGGGATGGTTGCGACGGTGCTCCAGTTCAGTCCATTGTCGGCAGAAACGTAGAGCGCTTTGTCATTGATGAAGTGGGTGTAGAGGGAACCACCGAATTCCACGAACTCGCCGTTCGGGCTATAGCTCGGAAGTACGAGTGTTTGCGTGGTGCCTTGGTCGTCCGAGTATTTCAGACCTTGGGTGGTCCGGTAGAATCGCCGAGATCCCACTTCCGCATAGTCCGGGAAGTTGCTGTTGTTTCCCGTGTTGGTCCAGGTGACACCGCCGTCGGTGGAGGTGTAGCTCGCCTGCTGCCCCAGCGCGAAAATCGTGCCGCCGTCCTTCTGGATCCGGGTGCAGCGGAGATTGTCGCCACCGCTGCCACTGAGTGTCCAGGTCGCCCCGGAATCCGAGGATGAAGCGAACCATGCGGGCACTGGGCTTGCCCCGAACTGAGTCTCATGGGTGATGAATACCGTGCCGTCGAACTCCCAGATCTTTGGGGTGGAGAAGAGCCCCGTAAAGAGGGCTTCGGAAATCCGTGTGAAGCTGGCTCCGTCATCGGTCGACCTGTAGACGTCCGTGAAGTAGTCGATGCGGAAGCTGGGGGTGAAGACGAACTCGGAACGTGTGCTGGTCCCGAGGATATCACCATTGGTCAGGCGCTTGATGTCGGCGAATCCGCTGGCGGGTCCATTGCCTGCGGTTTGCCATGACTGGCTGAGGGCGATGTTGGAGTGGAGACCAAGAAGGGCGACAACAAGGATACGGAAGTGGCGCATTTGTGTTAGGGGGAGAAGAGGCCCGATGAGTGAATCGAATCGCATGCTCCATGCATGGGTCGCATCGGCCTATGGGCCCTTTTCTCGATTTCGAACAGATCTGGTCAAGCGCTGTTTTTGCTCCGGAAAATCTTCGCAGCGCGGAGGTTTCCCAAGCCGTTTTCGGGCAGTCTCATGTTGCACTGGTGTGCTCATGCAAGTTGCACTGAAGGAAGAGGAGGGTTGATGCGGGTTGGATGCGAAATGCCCTTTTGGGTCGGGCATCAACAGGCGTTCTGCCGGTTGTTAGTATCGCATAGGTCCCCGTCGGCTTCTCTCGCGACGTCCGCCACTCCCAGCGGCGGAGAGAGGTCGCTATCGGACTATCTTGACGGTGCTTCCAGTGTGACGAATTCGTCACGCTCAATCTAACCGAGATGTATGATCCCTGCGGATAACTGGAGCGGGCAGTCGTTCGTGTGGGGTGAATCGAGCCCGGTCACCCCCGGCTTCGCGCTCTCACACCAGCCTGTGCAGGGTGTGGCGGAAGGACTCCTGGAAGGCCTCGAGGCTCATTTCTCGACGCACGCGATCGCTCAGCTCGGCAGGCGGCTCGGACATGCCGGCATCGATCCACTGACGTAGGAAACCGGCGACGGCGGCGGATGATCCGGCATCGAAGCGGCAGTCGTCGGGAAGTATCTCGCGCATGCCATCGGTGTCGCTGCCGAGCACGGTGGTGCCGCAGGCGAGGGCTTCCAGCATGACCAGCGGGACTCCTTCGTAGCGGGACGGGATGACCACGGCATTGGCGGCGGGATAGAGGACGGCGGTTTCTGCCCACGGGATCCGGCGGATGCGGTGAGCCACCTTGCGCGACTGGATCAGGGAGTCGAGCGTCGGGGCGTCCGGGCCGTCGCCACCGAATACGAGGTGGCATTCCTCAAGGGCGGGTCGTGCCAGGGCGCGGAGCAGGCGGTCCTGCTGCTTCTGCTGGAAATCGATGCGGCCGACGCAGGCGAAAACGGGAACATCCTGGGGCAGGTCGAGCTTTTCACGGCAGGTGTGGCGCGATGCGGGCTGGTAGTAGTCGGTATCGACCCCGGGGAAGACGACTTCGACGGGCACCTTGGCGCCGCGCGCCCTGAGGTGGGTGGCCATTTCCTCGCTGATGGTGATGAAGGCATCGGGACGCTCGATGAGGCTGGGGGTGCCCCAGTCGAGCAGGCGGCCGAGCTTGGCACCCATGGTCTGGTAGGAGTGGGGCATCGCGAGGTAGCTGATCGCCTTGATGCCGCATTTCCGCGCGGCGAGGATGCCGAGGGACGAAGGTTCGAGGCCGCCTTGGACGGAAATCACGGCATCCGGATTGATGCGCCGGATCTCGGCGGCGAGGTCGGCGATGCGTCCACGAAAGAGGAAGTGGCGCAGCGCCTCGAAGTTCGAAACGCTCTCCTCGGTTGGCTCGATCTTGAGATTCGGATAGATCGCTTTGAGTTCGGCGAGCTTCTTCAGCAGGGTGGTGTTCTCGTCGCAGGCGATGAAGTGAATGGTGAGATCGGGGTCCTTCAGCAGGGCCGCGAGACCCAGCAGGGTCATCGCCTCGTGCCCTCCGAAGAGCGGTCGATCGTCATAAAAAAGGAGGGTCACGCTGGAGCATGGATGGAGCAAATCGCCCGATCGGACAATCACCGAGTTGGTGGGATCGGCATCCGCATTCCGGGCCTTGCCGGGTCACTTGGGGTTGGCCGGAAGGAGTTGAGGCAGGAGATGGGCGGCTGTCGACCCGCTGCCTGCCTGACTTGACAGAGTGTTCCCGGTGGAGCCTAGGGTGTTGGATGACGAAAGGGGATCGGAAGCGCATTCGCCCATGGAAGATGGTTCTCGGGGCATGGGTCATGCTGGCGGCCGCTGGGGATGCGGCCGACCACTGGCCGCAGTTCCGTGGGCCGGCGGCGAGCGGGCTGGTGGAGGGCGCTCCGACGGTGACAAGGTGGAACGTGGAGACCGGCGAGAATATCCTCTGGAAGGTGCCTGTTGCCGGGCTGGCTCACTCGGCCCCGATCATCTGGGAGGACCGAATCTATCTCACGACGGTGGTGGCGCCGGGCGACCCTGAGCTCAAGATCGGGCTGTATGGGGACATTTCCTCGACCGAGGACAAGGGAGTGCACCATTGGCGATTGATCGCCCTGGATCGGGCCACGGGTCAGGTGGTCTTCGACAAGGAAGGTCACCAGGCGGTGCCGAGAAGCCAACGGCACAGGAAGGCGACGCAGTGCAACTCAACCCCGGCGACGAATGGCGAATACATCGTGGCCTACTTCGGTTCGGAAGGTCTGTTCTGCTTCGATATGGAGGGTGAGTTGGTGTGGAAGAAGGACCTCGGTGCGATGGATGCGGGTTATTTCAAGGTTCCGACCTCGCAGTGGGGATTTGCGAGTTCTCCGATCATTCACGAGGGCAAGGTGATCGTGCAATGCGATGTGCAGAAGGATGCCTTTTTGGCGGTGTATGATCTGAAGACGGGCGAGGAGCTCTGGAAGACGGCTCGTCACGACGTGCCGACATGGAGCACGCCCGCCATTGCCCCCTCGCCCGGGGGCACCCAGATTGTGGTGAATGGATGGCGGCACACGGGCGGCTACGATTTCAAGACGGGTGAGGAGATCTGGAAGCTCAATGGGGGCGGAGACATTCCTGTGCCGACTCCGATCGTGGGTGAGGGTCTGGTTTATCTGACCAGCGCGCACGGCATCTATCGGCCGATGCGTGCGGTTCGCTTGTCCGCCAAGGGCGACATCACCCCACCGGACATCAAAGAGACGAACGACGGGATTGCCTGGGTGCATCACCGGCGGGGCAACTACATGCAGACACCCATCCTGATCGACGGGCGGTTGTTTGCGTGCAGTGATCGTGGCGTCCTGACCTGTTTCAACGCGAAGGATGGTTCCATTGTCTTCAGCGAGCGACTGCAGGGGAATGGTTTCACCGCGTCTCCGGTATCGGATGGCAAGCACCTCTACATTGTCGGGGAATTCGGAGAGATCTGGGTGGTGAAGGTGGCGGACGAGTATGAGCGGGTGGCCCTCAATGAGATGGGCGAAAGCTGCCTCGCAACGCCTGCGATTCGTGAAGGCGTGCTCTATTTCCGGACGAGGGGATCGATGATGGCCATCGGGAAAGCGGACCCGGGTGCCCAAGGGGCCGGTGATTGAATGGTGAGGCGGTGGCAGCCCGGGTGGGGCGGGCCACGGTGCCACTTGCGGGTTGGGGCATCCGCGGCTACAAGCGGGGTGGATGGCATTTGAACTGGTCAGTGACTACCGGCCCCAGGGGGATCAGGAGCAGGCGATTGAGAAGTTGGTGAGATCGGTTGAGGCCGGAAACAACCACCAGACGCTGCTGGGTGTCACGGGATCGGGGAAAACCTTCACGATGGCGAACGTGATCGAGCGGATCGGCCGACCGACGCTGATCATGAGCCACAACAAGACGCTCGCGGCGCAGCTGTATTCGGAGTTCAAGAATTTCTTCCCCAACAACGCGGTCGAGTACTTCGTCAGCTACTTCGATTACTACCAGCCGGAAGCATACATCCCGCGCACGGACACGTACATCGAGAAGGACTCGTCGATCAACGATGAGATCGAACGCCTGAGGTTGTCGTCGATGGGCTCGCTGCTGACGCGGGAGGATACGATCGTCATCGCCTCGGTGAGCTGCATCTACGGTCTGGGTTCTCCGGAGGACTACGAGGGCATGATGGTGCCGGTGTGGGTGGGTCAGCAGATTGGTCGCGACGAGTTGTTGGAAAGCCTGGTGGGCCTGTTGTTCGAGCGCAACGACATCGCCTTCGGGCGTGGCAAGTTCCGGGTGCGCGGTGATGTGGTGGAGGTGCATCCGGCGTATCTGGACGAGACCGCGGTGCGTGTGGAGTTCTTCGGGGATGAGGTGGACCGCATTTCGACCGTCGACACGCTGACCGGCACGGTGATCGAGCGGGTCGACCGGCACACGTTCTTCCCCGCCAAGCAGTTCGTCACCTCGAAGGACAAGATGAAGAAGGCGATCGTCGAGATCCGGAAGGAGGCGGATCAGCGGGTCGCCGAGTTCGAGTCGCAGGGGAAGTTGATCGAAGCCCAGCGTCTGCGGATGCGGACGGACTACGACATCGAGATGATGCGCGAGATGGGTTTCTGCCAGGGGATCGAGAACTATTCACGGCATCTGACAGGGCGTCCTCCGGGTGCGCGCCCCTACACCTTGCTGGATTTCTTTCCGGACGGGTTCCTGACGATGCTCGACGAGAGCCATGTGACGATTCCCCAGATCGGCGGGATGTACGAGGGAGATCGTAGCCGGAAGACGGTGCTGGTGGATCATGGGTTCCGGCTGCCGAGTGCGCTGGACAACCGTCCGCTGAGATTTGACGAGTTCATGAAGATGACCGGGCAGAGGGTGTATGTGTCGGCCACGCCGAGCGCCTTCGAGCTGGTGAATTCCCGTCCGGACAACAACCGTTTCATCCCGGTGAAGCGGAATGGGGAGAAGTTGTTCGATCCGCGGAAGATGAACCTTCATCCGAGCGGCAGTGCGGAGCCTGTGGAAGCCTTCGATGCGGGCGAGCCCGGCAGACCGATGATCGTCGAGCAGATCATCCGCCCTACGGGACTGCTCGACCCGGTGGTGACCATGCGGCCGCTGAGGGGTCAGATCGATGAGACCATCGAGCTGTGCCGCCAGCGGGTGGAGGAGGGGGAGCGGGTGCTGGTGACGACCCTGACCAAGAAGACCGCGGAGGATCTGAGTGAGTATCTCAAGGGTGTGGGGCTGAAGGTGCGCTACATTCACGCCGATGTGGATGCGGTCGAACGGGTGGAGATCCTGCGCCAGCTGCGTGCGGCCGAGTTCGACATCCTGGTAGGCATCAACCTGCTGCGTGAAGGGCTCGACCTGCCCGAAGTGTCGCTGGTGTGCATTCTGGATGCGGACAAGGAGGGGTTCCTTCGAAACGAGACTAGCCTGATCCAGACGGCGGGGCGGGCGGCGCGCCACGTGCGTGGGGAGTGCGTGTTGTTCTGTGATGAGGTCACGGATTCCATCCAGCGGCTGCTCGACGTGACGGACTACCGTCGCGAACGCCAGATGGCGCACAACGAGGAACACGGCATCACACCGCAGAGCGTGAAGCGTGCGGTGCAGGAGAGCCTTCAGCTTTACTCGAATCAGCGCGAGGAGGCCGACAAGATGAGTCGTTCACTGGTGGCTGATGACGAGGAGGTCTATGACAAGATCCGGGTGATCGCGGACCTCGAGCGTGAGATGCGCGATGCGGCGGGCAAGCTGGAGTTTGAGCGGGCGGCGCATCTGCGCGACCAGATCGCCCAGCTCAAGGATGGCGACGACGCTCCGAAGAAAAAGAAGGTCAAGTATGGCAGGTCCCGTAAGTGACGCGGAGGCCACGAAGGGACCGCGCTGCACTGCCGCGCTGCACTGCCGTGCGGTGAAGCCGGGCTGGCGGTCGGCTTCCCGGAGCGGTTGGGAGTGGCCGATGTTTTCTGGCTCGCGGCTTTCCGGGTGGGGGTTGCTTGGTGTGCCAGTGGAGTACGTTCTTGGGTCGGGCGCGGCAGCGCCGCGCGGTCCTTTGTCTCTTTTCCCGGAGCGCCTATTTCTCCTCAGTTCGGAGCGATCCGAGGTAGTCGATGAGTGAGGTGAATTCCTCGACGGTCAGGGTGCCGGCGAGGCCGGGTGGCATCATCGACTGGGGCAGGTGTTCGTCCTTCTTCACGTCCGCACGGTTCAGGGTGGTGGCCTGGCCGGCGATGTTGCGGACTTCGATCTTTCCGTCCGCTTCATTGGTGACGAAGCCCATGTGCACGGAGTCATCCTTCATGGTGAAGACGCTGGTCTGGAAGCCTTGGGCGACGACTTTGTTCGGATCGAGGACGGACTCGATGAGGTAGTCCCGGGTGAACTTGGAACCGGCGGTGCCGAGGTAGGGGCCCTTCTGCTCGGCGGTGAGGTCGACAGCATGGCAGGCGATGCAGCCTTGGGAGGTGTAGAGGCGTTCGCCTTCGGAGACGTCGCCCTTGGTCTTCATCACGGTGGCGAGGACTTCCTCCGCCGGAAGCTCGGCGACCTTCTTGCCTCCCTTGGCGCCGCCGGTGGTGGCGTCGCGGGCGGCGGTGGCGGCGGCGATGAGTTCATCGTTGTCGAAGCCGAGGCCAACCTCGATCTGCTTCTCGAATCCGCTCAACTTGAGATCGGCGATGGCGAGGAAGAAGCCGACTTCACGTGGGTTCTCATCGACGAGTTTGCGCACGCTTTCCTTCCAGCGGTCCTTTGCCAGCGGGCTGTTCATGACGGTGAGAAGTGCCTTCCAGGCGATGCGGCTGACGGCGTCGTTCTGCTTGGCAGCGATCTTGCGCAGGGCATTCACTTCTTCGCCACGCTGCGTTTCATTGATGAAGTCATTGATGAGCTCGGCGGCTTCGCCGGGGGCGTTGTCATCCTCCGACCATGTGGCGAGGACGGCGAGGCGCGATGGCATGGCCTCGGTCTCACCGGCGCGGTTGAGCGCCTTGTATGCGGCGACGCGTTGCTCGGCCTTGCGCTTGGGGTCCTTGGCGGCTTCGGTCAGGAGTTGGAGCTCCTTCTTGCCGAGTTCGCTCATGCCGAGGGCAGCGAGGATGGGGTCGAGCCCGGCAAGCTTGAGTTCCGACACGGGAATGCGATTGCGGGCGAGGGCATCGAGATACCCCGTCTGGCGCTCGGCCGGGATCATGCCAAAGCCTTTTTCCAGAGCGGCGCGGATGCGCTCGGAGGAGTCCCAGGTGACGAGCTCGAAGTAAGGACCGCGGTCGTCCGGGCGGGTCCCCCACCATGATTTCAGGTCCCATGGTTTCTCTTCGAAATGGAGTCGCGCGAGGGCGATGAGCGTGTCGAAGCGCAGTTCGAGGTCGGTGGTGGAGCCGGCGAGTTCGAGCAGGCCGTTGACGGCCTCAGGCTGGTGGATGCGCTGCAGGGCGCGCAGGGCGACAAGCCGCTGGCTGGTGTCGGTGGCGGCCTCGAGCATGGCGGGGATGTTCTGCAGTGATGCCAGCGTGGCGATGGCGGTGTGGCGGAGGCGGGGGGAAACGCCTTTTTCCTGCCAGTCGGCGGAGGCGGCGAGGATGGCGGGAGCGGCTTGTTTCGCTCCGAGCTTCTCGAGGCCGATCAGGCCCTGGATGACGACGCGCGGGTTCTTGTCGGTGAGGGCATCGACGTAGGGTTTCAGCGGCACGCCATCAAGCTGGCTGCGGCGGTCGGTCATGGCGCGCAGGGCGAACTCGCGGACACTCTCATCCTCGATCAGCTCGGCAAGGTAGCGGGTACTATCCGCACCGTAGAGTTGCTTGAAGGTGAAGATGGCGCAAACGCGTGCGGCGGCATCCTTGGAGCGGTCCTTGGCCAGCTCGAAGACCTTTTCGGCAAAGAGTGGTTTCTGGCCGCGTCCGAGCATCTCCTGCTGGGCTTCGAGGCGCTGGACGCCGCTGGGTGAGGCGAGGAGTTCAATGAGTCGTTCGTCGCTCGCCTTGGTGACGTCTTCGTATTTCGCGGGCGTGCCTCCTTTCGGAGTGACGATCTGGATCATGCCGACCTCGGCCTTGGCATTGTAGTTGAAGCGGCCGTTCCGCCAGTCGGCGAGGTAGAGTCTGGAAAAACCATCGACATCGATATCGACGGCGCGGGGGAGCTTGTGGAAGACCTCCTGCTTGATCTTGAAGGATGCTCCTTCGCGCTCGAAGGGGTGGTGGTAGATATTGCCGGTGGTCCAGTCGCAGGAGAATAGCATGTCGCCGAACTCACCGGGGAATCCCGGTTCGCTGAGCCACAGGGCGCCGGTGCCGGAACCGCCCCCGTAGTCGGCGAGGGGAGCGATGGCTTCGTCGGCGAAATTCTTGTAGAGGCGCGGGTAGCCGTGGTCGGCCAGGGCGGTGTAGTGGTGGAAGCGGGTGTTCCAGCCCTTGCCGTCGTTGGTATTGTCGCGGCTGAACAGATCGAGCTGGGGGGAAATGGCGGTGTCGCAGGTATTCCGCGTCATCAGTGCGTAGGGCTCCATTTCGGACCCGTCCGGGCGCAGCCTGACCACGCCGCCGCCGTGCAGGGTGTATCGGGTCCCATCGGCCGCGACGGCATCGGCCATGCCGAAGTCGCCGACGGAGACGTAGAGCCATCCATCGATTCCCATGCGCACGCCATTGGTCGTGTGATCGGCTCCCCGCGGGTGTTCGATGCCGCCGCCGAAGCCCTTGACGAGCTGCTTCTTCTCGTCGGCCACGCCGTCGCCATCGGTATCCCGGAAGGTGGAGAGGTAGGGTGGGTGGATGAGAAACAGGGTGTCTCCGACGAGGTGGCCGCCGCGGGGGCTGTCGACATCGGGCACGAAATGGATGAAGTCATCGGCCTTGCCGTCGCCATCGGTATCCCGGCAGCGGATGATGCGCCCCATGCCTTCCTTCTTCCCGAGGGAGCCGTTCTGGTCGGAGGACACGTAGACATCGCCATTCGGAGCGACGGTGATCGCAGCGGGGTAGTCGGCATTCGGCGGGCCGGCAAATTCCTGAATCTCAAAGCCTTCGGGGAGGGCGAAGGCGGCGGAGACGGTCGAAAGGGTGGCAAAAAGTCGTCGGGTCATGGCGGAAGAGCGGGGGAAATACGTCGGAAAATGCCGAATATCTCGGAAAATTTCCGGGCGAGGCGGGCTGGGGAGGCGCAGATCCGGCGGGGGCGGTCGATGAGCCGGGGCCGCAATCACGCTGGGCATGGGGATTGCGGGATCCGGCAATTCGCAGGGAAGGCCGGTGAGGTGGGTGGTGATTTCCCTTGTCGGTCTGGCTGGATGGCCAGAAACCATGCGCGTGATTCAAAAGGCCTTCATGCTTGGCGCGGGACTGGGAACGCGCCTCCGACCGCTCACCGAACGTTTGCCCAAGCCCTTGGTGCCTCTCTTTCACCGCCCGCTGGTGGAGTGGGGAATGGTGGCGTGCAGGGAGCTGGGAGTCCGTGAATTCGCGATCAACACCCATCACCTGCCCGAGGCGTGGCAGGCGAAGGATCGAGGATTGGGGATCGGGGATTGGCGGGAGAGCGAGCTCGTGGGGGCCAATGGGGAGCGCGGGATGGTGGGATCCTGGGAGGACTGCCCGGTTCATCTTTTCCACGAAGCGGAGCTGTTGGAGACCGGCGGGGGGATCAAGAACATCGCCTCGTGGATTGGTGACGACGATGTGCTGGTGCACAATGGTGACATCTATTCGTCGATGCCGCTGGGTCGGCTGATCGAAGCGCATGAGGCGTCGGATCACATCGCGACCCTGGCCCTCCGTTCCGAGGGGGTGGCGAAGCACATCGCGCATGTGGACGGGCGCGTGACGGACATCCGCAGGATGCTCGGGCATGCGGACGGCTCTCATGTGTTCAGCGGGCTCTACTGCTTTTCGCCCGAGCTGCTCGAGTTCCTGCCTGAAGGGGAAAAGGTCTCGGTGATTCCTGCGTTTCTCGAACTGATCAAGCTGGGCAAGCTGGGGTGTGTTGTGATCGACGATGGTATCTGGTTCGACCTCGGGGATCCGGCGAGCTACCTGACGGCTCATCGGGAACTGGGCTTGGCAGATCCCGTGCATGTCGATGCGGTGATCGCCGCGGGCGCGCAGGTCGAGCGGAGCGTGATTGGTCCGCGGGCGACGATTGCTGACGGCGCGGTGGTGCGGGATTCCGTCGTGTGGCCGGGTGCCGATGTCGGCGCGGATGAGTCGCTGGTGGGTGAGGTGAGGATGTGAGGTGGCGATGGGATTGATGACTCGGGTTGGCGCGCTTGATGCTTGCCAGTCCACAGCTCTCCCAAGAGTTTTCCCGGCCATGATTTCCTCCCACTGTTCCAACATGCTGCCCATCGTCTCCTGTTCCTTCCTTTTTGGATCGTTCTCCCCGGCCGCTGTGGTCTTTGAGGATGACTTCAGTTCGGGGGCGATCGACGGAACCAAGTGGGATCTCGGTTCCCTGTCTGAAGAGGATTCCGGATCATTCGAAACCACGGCGGACGGAGCCTTGGGCTTCGTGACGGCTGGATCGGTAACGGGAGTTCGTCCGATAGCCCGTTTGCAGGCAATCAGCACGCTCCCACAAACCAGCGATTGGACGCTCACGGTTACGATGAACATCGGGGATCTGAGCGACCTGTCTTCGGGATTTGGGGATGGTGATGGTGCTGCCCTGACCGTGCAGATCGCGAGTGCATACGACAATGGAGACCGTCTGGAGGTAAATTTGGCGGCGATCAATTTTGGCGGTGCCACGCAGGCCGTGCGCTCTGCGGACCGTCTCGACCCGGGCGCCCCCGGTGGTGAGGATTCTGGTGGGAACATCAACGATCCGATCGTTCCGGTGGGAGATGGCACCGCCTCCACTGCGACGATTATCCTGAGCTACGATGCGACGACTCAGAAGACGAACTCGGCCTATCGATTCAATGGTGGGCCCCTGACCACGTTCGGCTTTGAATCGGATTTGAGCGAGTGGACTACCGGTGTGGGTGATCTCTTCGTGTTCAAGATCGAGGGATCCGCAGGAAATTTCGGGGGCGGAGGAGGGCTGGTAGGCCCTGTCGATCTGGATGAGGGCGAGTTGGCTTTCGACAACGTCCGGCTCGAGGACACGGCCACTGCTTTGCCTGCCGTGCCTGAGCCATCGGTGACCCTGCTCGGAGCGCTCGGTGTTCTGGGGTTGATTCGCCGGCGGGTGCGCTGAGGAGGAATCCTGCCAAGGGGGCCGCGAGCCGACTTGCTATCTCGAGGGGCTTGGTGCGAGGTAGTTTCCCCTTGCCCCTGAGGGGGTGCGGCTGGATTCTCCCGCCGCGATGTCGGCCGATTCGATTCTCACTACCGTTCGCCAGTATCTGGAGTTCGATCCGATGGAAAAGGTCACGCTGGAGCCGATCCAACGTGGGGCCTCGGGGCGGACCATCGTCCGGGTGACGACGGAGGAGTATGAGCCCTTCATCGGCATCCACTGGACGGATGAGCGCCCGGACAATGATTTTTACCCGCCGGTGTCCCATTTCCTCGAGAAGGTGGGTATCAAGGTGGCGGGCATCCTTCACGAGAACCTGAAGTGGCGGGTGGTGCTGGTGGAGGATCTGGGCGATGAGAACCTGCTCTCGCTGAAGGATGAGCCATGGGAGGTGCGCGAGCCGTACTACCGCTCGATTTTCCAACAGCTCGACAAGCTCTACTACTCGCGGCTCGGCCGGGATGCGGAGTTCAACCCGAACTTCGATGCGGCGATGTATCGCTGGGAGCAGGAGTATTTCTGCGACCACCTCGCCGGGGATCTCCTCAATATGGACGCCTCGGCGATCCGGCAGTCGCCGGAGTTCAGGGATCTGGCGGAGCGGCTCGGCGGGGCGACGAAGCATCTCGTCCATCGTGATTTCCAGTCCCAGAATTTCATGCTGGTGGAGGGGGATGCCTACTGGATCGATTTCCAGGGGATGCGCCGCGGGCGTCAGGAGTATGACCTCGCTTCGCTGATCTATGATCCCTACATGGATCACTCGAAGGAGGATCGGGAAAAACTGCTGGCGCTGTGGGAGGACGTGTCGGAAGAGCGGCCGGTGGAGAAGTTGTTCCAAGAGGTGGCGATCCAGCGGCTGATGCAGGCGATGGGAGCCTTCGGCAACATCATCTGGAATCGTGAGGACGAGTGGTACAAGCCCCACGTGCCGGTGGCGGCCAAGCTACTGGCGGAGGTGTCCGAAGGCACGGCTTACGGGGAGCTTCTCGAGCCATTCCTGGAAAAGGCGGCGGCCTACCGATGAGCTGCGTGGAGCGTGGCGTGCGCTTTGACTTTTCACAGCGCGCTCGCTGGGTTTCGCTGCGCGGGTGACTGCGGAGCGCAAGACCCGGCTGGCTTCCTTCCTCGCCTCGATGATGGCGCTGGCGGTGGGGCTGGCTGTGTTCATGGCTGTGTCGTTCAAGGTGGAGATCCTGCAGCGTCTGGATCTGGCTTTGTTCGGGTGGCTGTCCGGTCATCCGGGTGAAGTCGCGGGGACCGGCAGTGCGGATGACCCGCGGATGATCGAGCGGTTCGAGGTCGCGGCGGAGGTGGCTCCGCTGCAGGCCTTGTTTCTCGATGACGAGGAGGATGGGTTTTTCGAGCAGGTGCCGCCGCCCCCGGCGGATGTGATGGTGCTGATGGCGCGCCTGCAGGAGCGTGGGGTGAAGGCGATGGGCGTGGGATACCCGCTGCAGTGGGATGATCCGGACACGCTGGCGGTCGAGGCGATGAGGCGGGTGATGGATCGGATGGATGGGCTGGTGCTCGGGTATCGGTTGAAGGACAGCACGGCGCCGGCGCCGGTCGCCGCTCCGTTCCAACGGGCGTCGCTGGCCTATTCGGAGGTGATCGGCGATGGCACGAAGCTGCCGGTGGTCAACGGGATCCGCGGGGTGGCTCCGGAGATGGGTGGCGACAGGAGCCTGGCGGGGTTCACGGGGATCGAGACCGAGGAGCCGGATGCGGAGCGCGAGTATCTGCTGGCGCGCTGGTCGGACCGTGTGGTGTTCGCGCTTCCGTTGGCGGTGGAGGTGGCGAGGCGGGGGTTGAGCTTCGATGAGGTCCACGTCCACATGGGGCGCTTCATCCGTTTGGGAACCGATGGGCCGCGCATCCCGATTGATTTCCGCGGTCGGCTGGATCTCCCGGAGGTGGCGCCGGAGCGCGAGGCCTTGAAGGCGACGGCGGTGATTGCCGATACGCTGCCGGAGGATTTCGCCCGCGAGGGGGCCACATTGATTCTAACGGACGAACGTCTTCTCGGAGGGAAGGCCGACCGCGAGTGGGCCGAGCGGCTGGGACGGGTCGATGCGGCGATTCGTGGAGCCCCGGTGCGCACGGAGAGTCATCAGATGAAGGTGGTGGATCGCCGGATTCTGGTTGGAATCCTTTCGCTGCTCGCGCTGGCGATCGGCGCGACGATGTCGCGGCATGTCGTGAAGCGCTCCGTGGTGGTCGCGCTCTGTTGGACGGTTGGTCTGGCCGTGGTGCTGGCGGTGCTGATTCATTTCGCGCAGATCGGACCGATGCCACTGGTGTGGTTGTCGATGCCGATCGGGGCGGTGGTGGCTTCGGTGTGGTTGGCCGCGCGCGAGCGGGTGGAGGTGGTGGATTCCAGCCAGCAGGCGAGCATGGCGACGAAGGTGGCCAAGCCGGATGAGTCCAAGCGTCCGAAGAAGCGGCGCAAGAAGCGTCGGTGAGGCCGAGGCTTCCCAGCGGCGGGTGGGGACCGTATGATGTCGCCCGTCCGCCATGAGTCTCCAACAACCGATCGACAAAGCCGAAGCCCTGATTGAAGCCCTGCCCTATCTCCAGGCGTTTCGCGGGAAAACCTTCCTCATCAAGATGGGGGGCTCGGCCATGGAGGATCCCGATCTGGTGCGCAAGGTGATGCGCGACATCGTTTTCCTCGAAGTGGCTGGCATCAACCCGATCGTGGTGCATGGCGGCGGCAAGGCGATCTCGGCCGCGATGAAAGAGGCGGGCCTGGAGGCCGAGTTTGTCGGTGGCTTCCGGCGCACCACGGACGAGGCGATCTCGATCGTGGAAAAAGTGCTGTCGAACGAGATCAATCCGGGCTTGGTCCAGATGATCCGCGAGTTCGGTGGCAAGGCGACGGGAATTCCGGGGACGGATGTGTTTCTGGGTGAGAAGATGAGGGTCAAGGATGACCAGGGCAACCCGGCGGATATCGGCCGCGTGGGAGAAGTGCTGGGCTGTCGCGTTGAGCATATGGCGGCGGCCCACGATGCGGCGATCGTTCCGGTGATCTCGCCACTGGCGGCCGAGCTGGCGACCGGTCGCCCGCTGAACATCAATGCCGACCTCGCAGCGGCCGCGTTGGCCAAGGAACTGCGTGTGACCAAGCTGGTCTATCTCTCCGATGTCCCGGGCCTGATGAAGGATCCGAGCAATCCGGACACCCTGATCAAATCGGTGAACCGCGAGCAGGCCGATGGCTTGCTGGAGGATGGCACGATCTCAGGTGGGATGATTCCCAAGATCAAGAGTGCGCTGGATGCGCTGAATGCCGGAGTCCGGAAGGTCCACTTCGTCGATGGGCGGCTGCCTCACGCCCTGTTGTTGGAGATTTTCACCGACTACGGGATCGGCACGGAAGTGACGAGATGAGTCTCGCGGATCCGGCGTGGGTGACAGGCCCGGCCGGGCGTGGACGTTTGATCAGCCAGATGAAATTTCTCCTGACGATTCTCCTCGGAGCTGCGCTTGCGCAGGCGAAGCCGAATATCGTGGTGATCCTCGCCGATGACCTCGGCGTGGGTGATGTCTCCTGCTACTATGACAAGGGTAAGATCAAGACACCGAATCTCGATGCGCTGGCGGCGGCGGGGATGAGGTTCACGGACGGGCACAGCAATGCCTCGGTATGCACGCCGACGCGCTACGGGGTGCTCACCGGGCGTTACTGTTGGCGCAGCCGGCTGAAGCGTGGGGTTCTGAATGGCTACAGTCAGGCCTTGATCGAGGAGGACCGGGCGACGGTTGCCTCGGTCTTGCAGGAAGCGGGATACCGGACGGCATGCATCGGCAAGTGGCACCTCGGGATGAACATCGCGAAGTCGGGGGGCAAGTGGGACTACGATGGGAAGATCGAGCGGGGGCCGACGACGGTGGGCTTTGATACCTTTCTCGGGATCACGGCGTCGCTCGACATGCCGCCGTATGCCTTGGTGAAGGATGACCGCTTCATTCAGAAGCCGGACGAGGAGTTCGAGGCGGTGAAGAAGCAACTCGATTACATCCGTGGTGGCGCGATTTCGTCGGAGTTCAAGCACATCGACTATCTGCCGCTGGTCGCGGAGCAGGCCGAGGAATTCATCGTGAAGGAGGCGGGAAAGGACGCTCCGTTCTTTCTCTACCTGCCGCTGCCTTCACCTCACAAGCCGGTCATTCCGAACGAGGACTTTCAGGGGAGTTCCGGGATCGGACAGTACGGCGACTACGTGGTGGAAACCGACTGGGCGGTCGGGCGCGTGATGGCGGCCTTGAAGAAGGCGGGTGTGGAGCGGAACACGATGGTGGTCTTTACCAGTGACAACGCATCATTCGCCGTGCCGGAGGCCTATGAGACGATTCAGAAGGGACATCGGGTGAACGGGGACTTTCGTGGTCAGAAGACGGACGTGCTGGAAGGCGGACACCGTGTGCCCTTCATGATCTCGTGGCCGGAGAAGATTGGGGGTGGTCAGGTCTCGGATCAGGTGATCTGCACCACCGACATCATGGCGACCTGTGTGGCTGCCGCCGGCCTTTCCCTGCCGGAGGGTTCTGCCGAGGACAGCGTGGATTTCATGCCCGTGCTCGAAGGAAAACACCAGAGCGGGGCGCTGCGGGAGTTCACCATCCACCATTCGGGCAGTGGCATGTTTGCACTGCGGAAGGGGGGCTGGAAGTTGATTGTGGGCAAGGGCTCGGGAGGGCGCACGAGGATGCCGAAGAGCGCGGCCCGGATCCAACTCTACAACTTGAAGGACGATCCGGGCGAGACGACGAATCTACAGGCGAAGCACCCGGAGGTAGTTCAGGAACTCACCGCCCTGCTCGAGGCTTGCAGGGCATCGGGCGGTGGTCGGAAGTGAAGCCCGGCCGGCGTGGTCTGCTGCGTGGGCGCCTGGAGGCCCGCGTGCCTTACTCCGGTGTCCAGCTGCTCTTGGCGTATTCGGCCGCCAGTGCCTCAAGGGACTTGCCGGTGATATCCTGCCAGATGCCCGGCTGGTAATTTTCGGCGATGATGCTCTGCGACACCGCCTTCACAATCGGCTTCTGATAGGTCGCTTCGAGGTAGAGCAGGAAGGCCGTGGACGGCCAGTAACTGCCGAAAGGGTTGTCGCGCTGGATGTTCCGCCGGCAGTGACGGGCCCAGGCGTCGTCGGGGTTCAGCTTGAAACGGACGTAGTCGGCGGAGCCTTCGGTGAACCATCCCGGCCCCCGACCCCGGTAGTCCTGAAGGACGTGGCTGAGCTCATGGATGAAGACACCGATGGTGTCTTCGGGGTTGCGGCGGAGATGGGCGGTGGAAATCGTGATGTTGCGCCCTTCGGCGTAGGCGGGGGCCTTGATGCCGGGCTTGAAGGTCACATGGACCACCTTGGAGGCTGCGTCGCTGTGCTGGCCGAGCAGGTCCAGAGTCGGCGCCCAACTGGAGGTGAAGGCCTCATGGATGCGACCGATCAGCGGCTCGAGGTCGCGGGCCGCACTGAAGTCGACCTTCAGCCTGAGCAGGTAGGGTTCCTTGTGGTGAACGACTTCGGATTGGAGGGTTTTTTCGCCGGCCGAGAAGGCGCGGTCGGCGGGATGCAGCAGCAACTGGGGAGGGATGGGGCCGCGGCGGCCGTCGGGAAAAGTCACGTTGAGCTCAAGCTTCTCACTGACCGTTGCCTCGAAGTAGCTCAGCTCGAAAGGATAGAATCCCTGCTTGAGATCAACGGTCGCGGATTTCGCCGTCGCGCTGTGAAGGCCGTCGAGATCGATGATGGTTTCCCCTGCGATCCGGAGTTTGGAGCCATCATCGCTGGTGAGGGTGAATTGGTGGGTGCCCGCATCGGTGACGTGAAGGATGCCGTGGAAGCGGCAGGCGAAATGGTCGTCGCGCTTTCGGATGGAGAGGTCGGGTGAACTCACCACTCCATGGCTCATGCCGTCCAGCGTGTGGAAACGCGGCAGCCTGCTCCATGTTCCCTCGGCGTAGTCGCTGTGCAGTCCGGGAGTGAGCGCGGGGAGCGGGCCGGACTTCGACCCGTCGAGCGTGTACAACAGGGCATCGGCGCTGAGCCCAAGTCCCAGACCCGCGAGGCAGAGCAGCGTGAGGAGTCGGAGCATGGGAGGTCGACTCACGGGCCCGGTGGCTCCCATCAGCGTTCGAGGATCTCGACCTCGTAGCCGTCGGGGTCGGTGACGAAGGCCATCTTGCGCTCGCCGGAGCTGAATTTTTCGCGCCAGCCGTCGGGCCAGATCTCGATGCCGGATTTCTCGACCTTGTCGCAGTAGTCGATGATGTCCGGCACGCCGAGGGCGATGTGCATAAGGTCTTCCGGGCAGGTCGTCTTGTAGTCGGCGGACCAGGTCAGTTCGAGGAAGCAGTCGTTGCCGGGGAGTTCGAGGAAGGCGAGTTGGTTCCCTTGTGGCGAGGTCTTCCTTTCCTTTTCCTGATATCCGAGCTTTTCGTAAAAGGCGATGGTGGCATCGAGGTCCTGGACGCGGATGCGGGTGTGGAGAAACTTGATCATGTCGGGCGTAGTCTGGAGTGGGTTTCGGCGCCTGTCATGGGCGAATCGCGCATGATTTGCGATTGCACGCGCATGCCTTTTCGAAGGGTCGTCAAACCGTGAATCGGGTGCTAGGGTTTCCATCATGAAGAAAATTATCGCTGCAGTGGACTTTTCGGACTCGACCCAAGGGGTCGTGGAGATGGCTTCGGCGCAGGCACAAGCCTTCGGTGCGGAGCTTCATTTGGTGCATGTGCTCGAACCTGAGCCGGCCTACACGGCTTATGGTTTCACGCCGGACGAGTTCCCGGCCATGCATGTGTTTCAGGAGGAGGCGCGGAAGCGTGCAACCAAGCGTTTGGAAGAGCTGGCGGCTGGAACGCCCGGCGCTTCTTCGCGGTTGGCGGAGGGCAGCCCCATGGCGGCGATCTCCGACTACGTGAAGGAAACGGATGCGGATCTCGTGGTGCTGGGTTCCCACGGCCATGGCATGGTCGCTTCGCTGCTGCTCGGTTCGGTGGCTGAAGGCATGGTCCGCAAGGCGCTGGTGCCCACGCTGGTCGTTCCCGCGCCTGAGAAGTAGCAGAGCCCGATCGCACGACGGTTCGGAAGGGGACTGCGAGCATGTCGCAGACCTCCGTGGATTCGTGTAGGAAACGTTCTGGGAACGAAGTATGGAGAGGCATGCTTCGACCTCTGCTGCTGCTTGGTATTTCGCTGAATCTGACCCTACTCGGTGCGGACAAGCCCGAGAGACCGAACATCCTCTGGATCACGAGTGAGGACAACTCGGCCCACTGGATCGGCTGCTATGGAAACGAGCAGGCGAAGACGCCACGGATCGATGCGCTTGCGGACGAAGGCCACCTGTTCCTGCACGCCTACTCGAATGCTCCGGTCTGCGCGGTGGCTCGCTCGACCATCCTCAATGGCGCCTATGCCGTGACCCAGGGGACGCAGCACATGCGCAGCCGGCATCCGATTCCGGAGCGCTTCAAGTCGTATGTGTCCTACCTCCGGGGGCAGGGATACTACTGCACCAACCGCTCGAAGACCGATTTCAACTTCAAGGGCGATGACCGCGCGATCTGGGATGAGTGCAGCGGGAAGGCACACTACAAGAATCGTGCGGAAGGGCAGCCATTCATGGCGGTGTTCAATCTAACGGTGAGCCATGAGAGTTCGCTGTTCCCCAACAAGCGGGGCAAGGAGCCGAGGCGGCTGGCGGCATCCGAGGTCGATGTGCCGCCGTATCTTCCGGACCTGCCGGAAGTGCGGAAGGACATCGCGGCGTATCATGACAAGATCACGACCATGGATGGCCAGGTGGGTGAACTGCTCGACGAGTTGGAGAAGGCGGGTTTGGCTGAGGACACCATTGTTTTCTACTACTCCGACCACGGCGGTGTGACGCCGCGGGGCAAGCGCTACATCAAGGAAACCGGCGTGCGTGTGCCGATGGTCGTGCATGTGCCCTCGAAATGGGGTCATCTGACTCCGTTCAAGAGGGGCGGCAAGGTCGATGAACCGGTGGCCTTCGTGGATCTTGCGCCGACGCTGCTGTCGCTGATCGGGCTGGAGAAGCCGGATGCGATGCAGGGACGTGCGTTTCTCGGAGAGCACAGGGAGGCTGCGCCGGAGGATGACATGGTGTTCCTCTATGCGGACCGTTTTGATGAGCTCTACGGCATGCGCCGTGGTATCACCGACGGGCGATGGAAGTACATTCGGAGGTTTACGCCTCAACTGGCGGCGGCGCCATACAGCTTCTATCAATTTTCCATGCCCAGCTGGGTCGCCTACCGGAAGGCGTGGCAGGACGGTGAGTTGGATGGCGTTCACAAGGCGATGTGGGAAGCACCGCAGGTGGAGGAGGAGTTGTTCGATCTCAAGTCGGACCCGTGGGAGGTGAGGAATCTGGCGGCGGATCCTGCGCATGCCGAGCGGCTCGTCGCCATGCGCTCCCGGCTGAAGGGCAAAATGACCGAAGTGAAGGACACCGGGCTGGTGCCCGAGCCGATGTGGGCGGCCTTGGCCGGCGGGAAGCCGATCACCGACTTTGTCCGCAGCAGCGGCTTCGATTTTCAAGGTGTGCTTGATCTGGCCTTCCTCGCCAGTCGCGCTGATCTGGGAGAGGTCGGGGCGCTGATGGAGTTCGCCTCGTCGGATGACCCGGTGAAACGCTACTGGGCGCTGCAAGGGCTTCAGATCGCGGGTCAGAAGGCCGGTTTGGAGGCAATTCTGACGGGCCTTCGTGACGAGCACTCGGTCAACCGGGTGACGGCTGCCGAGGCGCTCTGCCGGATGGGCAAAGAGAAGGAAGGCCGTGCCGCAATGCTCAAGGAGCTGATGTCCGAGACGCATGAATACTCACTCCAATACCTGATCAATGCGCTGATGAGGGTGGATGCAATCGATGACATCCCGGAAGCCTGGGTGAACGAGACTCTGAAGGATCGCAAGGCAGGGGCCTATGTGAAGCGGTTCGCGGAGAGGATCAAAAGCGGCGAGCTGTGAGTGATCCATTTCTCGAACTGGAACGGGTCCACGTGTGGCGCGGCGAGGAGGCGGAAGTCGCGGCGCTGGACGATGTTTCGCTGAGCTTCCGGCAGGGGGAAAGTGTCGCCATCCTCGGGCCGAATGGTTCGGGGAAGAGCACCTTGCTGCAACTGCTGGTTGGCGGGCTACGCCCGGAAGTACGGGATGAGTCGTACTGTCGCCTGTTTGGTGAGGAACGGTGGTGCATCGACGAGCTTCGCGAGCGGATCGGGGTGGTGATGCCGGAGGAGGTGGCTCGCTTCGATCCGGAAGAGTTGGCCTTCGATGTGGTGCTGACGGCCTTTCGCGGAGCCTATGGGCGGGTTCGGACCATGCGGTTTTCGAAGACCGAGCGGATCGCGGCTTCGCGGGCGGTCGATCGGCTCGGGATCGGGCATCTGGTGAATCGCGAGTTCGGTGCGCTTTCGTCGGGAGAACGGAGGAGGTTTCTCATCGCCCGGGCACTGGCACCGGATCCGGGTGTGCTGGTGCTCGATGAGCCGTCGACAGCTCTGGATTTCGCTGCAGCGACGGAGCTCAGCGACATCCTTCGTGAATTGATTCGCGATGGGCACACGCTGGTGCTCGTCACCCATCATCCGGGTGAGATTCCCCCGGAGATCGAGCGCGTGGTGATGCTCAAGGAGGGGCGGGTGCATGCTGATGGACCGGCGAGGACATGGCTGACTTCCGAGCATCTCAGCGGATTGTTCGGGCTTCCTCTGCGGGCGCGCTGGTCCGGCGGGTGGTGCCATGTGAGGGGAGCTTCCTGAAAACTCTGGAGCATCCGGAGGCGAAGGGGTATTCCGCGGCATGGCGACCGTCGAGGAACAGGTGAAGCGGGATCTCGGGCGTGAGGGTCTCACGTCCATGGTGGCGGACTTTTACCGCCGCGTGAAGGAGGACGACCTGATCGGGCCGATGTATCCGGAGGATGATTGGGAAGGATCGGAGGAGCGCCTGCTCGATTTCCTATGTTTCCGCCTGTTGGGGGAGTCGGCGTACTTGCTGAAGCGTGGTCACCCGCGATTGCGGATGCGGCATGCACCGTTTTCCATCGGCGAAGCCGAGCGGGATCGGTGGCTGGAAATGATGGAAGCCGCGATGATCGAAACCAAGGTGCCTGACGAAACCCGCGAGGCCCTTGGCGCGTTCTTCGCCCAGGTGGCGGACTTCATGCGCAACCAATAGGCGGCGCGCCAGCGTCACTCCGAGACGATGCTCTCGATCCAGACATCGAGGTCTTCGCTCGCAGCGGCTCCTGCACGACGCAGGTTGTTTGCCAAGCCATCCTGACCTTTCGTCTGGGCTTCCTGAGCGGCGGTGTTGACCCGGTCGATGTAGGCATCCCGGATGCGGTCGGCCGCCGATTCGTGTTCCAAGTCGATCTCGGTTTGCTTCTTGTAGCCGTAGTCGCAGACCTCGCCCATGCGGGGTGACAGCGCGATTTCCGAGCCTTCTCCGAAGGCATCGGGCCCTGGCACGCGGTTGTCGACCACGAGTGCCTTGAGGGCATCGACATGGGGTTGCCAGTTGGTGGTGTCGCTGCTGTTCAACCCCCGGAACCAGACATCGAGGTCCCAGTTGAAGGTGCGTGCATTGGCAGCAAGCTTGTCGTCGCGTTCCTTGCCGATCCGTTCCAAGGCAGTGGCGGCCATGGAGTTCAAGGCTTCCAAGCTGTTTCCGCCTTCTTGGTTGGCCATTTGCTCCTCCTCGCTGGATTCATCGGCACGGGTGGCATCGGTGCTCCACTCGATGATGAAACCGTCGATCTTTTCGGTGGGGTCCATGTCTTCCCAACCTTCGCCCGTCAGCAGTGCGAGCGATTCACCGCCTTCTTCCGGGTCGGCCTCTTCGGCCCACTTGGCGAATTCCCACGGCTCGCCGCTGTCCCATTTCCACACGGCACCCTGACGGGATCCGCCGATCCAGAAGGAGAGCTTTTCACCGAGTTCGACCGCCTTTTCGGCCAGCCAGTCGGCTTCGTTGCGGGTCGCGGGAACGGCGAGGATGCCACCTGACTGCTCGGCCATCAGGGCGGCGTCGCGTCGTTTGATGGGACGGGAAATGATGGCGAAATGGCGACCATCGAGGGATTTGGTGCCGGGAGGATAGACCGGGTTCGGGCTGTCCAAGGTCGAACGGGTCCGCTGGAGAATGGATGCCAAGGATGCCGGGTTCGACCCATCCCGGTGCCATTCGATGATGAAGGGGAACTTGGCTTTCGCCGGGCGCGCACGAAGCAATCCGAGCTCATCGACGGCCGCGTAGTCGCCAACGCCTCCTGGATTCTTGGAAAGCGGCCAGTCAGAGCCATCGATCTGGATCCAGGATTTTCCGGAGGAACGTCCGGCACCGACCCATGCGATGCTGTCCCGGGGAAGAAGTTCGGCAAACCAGTTGATGTCCTCGTCGGAGGTGATTACCGCGAGGTGGCCACCGTGGCGTTCGGCGTAGGCAGCGGCTTGGTGCCACGACAGGTCTTCGGGGACGACGAAATAGTCGCTGCTTCCGCGGCGAGTGGTGCCAATGGGCATTTCGTCGCGTTTTCCATCGAACAGGGCGTCCTGAAGACGGGCAAGGGACTCGAGAGGCGTCTCGGGGACGGGCTCTGGCTCCGGCTTGTCGGTGCCGTCCGGCTTTGGTTTCGGTTTGTCGCGCTCGCGCAGGGCGGCGAGCCGGGCTTCCTCTTCGGCGCGCTTGCGCTGAGCAGCGGCAAGCTTCTCGGCTTCGTATTGCTCACGCTCGATGCGTTCCTTTTCGACGAGACGTTTGGCACGCGTCTCCTTCAGGAGCTTGTAGGTGAAGCCGATTGCCACCACGAGAACCGCGATGATCAGAAGGTTCCGCACCAATCCCCAGCTGGAGCCGGTCGAGATCTGCACCTCCGGGACGGGAGCGGGCGTGCCATCCGCCTGTGGCGGTGGGGGACCTGCGCTTTGAGGTGCCTTGGGTGCTGCAACGGCCGTGGCTCCCGTCATCAGTGGGTTGGCCGCACGAGCAGCGGCATTTTGTGCCCACTCGTCGAGATCCTTGGCCATGGCTTCGGCCGTGGGGTAGCGAAGCGCGGGGTTTGGCTGGACGGCCTTCTTCCAGATGGCGTCGAGCTTCGGGTCTCCTGAAGTCTTCCGCGGGGTCTTGCCCTCCGGGTCAGGGCGCTGGCCGGTGACCAGTTCGTGGAGAATGACTCCGACCGCGAACAAGTCAGCCCGCTGGTCGAACTTCGAATGGTCCGCGATGACTTCCGGTGCCGTGTAGCCGGGAGTGCCCATCAGGACGCCCGAGTCGTCGTGCTCCGCAGCAAGCGCGAGACCAAAATCACCGATCTTCGGCTCTGCTTTGGGAGTCAGGAGGATATTGGCGGGCTTGATGTCGCGGTGAATCACCCCGTTTTCATGGGCGTGACCCAGTCCTGCACAGATGCCCTTGATGATGCTGACGGCCTGCTTCGGCTCGATCTGCTTGTTCCAAGCGGAGTGGTAGAGCGACTTGCCATCGACATATTCCATCACGATGTAGGGCATCCCGTCGACATCGCCGAAATCATACACACTGATGAGGTTCGGGTGGTTCAGGCGGGCCATCGCCTTCGCCTCCACTTCGAAAGATGCGCGGAACCCGGCGTCCTCCCCGAGTTCCCGCGGCAGCACCTTGATCGCCACATCGCGCTCGAGCGACCGCTGTCGGGCTTTGTAAACCGCACCCATGCCTCCCTTGGCGATGAATGCCTGGAAGTCGAAGGCTGGTAGAAGTTCAGCGAGGTGCTCCAATTCTGGAGCCTGGAAAGTCTCGTGCGTCATGTGCTGTGCGGAGGAAAGGGCATTCGCGCCTGATCATCAAGACAGCGCTGTCTGATAAACGATCCATTCCGGAATTTTTATCGATGCATTGTAGAGTGCGTGGAGGACAATGGCCGTCAGGAGCGACCGACTCGCTGAATAGCCCAAGGCACAGACCGCGCCCACACAGCCGACCATGATGAGGCTCGGCAATGTGTAGAAGTGGACCAGCGCGAACACCACCGATGAGATCAGCACGGCGGGAGCTAGCCGCATCCGGTTGTGCAAAGAGCGGAAAAGGACCCCGCGGTAGAGGATTTCCTCGGCGACCGGTGCTGCCAGACAGGCAGAAGCGACCCCAAGCACCAATCCCCAGGGCCCGACCTCCATCATCGACAGACCACCGGTGGCGTCCGGAGTGCCGGAGCGGTCGATGGTCATCCGGAGGCCGAATTCAATGATCTGCAGGATCGCGAAGCCCCCGAGGACCATGCGGCCATCAAGTGGACCAGCCAGTCCAAGGCGTGAAATCGCGTGCCGGCAGCGACGGAAAAGCAGTCCTAGCGCGATCAGCGCGGGCAGAAACCGCGTCAGGGAATCCAATGTGATGAATACCGGCATGGTCATCAGGGGGCCACCCTCGTCGCTCGGAATGCGGGAAATCCAATCAATGCTGTGGCTGAAACTGAGGCTGAATCCCAGGTAGGCCAAATAGGCGAGCAGGAACACCCCTAGGCCGAATGACAGCGTCCACCGCCCGACATACCCCCGTGGTCTATCGCTTCGCATGAAGCCCAGCAGTGTGCCGGGCAGAAAGATCAGGCCGCCAAGCGTCACTGCAATCACTGCACCCCGGGCCTTGATCGTGTTGCTGACCAGATGACGCGTCCGGGCATCCACCAATTGGGCGGCGAAGGCTCCTGCCTCCGCCTCACTTGCCGGCAGTTCCAATGCCTGAAGGTAGGCGAGGTCCCACCAGTGCTCGCGGCCTTCGATGATGCGGGACATGATTTCCTCCGTCGATGGAGCACCAGGGATACCCAACTGCTGGAAGGGGCCGTTGGCGGCATTGCCCTGACCATGAACCGCGATCATGACCCCGAGCGCAAACGCCCCTTCGTCCGCCATGGCCGTCGAACGAGGATCCGTTTCGTCATGACGGTGCCGGCCATATACCAGAGGCGCCAAAGCGTTGATGCGCGTTGCAAGCGTCTGCTGGAGGTTGTCGATCCCTAGCAGAGGCTGCACCCAAGAGGGCATGTGTGCGGTTCCCTCAGCCAGCCGCAGATCTCGATCCGCCTTGCGGAAAGCCAGCTCCCAGGTGTCGGCCTTGGCGGACTGACCGGGTGGCAGCGCAGGTTTGCCCAGATGATTGTCCCAAAGCCAGACTCCGAGCAAAAAAATGAGCAAAAGCAGCAAAGGCTCGGAGAACCTCCGACGGCGGAGCTGAAAGTAGGGATTGGGGTGCTTGCCTTCGATACCCAGAGAATCGGCGCAATCTCCTCCCGGGGCAAGCCCACGAGTGCCACCGCCGCCCGAAATCCATTCCGGCTCTTTCCAAAAGAGGAATTCTTATAGAAGGACACACCTTTTATAGGAATCTCTGCTTGTCTGGTGGCTCGGGCGATGGCAAGGTCCGGACATGGCCAAGCCGCGGTGGATTGCTCCTTGGAAGGATTCGCAAGTGAAACCTGCGATCTACCACCTGATCTCACGTGTGGTGGATCGCCGGATGGCTTTCGGGCCAGAGGAGAAGGAAAAATTCGGCATGTTCATGCGCATGATCGAGAAGTTCACCGGATGTCGGGTGCTCTCCTACTGCTTGATGTCCAATCACTTCCACCTTCTGCTGGAGGTCCCACCAATGCCGAACGGCGGGCTTCCGGACGAGATGTTTCTTGGCCGACTGGGTGTGCTCTATTCAAAAGCCCGGGTGGAAGCTGTCGGCGAGTCGTTGCGCACTGCGCGGGAGGCTGGGGACGATGCGGAGGCGGATCGAATTGTCGGTCAGTATTCCTATCGAATGCACGACCTGAGCGAGTTCATGAAGGCGCTGCTCCAGCGCTTCAGCCATTGGTTCAATCGAACTCACGGGCGGACTGGGCGGCTGTGGGAACAACGGTTCAAGAGTGTGCTGGTCGAGGACGGGGTGGCGGCGCGGACGATGGCGGCCTACATCGACCTCAACCCGGTGCGTGCCGGGCTCTGCAAAGACCCGGCGGACTACCGTTGGAGTAGCTATGCGGAGGCGGTCGCAGGAGGTCAGTTGGCTCGTGCGGGCTTGGTGCGCGCCCTGCGCGGGCACGAAGGCCATGCGGGAACGGCCAGAGCGTGGGCGCAGGGAGGCCTGGCCAAGGAGTATCGGGCGATCTTGTTAGGTCAGGGGGTCGAGGTGAAGGTGGATGGAAGGGTGAAGCGCCAGGGAATGAACCGTGACGTGGCGGAAAGGGAATTGGCGGCGATGGAATCGAGAAGGTGTGATGTTTCGATCTCGAAGCTCATCCGCCACCGGGTGAGGTACTTCTCCGATGGTGCAGTGATCGGCGGGCGTGGGTTTGTGGATGAGGTATTTCGCGAATGCCGGGACCGTTTCGGCGCCAATCGGAAGAGCGGCGCTCGCAAGCCGAGAGGAGCGCTGGCCGCGCTCTCGGGAGAAGTCTGGACTGCTCGTGACCTGCGCGTCGGCGTGGGGTAGATGGACCGCCCCAGGACCGGGTCTATCGGGTCAGCACGATCCGGTACCGGGCTTTGCCGGAGCGCAGATGTTCGAGGGCATCATTCACATCGGCCATGGCAAAGGTCTCGATCTGCGGTGCGATCTCGTGCCGACCGCAGAAGTCGAGCATTTCCCTTACGGTTGCAGGGCTGCCCAGCGGTGAGCCTGACACGGACTTGCGTCCCATGATCAGCGGGAAGACGGGCACGGGCACAGGTTCGAGGACTGCTCCGACGAAGTGAAGTCTGCCATCCGGCGCGAGAGCGGAAATGTAGCCGTCCCAGTCGAGCGGGACATTCACGGTGACGAGGATGAAGTCCAGCGTGCCAGCGATCTTCTCCATGGCCGAGGAGTCGCGGGAATTCACTACTTCGTGAGCTCCCAACTTTTTTGCTTCCTCGGTTTTGGATTCGGAGGACGAGAAGGCGGTCACATGGCAACCCCACTTGTTCAGAAATTGCAGCGCCAGGTGTCCGAGGCCACCGATGCCGACGACTCCGACCCGATCCGTCGGTTTGATCCCAAAATGGGCAATCGGCCCGAAGACCGTGATGCCGCCGCAGAAGAGCGGACCAGAACTCACTGCCTCGAGTGAGGAGGGCAGGGGAATGGCCCAGCTCCAGTGCGCCCGCACGCGGTCGGCGAAGCCACCGTGGCGTCCGACGATGGTCCCTTCTGCATCGGCGCAGAGGTTGTGGCGGCCGCTCATGCATGGCTGACAGGACATGCACGATTCCGAGAACCACCCGAGGCCGACCCGGTCACCGACTCTCACGCCTTTCACCTGATCACCGGCGGCTTCCACGATCCCGATCGCTTCGTGACCCGGAACGAGGGGGAACTGGGCATTGCCCCAGTCGTTATCGATCATCGACAGGTCCGAATGGCAAATGCCGCAGGATTCCACGCGGATCTCAACCTGCTCGGGTCCGAGCGGTCCGGGGTCAAACTCAAACGACTCCAACGGCTTTCCCTGCTCGAGGGCTGCGAATGCGTGAAATGTATCGGCCATCCGGGTTGCTAGCTCAGGTTGTCGGAAATGCAAGGTGCCGAATGCGTGCTCACCGGCAGTCCGGTCGGGTTGGATTCAGGTGAAAGCGAGCATTCTGCAACGTCCGAGCATGCAAGAATCCGCGGTTCAAGCTCGGCGAACGGCTGGAAGCCGCATTCCAACGTCCGGCATGCGACGAGCTATTTTGGGAAGGGGTGCTGGAGCAAGTCCGGCATCACCAAACACGACAAACCATGAGCGAAACCGATAATCTTACTGACCAAGACGCCATTCACAAGATCCGTAGCCTCGTGAACGATGCCTCGACCTGCATGTTCGCGACCCAGCTCGGCCAGGTGCCCTTCCACGTTTGCCCCATGCAGGCGCAGCAGACCGATCGGGATGGACGCATCTGGTTTTTCAGCGCGGCGGACTCGGCACACAACCAACACATCGTGACGGATCCGCGGGTGAACCTGATTTTTTCGAATCCGTCCGCTTTTGAATTCCTGACCTTGTATGGCAAGGCGACGATCACTTGTGATCCGAAGAAGGTCGATGAACTCTGGAACCAACTGGTCAGCAATTGGTTTCCCGGCGGCAAGGAGGATCCGAACCTGAGCCTGATCTGCGTGGAGCCCGAAAATGCCCACTACTGGGACACCAAGCACAACAAGTTCCTTACCATGGCAAAGCTCATCGGAGCCGCGGTGTCGGGGAACGAGCCGACGGTTGGCGTCGAGGGCGACCTCAAGGTCTGAGGCAGGCCGATTTTCCAAAGACCACTCAACGCCCAACGAAAATGGCGGAGCCGCTCACCGGCTCCGCCATTCGTTTGATGGGTTCTAGCGACCGGGGTGCTCCTACTTGAGTTTGATGGTGATTTCTTCCTTGCTCTCCACCTTCACGCCATCAATGCCTTTCAGGGCTTCCTGCATGTCAGCCGCATTGCCGGGCTTGGCGGAGTTGAGCTTTTTGAAGTTCTCGGGGTTTTCGAGGAGCTTGCCCATGTGCATCTCCATCATGGTCACCGTGTTGCCTTCTACGTTGGTGGCGTTGGTCTCCTCGATGCCGCCGGGGATCTCGATCTTGAACGACATCTTCATGTCGCCCATCATCTGCTTGGCCATGGCCAGGCTGGCTTCGTCCATCTCCTCTTCGGCGGCGTCCTCCTCGCCTCCCTCTTCATCCGCGATGGCTTCGGCGGCTTCCTTGTTCTTCACTGTCAGCACACCATCCTTGAGTGAGAACTCGATGGGCTCGGACTTTTCGACTTCCTCCCCGGCTTGCTCGGCTGCGTCTTCTCCCATTTCGCTGATGGAGTCGCCGTAGGAATACTTGAGTTGGTTGATGTCCTTGAATGAGTAGATGGCCTTGCCGCCCTTGCGACCGTTGGCGTCGATGGCTTCCACTTTGTCGAGGGTCACCCCTTCGCCCATGAGGGCGGCCTTCTTCTTGGCCTCTTCTTCATCGACGAGGTCATCCATGGGGTTCCCTGCGGCTTCTCCGCCGAAGGCGCCCATCATGCCGAGGGCGGCACCGCCCATGGTTGTTTCTTCGGTGATCGTGCCGCTGCCATCCTTGTTCACGGTCAGAACGACGTGGTGCTCGATGCAGCTGGTCACGACGAGCGCGATCACTGCCGCGAGAATCATGCGTATTTTGTTCATCATGAAGCTGAGATTCGCAGTCTTGCCGGACGAAGACAATCCGAAGTTTGTCACGAAACGGATTCCCCGTTGGGGAGGCGCGTGGTGCGTGGGCCGTCCAGTCAGCTCTGGATTGGCGGGTGTTTCGCGGATCGATTGGGGAAATCCACTGCGATTCTGCTCTGCTTTGGAAGCTTGTTGCCAGTGCTCGGGATCGGCTTCTATCATCCTGCCGAGCCATCATGGATCCTGCCGTTGATATCGAGAATCTCGTCAAAGTCTTCCGTCCTCAGTTCGGGGGGCGGCCGCTGCGTGCCGTGGACCGGGTATCGATCACCATCCAGCCCGGCGAGGTGTATGGGCTGATCGGGCCGAATGGTTCGGGGAAATCCACGACGATGAAGGCGCTGCTCGGGCTGGTGGCCCCCAGCTCGGGGACCTGCCGGATCTTCGGGGCCGACTCGCTGGAAGTGGATTCGCGCGAGCAGGTCGGATTTCTCCCGGAGAACCCGTATTTCTACAAACACCTGAGTGGTGCGGAGACCCTGCGCTTCTACGGGAAACTGTGCGGCCTGCGCGGTCGATCGCTCGAAAGCAGGGTGGATGAGCTACTGGATCTGGTGGATCTGGAGAGCGCCCGGGACCGACGCCTCGGGGGCTACTCGAAGGGGATGCTGCAGCGGATCGGTCTGGCCCAAGCGCTGGTGCAGGAACCCCGGTTGGTGATTCTCGATGAGCCGACGGCGGGGGTCGACCCGATTGGTTCGCGTCAGATTCGCGACCTGATTTTTGCGCTGAAAAAACGGGGCATCACGGTGTTCCTCTGTTCCCACCTGCTCGAGCAGGTTCAGGAAGTCTGTGACCGGGTGGGCATCATTTTCCGCGGGCGCATGATCCGTGAAGGCCAGCTTGATGAGTTGCTGGCGATCGAGGACCAGACCGAGCTGATCCTGAAGGATGCCTCGCCGGAGTTGCTGGAAAAGATCAACCGCCTCGTCGCCGAGAGCGGCGGTGGGGAGATGATCCGGTCCGGGCGCCCCCGCACGACTCTGGAGCGACTCTTTCTCCGCGAAACCACTGACCGCAAGAACTGATGGGCTCACCGAACCGACCTCTGAACCCGCGTCGCATCGCGGTGCTTGCTGTAAACACCTTCACCCAGCTGGTGCGGATGAAGGTCTTCTATTTCCTCGGCATCTTTTTCGTCATCGCCATCGCTGCGAACTTCCTCGATCTGCCGACCCATTCAGCGCCGGAGTCGGCAGGGATCGGGGTGCTCTACGCGATCAAGAACACCTGCATCGGGCTGATGTCGATGTTCTCGCTGGTGCTGGCCATCGTGGCGACCGGCCTGCTCCTGCCAAAGGATGCGGAGGACCGGACGCTCTACACGATCCTCGCCAAACCCGTGCCGCGGCTCGACTACCTGCTCGGCAAGCTCCTCGGGATCACGGCGCTCATTCTGGTCTCCCTGCTGGTGATGGATCTGCTGATGACGGCGATCCTGACGGTGCGGACGAACCAGGTCGTGGAAAGCCAGCAGCAGATGGGAGAGGCCATGGGCTACTCCACGGAGATGATGGCCCAGGTGGAGCAGGAAACGCGTGCCTTGGGGCCGTCCTGGAACCTCCAGGGTGCGGTAGCCGTGGTTTTCATGCGTTCGGTGGTGATGGCTTCGGTGGCCTTGCTCCTTTCCACCTTTTCGACCAGCACATTGTTTACGGCCATCGTGGGTTTCCTGGTGCTCTTCGTCGGGTTCTTCCAAGCCGACGCGCGTGAGTTCTACTTCAGCGGCACGGGAATGCTCGGCCGTTTGGGCTCCGCGGTGATGTCGATCGTGCTGCCGGACCTGCAGATCTACAACGTCATCGATGCCGTCATCGAAGGGAAGCTGCTGACGGCGGCCTCATTGTTGAAGGTCGCCGCGGTGACCCTGTTCTACTTCGTGCTCTACACCTTCGCGTCCTGGCTGATTTTTTCGCGGAAGGAATTCTGACCCTCATCGTCGCGCCATGTTTTCGAATCTTCGTCGCACCCTTCTTGCCGCCGGCCTGTTGCTGGTCGCGGGCATCGTGCGCATGCCTGTGGAGCAGGCGTTGACCGAGGAGCTCCGGGCGCAGTCGCTCCTGCAGAAGCCGCTGAACCTCGAGACCCGGAAAAAGGTCGGGCAGGGTTTCTGGGCGGTATCGCTGGGTGGTCTCCGGACCTTGGTGGCGACCGTACTGAACCTCCGCGCCTACGGGTTTTTCGAAGGGCAGAAGTGGGAGAAGGTCGCCGACACCTACGACACCATCGTCCAGCTGGCCCCGAACTCGGCCTACTACTGGGATGCAGGCGCGTGGCACATGGCTTACAACGCCGCGTCCCACTACCAGATCGATGCATCCCTTCCCGAGATCCGGGCCAAGGCCGAGTGGCGCAAGTGGGTGCTGCGCGGAACTGCTTTCCTCGAAGAAGGGACCCGCCAGAATCCGGAGAACGCCCTGCTCTGGCGGCAGCTCGGCTGGCTGTATTCGGATCCGAACAAGCTGGTCGACTATGAGAAGGCCGCCGAGGCCTACGGGAAAGCCGTGGAGATCGGTGGCACACTGCCTTACGTGGCCCGGGCCTACGTCTATGCCCTGGCGCGGACCGAGGATGGCGTGGATGAGGCCCTGCCCTTGGTTCGACGACTTCAGAAAGAGCCCGGCGGGAATGTGCCGACCTTGATGTCGCTCCGGTTTGCCTTGGAAATGCGCGAGCAACCCGATCGTGATGCTCACCTGCTTGCTTTGGATCTTTTCGGAGATTCGGAGCGGGCGTACGAGCTTTTGGGAAATTACTACTTAAGTAGCAGCGAAGGCTTCCCTATGAACGGGGTCGCAGCCGAGGTCCGTCGACTCGAACGCGAACTCAAGGTGCCCTCCGAGAGAAGCATCTTCAACCAGGAGTAGCCCACGCCGTTCCCTGAAACCGAATTTCCCGACCCTCCGAAACACTCATGCAGCCTCCCAGCGGACCGCCTCCAGCTCCACCCGTGGTTTCACTCGACAGCCACGCTCCCGCTCCGTCAGCTTCTCCGTCTGAAGAGTCCGCTGCCGGTCCCATGCGCATAGCCATTTTCGGAGACATCCACGCCAACCTTGAAGCCCTCGAAACCGTGCTGGCTGACGCCGCCGATCAAGGCTGCACCGACTACATCTGTCTCGGGGACGTGGTCGGCTACAATGCCGACCCAGCGGCCTGTCTGGAGCGGATCCGCGAGCTCGATTGCCCGACGGTGAAGGGAAACCACGATGAGGACGCCTCCGGGCAGCACTCCTTGGAAACCATGAATCCCGTGGCGGCCGCGGCCTTGGAATGGACGCGCCTGCAGCTCTCCGAGGAGCAGAGGACGTGGCTCCGCCGACTGCGCATGGTCCGCCAGATCGCAGACTTCACCGTGGTGCACAGCACGCTCGACCAGCCGTCGAACTGGAACTACGTGACCAACCGCTTCGACGCGATGTCGAACTTCTCCTACCAGTTCACCCAGCTCTGTTTCCACGGTCACACCCATGTGCCGCGCGTCTACATCAAGGGCAGCAAGGTGGAGGAAGTCGCCGCAGAATCCGTCGCCATCGAGGATGGCTCGAAGTACTTCGTCAATGTGGGCTCTGTCGGTCAACCACGTGACGGCGACTGGCGCGCCTCGTATGCCATTTACGATTTGGAGCACAAACTGATCGTGTTCCGCCGTCTCGAGTACGACATCGCCACCACCCAGGCGAAGATCCGTGAGGCTGGCTTGCCCGAGATGCTCGCTGAGCGCATCGCCGAAGGGCGCTGAATCCGCGTTTCATCATGATTCGCGTCGTTGCCGGTCTCATCGAGGACGACCAGGGTCGGCTGCTCGCCTGCCGTCGTCCGGAAGGCAAGCACCTGGCCGGCAAGTGGGAGTTCCCCGGCGGTAAGATCGAAGCGGCTGAATCCCCTGCGCGGGCCCTCGTGCGAGAATTGCAGGAAGAGCTGGGGGTGACGGTCGATGTGGGCAAGGCGCTGACTCCCGTCGTTCACGACTACGGCCGGGGGCCGATTGAGCTCATCCCGCTGAGGTGTCGCATCGCGAGCGGAAGTCTGGACGCCAGAGAACACTCCGAACTCCGCTGGTGCACCGCGGAGGAGCTGACCCGGTTGGACCTCGCCGCCGCTGATTTGCCGATTCTTGCCGAGTGGATGACTTCCGAGTCGGAATAGTTCCTCACCCGGTTCCGACAGGATCCGTCCGAAGCTCGGGGCCTGGGCCGACCCCGGACGGCGGTGCGCCTAGCTCGCCAGCCATCCGATGACCAGACCAAGCACGACCTGGCAGACGAGATAGGTGACCGTCACCAGGCCGGCCATCCCCCATCGGAGGTAGCAGAACTGATGGAGCGCCCACACCATCAGCCCCAGCACCACGACAAGGGCGATCAGGTCTCCGGCCAGAAGCGTGAGGCAGAAATTGGAAAGCCCCAGTCCCAGTGCAATCAGCGCCACCTTCGGGAAGGAGTAGTCGGCCTCGTGCCGTGCGAGCACAAACATGATGAGGCAAAGCAAGGCGGCGGTGATGACGATTCCAAACATGATCAAGTCCCGGGCGGGTGACACGATCCGCATCGATGCAGGATCTAACGGACCCGGGGTGGTGAGAGAATCATCCGGCGGTCAGGACGGCAAGCATGGAGGTCCGGTGGCTCGTGGTCGGTGCTGACTTGTGGCTCGCTTCGCACGCGGCTTCTTGTCAGAGTTCCGATCATGAAATGGTCCTGCCTTCTGAGTCTAAGTGCCCTCTTCCTCATCCTGCCGGTGACCGCACAGGATGCTCCGACGACGGGCGAGAAAAGCGTCAAGCCGGGGATCAACCAGCGCTATCTCGATCCGGACCTCAAGGTGGACGATTGGCTGAAACGCTTCGAGGTCGAGTCCCGTGAAGTATTCCACAACCGGAAGGACGTCCTGGAAATCTGCGAGATCCAGCCCGGCATGACGGTTGCCGACATCGGGGCCGGCACCGGGCTCTACACGCGGCTTTTCTCCAAGGCGGTGGGTGAGAAGGGATGGGTGTATGCCGTGGACATCAATGCGCGCTTCCTCGAGCACATCCAGGCGCGGGCGGCGCAGGAGAAACAGCAGAACATCACGACCGTCCTCTGCCCCGAGGATTCGGTGACCCTGCCGACTGCATCCATCGACCTGGCATTCATCTGCGATGTCTATCATCACTTCGAGTACCCGAAGACCTCGCTTGCCTCCCTGCATCGGGCAATGAAACCCGGAGGGCGCATCATTCTCATCGACTTCATCCGCATCGAGGGAGTGTCCAGTGAGTGGACGCTCGGCCATGTCCGGGCCGGCGAGGAAGTCTTTCGCAAGGAAATCGAAGACGCCGGGTTCACCTTCGACGCTAAGCTCAAGGTTCCCGGATTCAAGGACAACTACTGTCTCCGCTTCATCAAGCCCGATTGATTCATCGGTCACGACTCTTTTGTCTTTCCGAAAGACCCTCCGATCACCGGCCGTATCGGGAAGCGATGAATGCCTTGCTCCCGGCGTCAATCGCCACGGTGGTCGTTCTAACCGGTGGCTGTGTGACGCAGCACGTCACTGGCTCGGTTGAAGAGCACGCGCGGGTCGAGGGAAAGCGGTATGCCGACGAGGTGAGGGCGCAATCACCGTTCGAGACGGTGGAGATCAGTTGGAGTGAGGCGGAGGACCTGATGGAGTCCCGCAATCTCGAATACCGCTCGGCGGAAATCGGCTATCTGCAGGCGATGGAACACACGCCGATCGTCGAGGAACTCACCGACCAGGTGAAGGACATGGTGGACCTGTCTCTGGGTGACCTGCTCAAGCCCGACAATCTGCTCAAGAGCCTCGAGACTCCGGTGACCCAGCTACCGCAGCAACTCCGCTCGGTCAGCAAGCTCAAGGACCTGTCCCACCAGATCGAACAGAATACCTGGGAGAAGACCTGTGAGAGTTTCGATGCCGAAGTCCGCATGCGGAAAGAGAAGGTCAAACTCCATTGCCTCCTGAAGACGGGTGAGTTGATCGACGGGGAGATCGCCCAGCTCGGTGAAGCAAAGCCACTCCCTGAGGATGCGGACCCGAAGCTCGTGGCCGCGCGTCAGAGCTGGCAGAACTCGCTCCGTCAGGCGCGCAGTGTCTGGCTCACCGAGGTCCGCGATTTTTTCAATGCGGAGTATCACGACGTGCATTTCAAGAAGGACGGCAGCGGGCTTCCGACGTACCGGAAGATGGAGAGGCCGGACCTCACCGATTGGCAGCGATGGTGCAAGCTGACCCGTTCGCAGGAACTCGTCTCCGCCTTGCAGAAAGCGCACGATCAACAGAAGCCTGCGGTGCCCGGAACCAAGCTCGTGACCGACAAGTTGGCCGAGATGATTCACATCGATCTGGGTAGTGAACCGGATGTCAGGCTGAAGACGGAGTCGGTCCGCGAGGAAGTCCGCACCTTGATCCGCAGCTGGCGCGAGATGAAGCAAGCGCAGGTTCAGGCCGCGAAGCTGGAAGCGACCGCCGATCAATCGCTTGTCACGCTCGACCAGGTCCAAACCCGCCAGAATCTCTTCAAGCTGAGGCAGCAGGAGATCCAGTCGGCCAGCGTCGTGTGGATGCTTGATGAGGAGTGCTGGAATTAGCGTCGGTCCTGCGGGAGTACGGTGGCAAGGGATGAACCCGAACCGGTGCAGGCACTTGGGAGATGGGTTGGGTTTGTCGGTGCGGCCTGTGGCTGTCAGTCTCGTTCCGTGAAGACTCCATCCCGCGAGGAACTTGAATCATGGGTGGAGGATCAGCTGTTGGCGGGTAAGTCGCTGCAGGTGGTCCGCCGGGAAATCGACGACAAGGGGTGGGAGGGCATTCTCGGCGATGTGGGGATCGAGCGGATCTCGATTCGAGTGAAGGCGGCGCAAGAGTTGAAGCCGGCGAAGCTGGGGAAGTTTCTTCCACGGGTGGTCGGTACGATTGCCATTCTATTGGGGATCGCAGCGATTATCATCGATGGTGGCACCTCCTATTCCAGCCGCTATTCGCCCGGTCGATACGGTTGGGTGGCCCTCATCCTCGGCGTGATCCTATTGGTGAAGCCGAGTGCAAGGGACTTCGATTTCTAGCCAGTTCACCGGAGGTGAAACTCATGGCGCCTGTCTCGTGCCGGGGCTCTCGGATCTCAAGCATGAGCCGACATCGGGTCTCCCATGAGCAAAGCATTGACAGTTTCAGAGATTTCTGAAAACTCAGAAATTAAATGAGTGAGGAACCGGAAACTCCGCCAGAGCCTGTGGTCGAACCACCGATGCCACGAAAAAAGGTCGGTCCCTACCTTGCTCTGGTCATCACGACCGCGGTGGTCTCGCTGGCGTATCGCTTGTTGGTGGCAACGCACTACGAGCAGACAGCGCTCATGTTCATCGGGCTGCCGACCCTGCTTGCGGTCCTGCTGGCCTATCTTCCCGCGTCGAAGACGGCGACGGGGATGATCATGCGGGGCATCACGCTGTTCCTCCTCCTTCTGGGCATTTTGTTCATTGAAGGATTCATCTGCATCGTGATGGCGGCGCCGCTCTTCTATGCGATTGGGTTCATCATCGGGATCTTCGTGGACCGCTCGCGCGTGCAGCGGGACATGAACCGGTTCCGCGTCGTGATCCTCCCCGTGCTGCTGCTCATGAGTCTGGAAGGCGTCACGGGTTGGTTGTCCTTTCCACGGGATGAGGTGGTCGTGGTGGAACAGTGGACATCGATGAAGCCGGAGGAAGCGTGGGAGGAGCTCAGTGTGGGCCCGGATTTCGATCTCTCCCGACTGCCCTTGTTCCTCCGGATGGGGTTCCCGATGCCGAGGGAGATCGACGGCACCGGCCTGGAGGTCGGTGACAACTGGCGCATCCACTTTGCCGGCGGTGAAGGCAAGCCCGGCGATCTAACAGCGGAAGTGGTGGTCAGTGGGGAGGGTCGGGCGCGGGTGGTGAAACAAGACGACACCAGCCACATCGCCCACTGGCTTGATTGGCAGGAAGCCGAGTGGGAGCTCATCCCGGAGCGGGGTGGCACCCGGGTGCGACTTACCATGCGTTACGAACGGCTGCTCGACCCCGCCTGGTATTTCAAACCGATCGAACGTTACGGCGTGCGCAAGGCCGGCGAGTATTTTCTGCAAGAGACCTATCAATGACCCGCGAGGCTGCCATTCAGGTGGGGGTGCTTTATGGCCCGCTGGTCATGGCGGGGGTGCTGACCCTGTGGTTGAGGCCTCAAGGTCGGCTCGCCATCGGACTGCTGTTCTCCACGGTTTGGATTGCCGCCTTGTTGCCGTGGTTGGATCTCGGGGCGCGGGCGCTGGGGATGTGGTCCTACCAGGCCGCGGGTCCGAATCTGGCCGGCATGCCGCTGTCCCTCTACTTCGGTTGGGTCATCGCCTGGGGCTGGCTGGCCCCGCTCGCCATCCACGCTGCCGGCGCCCGCTGGCCGCTTGCCGTCATGGCGTTGGTTTCCCTCGATCTGGGAGTCATGCCGCAGCTTGAGCCGGTCGTCACGCTCTCCGCCTCTTGGTGGATTGCCGACATCGTTCTGTTCGCGACCCTGCTGCTTCCGGGACTGCTCTTGTGCCGATGGACGCAACTCGGAACCCACCTGGAGGGACGGGTCGGATTGCTGGCAGTCTGCTTCGGTGGAACCCTGCTCGGTCTGCCGCTTCTCGCCACGCTGGAGTCATCCAGTGCGCTGGCCGTTCTCGGCAAAGTGGTCGCGGAGCCGATGTGGATTCCGGCGGCATGGCTCTTCGCCCTGCCGGGGCTCACCGCGATGCGGGATCTGGCCCGGGGCGGGGGTGGCACGCCTGTGCCGCTGGACCCGCCGGTCCGCCTGGTCACCCACGGGAGCTACGGATTCGTCGCCAACCCGATGCAGATCTCGATGACCCTGCTTCTCCTACTAGAGGCAGCGTACCTTTGGAGCGTGTGGCCGTTGGTGGTTGCCGGTCTGGGAATCATCTACTCGGAAGGATTCGCGCGTTGGTCGGAATCGCGCGACATGGATGAGCGTTTCGGCAGGGAATGGCAGGTGTATCGGAGCAGGGTCAGGCGCTGGATACCGCGCTGGAAGCCGGCGGGTCAGGAGGAGTGCGAACTCTGGATCGATCTCGACTGCGGTCCCTGCGCTTCGCTGGGCGGGTGGTTTGCCCGTCGCGATCCGGTTCGGATCCGCCTTCGGAATGCCCGCGATTGGCCCGCCGAACCCTTGCAGCGGATGACCTGGCTGGATCCTGCCACCGGGCGCAGGGAATCCGGAGTGTCTGCGTTTGCCATGGCCCTGCAGCACCTTGCGCTGCCATGGGCGTTGGCCGGGCTCATCCTCGGAACGCCCGGCCTGCGCCAGGTGATCCAATGCTGCTTCGATGCCGCCGGGCTCGGCCCGAGGACCTGCCCGACGAATCATGCCTAGTCGCCTACCCGTAGCAGGGAAGTGGGTCAGATCTCAAGCATGTGCGACACGTGGGTCGCGGTGAGTTCACCCATCGTTTTGCAGTCGCGGTAGACGTCGTCGTGGTGGTACTTTGACAGATCCAGGGCGAGCCGCGCGACATGCTCGCGGGGTGCGAGTTCCTCCCGGCTCATGAGTCCCAGCAGCGCCTTGAGCCGGGTCCGCTCGACCTTGGCTCGCTGGCGCATCTGGGCATGCTCTTCGGCGACATACTGCTGGATCGACCGCCGGTTGAGGACTTCGAATGCCAGACGTGTGACGGTTCGGTTCGAGTCGAAGCGGTAGGCCAAATAGGTTTTCCCGCGGCCTTCGTAACTCTGCTGGTCGAAGTCGATCGGGCGCACACGGTATTGCACCTCCTCGAAGTCGGGAGTGACTTCCACGATGTAGTTCACACTGCGCATGTCGCCAAGCAGCCGGATGAAGCACCTCTCGTTGAACTTGGTGAATTCCTTGGCGATCCGCACGCGGTTGAGTTCGGGTTCGTTCAGGTAGTCCTTCAGGAATTTGTCTCCGGGCACTCCGGCGATGTGTTCCTCGATCAGCGTCTCTTCATTGATCAGGTAGTTGATCCGGTTCGGCGAAAGGATGTGCTCCAGTTCGAGTCCGTAGATCCGCGAGGCGTCCGAGTGCTTCACGTAGAAGTAGTCGGAGTTGTCATTGTAGAGGTTGGTGATGCGGATGCGGAAGGGGCGTGAGTTGCCGAACTCACCGAAATCGATGCGGTCGACCTGAAGGTGTTCGTGGTGGGTATCGTGACCGCTGACCTTCAGCTCGGTGTAGATCTTGGTGAGCTTCGGCCGCAGCTCGCGCATGTGCTCCGGGTCGTAGAACACGGTGAGCCACAGGGTTTCCTTTCCCGAGGGATCTTCGTAGGGCATCGAGCCGGCAAAGCGGGTCAGATCCTCGTAGATGCGCGGGATGTTGCGGAGGCGGTCGAAGCGGTAGAGGTATTGCCCCAATGCCGGGGAAACCGGGTAACGGTTCTTGCGCCGGGAGATCATCGCCATGGTTGGAAGATGTCAGCCGCCGATGAGTTTGGCGAGCATGGGGCGCTGCAATCTGCAGCTGAAAACTTCAGGCACGCGGGACTTGCCCAAATCGGCCTGCTGCCGTTCCCTGCGCGCGATGAAGAAAGGATTGGCCATATTTACCTCTGGAGGGGACGCCGCTGGAATGAATCCTGCCGTGAAATGCGTCGTGGAGTATGCCACGAAGCGGGGCTACGAACCATGGCTCGTCTATGATGGACTGCGTGGATTGATCGACGACCAATTCGTCCGTGCCGAGCGGGATCTGGTATCCGGGATTCTCCACCGCGGCGGCACCATCCTGCGGTCGGCCCGGTCGAAGAGGTTCTTCGAACTCGAGCACCGTCAGAAGGCCTACGAGAATCTCAAGAAGCGTGGAATCGAGAAGCTGGTGGTGATCGGTGGCGATGGATCATTCCGGGCACTCAACCAATTTTATGCCGACTTCGGGGTGCCCTTCGCGGGAATTCCCGCCACCATCGACAACGACATCGCCGGAACGGACTACTGTCTCGGCGTCGACACGGCCCTGAACATGATCCGTCAGTCGGTCGACTCGATCCGTGACACGGCGACCTCGTTCTCCCGTGCCTTCGTGATCGAAGTCATGGGTCGCCACTGTGGCTACCTCGCCATGGTCAGCTCGTTGGCCTGTGGCGCGGAAATCTGTCTGACTCCCGAACTGCCCTACGATCTCGACTCGATCGGTAGCCGGCTGCAGGCGGACATTGCTGACGGCCGCCGCTACGTCCTCGCGATCGTGGCGGAAGGCACGCAGATGGGGGATTACCTGACCCGATGGATCAACGACTCGATCAACATGGAAGCGCGCCTCACGGTGCTCGGCCACGTGCAACGGGGTGGATCTCCCACGGTCCGCGACCGACTGATGGCGCACAAGTTTGCGGTTGGTGCGATCGAGGCCCTGGAGGTGGGGAAGACCAATGCGATCATGGTGTATCGCGATGGCGACTACGGTGACCTGCCCATCAATGAGGTCTGTGATTCGAAGTATGTGCTCGATCCCAAGCTGCTGAGCATGTGCGCCGACCTGAGCAAGTAATCCCAAGCGGGCTCGTCCTTCGATATCTGCGACCGTTGGCCAGCCTGGTGGTTGATCCAGACAAGAAAAAGCACGGGCGGAACCAGTCCGACCGTGCTTGGAATGAATGGGGGCGAGGGCTCCCTTACTCGCTCTCTTCCTTGTCCGCCTCCTTGGCGGCCTTCATCTGATTGATGCGGTCCTTGAAGGTGTCCACCCGGCTTGCGAGCTCGCTGTCGGGATCGACTTCCTTGGCGGCATCAAGGGCGGCGAGAGCGGCATCGAAGTCGCCCATTTGCGCACAGATCATGCCCTTGATCATGGTGGCCTGCTGAAGGTTGTCGCCCTCGAAGTCACCGGAATTGATCGCCTTCTCGGTCAGCGCGAGCGCGTCCTCGTGCTTGTTCTCGCGAGCCAGCGCGTTGAGTGAGTCTTCGAAGTCGGCGAACTTCTTGTTGCTTTCGATCTTCTTGATGAAACCGGATTCATCTTCCGGGTCCGCTTCCTTGATTGCTGCCACGACGTCACCGTACTGGGCGGAGACGACGGCATCGTCCAGTCCCATGGCGTCCAGAGCCGCGACCAATGCCTTGGCCTTCTCAGTGCCTTCGGCCTTCTCTGCAGCGGCGAATGCCTCGTCGCGCTTGGTGCGTGCGGCGAGCAACTCATCGAGGTGCTTGACGTAGTTCTCCGGGCCACCGGCCTGGTATCCAGTTCGTGCAAATGGACGGCCCTTCTCGTCCATCAGGAGGATGGTCGGGTAGCCCTGCACGGCGTATTCCTTGCGCAGTTCCTCGTTCTGAGCCTTGGTCTCATCCGAGAGCTTCGACTTGTCCCGCGGGTAATCGAGCTCCACCAGGACGAACTTGTCCTTCACACCTTCCTTGAAGGGATCGTGCTGGAAGACTTCTTCGTTGAGCTTGATGCACCAGCCGCACCAGTCGGACCCGGTGAAATCGACGAGCAAGCTCTTCTTTTCGTCCGCTGCCTGCTTCTTGGCCGCTGCAAAGTCAGAGGTCCATCCATCGCCACCGGCGAAGACAGGGCTGAGCATGGCGGCACAACCTGCAGCCATGAAGAATTGGTTCATTTTCATCGGCCGAAAGCGTCGGGCCGGGATTCGGGAAGTCGAGGGAAAAAGCCCCGGGAGTGTCCGCAGAATTACGTGTCGACCCAATGCCGATGACCGCTCGATCAGGCTGGTGGGAAGAGGCCACGGGTCGCCAGATGAGCGAGCCACGGGTCGAAATCCAAGTCCGGTGCCTGGTCCCGGGCGATCGCACGCAGTTCGTCGTGTCCGTGCGTTCCGTCGAGTGCCTTCACGACCTTCTGGTGACTTTCGGGGAAGCGGCAGGTCTGGTGGAAGGCGTCGACGAGCGGATCACCCTGCTTGGCAAAGTGGAGATTCAGTGCACCCAGGCACGGCCGCGCCGGAGCGTGGGTGGCGGCGTGGACTTCCTCACTGCGGAGTTCGACCCAACCGAGTCGCGCCGCCTGATAGAGCCAGTCTGCGATCGCCTTCGATGCCTGTTCAGGCTCCCAACGAGGGCCGAGCCGGCGGGCACAGTCTTCCATCAGATCCGGGACGGACCGCGATGCCGGTGACGCGGCGGCCAGCGCGGCATGGAAATGTCCGACGATCTCCCCATGGATCGCCTTTTCCGGCAGCGATGAGACCCGCAGGCGAGCGGCGAAATGGAGTACCACCGAGGTGGTCGTGCCGGTGTCGAGCTGCGTATCCGCATGGCAGAACAAGCTGCTGCGGTGCGTTCGCCCGGACAGAAGATCGAGCGTCTGCTGGAATAGGACGGGATCGGCTTGCAGCGTCTCGAGCGTCCTCAGTGCCTCTGGATTGAGGTTGGGAGGGAGATTCCCCGGCAGGGTCGATTCGCCGAGATAGCGGAGTTTCTTCTGACCGGCCAAGTGCAGCACCCCACTGAAATGGAAAGGGTCACAGCAGGGGGCGAGCTCATCGAAGGCCAGGATCTCGGGCCCCTTTCGGCGCATGTCGCGGAAAATCTCGGCCAGATCCTGAGCGTGGGCGCTGTCCGACATCGCCGCGGTTTCGGCGAGTTGCTTGAGCTGGGCGTCGAGCCCGTCGCAGGGGCCGATCTGGGGGAGTGCCTTCAGCATCATCGCCGCTTCCCGACGCATGGCCCAGCCGGGCAGTGTGTTGTAGCTCACGTAGGCGATGCCCTGGGGAGCCAGCGACTTGGCGACCAAGTCCATCAGCGCCGATTTCGCCTCATCCGGGATCCACGACAGCATGCCATGGGCGATCACATAGTCGTAGGCCGACGAGCCCGGCTGCCACTCGCGCAGGTCCGCATGCTCGAAGGTCACGTTGTTCAGCCCCACCGCCTCCGCCGCCTGTCGCGCCGTGCGGATCGCCGAGTCCGAGAAATCGATCCCGTGGAACTCGCTATCCGGGAATCGCTCGGCCAGCGCGAGCAGGTGGTGGCCCGACGCGCAGCCGATATCCAGCACCCGGCACTGCTCGGGCAGCGGTGGCGACACCAATCCCGTGCAGCGTGCCGAAGCGCAGAGCACCCCCGGGTGTGCCTCAGGATGACTGAGGGCAGGGTATCGTTTCTGGGAGTAGAGTTCGCGAACGGGGTCGGACATGGCGGGGAATGTCGATGGATGTGGCGCGAATGGCCAGAATGGATCGCAGTGATGATGGGCCCGCCGTTCCCGGATCGGAGGGGCCGAAATGGACACCCGATCGAGGAAAACGGACCAACCCGGGCATTGACAGGCGCGCGGACGCTGCGTAGTGAATCTCCCCCCGCACGCGGAACGTGTGACGGCGGAGTAGCCAAGTGGTAAGGCATCGGTTTGCAAAACCGACATTCGCGGGTTCGATTCCCGCCTCCGCCTCCAGCCGCTCGTTTCCCACTCTTCAGGGTTTCATGGGGCCGGGGTGCCCGCCTGCTGTGCATGAATGGGTGAACGATCTCGGGTTCGGTCAGGAACCGGCGTGCTGCATTCCTGACTTCTCCCGGGCCGTCCGAGCTGCCAGGGACCCGGCTCGTTGATCGAGAACATCGATCTGACCGCCGCCGGGATGATTCTGCGTCGTCGACCCGTCGTCGAGAACCTTGGGTCATCCCTTGGGATACGAGGGGGATTATTGGATTGCGCCACCTAGCAGGTCGTTTGCACACTGCTCACCGTCATGAAAAGGTGCCCTCTCCATGTTTGTTTGTTGATTTCTCTAACAATGCAACTTTCGGCGAGGACCTGGACCAATCAGAAGGGGCAGTCGGTGGAAGGGGAGTTCCTGCGCAGGGACGGGGATGCCCATGTCGTCCTCGAGATCCGGAACAAGGAGCACCGCATGGCGATTGCCGATCTCTCGGAGGAGGATCAGCAGTGGATCAAGGAACAGGTTGAGGAGCCCACGGAGGGCGAATCCAAGAAGGGGCCTGCGGGGCAGGTGACCCTGCTCGGGGTGCCGGTCAAACCTGGGCTGAATGTGGTGCCTTTCGATACGAGCAGCTACCCCTTCGACGACAAGAACAAGGCGCACTCCGCCAAGTCGAACATCCACATCTTCCTGCCCGAGGGCTTCGATCCAACGAAGCAATACAACATCATGGTCACGCTCGGAACTTCATCGGGGAAGAACTCGAAGCAGTCAAATTCGATCCGACATTTTGGCGCCCCGGGAGCGGCGAAGGGCTGGGTGGTGATGACTTCGGACAGCGTCAAGGGTCGTCCGCCGAACTACGGCTTGATGTGGCGGATCACGATGATCGATGCGGCCCTCGATGTCCTGAACGAGGAGTGGCCTGCATCGGTCGAGTGGAACCTTGCCGCGGGTGGTTCATCCGGGGGTGCCAAGGCCGCGCAAGGGGTGCTGGCATGCATGGGAAGCAAGGAGTACGGCAGCCGTCGTATCGCGGGTCTTTTCCTGACGGGATGCAATGAGGAACTCTACTCGAAAATGGATCGTTCCACGTCTCCATCGCGCAAGGCCAGCGGCAACGTCGCGGTCTTTTTCAGTCAGGGGAAGAACGACAAGGTGGCGCCACCTTCTGCGGCTGAACAAGTGCTCGATGGATTGAAGAAGGAAGGAATCCGCAAGCAGAACTACGTCGAATTCAATGGGGGGCACGGCGTCCACGCTCCCCACATCGCCGCGGCCTTCACGTGGCTCGGTGAGCATTGCGCCGAACTGGATGCCGAGCGCTGAGTGCTTCGCCGGAGATTTGCATTTGCGGTGCTTGATCAGCCGGTCGGGTCAACGATCGACCGTCTGATCATCACGCCGACCTGGCATTTCCTTGCGACTTCCCCAATTCTGATGGCGGGCGTCATCTTGCCCGTTTGCGTCCCCTTTCAGCGCGAGTTGCGCAGCGCTTTGCGCCTGAGGGTTTCCTTCACTGCGGCGTGGCAGTTGATCAGTCCGTGACCGGTCTCATGGTCCACTCCCGGTGGTCCGACATCGGTCGCCGTGGTCGTGATGATCTCCTGCAAGTCCCAAGGGAGGAGATCGGGATCCGCCGAGAGCATCAGGGAGATGGTTCCGCAGAACATGGGACCCGCATAGGAGTTGCCGCGAAGCAGATTTTCAACGACGGAACCATCGGGAAGCAGGCACGGCACGTCGATGTTGAACGCGCACACTTCGGGCTTCTGCACGATGCCATCCTGATAGTGTTCGGTATTCCATTCCACCGGGCCGATGCAGGAAAAGGGCGTCTTGCTCAGATCCTTCTGAACTCCGGCAGCGGCGAAGACCGCGTTCGGAATGTTCTGCGGGATGTTCATGAGGAAAGGGGACTCATCGCCCCGTTCCACATTTCCCGCACCGGACACAAAGAACACTCCGCAGAAGGCTCCATGCTCCATCACTTTCCGCCAGTGGGATTGGTATTCGCCGAGCTTTCGCCGGGAGAAACTCATGCTGTAGGTGTCGGCCCCCTGCTCGATGGCCCACTCCACGGATCTTTCGATCCCGCCGAGGTTGATCACGCCGGCCCAGCGCCCCAGCGGGGCAACGCCGACCTGTGGAATGCCTGACTCCGAGCCGGCTCCGCAGACGATGTTGGCGCAACTTGTGCCGTGGAGAACCCTCCGGTCCTTCGGGTCGCCTGAGAACGACTGGGTGTGGAGCTGTGGGGATTGTCGATCAAAGTTGTAGCCGTGCACGTCATCGACGTAGCCGTTCAGGTCATCGTCGATGCCGTTTCCCGGGATCTCGTCCGGATTCCGGTAGATGCTGCGTGCCAGATGGTTGGAGGCAATGAAGTTCCTGTCATGGATCACGTTGAGGGTGCCCTCTCCGGCCACTCCGAAGTCCCTCCACACCTGGTCCGCCTTCAGCTTTTCGATGTACCAGGGAAGGTTTTCGTAGGATGGCTTGTCGGGGCCCGGCAGATCCGGCACGGGCGCCACTTCGGGTAGAGGTGGGCTTGGCGGAGTCCTTGCGGCGCGCAGGAAAATCTTGCGCACACCAGGGACCTTGGTCAGCGCGGGCAGGTCTTCTTTTGAAATCGTGCAACTGAAGCCGTTGACGATCCAGTGGCGATCGAGATCGTCGATGGTCTTGTCCTTCAGCAACCGCTGGAGCACGGCATCCGCCTCGCGATGCGATCGCATGCTTTCGTTCTTCAGGACTTTGACAACCTGCGTGCGCATTTCGCGCCGACCTGCATCAGCAAACTCCTTCGACCTGCGCTCGTAGCCCATGCCATCTCCGAGAAACTGGGTTTCAAACCACACCGTCACGCGCAACGGTCCGCCCCGGCTCGGGTAGCCGGGGGGGAGCGGAGAGATCCACACTCCTTCGCCTGAAAGGGTCTCCATCGAGAGTTTTGGGGACCCCGGGCTGACGTCGAGCTTGCCGAGACGCGGACCCTTCATGGCCTGGGCCCTTGCTTTTGTGATTTGGGTGGGACCGAGCCGGAGCTTCACATGACCCTTCATCAGGTTGTCCTTCATGCCTTCGTCCACATGCAGGAGGCTCAGGTTGTGGCCGAGCTCGTGGGCTATCGTGGCGGAAAGGGCGCCCGCCTTGGGGAAGTTTGAAATGGTTAGAGTGGGCTGGGTCTTCGCCGGGATGACATGCGTGCGCGGCTTCGGGTAGCCCTTTCGGTTCGGAGCCTTGTCCGAGAATACACCGACGATCGCGAAGTTCCCGGAGATCGTCGCCGTGCCCTGCAAGGTCTGGCCGACGTAAGGGAGGAGATAGAGATGATACATCTCCGGCTTGGTTCGGTTGAAGCGGCCGTCGTCGCCGATCGTTTCGTTGTTCGCCGGGTCCGCGAGCCGTGGGAACACCTCGCTCATGTAGTTCACCTGACTGCCACGCTCCCTCGCCACCACCTGCTTCGCCAGCGTGTCGAGAGGTTCCTGTGGCAATCGACCTCCCGCGGCCTTCTCCCTGATGATCCCGCCGCCGCCTGCCTCCGGATCGGTCACCCATTCGATGCCGGCCGGCGCCCAGATGTCATTCACCTGCGCCATCATGACCTTCGCGTCGGCCACCGTCACCGGCATGTCCATCCGGGTTTTGTGGGTGGTGCCATCCGGCTTCGCGACCTCACGCACCATCTCGATGTCGGTCACGAGGTGCACCCTCAAGGGCAAGCGAAGGGTCTCTTCGTCCGCCATGGCAGGAAGTAGCAGGCAGGGGATGAGCGTCAGCACCATCGTACTGAAGAGGCGGATCGGATTCATGATGCGATGGGAAGGGGAGGGGATGCCTTGGGCGGCTTCTCGAAATGGAACCGTGTGTCCCCGAGGCGGATCTCGGAGATTCCGGGACTTCTTCAACCAAGCGCGATCCTCCCTTTCCTGCGGCAGTGAGAACAGTGGAAATTTCCGGAGTGAGTCAGGGGAGGCGATCCGGGGCCGGTTGTGGCATGTGGCATTGCCGTTGTGAAGCGACTCTGCTTCAACCGTCTGAGCATCCCGCCATGAAACGTAGGAAGGAAAAGAACCGAAGCTCGAGCAAGAAGCGGACGCGTGGCAATGCGCGGGACACCCGCGCGGAGTCGGAGGAGTTCCTGAAGAAGAACCGCCTGAAGCCCAACGTCATCGAGACGGAGAGCGGGCTGCAGTACTCGATCGTGGATCCGGGCGAGGGAGCCAGCCCGACGGAGTGGAGCACCGTCGAGGTCAACCAACGCATCCTGCTGGCGGACGGGACGGTCATCAAGGACACCTTCCGCACTCCGGATACGGATCGCTTCACGATGGAAGAAGCGATTCCCGGCCTGAAAGAGGGCTTGCCGCTGATGAAGGAGGGCGGGCGGTTCCGTTTCGTCGTGCCCCCGGATCTGGCGTGGGGGAAACGGGGAGCGGGTGATCGGATCGGCCCCTACGCCACGCTGGTCTTCGACATTCGTCTTGAAAGGGTTCGAGGCTGATCCGTTTGGCAGCGGTTTCCCATTCCCGGGACATCCGGTGAAATCTGAACCTCTAACACTCCGTTTCAGCGTTCATGACCCGCTTTTCGTCGCTCGGCTTTCTGCTCGCCCTTTCCATCTCCGCCATGGCGGAAGTCGCGCCGGCGGACCAGGGCTACTCGATCGTGGAGAAGCTTCCCGATGCCAAGCTCGGGGACTTCCATGGCTATTCACGCTACGACTTGATGCATGAGGATGCCGGGGGCAGCGTGAAGGTGGTGGTGCCGCGCGTGGTCCGCGAAGGCCGCCCCTGGATCTGGCGCGCCCGCTTCTTTGGCCATCAGCCGGCGTTGGATCTGCAGTTGCTCGAGCGCGGCTGGCACGTCGTGTATTGCGATGTCACCAACCTCTACGGGAGTGATGAGGCAATGGCTCGCTGGGACCGCTGCCATGCGTATTTCGTCAAAGCCGGACTGTCGAGCAAGCCGGTGCTCGAGGGCATGTCACGCGGAGGCCTGCCGATCTTCCGCTGGGCGAGCCGGAACCCGGACAAGGTGGCGGCCGTCTATGGCGACAATCCGGTGTGTGATTTCCGGACCTGGCCATCTGGCATTGCGTCGGGGAAGCGTTCCGAGGCCGACTGGAAACGACTGCTGGAAGTCTGGAAGTTGACCGACGAGGAAGCGACCAAGCATGCCCAGGTGATCGATGGCCTCGAGCCCCTTGCCAAAGCGAAGGTTCCCGTGGCTCTGGTGCTTGGCTTGAAGGACGACGTCGTGCCGGCCGCTGAGAATGGTCTCCGGCTTGCCGAACGATATGCGGAACTCGGTGGTCCGGTCCGGGTGTGGAAGAAACCCGAGGCAGGGCATCACCCGCACGGGCTGCATCCACCGGATGAGCTGCGGCAATTCCTGATGCAGGCGGCGGGCTTCTGAGCGCCACCCTGCGGGTCGAGCGCGTGTCCGCGCCATCCCATGAGCCTCCGGCGCGCTCGTTCCTTCGTTCTGTTAGTTGATTCCTTCTTCGCCTAACAACCAGTCGGCGACGGCTTCGACATCCTTGAACTCGGGGATCCACGCGAGGTCTTCAGGCAGGTCGGTGGTGAATTCGCAGCGTAGGCGGACCGGGTGGGCGCCCGACTCGATCGCCGCATGCTGGTTGTAGATGCGGTCGTCGACGAGGATGGTCTCGTCCGGGTTGAGCTCATACTTCCGAAAACACTCCCTTAGCCGGTCGACCTTGGCGGTGTCGTGCATGAACTCGCCGTGCTGCACGCACTCGATGGTGAGGAAGTCGGTCACCGGCGCGAGGATGTCATTGAGATATGCGGTCTTCGCCTCGACATCAAAGGTCGCCGACATGGTGAACTGGCGGCAGCCCTGGGCATTCAGGCGCTTGAGCGTTTCGATCACCTTCGGGTAGAGCGGGCGATTGCGGAAGAAGGACTGGTCGGCACAGAAGTCGCGATCCATCTTCGCGCCGAGCTCCGGGTGCGTCTTCAGCTCCAGTGCGCCATACTCGGGTACGATGGGCAGCACTTCGGGAAGCTGCTCCCATTTCAGACCGGCGTAGCGATCCCGGTAGTTCGGGTGACCGGTTAGGAAATGGAAGTAGGCGTAGTTGAGATCCGCGAGGACACCGTCGACGTCCCAGAAGATGTTTTGGATTTGGCTCGGCTTCATGAAGTGGGAAGAGCCCGAGGGTGATCGGGAGAGCGGCATCGGAAAAGCCTTTGTCGAAATCATGGGGCGGGGGAAGCGGGTGGTGCTCGATCAAGGCTGATGGGGTTTCGGACCGCAGGGAGCGGCGAAGGGGGGATTCCCCTTTGACCCCTGAGCCGTATTTTCCATATTCCCGGGATGTTGAAACTTGCCGCTACCACTGTCCTTGCCGCCGCCTTGGTTTCCTGCTCCGAGAAGACCGACTCCGATGGCCCCGGCGCCTCTTCCGACACCCCCGCTGCGGCCGCTTCGTCGGGGGATGCCCCTGCCACCGGAAACCGCTTCTTCGATTCGGCCGTGAAGAAGATCCATTCACTCGACGAAGAGGTTTCACCTGCCCAAGCCTCCCGCATCGTGACCCTGATGACTGCCGATGGCTCCATTGGGCTCGGTGAAATCAATGGCATGGATTTGACCGACCTGAGCAAGAACTCCGAGGCCCTGCAGAGCGCCTATGCACAGGCCAAGGCCAAGGCTCTCTCCGAATAGGAGTCCGCTCCACCCTCATCTAGGCCTTGCACCTCCGCATCCCGCAAGGCCCGATGAGACCCGCGGGAACACTCTCCCGGGTCATCCGGTTTGTGCGTCACCTCGTGGCTGGAACGCACCGTTCGGGGCCGTCCCCTGCGTCGTGCAAGGCGTCAACGAAGCTGAAACAGCTTCTCGAAGTAGAGCAGGCGATTCGGAATCAATTCGCGCACGGATTTCTCGGTCCCAGGGGGCAATCGGCCCGGGTGCTTGAGCACGGTGTAGGCGAAAAGTGCTGATTCCGGAAGATCCTCCTTCAAGGGAAGCCGCTCTGCATACTTGGTGATGAAAGCCGCGTCCTTCTTCTGGGCCGCCAACCAATCCTGATGCTGCGCATGTTCTTTCTCCAAGGTGGCATGGCAGGCTTCGTGAAAAATGGTTTCCTCCAGATCATGGGTTTCCACCCGCTTGCGGATGTTCTTTGAATACAGAACAAAGAAGCGTCCCACCTCCTCACCGAAGGCCACCTCATCGCCCTCATGAAGCACCACATGAGAGAGCTTCGCCCGCATCAGTCGGGGGAGCTTGCCCAGGCCTTCCGAGATCAGCGCGGTCAACTCCTTCAGTTCCACCTCATCCTCCAGATCAGGATGAGCCCAAATTTCAGTCCGCAGGCCATCCTTGAACAGCACCTCATACACCGCCGCTCCCTCCGCGAAGAGATCCTCATTTCTCTTATCGGGCATCTCCTTCCGCTCACGCCCGATCAGTTTCACCGCCTTCAGTGCGGATTCATCATCGGTCCGGATGAATTCCAAATCGTTCGAAACCACCGAGTTCTCGAAAAGAGATTCCTTCTTCTCCGCCATCATCGGGGTGGCGAGGAGACAGAAGATCATGGCACGGCTGAAGAGCATCGCCCGAAACTAGAATCCGCCTTTCCAGAAGCAATGACGAAACGTCCGATTCCATGCCTGGTAGCGGCCCGTGCCTTTGGAAAAATCTCACCATGTGATCCGCTCCCCGCGCCCGCGGACCCCTCCACTCGGACCGGATTCTGAGCACTGAACCTGAGGAGATCCAGTCCAGGCCGGCGTGTGTCACGGCCATCAGTCGTGACCGGCGGACGAAAGGAACCCGGAAAGCGTTGTCCGAATCCGAAAGTGCTTCTCCTGCGAAACCTCTTCTCCGACAGTCCCCTTCAGATTTCGGCGAAGCTTTTGGCAGCCGGCCTCGGTTCACCTGATCCAAATCGCATGACTCCATTCCACTACGCATTCAAAGTTGCCGACATTGAGTCCACGAGGGAGTTCTATGTCGGGCTCCTCGGATGCACCGAGGGCAGATCCACCGATCGATGGATCGATTTCGACTTCTTCGGGCATCAACTGTCCGCCCACGTCTCCCAGGATCGCCCGGCGCTTGATTACTGTGGGGTGGTGGATGGAGTCAAAGTTCCCATTCCTCATTTCGGGTGTCTCTTGCCATCCGATCGTTTCGAAGAAGTCCGGAAGCGTCTCGCTGACGCGGGCATCGAATTCATCGTCGAGCCGCAGACCCGTTATGCAGGGCAAGTGGGCGAACAAAAGACGATGTTCGTCCTCGATTTCAGCGGCAATCCTTTGGAGTTCAAATCGTTCTCGAAAGAAGAAGAACGATTCAAGGGCTGAAGGGACCTTCCAGCCATCCTCGGGCTCTCCGATCATCGCCTTGCAATGGATGGCACGCGCTTGGTGATCCGAGGTTCAGCACTCTTGGAGTGCTGCGGGAATGAGATCGACCGGGTCGATGGATCTCCCAAGCCTCACAGCACGGCTGATCCGAAGAGGATCGACATCCATAACTCGCCAAATCAAACCGAGCCTCCAGCAGCAGAAGCAGTTCTGTGCCACTTCGCGGCGGCAGTTGCTCTGTGTCGCTGCGATCGGTGGCGGACTTCTCGGTGCCGGTCTTTCGTGGGCGGGCCATTGCCGGAAGCAGTATGAGCAACTGGAGCAGGAAGAGGCCGCGGCGCGAGAAGCCGAGCACGACCTTTAAAGGGCCTATCGGCTGACATTGGCGGATCCGCAGCGACCTTGGCAAATTTCGTTGGCCTCAGAAATTCTCCGTCCGATGGTTCGAGGTGTCCAAGACAACGAAGTCCTCCCGATCCCGGCTCTCTCCCGAGCAGAAGAACGCGCTGATCCGCATGGCCTGGGAAGACCGGACCTCCTTTGAGGAGATCCGGCGAAAGACGGGCTTCGTCGAAGCGGAGATCATCAAGCTCATGCGCCGCGAACTGAAACCGTCCAGCTTCCGACTGTGGCGCAAACGCGTCAGCGGTCGCAAGACGAAGCATGAAAAGCGCTTCCGGCAGTGGCAGCGGGGCTCCACTCCGCCCGATGGGTGAGAGGTTCGCCACGGAGAACGCGCTTTGTTGGCCGTCCCACTTGAAGAACGGGGCTACTCCCTGTGAGAGGTTTCTCTAACGGAGCGCCGGCTTCAGCCGGCATCGACCAAACCCGTAAGCGGCGAAGGCAAGGATGGAGGGGTCGAGGGGTCAGTGGTCAAGCGAAGCGTCCTGTGGCTGGAGTGTCTCGCTCCAGTTCATTGCCGTGGCGTCCCACCGCGACTCATTCTGATCAACGGTGCGTCGGCTTCAGCCGGCATGAGACTGGGCAGAGTCACCCGCAACCGAGGGTAGAGGAGTGGGGCCGGCCCCCAGCCAACCGCCTCATCCTCGCCGGCAAATCGGGCGGGCCTTTCAGGAGCGCGCGACTCCAGTCGCGCACCGCCGACCCCTCGGAATCCGTGGGCGGGAGTGTCACGCTCTCCGCCACTTTCACCCGCCTCCGCTAGTACTCCAGCACGACAAGAAGCTGCGGCGGGGCAAACTTCTCACTCGGCACTCACGGGTCGCCGAGGCCATCCCCTCGCCGGGCATCAAGTCGACTGCCGCTTGTGGCAAACTTGAACGGTGCTACTCCTTCCCCGTTATGAATGAATCCACCCCACAAACTTGGCCTGACCTTGCAGTTGCCCTCTATGATCGCCTGACCGGCCGCGGCGCCGAGATCACCTACGAGGCCCAGGGCCTTGAGATCCACGTCCCTGATCGCGTTGGCCCGGACGCCACCCACACGCTCTGGAAAGTCAGCGGCAGCCTCAAAATCCGAACAAGCGATGGGGCTGAGTAGCCCAGCTCTGCGGATTCGTGGGCAGCTCGACTGCCGCTCTGGACCGCATCAGGTCGGAATCGATGCTCAGGACGATTGTGTCGTCATCCGCATCGGTGGATGGCGTACGCTTTTCCACCTGCATCGCTACCGACACCACGTCGAGCATCTGCTCGACCAGCTGTCGGGTGGCTCCAATCTTTTCCAGTCCTTTGACGTCCCGACCATCCTCGCACTGAAGCGCCGACCCTTCGGCAAGATCATCCTCAAGAAAGGCCGCCCCGCCATCCAACTGACTCCACTCCTCGGTCTCGTCCGGCGGGTCTAGGAGGTTCATAAGCTCTCATCATCAACCGGAAGCCCTCGGGGCACCCTCGCCACCGACGGCACGAAACCTGCGTGGCCTTCGCGGCGCTCGGTGCACTCATTGGCCTCATCCATAGAAATGTCTCCCTTCGCACGCTTCCTTTCGGTCATCATCGCCACCATCATCGTATTCCAATCCGCGGTGGTAGCGCCGGCGATCAACGTCGCCCTGCCGGTCGAACCTGCGGCCGTACTCCTCCGGTTCATCTGGCCGGTCTTCTTCTCCCTGATCGGTATCCTCGGACTGGTCGGGGTGGTGGCAACGCGAAAGCAAAGAGCGGCGTTGCTGGTGAATGGCGCCACAGTCCTCAGCATGGCCACCTGCTACTTCATGGTCCCCGTCATCAATGCGGCCATGGACCAAGACAACCTGGGCCTCTGGAAGGCCCTGCACATCCTTACCGTCGGCCTGACCTTCCTTTGCCTCATCCTGCACCTCGTCTATACCTTCCGCTGGCACAAGAGGGCGTAGAGCTGGCCGATTTCTCAAGATCCTTGGATGAGAGAGTGCCCGCCGACCAACCGCGCCACTCAAACGCCGCCACCCTCAGGGAGAGTCATGCTTGAAAATCGAGACTGATCCCAATGCCGCAATGCCGGACCCCAATGCCGTTTTGATCGGGCCGTCCAAGCCAAGGGGGGGGAGGGGTTAAGGGGCCAAGCGAAGCGCCATGTGACTGGAGCGTCCCGCTCCAGTCCGTTGCCGTGGTGTCCCGCCACGGCTCTTTCTTCAACGGAGCGCCGGCTTTAGCCGGCATTATCAACCCCTCCGACTCCGAACGCTTGAAAAACGGGACTGACCCCTGCGAGACCCCTGCGACCTGAACGCTTGAAAAACGGGACTGACCCCTGCGACTGCGAGACCCCTGCGAGACCCCTGCGAGAATGCCGCGATTCAAGGATCGACCGTCCTCAATCGGAGCGCGCGACTCCAGTCGCGCACCGCCGACCCTTCGGGAACCATGGATGGCAGTGTGCCCGCCGACCACGCAGGTCACTCAAATGCCGCCACCCTCAGGGAGCGTAATGCTTGAAAATTGGCGCTGGTAGTAATGTCCCCAGCGAGTGCTCGATTTATAGGACCGACCGGCCGACCCCGCACAGCAGGAAGGACTGCCTAAATTGAAGACGGCTTCAACTAGAGCCACGCCTCGGCTGGAAGAGTCCCGAGCTCTACGGACAGTGGCCGATGGTCACTCAGAGACTTCCACGAGTTGTAGTCGCCCACATCCACGCGTGTGATGTGGTGGGACCACGTTTTCGGCACAAACACGTAGTCGATATGGAAGGGTTTGTTCTCCTTCCACATCCAGTAGATTGACGCTCTGGATTCAGCGCCAAAAGGCTCACCAAAATACTGGTGGTAGGCGCTGATGAGACCCACGGCGTTCATTCTCTCCTCAATGTGGTGAAACTTGCTGTGCTTCGCATTGCCAGCGTCAAATGTCGGGTTCGCATTGAAGTCCCCCAAGACCACCGTCGGACGACGATGAATGAACTCCTCGAATTGATCGAGAATCGAGAGAACGTTCTGGACGTAGGTTTTTCTTGGCTTGGACCAAATGGCCAGCACCTGGAACTTTTCGTTCAGCACCGTCGGCAGCGTGTCGGGGAAGTCGGGACTGTAAGTCTCATCTAACCTGACCTCGATACCTTCAGCAGCCTTCACAGAAACTCCCTGGTTGTCCTTCTCTCCTGTCCAAATTTCGGACTGCACCGGTTCCTCTGGTTTCCCGATCTCCTGAAGCGCGAGCACAGTCGACTGCAAGGCGGCGAGCTGCGGCAGCTTTCTTGATCGGCTGCCTCGATTCATATTCCACGTAGTAATGATCATGCAGGCTTGCTCTTCTCATGGAGCGAAAGGATTCGAATAATACTCTCTTCGAAGGCTTTCTTGAATTCAGTGTCGCCGGCGTAAATCTTGTAGAGGTCGAGATCCTTCTTTCGCTCTTGATTGACTGCTTTCGAAATCAGGCTCTCCAATGCAATTCGTCGGTTTTGCTGATCAGGGTTGTCGACGACCTGCTGCTGATAGTCATCGCTCGCCTTCACGTGCTCCATGATGTTGATCAACTTCACCCGTTGTTCCTCGGGTGTGGCATCCCAGGCGTCGAAGAAGCGCTCGTTGAAGGTGCGGATGATCTCGTCGAGGGGCGATTCTTCGCTGCCGTCATCGTGGTAGCCGCGGACGTTGGGGTTCTCGGGTTCGAGTTCAGTATCGGAGTCGTCGAGGCCGATGTGCTGGTTGAGGTGGACGCGCTCGAGGCCGTAGGTGGAGAGGTCGATGGAATCGAGGAGCTCGTCGATCTCCTCTTTGTCCTTCTCCGCCACCTTGAGCTTGGGGACGAGGAACTTGAGGAACCAGTAGAGCTTCTCCCATCCTGCGTTCTCAAAGGGGATGATGCAGGCGAGTTGGCCGTAGAGTTTGACGAACTGCTTGGCCTTGATCTTGAAGTCGACCTTGTCCTCCTCGTCTTCGATCAGGTTGAAGCGGTCGACGCACTCGTCGATGATCGGGTGGAGCTTCTCGGCATCTTCGCCGTTGAAAAAGCGCTCGTTAAAGGTCTCGATATCCTCATCGCTGTAGAGCCCGGAGTCGTCGAGAGCGTCCTTGAGATCATGGAGGACGTTGACGTCGGTGGGTTCGCTGAGGCTGGTGGCGGTGTAGAAGGGATCGAAGGCGTCCTTGATCTCGGAGGCGGTGTTGTAGAAGTCGAGGATGAAGGTGTCCTGCTTCTGCATCCTGGTGTTGCAGCGATTGAGGCGGCTGAGGGCCTGAACGGCGAGCACGCCCTGCAGGCGCTTGTCGACGTACATGCTGTGCAGGAGAGGCTCATCGAAGCCGGTGAGGTATTTGTTGGCGACGACGAGGAGTTTGTAGGTGGGAACTTCTTTCCTCGGGTTGTCCCTGGCGTATTTGCCGGAGAGCATGTCCGGCAGGTCCTTGGACGGGAAGCCGTTCAGGGATTCTTCGGTGTGCTCGATGCCGTCGACGGTCTTCTTGCCGGAGAAAGCGACGATGGCTTGGAAGTTGGCGTTCTTCTCCTTCAGTTCACGCTGGATGGCGGTGAAGTAGCGGATGGCGCTCTCGATGTTGCGGGTGACGACCATGCCGCGAGCGGCGCCGCGGAGTTTCTTGGTGGCGACGACCTGGGTGAGGAAGTGGTCGACCATGAGGGCGGCCTTGGTATCAATCGTCTCCTGGTGGCCTTCGACGTAGGCGCGGAGTTTCTTCTGGGCCTTGGCGGTGTCGAACTCGGGGTTGTCCTCGATGGATTTCTGAACCTCGTAGTAGCTCTTGTAGGTGGTGTAGTTGGCGAGGACGTCGAGGATGAAGTCTTCCTCGATGGCCTGCTTCATGGAGTAGAGGTGGAAGGGATCGAAGCCGCCTTCGGCGTTCTGGGTGCCGAATTTTTCCAAGGTGGCCTTCTTGGGGGTGGCGGTGAAGGCAAAGTAGGAGGCGTTCTGGCCCATCTTGCGGCGGGCCATGGCTTCGAGGATCTTTTCCTGGTAGTCCTCGGGTTCTTCGTCGCTGGTGTTTCCGCCCAAGGACATGTTGAGCTTGTCGGCGGCTTGGCCGCTCTGCGAGGAGTGGGCTTCGTCGATGATGACGGCGAAGCGCTTGTCGCTCATGTCGGCGATGCCATCGACGATGAAGGGGAACTTCTGGATGGTGGTGGTGATGAGCTTCTTGCCGTTCTCGAGATGGGCGCGGAGGTCGGCGGAGCTGTCGGCGTGAGCGAGGATGTTTTTCACCTCGGCGAACGCTTTGATGTTCTTGTCGATTTGACGGTCGAGGACACGGCGGTCGGTGACGACGATGACCGAGTCGAAGAGGTTGTCCTGTCCGGCCTTGTCGTAGAGCTCGACGAGCTGGTAGCCGAGCCAGGTGATGGAGTGGGATTTTCCGGAGCCGGCTGAGTGCTGGATGAGGTAGCGGTGGCCGACGCCGCGCCCCTGGACATCGGCGAGGATGTTGCGGACGACTTCGAGCTGGTGGTAGCGGGGGAAGAAGAGGGTCTGCTTCACCTTGCCGGTCTTCTTGTCCTTCTCCTCGGTGACCTTGGCGTAGTGCTCGATGATGTTGGTGAGGCTCTGGCGGGTGAGGATTTCCTGCCAGAGGTAGGCGCTCTTGTGGCCGTCGGGGTTGGGCGGGTTGCCCTTGCCGTGGTTGTGGCCCTTGTTGAAGGGGAGGAAGTAGGTGGACTTGCCGTCGAGCTTGGTGGTCATCCAGACTTCATCGGGATCGACGGCAAAGTGGACGAGGCAGCGGCGGAACTGGAAGAGGGTTTCCTTGGGGTCGCGGTCGAAGCGGTATTGCTTCTTGGCGTGGTTGACGTTCTGGCCGGTCCACGGGTTCTTGAGCTCGAGGGTGGCGAGGGGCAGGCCGTTGAGGAAGAGGACCATGTCGACCGACTTGTGGTCGGCGCTGGAGAAGTAGATCTGGCGGGTGACGGAGAAGAGATTGGACTCGAACTTCGCCTTCACCTCGGGGTTGAGGTCGTTGTAGGGGAGCCGGTAGAGGAGGTCGAAGTGGGCGTTGTCGACGTCGAGGCCCTTCTTGAGGACGGAGATGATACCGTCCTTCTTGAGCTTGCGGTGGAGGCGCTCGAGGATCTGGCGGCGATAGTCGGCCTTGTAGGTGAGCTTGGCGAGCTCGTCGGCCTGGGTGGCTTCAAGGAATTGCCAGAATTTGGCTTCGTCGAGGGCGAACTCGGCGTTGAAGTCGGAGGACTGGCCACGGAGGTAGCCGACGCCTTTGCCCGCCTGGTAGGTGGCGGGAGCTTCTTGGACCTTGCCATCGTTGGAGGTGGGCGTGCTGACCTCGCCCGTAAGGAAACGTTCGATGCAGGCTTCGAGAGCGGCTTCTGTGGTGTCGGTGGGCATTCTTTATCACGTTGTTAGGTGCAATTGGCCTCAAATGCCTGTTTGGCAGCGTTCTCTCTTTCGAAGTAGGATTCAACCTGTTGGTTTATTCGTGGAACCGCAGTCTTTCCATCCCAAGTGACATTCTTCCCGTTCCTGTTCTTCCGGACAATTTCTCGACCAGACCCCAGCTTCATGGAGAAAAGATCAAAAAACCTGCGCGGACCTACTCCGAAAAACGGCACGAACCGAACTCGGGATCCCGCTCCTTCTGGCGCTGACTTGGAGAATGAGTTGTCTTGAGGATGGGTGACAATGATGGCCTCGTCATGGAACTCGACAGCCTTACTCTTCAAGTAAGGCTCGACGAATACCACTTTTTTGATCCCCGCTGCAATTATGTGTTTTGCGCAATTATGGCACGGAAACGTAGTGCAGTAGATTGCAGCATCTGACGTTGAAACTCCTCGTCTTGCACACGAAAGAAGTGCAGCCATCTCAGCGTGAACCACTCTCCCATATTCGGTAAGGCTGCGCAGATCGCTCCGATCTAGAATATCTTGGAGTTTTTTTATGGCCGACTCGTCTTTGATCTTTTCCTTAGCGCTGCCGATAATGCGTTCAATGATCTCGTCTTGTTGCTGACGATTCGAATCAAATCCACGCATGTAGTCGCGCCCATTCTCAGAGTCAGTGATTTCGCCTGAGCGTGGATTGATGTCTGGCCAATAAAGGCCGCCACCGTATGAGGGGCAATCATTTGCTCCAGTTGACAAAATCTCCTGCTCGCTAGCGATTACCGCACCCACTTGGCGCGATAAGTCTGCCGAACGCAACGATGCCGAATATGCCATAAACATGGCATACTCCCCGAATGTTGGGGTCTTGAATGGGTGCCCTAGGATCACCTCGATAAAGCGATTGATGCTGGAGCTTAGTCGTTTCGAATTAGGTGCAGCATCTTTGAAATCTCCAGCACCTAGGAGATCATCAAATGACTCTTGATATGCAGTCGGGACATCATCACCTGCCCATCCTGCAAAAAAATCGGCAAGGTGAAAGGTGTCGATCACATGCTGCCCATGCTTAAGCTCCTCTTTCTGATCTCGATCAATTAGGTCATCGGCTTCGGCAGAGCTGGTCTTCCGGGTAACTTTCAAATGGGTATTCCGGGCGTCCAACGGTGCATGGATTCCGATAAGATAAAAACTCCGTGGATAGATTTCTCGAAGTTTACGAACTTCTTCTGGATGTTTAAGAGAGTGAATCAGAACTGCTCTTCTGGCGGCAGGCTTGGATTTTCGAATTTTAGCGATTTCACTTGCTACGCCAGAAGCCAAGATGTCGTTTCCAAACTTCTTTCTGACGCTATTCCCAACGTCCATCATAGTGTTGATTCTCTTGAAATCAGAATCGAATGCTCTCGTGGCCTTGCTATCCAGCCGCGGGAGAACATCTCTTGTGATTTTTACAGTCTCTACCGAAAAACCGAACTTCTTGAGCTGAGTCTCTGCTGCCGCCTCAGCGATTGTGAGGTCTACTCCTACCCCCCCTACGAAGGCTAAGATTATTTCAGCACTATTGGCGGCGTTCACGAGTAAGATAGAGGAAGGTTAATAGAGTCAGATAGCCACTATTTAAGCCGGGAAATCAGATCGAACAGTGCCGGAGGGACGCCATCATCTTTGATGATCCCACTTGGAGCTGGTCGGAAGAGCGCCTCAAGAATTAGGCGACGGTCTTTGCTCTCCAGAGCTTTTTCATCCTGGAGTAGCGACAAGTATGTTTTGACCATGACAACGCGCTCTTGGGCGTCGGACCATGCGTGAAGCTGACTGAGGAAGATCTTGGAGAGAATCCGGAGGAACCAGAATGCCAGACCACCCAAGAGGATCATTCCGGCCACCCTCCAGTATTCGATGGGATCTCCCAGCTTGAGACCCTCGTAGATCGCTTTGCTTTCAGTCACCAGGATCTGCCCGGCACCGTAGAGCCCCCCAGCGAACACAACGGCGAGAACAATCGAGGACCAGAAGGCTCGGCTTTGCTTTCCTGCCCAGAACGTTACAGGCTCCTTTAGATTGATTTCTTCGCGGTGAGCTTTCTTGAAGGCTTCAATGTCCGCCTTAGTCTCATTAACGAACTGATCCAAAGATGCTGCCCGGGTATCATGTAAATCCTGGAGGTTCTGGCCATGTTTTCCGAGCGTGTCAGTAATCGCCTGGAGCTGAGTTTCCCATGATTCATCGTGGTCCTTCCGTTGCTCACGGAGCTTTGAGAGTTCATCCTCAAGCGCAGCAATACCCTTGGTAATGGCCGCCTTCGTGGATGGCTTTAGTTCTGCCAGCTTCTTGTCGAAAATGGCAGCGTTGAGAAGGGCAATAAAGCCTCCCTTGTCCAGCTGGCTTAGCTGGAAAGGCTGATCGAGAAAATACGCCAGAGTCATCAGTGCGGGGACGTCGCCAACAGAGTTCTTTGTTTCGAGAACGAACTGCGCTTTGGGGTCAGAGTCCGATTGCCACCCCTTAGTCCAATGAGCCCGAAAGTGATTCTCTAGGTTTTTCTTGGTTTGTGCCCACTGCTGGGGGTTTGCCTCCAGTTGCGTTAGAGGCTTCCGGAGTCCTACAATAAAGTTCGTAATCTGTTGGGCTGCCTGATTGATCGGTTGAGAGCCACCCTGTCGATGAGACTGCGCCCAACCCCACTTCTCTTCATATGACTCAAGCCAGCTTTGTGCGTCTTCGGGTGTTGGAAGGACGAACGTGTTTTCGTTGCCCAAATCTACCTCAATGAGATTCTCGTTCTGTTCGGACATGGGTCAGACTTTGATTCTGCCGGTGACGGCGTGGGCGATGAGGGTGCTGCGGAGGGTTTTGAGAGAGTTAATCTCTCGTTCGATGCCTCTGATTGCTTCTGCGGTCTTGCCAAGAAACTCCTGAATTTTTGAGCCAATCTCCTTCTGTTCGGCTATCGGAGGCAGGATTATGTCAACCGCGCAAAAGTTGTCGTAGTTCAGGTCCTGGCCGTCCCGAATGAAGTTGCCGGTCGACTGAAGAGCCTTGATGTAGCTATGGGACTTGAAGAAGTGGGTAAAGAAGCCGGCATCAACCTCGGCGATGGGCCGAAGGATCGTGTAAGAGGAACGAATGCAGCCACTCACCCACGCTCTTTCGAGGCCCCCTTGGAAGCTGCGCATGCTGATGACGAAATCGTCTAGTTCTACGTGCTTCCTCTTCTCCAAATGGAGCATGATCTTCACGATCCTTCTTCCGATTCGCTTTTCGTAGTCATCTTGGCCGATGACGCCATATGCCTGTGTTGCAGAGAGTTGAATGTCGTCAGGCCGTGCAAGTTCCTTGCGCTGTGCGAATACGCGTTTGCTCCGCTCTGTTGTCCAGTGCGCGGGTATCTCGCCGATCCATTCGATGCCGGAGGGTTTGAGTTTGGCGTTGGGGTTGAGGCCTCGGGTGACGGCGCGGTTGATGAGGATGGCTTTTTGCTCGTCGAGGAGTTCGATCTGGCGCTGCTTTTTGGCAATCAAGGCGTCGATCTCCGCCGTCTTCCGATCCAGGAAGGTGACGATGCGGTCTTGTTCGGGTTTGGGGGGGATGGTGATGCCGACCTTCTTGAAATCTTCGAAGCGCATGTCCCACTGACCGACCCGAACACCGTAAGAAATTGAGTCTAGCGCTCCGACCAACGTCTTAGATCGAAGGAGGTAGTGAATATAGCGACCGCTGACCTTCTTTTGGTTGAGACGGCAGGTGATGTAGGCTGGGCTGACGATTCCATGATGCTCGCTCACACCGAGTGAACCCTGCCACGCCTTCATTTTGTTGACGGCGAGGTCTCCGGGTTGAACGACCTTGTAGCTCGAGGTGTCGAGAGAGGTCGCGTTGTGATTGTCATCCCGCGAGTCCTTGAGGATCACACCGTATTCGCGATAGACCGATAGAACTGGAAGATCCGGACGGTTCTTTTCGACAAACAGTTCGGCAGCCGCTCGAAGTGATTCGACCTCCCAATGCTCAGGCACGTCTCCGAGCCAATCGACTCCGGAGTCCTTGTAGCGGTCGTATTTCGGGTAGACGCTCATCCGGTGGTTCAATTCGAGAAGCTGAGGATTTGCTCAAGCAAGCCTTCGGTCTCGGCTTCGAGGTCGCGGATTTCCTGCACGACTTCGTCGAGGTCGCGCAGCGGTTGGTGGACGTAGAAGTATTTGTTGAAGGAGATTTCGTAGCCGATGACGGTCTTGCTCTCGTCGATCCAGGCGTCTTCGACATGGGGGAGGACTTCGCTCTGGAAGTAGGCGTCGATGCCACCGTCATAGTTGAGCGGGACGTTTTCGGTGTCGCGGAGTTCGCTGTCGGGCTCGTAGCCGTCGGCTTCGCCTTTCTTCTCATTGGCAAGGACGGGGACGGCCTCGGGGTCGCGCCAGGAGACGGCTTCGAGGATGGCCTTGAACTGGGGAGCGCCGAGTTTCAGTTTCAGCGCCTTGAGGGCGGCTTTGACATCCTTTTGGAACTGGTTGAAGTCGTGCGAGAGCTCGTCGCCGAGGTGTTGGTGGAGTTGTTCGGCGGCCTGGAGAAGTTCGCGTTTGGCAGTCCAGAATTTGGGATCGAGGAGCTTCTTTTTGTCGGCGGCTTTGCGATCGATCTCTTCTTTCTCGAGCCAGTCGTCGAGGGCGTCCTTTTGCTCCTTGGCGCTGAGGAAGCCGGGTTCGTAGACCTGCTCGCCCCATTGCTGGTAGATCCACTGCATTTCCTCGGCGAGGCGTTTGTCGAAGCGGAGAGATGCGATGCGCTCGGCGGTGAACTGGGCGGACTTGCGCAGGGGGCGTTCGATGGTGATCTTCCAGTAGCCGAAGTCGCGGTTGTCGAAGACTTGGGCTTTGAGCCCGTCGACGGCTTCCTTGCCGGTGTCGGCGAGGTCGAGGTAGGCGCGGGTGATTTGCGCGATGTGGGCGGGGGTGAAGGCGCAGTTTTTCTCGCCGAGGTTTTTGCGGAGCTTTTCGTAGAGCTGGGAGGCGTCGATGAGCTGGACTTTGCCGCGACGGGCCTCGGGCTTGTGGTTGCTGAGGACCCAGATGTAGGTGGTGATGCCGGTGTTGTAGAAGATGTTGTTGGGCAGCTGGATGATGGCTTCGAGGAGGTCGTTCTCGATGAGGTATTGGCGGATGTTGCTGGCGCCGCCGCCGGCATTGCCGGTGAAGAGGGCGGAGCCGTTGTGGACGGTAGCGATGCGGCTGCCGAGGGGAGCGTCCTGGAGGCGCTTCATTTTGCTGACCATCTCCATGAGGAAGAGGAGCTGGCCGTCATCGACGGCGGGTGCAGCGGAGACGGTCTGGATTTCGCCGGAGGCGTCGGGGAGCTGGACTTCGAAGCGGGGGTCGATGATTTCTGTTTTTGAGCCCTTTTTCTCGAGGATCTGGCCCTGGTCGGTCTTCCAGCTCTTTCCGTAGGGGGGATTGGAGAGCATGAAGTCGAAGCGAAGGCTGGAGAATTCGTCGGTGGCGAGGGTGGAGCCGAATTTGATGTTCTCGGGGTCGTTGCCCTTGATGAGCATGTCGGACTTGCAGATGGCGTAGGTCTCGGGGTTGACCTCCTTGCCGTAGAGGTAGGTGGCGGCGGTGGACTGGATGGGGCCGTCGGGGAGCTTGATGTAGTCCTGGGCCTCGGTGAGCATGCCGCCGGAGCCGCAGGCGGGGTCGTAGATGGTGATGACGGGCGGGAGTTGGTCCTTCACGGGCTCGATGAGGAGGTGGACCATGAGCTGGATGACTTCGCGCGGGGTGAAGTGCTCGCCGGCTTCTTCGTTGTTCTCTTCGTTGAACTTGCGGATGAGTTCCTCGAAGACGTAGCCCATGCCGAGGTTGGTGAGGCCGGGGAGCTTGCGGCCGTCGGGGCCCTCGACGTCGTGGTGGGAGAGGTTGATGGTGGGGGCGACGAATTTCTCGATAACGCCATGGAGGGCGTCGGCCACGGCCATCTTGCGGATCTGGTTGCGGAGGTCGAATTTCTCGATGATCTCGGCGACGTTTGGGCTGAAGGCGTCGAGGTATTGGTTGAAGTTGGCCTCGAGCTGAGAGGGGTTACCGAGGAGCTTCTTGAGGGTGAACTGGGAGGTGTTGTAGAAGACCTGGCCGGAGGCGTCGCGGAGGCCATCGGGGTCGAGGACGGCCATGCCGGCTTCGTCTTTCTGGAATTTCACCTCGGCGAGGACGGCGTCCTTGGTGTCCTCGAGCAGGCAGTCAATGCGCCGGAGGACGAACATGGGAAGGATGACGTCGCGGTATTTGCCGCGGACGAAGACGTCGCGCAGGCAGTCGTCGGCGATGGACCAGATGAAGGAGACGATTTTGTTGTGGGAGGCGTGATCCATGTGGGGTGGCTGGAAGCTTGTGTGAGGGGATTTTGGGCAGTGTCCAGGCCCGGGTCGGACAAGGGTGGGGGGTGCGTTGCACGAATTTCTAGCAGTTCGGTGGGGTAGGGCAAGAATGGGGGTGGATGTGCACTGATTTTGCGGGGGAAGATGCCCGCTGTGCGGGAGAATCACACCGAAGGTTTGTCGGTGTGATGGACAGGAACGAAGTGACGTGGGCGGGAGGCCCGACCGAGCCGTGTGGGGTGAGGGCGTCAACCGAGTGGAAAGTGGGATACCCGCTTCGCGGGGGTGGAAAGTATAAAGTAGAAAGTGGGAAATTTGGGCTCCTGACCCCTGACCCCTGACCCCTGAACCCTGAACCCTGAACCCTGACCCCTGAACCCTGAACCCTGAACCCTGACCCCTGAACCCTGAACCCTGAACCCTGAACCCTTGGAACTCGGCACTCGGCACTTGGCACTTGGCACTTGGCACTTGGAACTTGGAACTTGGAACTTGGAACTCGTCCGGTCGATTTTGGCGGGATTCGCAGGGGCCCTCGCGAATCGGGGTCATTCACACTTGCCACATTCTTTCCGGATCTTCAGAAATTCCAGCCCGTCTCGTTGGCTTTCGACCGATGGGAAATCGCGCTATCGAACCCACTTACCCAAGACCCATTTTTCCATGTCCACGTCAATTCTTCCGGATCAGCTGCACGAGTACCCGCAACAGGATGTGATCGATGGATCCAGCGTGGGGCCGGGTTCGATCCTCGAGGATTGCCTGAACCAGAACGACGGGGTGTTGCAGCTGCTGCACCGTTACGCGGGTCGGACGTTTTGCACGCCCGGGAAGCGGATCCGCCTGGATGCGAAGTCGTACTATCCGGACTACATGGGCGGAACCGGCCTGGATGAGATCTGGATGTGCTGCACGGTGCCGATCGTGACGGGGGTGATCGATACCCGCACGGGCAAGGCTCCCTTCCGTGAAGGGGAAGCCCACGTGCTGACGCCGGACGGGCAGGTCATCTCGCTGCAGGATCTGATCACCGCCGACCCGAAGGCTGTCATGGGCGAGAAGATCATGGCGGTGTCCGAATCCTTGTTTGGTGAAATCACCTGGCCGATCGTTTCCAAGAAGTTCGACAACCTGAATCCGATCCCGCACCACCTGCACTGGGCGAAGTGGGAGGTGTACGACATCAATTCCTTCGACAATCCGGGAGTGGATCCGTCGCACTATCACACCACGGCGATGGGGCTGTATCCGTTCGTGACGAAGGATGATTTCCTGGCCTGCATGAAGCGCTGGGGACAAGGCGAGTACAACGGGGTGCGGCATCTTTCGCCGCATACGATGATGCAGCTGGACAACGGCTTCGTGATGCCGAATGGCGTGCTTCACTCACCGACGGACCTTTGCACGCACGAGCTGCACGTGACGATGGACGAGCACTTCCTCGCCGAGGACCGGACGCTGGATGGCCGCATCGGTGCGGCGGATGCGTTCTATGCCTGCCGCGAGGAAGACTATCCGAAGGCGAAGCACGAGGACTGGGAGTTCTTGGTGGAAACCTTCGACTTCGAGGCCAATCAGGATCCGGACTTCGTGAAGAAGAATGCGCGTCCGGCGATCACGGCGGAAGAATTCGCCGGCGACGGCGTGGACGCGCAGTGGATCGTTTACGGGGATGTCCTCGGCGACCAGAAGTGTTCCATTCTCCGCCTCACGCTGGCCCCTGGCGCGAAGACGAATTTCTGCCCGGAGAGCCCGGCGCTGTTCCACACGAATGGCGGAAACGGTCGGGTCGGAAAGCTCGAGGTCCGCTATCACCAGGACATGAAGCTGGGCGAACTCTACCCCGAGATCGGATTCATCACGCAGGCCGCGCTGGACCGTGGCGGTGTGGAAATCGAGAACCTCGGCAGTGAACCGCTGGTCTTGACCTTCGACTTCCCGCAGAACGCGCATTCGAAGACGCCGGGCGTCAGCTGAGTGGAAAGTAGAAAGTAAAAAGTGGTGAGTTTGCTGGTGCGGCCAGGTGGCATGGGCGACTTGGCATTGGGCCTTTGATCCGTGTGGGCATTGGGCCTTTGCACCGTGCGGGAGGGCATGCGTTCACTCGACTGGTTCGGAGAAGCGGCGGCGGACGGGTTCGCCGAAGCGGCTTGTTTTGCTACTCGACCGGTTCGGAGAAGCGGAGGCGGAAGAAGCGTTTGGGATCGGTGGACCAGATGGGGGTGTTGGTCCGGAGGGTGACTTGATCGATGTTGGGATTCCCCGGCGAGGGGATCTCGGCGTGGCGGGTGTAGTCGCTCCCGGAGATCAGGGTCCACGGGTTCTGGAGATCGAGGTCGGTCTCGACTTCGACGACGTAGGCATTCTCCGGCAAGAGGGCGGACTCGGGGTAGGTGAGGTCGATGAAGCTGCCGGTGCGTGCGACGGTGAGCGTTGGCACGGGGATGACGGGGCTGGTGGGATCAAAGCCGAAGATCCACTCGACGAAGGTGGTGAGGCCGTCGCCATCGAAGTCGGCATCCGGGTCGGCATCGCCATTGGCGATCTGGGTCGGGGTGAAGTAGAGTGCTTGGTATTCGGCGAAGTCGAGGGTGGTGTCCTCGACGAAGGAGAGGATGACCTGGTCATTCACTTCATCGACGGTGGCGGTCCAGGTACCGATGCCGGCGGGCTGGCTGATGGCGGTGAAGTCGCCGGTGATGTCACCCGTCGCGGTGATGATGACGAAGGTGTCGGAGGGGGCGGGGATGAAGGGTCCGACGAGCTGGGGAATGAGCAGGCCGGTGAGGGCGAGGTCGCCTTCGACGTGGAGGCTGTCGTGCCCGGTGCCCGGGCCGGCGGTGCCTTCGATTTCGAACTGCCACTGGGAGGAGGCGGAGTGGGTCATGTCCTCGATGGTGAGGGAGCCGACGGAGTTGCCGGGGGCGATGGTGCCGTGGTTGGTGAAGGAGGCGGCGGAGGTGGTGGTGACGGTGCCATTGCCGGTGATGGTGCCGGTGGTTTCGTTGACGTGGCCGGTGCCGATGAAGGTGAGGGTGGCGCCGGCGTCGGTGGTGAGGGTGCCGGTGTTGGAGAAGCTGGTGCTGGGGTCGATGGCGATGGTTTCGCCGGAGACGTTGGCGTGGATGGTGCCTTGGTTGACGAGGTTGATGATGTTGGTGCCGACGCGGCCGTAGCCTTCCATGGTGTGCAGGGCTCCGTTGGTGAGGAGGTGGCCGAAGGAGCCGGTGATGTTCTGCTCGTCGGCGGTGAGACGAAGCGTGCCTGAGCCGTCGAGGAGGACGGATTGGTCGACGGGGTCGTTGACGGTGATCCGGGTCAAGGTGCTGGTGCCGTTGAGCTCGATGAGGCCGTGGTTGGTGTTGTCATCGGCGAGGGTGATGCTGGTGGCGTTGGCGAGGTTGACGGTGGCCTGGTTGGTGACGTTCCGAAAGGTGACGGTGCCGGTGAGGTTGATGTCGTTGTTGGTGAGGTCGTCATCGGGGTTGCCATCGTTGGAGAAGGTGATGCCGTCGTAGATGCCGCCGCCAACGAGCGTGAAGCCGGCGGTGTCGGGGATGCGGAAGACTCCGGCGCCGGTGTAGGTGCCGGCGTTCAGGATGAGGGTGCAGCCTGGATCGGCTCCGATGGTGCCGAAGTTCTCGAAGGTGGTGGAGGGGTCGATGACGAGGGAGGTGCCGGGGACGTCGGCGGTGATGGTGCCTTGATTGACGAGGTTGAGCTGGTTGTTTCCGACCTTGCCGGTGCCGTGGATGGTCTGGTTGGCGCCGAGCGTGAGTTGGTGGCTGTTGGTGCCGGTGATGTTCTGGTTGATGTCGGTGAGCTCGATGCTGCCGGCGCCGTCGATGAGGACGGCCTGATCGTCGTTGTCGGTGATGGAGATGCGGTCGTTGGTGCTGATGCCTTCGAAGGTGAGGGTGCCGTTGTTGGTGAGGTCACCGGTCAGGGTCATGACCCTTCCACTCCGCTTGGTGATGGCGGCATCGGTGATGACTTGGTTGAAGGTGCTGGAGCCGCTGAGGATGAGTTCGTTGTTCCCGGCGATGGCGTCCTGGTCGTCGGCGCTGAAGGTGATCTGGGTGTAGGTGCCGCCGGCGAGGGAGAAGCTGGAGGCGTCGCGAATGAGGAAGGCTCCGGTGCCGGTGTAGGTCCCGGGATTGAACAGCAGGTCGCCGCCGCCGATGGCTTCGACGGTACCGAAGTTGTCGAAGGTGGTGGCGGGGTCGATGACGAGGGATGCGCCGGGGACGTCGGCGGTGATGGTGCCTTGATTGATGAGGTTGAGCTGGTTGTTGCCGACCTTGCCGGTGCCGTGGATGGTCTGGCTGGCGCCGATGGTGAGCAAGTGGCTGCTCGAGCCAGTGATGTTCTGGGCGAGGTCGGTGAGTTTGATGCTGCCGGCTCCGTCGAGGAGGACGGCCTGATCGTCGTTGTCGGTGATGGAAATTCGACTGTTCGTGGTGGCGCCGTTGAGGGTCACCGTGCTGTTGTTGATGAAGTCGTCGACCAAAGTGAGCGTGCGGCCGAAGGTGATGTCGATGGTGGCGTTGTTGGTGATGCCATCGAAGATGGCGCTGCCGGTGAGGGAGATGAGGTTGTTCCCGGGGGTGGCGTCGAGGTCGTCGGAGGTGAAGGTGAGGTTCTCGAAGGTGCCGGAAGAGATGCGGAATTCCGAGTTGTCGGAGATGATGAAGGCACCGGCTCCGGAGTAGGTGCCGCCATTGAACTGGGCGATGCCCCCACTCTCGGCGCGGAGCGATCCGTTGTTGATGAAGGTGAGGGCGGGGTCGAGGACGAGGGAACCTGCGGCTTGGTCGGCCACGACGGTGCCTTGGTTGACGAAATTGACGAGGTTCGTACCCAGGTTGCCGAGGCCGCGGAGGGTCTGGCCGCTGCCGAGGGTGAGGGTTGATCCACTGGAGCCCTGAATGCGGTGCTGGGCTTCCGTGAGAAGGATGGATCCGGTGCCGTTGATGGTGACGTTTTGATCCACGGTGTCGTTGATCGAGATGCGGGAGTTGGTGGTCGCGCCGTTGATCTCGATGATGCCGTTGTTCGTGATGTCGCCGCCCAGTTCGAGGAGGACGCCGAAGTTGCTGGAGAGCTTCGCTTCGTTGATGAACTCCTTGAGGGTGGTGGAGCCGGCCACGGTGGCGACGTTGTTGAAGAGGTCGCCGTCGGTATTCGTGACGGAGAGGGTGATGCCCTCAAGGGTGACGGATGAGAGGGTGAGGGCCCCGAAATCGTCGATGCGGTAGGCACCGGGACCGGTGAAGAGTCCGCTGCTCAGGGTGAGCTTGCCGTTGGATTCGGCGACGATGGTGCCGAAGTTCTGGAGGGTGTCCTTTGGCGTGATGACGAGGGGGGCGATGGCGGAGTCCCCGGCAAGGGTGCCGCTGTTGACGAGGTCGATGGAGTTGCTGCTGAGGGTGCCGAAGCCCTCGATGCGTTGGTTTGAGCCGATCGAGAGGACGGTCGGGGCGACGCCGGTGATGGATTGGGTGGTCGCGGTCAGGCGGAGGGTGCCGGAGCCGGTGAGGTTGACGAGGTGGTCGGAAGGGTCGTTGACCGTCAGGCGGGTGTTGGTGCTGGTGCCGATGAGTTGAAGGAGCCCGCTGTTGGTGATGTCTCCGCTACAGGTCAGGAAGCGTCCGCTGATCCAGTTCAGGGCGGCGCCGGTGCCGACGTTGAGCTGATTGATCGTCGGGTTGGTATTCAGGCTGGCAAGCTGGCCGGTCGGGATGGAGACGTTGAATTGGTCGGTGGCGTTGTTGGTCGGGACGCCGACGGGTGTCCAGTTGCCCGGGGTGCTCCAATCGCTGTCGACGCCGGCGGAGAAGGTCGCATTGATGATGGCGGCGGGCGCGAGTGCCGGAAGGAGAGCGACCACCGCGAGGGGGAGCGTGGGGAGAGTGCGCATTTCCCACTGTTACCCAATGGATTGGGAAAAGGGAATGCTGGAATTGAGAGGGGGGAGTGGCGGGTGAGAAGCGGTCATTTTTAAGCCTGAACTTGGCTCCGTTTCTCCTACCAAGGCCGCTGAGCAAGGCAGGTGCTTGGTTCAAGAGGCTACTTCTTCTCCCCGACGCGGACGAGGCGGAAGCCGATGTCGGGGAGGCGGACGTTTGGGGTGGCGCCATCGCGGCGGAAGACTTCGGATTCGTCGGCCTCGTACTCGAAGCCGCCCCCGCGGGTGACCTTCATCTGGGTCGAGAAGGGCTTGGTGAGGGTCCCTTGCACGGGGTTGGTGCGTTCGACGGTCGGGTAGGGCTTGGTGACGATGTCATCGTGGCAGTACTCCCACAGGTTGCCGGTCATGTCGTAGAGGCCGAGCTCGTTGGGCTTCTTCTTGCCGCAGGGATGGGGGCGCTTGCCGCTGTTGCCGGCATACCAGGCGACTTCGTCGATCACGTTTGATCCGCTGAAGCGATAGCTTTTGGATTTCTGACCGCCCTTGGCGGCGTATTCCCACTCGGCTTCGGTGGGCAGGCGGAAGGTCTTACCGGTGACGGCATTGAGCCGATCGAGGAACAGTTGGATGTTCCACCAACTGACGTTGTTGACCGGGTGGTCGGGGGCGGGGAAATAGCTGACATTCCAGCCCATGAGTTCTTCGAAGAGCGCCTGGCTGACCTCGTGCTTGCCGATGTGGAAGCCACTCAGGGTGACGGTGTGCGCGGGCTTCTCGTGGCTGGAGGCGCTTTCGAGATCGGTCCCCATGGTGAAGCTGCCGCCTTCGACCCAGACCATGTCATTCATCAGGCGCTCGATGGTGGCGGGGGAGAGGGTGGGCTTCCTTTCCTCCGCGACGGCGGCGGGCTTCTTCTCCTCTGCGACGACGATGGTGGTGAGGATGAGGAGGGGCAGGAGGTGGTTCACGAGTTCGGGGGAAGTTTGCTGGTTTTCAGTGGGGAGGCCCGCTTTGCGGGAGTGGAAAGTAGAAAGTGAAAAGTGAAAAGTGGGGAGTCTGTGGGTGTCCGGTCTTCTGTGGCGACGGGGAGCGGTGAGGGAGAATTTGGCATTTGAGCTCGGGTGTTCCGCCTTATGCCTCAGGTGGGTTTGCTGGGTTTGGGTGGTCGCTTTGCGGGAGTGGAAAGTAGAAAGTGAAAAGTGAAAAGTGGGGAGTCTGTGGGTGTCCGATCTTCTGTGGCGACGCGGAGCGGTGAGGGGGATTTTGGCATTTGAGCTCGGGTGTTCCGCCTTTGCCTCAGGTGGGTTTGCTGGGTTTGGGTGGTCGCTTTGCAGGAGTGGAAAGTAAAAAGTGAGAAGTGGGGAGTTTGTGGGTGTCCGGTCTTCTGTGGCGACGCGGAGCGGTGAGGGGGATTTTGGCATTTGAGCTCGGGTGTTCCGCCTTATGCCTCAGCTGGGTTTGTTGGGTTTGGGTGGTCGCTTTGCAGGAGTGGAAAGTAGAAAGTAAAAAGTGAAAAGTGGGGAGTTTGCGGGTGTCCGGTCTTCTGTGGCGACGGGGAGCGGTGAGGGGGATTTTGGCATTGGTAATTTGGCATTCGGCCTTCGAAAAGTCGGCACTCAGCCTTGGGTAAGCTGGATTTCGCTGGCGCCGAGGCTGCTGTAGTCGGCGGGGGTGCAGGTGAGGACGATGACCTGAAGGCCGCGGCTGGCGGCGAGGTCGAGCATGCGCTGGAGCTTGAGGACGCGGTCGGGGTCGCTGTGGGTGAAGGAGTCGTCGAAGACGATGGGGAGGCAGCCATCGTGGTCGGCGGCGAGGAGCTCGGCGACGGCGAGGCGCATGGCGGCGGCGACTTGCTCGCGGGTGCCGCCACTGAGGGTGGTGAAGTCGAACTGGCCGTTGGGTCGGCCGATTTCGAGCTCGCCGAATTTGCCGTCTTCGAGCTTGAGACCGGCGACGGCTTCGCTGCCGAACAGGCACTTCAGGTAGTCGCCGACTTTGGCGGAGAGGGGGGCGGTGAATCGATCGGCCAGTCGTTGGCGTTCTTCGCGGAAGAGCGCGGCGAGGCGTTGGGTGGCTTGGGCACGGCGGGCGGCGGCGCGCTCGTCTTCGGCGGCGGCTTCGAGTTGTTGCCGGGCTTCGGCGAGGTCGCTGTGGGGGTCGCTGGAGCCGTCGCTCTGCAGGGTGGCCCGGGCGGCGGCGAGGGATTCGCGGGCGCTGGCCTGGACGTTGGTCTGCTGGCGGATGGATCGATTCAGCCGGGCTTCGTCGTGCTTGAGTTGCTCGGGTTGGAGGGCTTTGAGCTGGCGGTGGATCTCGTTGAACTGCTCGCGAGCGCGTGTGGCTTTCTGTTGGAGCTCGGCAAGGCGGGCGGTGCGATCAGGGGCGCTGCCGTGCTCTTCGACGAGGGTCTTCTGTTTGACTTCGGCTTCGGCGAGTGAGCGGCGCTCGGCCTTGAGGCGTTCGTCGGTTTCCTGCTGTTCGCTACGCAGGGATTTGAGTCGGTTCTCGAGCCCATGGCGGGTGCCGATGGCGTCTTGTTCGGCGGTGGATGCGGCATCCATCGACTTGCGTGCCTCGGCTTCGAAGGTGGCGATGTCGGCTTCGTGGTCGGGAAGCGGGGTGGCTTCCGATGGGGACTGGAGGCGCTCGAGTTGGGCGTCAATTTCGACCCTTCTTGCGGCGAGTCGTTCGGACTCGTGTTTGGTGTCGGTGGGTTCGAGGCTGGCGTGTTTGGTGGCGAGCGCTTCGATTTCCTTTTCAAGTTTGTCGCGCTTGATGAGGTGCTGGGTAGCTTCTTCGATGGACGGGACGCCGAGGGTGGCAAAGGCCTCGGCGAGGGTTTGTTCCGTGGTCTTGAGGGCTTCCTGAAGTTGCTCGAGGTTCTTTCCTCCGCCGGGGTGGATGTGGACCGTGGTGCCAGCGATTTCGAGGGTGCCGATGGTGCTGATGATGCGTGGGCTTCCTTTTTCGAGTGGGGTGCCATCGAGCTGGGCGGGTCCGGGGCCGTCGAGGAGTTCGACGCCTGTGGCCATGGCATCGAGCGCGGCCTTGGCCTGATCGTATCGGGCGCTGTGCTGGCGGAGTTTTTCGAGTCGCTCGGTGGTGATGGCGGGCAGCTGGGCGAGTTGTTTGCGGAGGTCCTGGAGCTGTGTGTCGAGGGTCGCGGCTTCTTCGAGTCGGCGGGTGGCCTTCTGCTGGGCGGCGATGCATTCGATGCGCTGGCGGTGGGCCTGGGCGATGTCGAGGGCGGTGCGTGCGGTGCGCAGTTTTCGCGAGGCTTCGTCGGCGGCGGTGGCAGCGCTCTGGCGGTCGGCTTCGAGTTTTTGGAGTTGTTCGTTCAGTCGTTGGCTCGCTTCCTCGCGGGGGCCGATGGCTTTCGACTGTTGGGCGATTTCTTCATCGAGCGCGCGGATCCTGAGGTCGGTTTCCTTGAGCACCTTGTGGCTCAGCTCGGAGTCTTCGAGGGCTTTGCGGGCATTCTCGTCCTGTTCTTCGAGGGACGCGGCCTGGGCGAGTTGCTTCTGGTTCTCGGTCAGCTGTTTCTCGAGTTCGGGCAAGGCGGCGGTGGCTTGGGCGAGTCGTTGGCGGGCCGAGTGGTGGTCGGCGGCGGCCTGTTGGAGCTGGTTGGCGCGGGCCTGGGCTTGTTCGAAGCGCTGTCGGGCTTCCTCGTGGGCGCGCTCGGCCTGGGCGAGCGGGGACTGGCTTTTGGCCTTCCCGTTCTGGTTGAAGAGGCTGTCGGCCTTTTCAAGGAATGCGTTGGCGACGCGGCTGTCGCGGTCCGACTGGAGCACGGCGGCGCCGCCTTCCTGCTGCAGGCGTGCGGTCAGTGAGTCCTTCTGATGGGTGGTGGCTTCGGACGGGTCTTCGGCGGAGTCACCCTGACGGATCCAGAGGTGTGCCCACTGGGATTCGGCCTCTTTCTTGGAGGCGGGGCCTTCGTTGCCGAGAAGTTGGGCGAGCTTTTCCTCGGCGTCGTTGCCGGTCCATTGGTTCTGGCGGTCGTCGCGGAGTTCGGCGCGGCCTTTGGTGGTGCCGGCGAAGACTTTGGTGAGGTCGTAGTCTTGTCCATCGGCATGAAAACGGAGTCGCACTTCCGGTGGCTCGCTGCTGTGGCGGGAGCGCATGGAGTCGAGGATCTTGCCGCCCCAGCGGTGGTTGGTGAAGAGGGCGCGGTGAGCGGCTTCGGCGAGGGTGCTCTTGCCGCTTTCGTTGGGGCCACCGATGAGGGTGCGTGCGGGATCGAACTCGATGGTCTGATCGAGGTGGACCCGGTAGTTGCGGACGTGGAGGGAAAGGAGACGCATGGCTCAGGCGAGGGTGGCTTGATAGAGTTCGCGCAGGGCGAGGCGGGCGGCGGCGGCTTCTTCGGAATCTCCGTCGGCCTCCTCCATCAGGCGGGTGGCGACTCGCGAGATGAGCGGGTCTTCCGCGCGGGCGGTGAGTTTCTCGAGTTCTTCGTCGGAGGGGGACTCGGTGACGTGGTTGCTGAGCTTGAGGCGGAGCAGCCGGGCATCCCAGGTCTCCAACAGGTTCTGCAGTTCGAGGCTCTGCTCGAGGCTGAGCTGGCCGCTGAGTTCGAGCCGCAGCAGGGCTTCGTCGGCGCCGGTTCCAACGACTTCCTCGAACTCGCCGCGGAGCCCTGCGAGGTCGGATTCGAGGTCGCAGTGGTAGCGGATGTGGTGCCAGCGGGCGGTGCTGGTCGGCAGGGTGGTGACGGTGGGATCGGTGTTGCGCTCGGTGGTCACGACGAGCACGTGGCCCGGGTCGTTGTCGTCGCCCTTGGGGAAACGGTCGATCTCGGGGGTGCCGGCATACCAGGCTTTGTTAGAGATCTGTTTGGTGCCGTGCCAGTCGCCGAGGGCGAGGTAGTCGAGTTCGTCGATGGGCAGGTGCTCGAGCGACAGCACGTTGGACACTGCGGCGGAGTCTTCATCGCCCGAGGAGGAAAATCCCTGGGTGCTGCCGTGGGCGAGGACGATGCGTGGGCGGTCGTCGGGGAGCTGGTGGTCGTCGAAGGCGGTCCGGATCCAGCGGGTGGGGTCCTCGGTTTCCATGCGCTCCATGAGCGGGGCGGGGAGGATGACGGCCTGGTCGAGGATGAGGGGTTCTGATTTCGTCAGGATGTGGAAGTTGGGAGCGAGGGCTGCGGCTTCCTGCTGCACGAATTCCTGGATCCACGGTCCACCGGGGCCGCCGAAGTCGTGGTTCCCGGGGATGGCGATGACGGGGACCTCGAGCTTGCCGATGGCGCTGAACATGGAGGAAACCGTGGAGCGAGTGGGGCTGGGCGAATCAAACAGGTCGCCGGCGACGAGCACGAGTTGCGCCTGGTGGGTGTCGATGGCGGAGCGGAGTTTCTCGATGGTCTGCAGGCGGTGCTGCTGGAGTCGGACCTTCTTTTCGGGGTCGGTGATGGACCCGAAGGGCTTGCCGATCTGCCAGTCGGCGGTGTGGAGGAATGTCAGGGGCATGGGTGGAGGGACGGATCGAAGGTGAGAGACGGCTCGTTGCCCGGGAGGCTAGAGCAGAATGTCCGGGTTGGGTAGCCGGGAAGGTGGCGGGTTGGTCGTCAGCTCGCCGAGCAGGGGTGGGCTGAGCGGGATTGGCTCGATGGCGGCGCCAGCGGGGCAATCGGCGAGTTCGAAAAACTCGCTCTCGGAGTCGAAGCCGCCGTGGAAGAAGAGGAAGGCCTCAAGCTCGGACATGAAGAGGTCGTCGTGCATGGAGGGCACGATGGTCCCGAGGGTGGGACATGCATGGGGGGATGGGGATGGGGAAGGGCGATGCGGGGGATGCATCGTTTCCTGAATCCCGGTGCCTCGCTGCTGAGGGCCACCGGTCGGCCGGATCCGACCGGGTGGGCTTCAGCTCGTAGGGCTGGCGTTGTCCCCGGTGGGTGGGGGCGAGACGTTTTCCGGGAGGGGGAACTTGAGCGTGAAAAGGGTGCCGCCGTCAGGGTCGGAGGCGGCTTCGATGGTGCCCTGATGGGAAAGCATGATGCGCTGGCAGTAGGCGAGGCCGAGACCGGTGCCGGCTTCATCCTCAATGTTGTTTCCGCGGTACTTGGGCTCGAAGATCCGACCGAGGTCGTCGGGGTCGATGCCGCGACCGTTGTCCTTCACGTGGATGCTGCTTCCCTGGTCGGTGTCGATGCTTTCGATCTCGACGACGGGCAGGTCCTCGGTGCGGTACTTGATGGCGTTCTCGATCAGGTTGGTGAACAGGTGGACGAGCATGGTGCTGCGCCCTTCGATGGTGGGGAGTTCGCCGACCTTGATGACGGCGCCGGAGGCGGCGATGGTCGAGCTGAGTCCGGTTTGGGAACGCTGGACGATCTCGTTCAGGTCGACACGTTCCTTCATCTCGATGCCGTCGAGTTCGTGGCTTTGTTGATTGAGTTCCGACAGCGTGTGCTCGACCTGCTTCAGCGATGAGACGACGACTTCAAGTTGGTCCCGGAGTTGCTCGACGTTGTTTCGCGAGAGCGACTCGAGGGAAACTTCGGCCATCAGCAGGGCGCTGCCGGTGGGGTTGCGCAGGTCGTGGGTCACCATGGAGGTGAAGGTCTGGAGTTCGTCGTTGGCGGCGGCGAGGCGTTGCTCGGCTTCGCGTCTTTTCTCGAGTTCCTCGGTGAGGCGTTCGTTGGCGGCCTTCAGGCCGGGGAGCTTGAGGGCGGAAGGCAGAAGGCCAACCACGGCAAACACCGTAGCCCACGAAACCACGGCGGTGATCAGCTTGACCAGGCCGGACAGGCGATAGACGGGCTCGTAGAAGATGATGGCCTCGATGAGGTGGGTGGTACCGCAGCTCAGGATGAAGGCGGCGAAGAGGAACAGGACGGGGCCGAAACGGAGCTCGCCGCGTTTCTTCCAGCCGTAGGAGACGAGCGCGATGGGGATGGCACCGTAGGCGGCCCAGATGGCGAGGTCGGATCCGATATGGAGCCAGCCATGAAAAGTATCCCAATTCCCACAATTCCAGCGGTCCGGGAAATCGGAGGTATCCAGAAGCTTGCTGAAAAAGTCGCTCATTTGATGGATCGCTTCCTATCCCCTTGATTGTGAGGCGTCGAGTCGGATTGTGTGCCATCAGGTCCATCCAGGGATGGCCGAACTGGGAGGATTCTCCGAGATTCAAGGGGGGCGTATCAGCGGCGGGCTCTCAATCGAGCGCGCGAACGCGGTAGAAGGTCCGGGGATCGGAGCCGTCGGCGAGGATGTCCACTTCGCTCTCCGGGCTGTCGGCGACGACGGTGGTGCCGAGGTCGGTCCAGTCGATGAGGTCCGTGCTTTCTTCGAAGCGGTAGGCACGGCCGGGCACGGACTGCCAAGTGAGGGTGAGGGAGGAGGCGTCGCCATTGATGCGGGTGGCGTGCAGGTAGGAGCCGTTGTCGAGCGGGTCGGTGCCGGCCGTGTTTTCTTCGGCGTTGGTCTTGCCGTCGCCGTCCGGGTCGTCATCGGCATCGGGGACATCGGGGTTGGTGCCCCAGATGATTTCCCAGCTGTCGGACAGCCCGTCGCTATCGCGATCGGTATCCGGATCGAACAACCATGCCTCTTCCAAGCGGGTGAAGGTGATGGTGTTGTAGTTATCCTTTTCGTAGAGCAGGCCGATCGAGTTGTCGGGCAGGATGCAGAGCGATGAGTAGGCGGAAGGGCCGGCGTAGACGAGGCGTGAGACGGGCCAGGTGATGCCGCCGTCGGTGGACAGGCGCAGGGTCATGCCATTGCGTCCGCCGGTGGCGGGGTTGGCGAAGAGGACGTATTCCTTGGGCGCGCCGGAGAAGGTGCTTTTCCACTGGATGACGCTGCCCTGGACCACGGGATCGGGGACGGCCGGGAGCCGGTAGAGGTCATCGACGACGCCGAGCTCGGTGGTGCCCCAGGTTCCGTCCCGCATGGGGGTGGCGCCGCCGGGGGTGTAGTGGGCCCAGGCGCGCAGGCCATTTCCCCCGGACGGGGTGCGGCAGGAAAAGAGGATGCGCCCGTCGTCCAGTTCGCAAAGGGTCATCTCATTGGTCTGGACCGTTGTACTAGGGACGGCGGATCCGAAGGACCAGGTCTTACCTCCATCGGTGCTGAAGATGGAGCACGAGCGGACCTGGTTGATGCCATCGCCGACGAGGTTTCCATCGCGGTACTGCGAGGGGAAGACGAGGGTGCCGTCCCTCATGACCAGACCGTGGCCGGGGCCCTGGAAGATGAGGTTCCAGTTGGGTTCTTCCTTCACATCGACGGTGATGTTGATGGGGGCGGACCAGGTGTCACCGCCATCGGTGCTCTTGGTGAGGACGTACTGGCCGGTCTCGGTGGGGTCGGTGCCGGGGCCGGAACCATTGTAGCCGTTGTTGCCGAATGACCACAGGGCGGCGACCCAGAGAGTATCGGTATTCGGGTCCCAGAGGATGCATGGATCGCCGACGCCGTTCCCCAGTGAGCCGGGCACGCTGGCATCGAAATCGAGGATGATCTTCTGGGGCTCCCAGGTGATGCCTCCGTCGGTGCTGCGGTTGTAGGCGACATCGATGTCGCCGGGCAGGTCGCCGCCGAAGCCGTAGCGGTTGTCGTAGACCGCGTGCAGCACGCCGTCGCCATCGGTGGCGATGCCAGGGATGCGGTAGTTGGCATTCAAGCCATGGGCACCGCGGGTGCGGATGTCGGTGGAATAAGGCGTGAGATCGAGAGTGAGGACTCCGACGGGATCTCCGTCGCCGGGGATGAGGGTGCCGGCGTTTTCCCCGCTGAAGGTGAGGGTATCGATGCGGGCATCGAGCTCGGTGCCGAGGGCGGCCCAGCGTTCGGGCTCGATGGTGATCCAGAAGTGGTGGGTGCCTTCGTCGAGCGGCGCATTCAGGTTGAAGCTCAGGGTGTCGGTGGCCGGCGGCACGGCGGAGTCGAGCACGGGCCCGGAGGCGTCGAAGGACGGGTTGGTGCCGCCATCGATCACGCGGAGTCCGGCGGAGGAATCGAGCGTGCCGGGGGCGAGCGTGAGGGTGATGCTGTCGAGGGTGGTGGTGCCGGTCGTGGGGCCATCGACTTCGATCAACAGGAGCGGATGGGATCCGAAGCGTGGGATGCCGCGCGGGGTCTGCTGCACGCGGACCGCGAAGGGAGGGCCGGTTGGAGTGCCCCAGCGTGTCTGCCATGCGGTCTCGATGGCGGATATTTCCGATGGGTCTAGTACTTTCCGGTAAACGGCGAACTCGGTGATTTCGCAGTCGAGATGGAGGAAGCTGCCGCCGCCATTGGAGGCGATGATGAGTCCTCGCAGGTCGGTGGTATCGGTGTCGGTGGGTGTGGCGATCCGGGTGCCGTTGATCCAGTGGCTCATGACGGAGGATCCCGAGGAGTCGTCGTAGGTGAAGACGTGGCGTTGCCATTGGCCGGTGGCGAGCGGGGCGGTGACTTGCCCGGTTTCGTTCCAGTCTGTGGTGGTGACAGCCATCTGCCACTGGTCGTTGCCGGTGCCTGCGCGGGTGCGACCCGTGCTGGTGGTGCCGTCGAAGAGGTAAGCCTGGGAGCTTTTCATGACGCGGCACATCACGGTGATGCTGCGACCGCTGGAAAGGGTGCCGAACTCGCTGCTCGACGCCCACAGGTCCTTGGTGCCGGAGAAGGTCATGATTTTCCGCGGCTCGCCATTTTCTGTGGTGCCTCTGCGCTGGGATGGACCACCGGCGACGGTGCGGGTGAGGTCTCGCGCGGCGCTGCCGTCGTTCAGGCTGGCCCAGCGTTCGATGACGTCGCCCGAGCCGGCTTGGGTGCCGTGATCGGAGACGTACCAGGCATGGAGGTCCGACCATGCGGGCAGGGATTCGGTGCCGAGTGCTCCGGTGCCGATCATTTCCGCGGCCATGCGCTCGCCGATGAGCAGCTGGCTGTCGGCGGTGTAGTGAAGCCCATCGTGCTGGGTGGTGCCGGCCGACGATGCGTAGCCGATGTCGGGCCGGGTGTTGGCAAGGGTCTGCTGGCGGCTGCGCGTGAGGTTGCGGTTGGTGCTCGAGCCGCCAGCAATCTCGCCTAAGACGCCGTTCAGTGGAGCGCTGGCGCCGAGGTCGGTCTGGAGGTTGTCGAGCAGGTCGTCGAAGCGGCTGTCGGCTTCATCGGCTTCGATGGCGTTGTTGCTTTCGCCTTGAAGGTAGAGGACCCCGGAGATGGTGAAGTCGGTGAACCCGGAGGGGATGGCCGCGGTGGCCGCGGTGACGGTGCTGACCAGGTGATCGTACATGTGGGAGTCGGAGGAGCCCTTGACCCAGAAGCTGTTTCCGCCGCCTCCGCGTGAGGCCTTGACGATGCCGAAGTCACGGTAGCCGGCGTCCCACAGCATCCGGGCAAATCCGATTTCCGGCCCCCAGTGATCGTCGTTGTTGGGGTAGTAGCCGCCTTGCTGGGGTGCGAGGTCGACCCAGACCCCACCTGAGTCACCGAGGGCGTCGCTGCCTGCGGGCGTCCCGTCGGCGCGGTTGTTCCAGAAGAAGGGCACGTTCATGGCGCTCTCGGCCGGGTGGGTGCCGGGGGCATCGCGCCGCATGGTGGCATCGCTGGTCGCCAGGGTGCCGAGGGAGTTTGACTGACCGGTCAGGATGAAGATCCGGAGGGTGCGTCCATTGACCGCGATCCCGACGGTGACGACGGCGGAGCCTCCGTTGCCATCCTCGATGGTGTAGGTGAAGGAATCCGTGCCCGCGAATCCGGGTGCGGGGGCGTAGGTCAGAGTGCCGTCGCCATTGTCGGTGACGCTGCCCCCATTGCTGGTCGACGTGTCGAAGGCGATGAGCGTCGGGGGGTCGCCATCGACGTCGGTGTCATTGTCCAGCAGGTCGTCGATGGAGATGAGCAGGGGAGAAGTGCCATTGAGTTCGAGTTCGTCGGTGCCGCCGAGCGGGGCATCGTTCACGCCCTGAATGGTGACCGTGAGCAGGCCGGTCGAGGCTTCGCCACTGCCATCCGTCACGGTGTAGGCGATGGGTTCATTGGCGGACTGCCCGACACCGAGTGGGGCGTATCCGCCGGCGGGGTCGAAGGTGATCTCTCCGCCCGATTGGGAAACCATGGCGCCTGAATCGAGGACGCGGGCGGGTGAGAAGACGCGATGGGTCACCCGGTGGTAGGCGGCGGCCCCCTGGCCTCCGCTCGAGCCGGTTCCCCATTGGACGCCGGAGAAGCCGTTCGCCTCGCCCGACCAATTGCCGCCGTCCATCCTTGTGCCGTCGACAAGAAACGAGGCGGTGGAGGTGGTGGGGTCGTAGAGAATACTATAGTTGTGGTAGTTGTCGGTTCCGGTTCCCCCGCTGGTCAGGGTGATCGTTCCTCCTCCGCTGCCGACGAGGAGGGCGGTGAGGTCGTCATTGGCATCCAGATCGAGGAAGACGAGGAAGCGGCGGGTTCCATTGCCGAACTGGATGAGCGTGGAAACGCCCGAGTCGTAGTCGTCGACCATGCGGATCTCCGCATCCATGTGCCACCCGTGGCTGGTGGCATCGCTCAGCTCCGTGGGGGTGAGCGGGTGGGTGATCTGTAGGAATTGCCCGCCGCCTCCGGTTTGATCTCGGGCGACCCATGCATCGAGTCCGCTGCCATTGTCGTTGGCGACCCCGGTGCCTGTGAGGTTGCCGGTGCTCGGGTCGCCATCTTCGGTATCGTTCACCGTCCACGAGCCTCCCGCAGGCGTGGCGGGATCAGCGGGTGACCCGGTGGTGCCGGCATCGTAGTGGGCGGTGGTGCGGGTGAGGCCGAGCATTTCCAGCGACCCGCCGGGATCGACGGTGTCGTTGGTGAGGACATTTGTCGTCACCGGGGCGTCGGTGGCGAGGAGGCTGGCGGCATCCGGACTCGCAACTGGACCGGCAGCCGCGGTGGCAAGAAGGACCACGGTGGCAAGCAGGCTGGAGGCGATGGTGCCGGAAGGCTGGGTGAGATTCGTCATCTGGGGAAATCGGGCGGAGTGTGTCGGCTGACACGGCGTGGCGGGTCGGCAGGCGACTCCACGGCATGGGGTTCCCCCTTACCTAGGCGTGGAAACAGCCGTCGGCAGGCAAACAGTCATGGTTGGTAATTCCAACCAGCTGGGTGGGACGGCGGCTAGCCGGCCGGGCCGCGTCCGTCAGCGCGTGCGTACTGGCCCGATGGATTTGCCCTTCCTGAAGTCGGGATTGATCCATGGGTTGCCGCCTGAGCGACCATGACCCTGACAGAGGACCTCGATGCGCCGGACCAAACGGCGGGCGACCATTTCAGGGGAGGTCCAGTAGCCACTGATCTCGGGCAGCAGGTGGTCGAGAAAGGGTTCGTGGCCGAGGCTGAGGAGGCTGACCTCCTCGGGGACGCGCAGGCCCTGGAGGTTGAGCCAGCTCAGGGCGGTGACGGTTTGCCGGGGGCGACTGGCGATCACGGCGGTGGGTGGCTTGTTCGACCGGAACACGCGGTTGAGCACCTTTGCCGTGCCTTCGGCGGTGCCGTCCTCCTCGGCGACCACGACTTCGAAACCCGGCTCTCCGAGCGATGAAATCCCGTGCACGGCGGCCTGGACGCCCATCAGCGCATCAGGGGGTGTGAGCACGGCGACCCGTCGGTGACCGAGGCGCCAGAGCGCGCCAGCACCATGACGTCCGGCGGCGGCCCAATCGATGTCGAGATGGGGTAGGGTGATGCCTTCGTGCGGGTAGCCGCGGATCAAGCAGGGGGTGCCGGTCTGCTCCATGCTGCGCTGGATGGCGGCGGAGGAACGGTGAAGGATCCACGCGTTGCAGGGCTCTTCCTTGAGGAGCTCGCGCAGTCGCTTGCCGGGCCGCGCCGAATGGAACCATGACGGGGAAAAGACGGCGAGCGAGCCACCGAGCGAGGCAAGAGCCATGCGGATCCGGTCGACTTCGAGCAGGGTTGGCTGGGGGAGCAACTCGAGATTCTTCGACGACAGCAGGCCGACGCGGATGGCGTGCGTGGATGGGTCGTAGTCGGTGGCTTGCTGGATGAGCACCTTTCTCCGGGTGCCTTTCGCCGCCGGGGAGATCACTCCTTCTTTCTCAAGCTGCTGAAGGGCCAGTCGCACGGTGTCGCGGCCGACCTGGAGGGTATCGGCAATCCGGCGCTCGCCGGGCAGGTCATTGGACCAATCGCCTTGGGCGATGCGGGATTTCATGACCCGGACGCACTCGCCGACCAAGCTGCTCCGGAGGGGGATCATCGCATCGCTCACAATCCGATTGGATACATGCTCGCTCGGGGCCCGGCAACCATGGAACCAACCAGTTGGCATCCAACCGGTCTGGTGAGCCAACCATGGGAAAACATTACCACCGACCAGTGGCCGAGTGCTACGGCTTGCACAGATCGGCAATGCAAGCGCTCGAAATCCATGGATGGGGACGAGGTGGCGGTGACTCCCATGGAGGCATCCGCTGCTTTCGGCGACGCCATGGCCGGATGATCCGGGCGTGTGGATGGCTGGTTGAAACCAAGGGCGTGTGCTTCCCGTGGAGCAGTGGGGAGGGCGCGTCCTTGGCAGTCGGTGCCGGAATCGGGCAGACTGGATTTCGACCCGATGGGATCGCCGTCGATGTGAGTGCAAAGGCATGATGATGACCATGGACCAGAGAAACAACCTTCCCCGACTCGGTCGGCTAGCCGTTCTGTGGTGGTGCTTGCTTGGCATGACCGTGGCGGTGGCGGGCGATGGGCTTTTCGAGTGGGATCGGCTACCTGCGATGCCCGACAAGCATGGCTTCGCGGGGGTGCATGCGGGAGTGCTCGGTGGGGACGCGGACGACGCCTCGCTGATCGTCGTGGGGGGCGCAAATTTCCCCGATGGCCTGCCGTGGGAAGGTGGTCGGAAGGTGTATCACGATGGCATCCATGTGCTGCCACTTGGGACTCGAGGGAGCTGGCGGAAGTGGTCCGAGCCATGGCCTGAGGCGGTGGGCTACGGGATGTCGGTGAATCTTCCCGATGGCAGCTGCCTTTTCATGGGGGGGAAGCAGGTGGATGCGGCCAGCGGGAAGGAACGTGCTTTGGCTTCCGTGCACGTCGTGCGTGATGTGGATGGCGAGATCGAGTTCACGAAGGGACCGGACCTGCCGGAAGGTCGTACCGATGGTGTGGCTGTCGTGGTGGGGACGAGGGTTTTCGTGTTCGCCGGAGTGGGGAACCCGGGAGGGGATCCCGAGGCGGGTTTCGAGGTGCTTCAGTCGGCCGTGGTGCTCGATACCAGTGTGCCTCAGGATGCGTGGAAGTGGGAAAGCGTGCCGTGGCCCGAGGCCTCGGCCGGAGTGCCTGCCCGCGGCCGGATGCTGCCGGTGGTGGGAGTCCGGGGGGGTGACGTGTTTCTCATCGGCGGCAGGGATTTTGCTGATCCGGCGGTTGTCGATGAGCAGGCCGACGAGCGGATCTTTGATCTGGATTTCCTCGCCGACGGCTACGCCCTCGATACCGACAGGATGAGTTGGCGGCGGATTGCCGACCTGCCCCATGGTTTGTCGGCGGCGCCATCTACGGCGGTTCAAGTAGGTGCCACGCATCTGGCGGTGCTCGGTGGGGTGCCGGTGGACTTTCTGAAGGAGCAGGTGGCTGCGAGACCGGAGATCAATGGTCAGGGTACGGCGCATCCGGGGTTCCCTGCGGATGTGCTCGTTTACGATACCCTCACCGACACCTGGGCGTCGGGCGGCGTGATGGCGAAGCAGGTCGGGCCGGACCATGAAAGCAATCCGGCGGGGAGTCTGTGGGCGCCGGTGACGACCCCGGTGGTCACGTGGAAGGGTCAGGTGATCCTGCCGACCGGTGAGGTGAAGCCGGGCATCCGTTCGCCCCAGGTTCTGATCGGCAAGCCGCTGGCTCAGCCGAAGCATTTCGGGTGGGTCAACTGGACCGTGGTGGCGGTCTATCTCCTCGGCATGGTGGGGGTGGGTTACTGGTTCATGAAGCGGGAGTCGGCCAGCAGCACCGATGCGTATTTCCGGGGCGGCCAGCGGGTTCCGTGGTGGGTGGCGGGACTGTCGATTTTCGCGACGATGCTCAGCGCGCTGACCTTCATGGGCATTCCGGCGCGGGCGTATCAAACCGATGTCACCTGGTACATCGGCCAGCTTCCGATTCTGATCGTCGTGCCGTTGGTGGTGTTCTGCTACCTTCCGTTCTTCCGCAAACTCGACCTGACCAGTGCTTACGAGTACCTTGAAAGGCGGTTCAACGTGGCGACGCGCGTCTTCGCCAGCCTGTCCTTCGTGCTCTTCCACATCGGCCGGATCGCGATCGTGCTCTATCTCCCGGCGCTGGCGCTGGCGGCGGTGTCCGACATCGGTGTGATTCCCTCCATCCTTGTGATCGGCGTGCTGTGTGTGATCTACACCGTGATGGGCGGGATCGAGGCGGTGGTCTGGACGGATGCGATCCAGGCGCTGGTGCTGATGGGCGGGGCCATCCTGTGTTTTGCGCTGGTCGTGATGCGGCTGGATGGAGGGGTCGGTGAGGTCTGGACGATCGCGAACTCCGACAGCAAGTTGTTCGAGAACCTGCAGTGGAAGAACTTCGACATCGCCGATGGTACGACGAGTGCCGTGGTTCTCTTCGTCGCTTTCTTCTTCAATTCGCTGGTGCCTTACACGTCCGGCCAGGATGTGGTGCAGCGCTACGTGACCACCCGCGACCTTGGCGCCGCGAGGAAGTCGCTGTGGACGACAATGTGGATGTCGGTTTTCGGGTCGATGGTGTTCTTCGGGCTCGGGGTGGCCATCTACGCGTTCTACAAGACCCATCCCGCGCAGTTGGATCCGGCGTTGCCGAAGACCGACAGCATCCTGCCGTTCTTCATCATGCAGCAGCTGCCGGTCGGGGTGTCCGGGTTGATTGTGGCGGCGGTGTTCGCGGCTTCGCAGTCGACCATTTCCAGTTCGCTCAACAGCGTGGCGACCGCGTGGATCAAGGACTTCGATGCACGGCTGATCCGGCCGGGGCGAAGCGATGACACCTATCTCCGGGCGGCCAAGTGGGTCGTGTTTCTGATCGGGGTGCTGGGGATTGGAGTGGCGTGCATCATGGCCACCTCCGACATCGAGAGCGCCTTCAAGACCTTCAACAAGTTGATTGGACTGACGGCGGGGGCGCTTGGTGGGTTGTTTGCGCTCGGGGTCTTCACCAAGCGCGCGAATGGGATCGGGGCCATGATCGGGGCGGTGGTCGGCTTCGCGACCGTCCTCGGGCTCTACTTTTCCGGCTCTCCGGTCTCCGGGCTGCTGTATGCCTTCATCGGCTTCGGCTGCTGTTTTGTGGTCGGGTATGGGGTGAGCCTGATGACGGGGGTCGACCGCGGGCGCGGGCTGTCCATGCACGGATGAATGAGCAAGTGATGAGTGGTTACAGTACAGCAGAATTGGACGGACTCCGGGACTTTTACCGGACGTCGTTGTTGGATGACACGCTGCCATTCTGGCTGCCGGATTCCGTGGACCGGGAGTACGGTGGTTACCTTCTCATGAGGGATCGTGACGGCACCCTGCTCGACGACGACAAGTCGGTTTGGTTCCAAGGGCGCTTCGCCTGGATGCTGGCCACGCTCTACAATACGACCGAGCCGCGTGCGGAGTGGTTGGAGGCGGCGAAGTCCGGGGTGGAGTTTCTCAAGAAGCACTGCTTCGACGACGACGGGCGGATGTTCTTCCTCGTCAACCGTCAGGGCGAGCCGCTGAGGAAACGTCGTTACTTCTTCTCCGAAGCTTTTGCGATCCTGGCCTTCGCGGCGACGGCGAAGGCGACGGGAGACGAGGCGCTGGCGCAGGATGCCCGTGATCTTTTCCGCCGCTGCATGGAGTATGTGGACGGCGAGCGCCCGCTGGAGCCGAAGTTCACCGATACCCGTCCGACGATCGGGATCGGGGTGCCGATGATCTTCCTCAATGTCGCCCAGCAACTCTGCGACACCGTGGGGGATGATCATGCCGCCAGCCGGATCGATGGATTCGTCGGGCAGATCCGTGGCTTCGTGAAGGATGACCTGCGATGTGTGTTCGAGCAGTTGTCGCCGGATGGCGGGGTGGTGGATCATTTCTCCGAACGCACGCTGAATCCGGGGCATGCGATCGAAGGTGCGTGGTTCATCCTGCATGAAGCGAAGCGCCGCGGTGGCGATGCGGACCTGGAGGACCTCGGGTGCCGCATGCTGGATTACATGTGGGAGCGCGGTTGGGATCAGGAGCACGGAGGCATCCTCTACTTCCGCGATCCGGACGACAAACCGGTGATGGAATACTGGCAGGACATGAAGTTCTGGTGGCCGCAGTGCGAGGCGATCATCGCGACGCTACTCGCCTACCGGATGACGGGCCGCGAGAAGTATGCCGAGTGGCACCGGATGATTCACGACTATGCCGAGCGTACTTTCCACGATGCCGAGCACGGGGAGTGGTTCGGCTACCTGCATCGGGACGGGCGAATCTCGACCGCGATGAAGGGCAACCACTACAAGGGGCCATTCCACCTGCCGCGGATGCAGTGGTACTGCTGGCAGCTGCTGGAGGAGTGATCGAGTGCCGGGGTGTGAGCCGAAAGAAGCTCACTTGATGGCGGTGACGGTCCCTGAAGGGTCGGCAACCACGATGGCGCTGATCGGTTTGTTGTCGCCGATGGGCTCGATGTCAGCCGTGTAGGCGATTGTTTCGACGAAGGTCGGTTGGAGGCCGAAGTCGACGTTCATCCAGAGCACCTTGCCAAGCTTGGTGGGGTCGTAAGGTTCGGTGACGTAGTGATAGCGGTCCTTGATCCGCTTCTCGGCTTCGAAGATGTCGTCTCCGATCTTCACCTGCTGACGAAGGTCGGCCATGCCTTCCTCATACTTGGCGGTGCGGTGCATGGTGCACTGGCTCGTCGTGAGCACGAGTCCGGTCACGGCAAGGATGCGGAGGGCGTCGGAGAGCCGGGTCATGGCACGAGGGTAGGGTACCCGGGCTCGGCGGCAAGATGGGATGGTGCATGCGTGGAGTGGGCTATGGGTCCGCGGGTACGTCATCCAGTTGTTTCAGCTTCAGAGCCACTGCCCTGGCAATGGCCTCCGATCCTTCGGCATTCGGGTGGATGTGGTCGGGGAACCACTTGGGGTGGTCCTTCAGCGGAGTGAACATGTCGATGGTGTCCACGCCGGTGTGCGCGACCGCGGCCGACAGCCATTCGTTGAGGGTGTCCACGTTGGGGTCAGCGTGGAATCTCTGCCCGGGGAAGAGGGGGGCAAGCGGGCTCCACTGGATGATGTAGGGACGGGTGGGGAGGCTGGCGAAGGCGTCGATGAGTTTCCGGTATTCCCGAATCATGTCCTCTTTCTGATAGGTTCCCCACTGGGTGATGTCGTTGATGCCAAGGTTGCAGATGACGATGTCGGGCGCGTAGCTGAGTGCGTCGAGGTATTCGCGGGTGCGATCGTATTTTTTCTCGGGGCGGTGAATGCCGAAGCCGGATTTCCCGAAACCGCGGACTTCGTGGGCTTCGCCGAGGATTCCGGCGAGTCGGGCGGGATAGGCTTCGGTGGCGGGGTCGGCCAGGCCGGCTCCGTAGGTGATGGAGTCGCCGATGCAGGCGACCCGGATCCTGCGTCCGGGTGCGGTGAGCCATGCATCGGTGCGGAAGGAGCGGGCGGTGAGGCCTTCCTTGCTGGCGAGGTCGACATCGGCATCCATCGTCCAAGCGTGGCGGACGGCGACGGGTTCGGGGACGTCGGGCGAGCTGACGGTCACGGAGGTTCCTGCGATGGTGGCGGTGGCCGGAACGAACTTCCCGTTCGCCCCTGCGATTTCAAAGTTTCGGAGTTCGCCGCCATCGCGGTCGACGAGGCCACCACCCGAGTGATCGAAACGCAGGTGGATCTTTCCCTTGGTCGTCTTGTGTTCAACGAAAACGGGGCTGCGGTGGGCGACCCTTTCCCGGTAAAGTTCGGCGAGTGCGATGCGGGCGAGGCGCTCTCCCACCGGCTCCTTGTTTCCGGGGTGGACGTTCGATCCAGCGGAGCCGAATTCGGTGACGACGGCGAGCTCGACGTGATCGATCTCATCGGCCGTGCGTTGCTGTGCGTTCCGGTACCATGGCCATAGTATTCGGTTCGGTGCGGAGATCCGGGGCAGCTCGACCATGTAGAAGGGAAGGTCCGGGTGGTGGAATTCATCGCGCCACGAATTCACCAGCGTGGCCATGACCTGATGCTGGTAGTCGGCAAGCCGTTGGCCGTTCCACATGAATCCGTCCGAGCTGAACTCCGCATTTGATTCGCCCTGATACCAGATCACGCCACGGATGCGGAGTGGCTGGAGGTGGGGCATCGCAGAGGCGTGGAGAAATCCGGGTGCGAACGGGTGGGGGTGGGGGAGCGCGGGGTCGCGGTGGGTGTAGCTGCCGAGGTTTCTGCGGATTCTTGATGTCGCCCACTGACCGAGGGTGCGGGCTTCACGGGGGTTGGTGAATGCCGCGGCGAGATAGGGGTTGGCCTGCAGCACCTCGGGCTTGATGAAGGCCTCGGTGGTGGTGCCGCCGTAGGAGATGTCGATGATGCCGATCGGGATGTCGGTGCTTTCCGGACCCCGTCCCCTCAGCTCACGGGCGAGCGCATTGGCGAAGAAGTAGGCGACGGCCGACTGGTCGGCCACCGGGCTGGCATCGAGTGTGGTCCAGGATCCCTGATAGAAGGTGTCGGGTGAGAGCTGGTCGAGATCCTCCGCTTCATAGGTGTCCGAGGCACCCGCGCCGACAGTGCCGGTCCAGTTCGCCATCCGGATGAGGGGGAAGTTGTCGGGGTGTGGAGTGTTCGAGCACTGTCGGACTTTCCAATCCATGTTCGATTGCCCGGCAGCGAGCCAGACTTCGCCGACGAGGATGTCCGTGAGGGTGACGCTTGAGCTTCCCTGAATGATCATTTCCCTGGCGACGGTGCTGGCCGGGAGCGGGGCAAATTCGACCCTCCAGCGGCCGTCCTTGTCGGTGCTTGTCGACTGGGTCTGTCCGGCGAAGCTGACCTTGACGGCCTGCCCTGCATGGTCCGTTCCGAATACCGGAAGAGGCTGTCCTTGCTGGAGCACCATATGATCGGTGAATGCGCGGGCGGGCAGGGTTTCGGCCACGGCCGTGAGGGACGTGCCGACGACGGTTGCGAGGAGGAGGGAAAGGGTGAGTGGATTCATGGAAGCCGAGGTCTTGGGGGAGTCTAGACCATTGGGTTGGAATGGGGCTGCGGAATCGGTGGTTGTTTCATCCGACCAGCGGAATGGGAGCTGCGCGCGGCGGGGATTCGTGAGAGGGTTTCGGGGATGGGTGAGAGAGCGGGTGATGCGTTGGAGAGTGGGGCCATGGTCCTCGGGCGGGATCGTGGACCGTGGGACTTGGTAAAAAGGTGCCTGGTGCTGGCCCCTCACCCGGATGATCTCGATGTGGTGGCCGTGACCCTGCGTCGATTGCAGGAAGCGGGTGCGGAGGTTTTCCTGGAGGTGCTCACATCCGGGGCGAGTGGGGTGGAGGACGACTTTGCGGATGGATGGGAGGCCAAGACCGAGGCGCGCGAGGCGGAGCAGCTTGCGAGTTGCCACTTGTTCGGGCTGGCGGTCGAGCGGGTGCGTTTCCACCGGCTCGATGAGGATGAGGAAGGGCACATGCGTGCCGATGAAAGCAACGAGTCGCGTGTGCGCGCCATCCTTGATCGGGTGGATGCCGACACGGTGGTGCTGCCTCATGGCTGCGACAGCAATGCGGATCATCGCCGGACGTTCCAGTTCTTTGATGCCTGGGCGCGTGAACGGGGGGGCTCCACGCTGGCCTTGCTGGTGAAGGACCCGAAGACGCTGGGGATGCGGGTGGATCTGGTAACGGCATTTTCGGATGAGGAAGCAGCGTGGAAGGGTGGGATGCTGCGTTGTCATGAGTCCCAGCAAACCCGGAATCTGCGGTCGCGCGGTTATGGTCTCGACGAACGCATCCTCAGAACGAACCGGGACATCGCGCGCGAGGCCGGACTGGATGCGGGGTATGCCGAGGCTTTCGAAGTGCAGGAGTACGGCAGGTGATCGGGTCGGGTCCCGGCAGCCCGAAAAGGGCCGGTAGGCAGGTTGTGGATGGAGTGGGTCTGCCGATGTCCCACCCCCGCCGTTAGGGTGGAGGTGAATCCCAAACCTGGATCCGAATACATGAATCCCCAACTGACTGAAATTGCCTATGTCCTCGACCGTTCCGGTTCGATGGTTGCCATGACCGAAGCCGCCATTGTTGGCTTCAATGAGTTCCTTTCCGATCAACTCGATACCCCCGGAGACGCCAACCTTTCCTTGGTGCTCTTCGACAATGAGTTCCTCGTTCCTTACGAACGGGCACCCCTGCAGGACGTCCGCAAGCTGGACACTCAGACGTATGTCCCGCGTGGCGGGACCTCACTGCTCGATGCGATCGGCCTCACGATTGACCGTCTCGGCGAGAAGCTTGCCGCGGAACCCGAAGAGCGCCGCCCCGGGAAGGTGATCGTGGCCATTTTCACCGATGGCTATGAGAACTCGTCCTGCCGCTATTCCCGGGAGCAGATCAACAAGATGATCACCCACCAGCGGGAAACCTACCAATGGGAGTTCATCTTCCTTGCGGCCAATGAGGACGCGATCGCCACCGCGGCCAGCATGGGCATTGCGCGCGAGATGAGTTCGTCCATCGACCACTCTGCAAAGGGCCTGCGCACGAGTTACAGGAGTTCGTCGCGCAAGATCCGTGCTCTCCGTGAGTACACGAGGAGCGCGAAGGACAGCGAAGACCTCCACAAGCCGATGGAAGACATCACCGGCGAGGAGGAAGAACGCGATTAGGATTTGTTTGGTGTGTCGTCCCGGTTCGTGGCGGCTGACCGTGGGTGCATGAGCAGCCATGGCAGTCGTGCGAACCGGGTTTTCCCGTGTCCGGCGGCCCTGAAGTACGATGACTCCCCTAGGAGCGGCTGGAGAAGTTCCGCCGGCCACTGCGTGCGACGAGCACGACGGAGACGATCGAGCTCAGGGGCATGAGGATGGCGGCGAGCAGGGGGTTCATGCTTCCTGTGAGGCAGATCGAGACGGCCACGGCATTGTAGATCAGCGCGAAGGCGAAGGCGCGCCGGACTCCGGCTGCGCGGGCGTCTGCGGTGGCAAACAGGGCGGGGAGGAAATCAAGTCCCGAGCCCAGGGTGTAGAAGTCGGCCTTCGCTTCGAGAAGCGAGCGGTCGACGACCGGTGTGCCGGTGACGGTGGCGGCATCGAAGGCGAGCGAGTCGTTGGCGCCATCACCGAGGTAGAGTGAGTCGCCTTGGTCGAGTTGTTGTACCCGCTCGGCTTTCTCGGTGGGCGAAAGGCCGCCTTTGGCGTGGGTGGCGGGGATGCCGAGACGCCCGGCGAGGTCGCTCACTTTGTCCGGCGTGTCGCCGGAAAGAATCCAGAGTTCTTTCCGTCTGCGGCGGAGGACGTCGAGGCTTTCCATTGCTCCGGGGCGAAGCGTGTCCTCAAAGCGGAAGGCGGCGATGCGTTCTCCATCCCGGCAGAGGGAGGTGGACCCATCGGCGGCATCACCTGCCCAGCCGGCGCGGCCGAGCGACCATCGGGTGCCTTCTCCGGTGAGGGTGACTCCCTGGCCCGGTGTCTCCTCCAGCGGAGGCAGCGCCCCCTTGGAAAGCAGGCGCTGACCGCGGTTGCCGAGCGCTTCCAGAAGCGTGCGGCCGACGGGGTGAAGCGAGCCGACGGTGAGCTGTGCGAGGGCGCGGGCGGCATCGTCGTCCAGTCCATCGACGACCGAGGGATCGACCAGCACCGGGCGCTCGAGGGTGAGGGTGCCGGTTTTGTCGAAGATGACCTTGCGGATCTGGCGGAGCCGCGCCCAGAGCGTGGCATTGCGCACGAAGGCGCCATGGCGTTCCGCGCGCGAGGCGGCGAGTTCATCGGCAAGCGGGAGCGCCACACCGAGGGCGCACGGACAAGACACGACGAAGACCGAGATCATCGCCTGCAGGCCGAGTGCGGGTTGGCCGAGTGAGATCCAGACGACGAGGCCGGCGATGCCGAGGATCAGGACGACGATCAGGTAGTAGCGGAGGACCTGTTGGAGAATGGGGGAGCCGCGTTCGGTGGTATCGGTGGCGGTGAGGCGGGACAACAGCGAGTCCGACCATGGCTCGGCTGCTGCGAGGGTGAGCGCGCTGCGGCTGAGCAGGATGGCCCCGGCGGGGAGTCGACTGCCGGCTTGCTTGAGCACCGGTTCGGCTTCGCCATTGATCCACTCGAGTGACACCTCGGCCTGCTCGGCGCGGATCACGCTGGTCACGGGGACGGCCTGGCCGGGGTCGATCCGGTATTCCATCCCGGGCTGGATGGCTTCCAGTGCGATGGCCTTCCCATCCGACTGGACCGATGGGGGGAGGGGTGACGAGCGCAGGAGTCGGCGGCGATTGCGGTCGACGGCGGCCGTTTGCAAGTAGCGGCCTCCAAGCATGAGGAAGACGAAGGTGGCGACGAAATCGAAGTAGTGCAGGCCGGGGATGGACAAGGCCCATCCGGCGATGGAGCCGAAGTAGGCGGTGACCAGACCGAGGGCGATGGGCAGATCGATGTGCAGGCTGCGTGCCTGGAGTGCGCGCCAGGCGCGGTCGATGAAATACGATCCCCCGACGAGCATGGCGAGCGTCGCGGAGAGGAAGGCAATGAGCCGGAACAGTCCGGCGAACTCGAAGTCCTCCGGCATGCCGAGATAGGTCGGCAGGGTGAAACCCATTGCGTTGAGCGCGAAGGCGCCGCAGAGCCCGAGGCGGCCGATGAGTCGTCGGCCTTCCTGATCGGGGGCATCGCGCCGGGCCGGGGCGATGACGTAGCCGAACTGGGTCAACTCCTCGGCGAAGGCGCGCAGGTCGCAGTGGCCGGCCTGCCATTCGAGGTGGAGTCGCCCGGATGCCGGGTGGGCGGCAGCGCGGATGGCGCCCGGGTGCTTGTCGAAGAGCTTTTCGATCAACCACACGCACCCCACGCAGGAGATGCCCTCGATCGCGCAGTCGAGCTTGGCGGCACCGGGTGAGGACTCACCCTTCTCGATCAGGTCATCCAGCCAGTCGAAGTCATGCTGCTCGAATGGCCGGCTGCGGACGGGCGCCGTGGCGAGTCCCTGTTTGAGATCATAGAAGCGCTCGAACCCGCTTTCGCGGATCATGTTGGCGACGAACTCGCAGCCTCGGCAGCAATAGATGTCGCTCTCCTTGGTCGCGGAGAAGGCGGTGCCGCAGTGTTCGCAGGTGGGCATGGCTTTAATGGTGCTTCTTGAATCCGAGGATCTGTCCCTGGTCCCCATCGTAGAAGGTGAAGATCATGCCATCGATGGCTTCCTTCCCGGTGAAGGTGGGGGAATCCAGCGGCTCTTCGGCATCGGTGAGCCGCAGCCCAAATACGGGAACCGCCGTATCATTGACCGAGCTGGATACGGCTCCGACCGGGATGATGGCCCAGCGGGCCTCGAGGGTGCGAAAGCCGACCCAGTCGTAATCGAAGGCATTCGCCTGCTCGTGGAAGAGCGGGAAATCACGAAGGATGGCCGTGCCGTTGTCGCGCAGCTCGATGCTTGGGGTGGGCTCGTGTGAGCGGATCCTGTCATCGAGACCCGCTTCGATCATCGAGACATAGGCTTCGGTCAGCAGGTAGGTGCCGACGGCTTCATCGAGAGCGGGCTCCTTTTTCAGGAATCGGTGGGCGAAGGGGTCGCTCAGGCAGGAGGAAAACAGCACCGCCATGGAAAGCAGGATGGTCCCAGGCACAGCGACGGAGCGGATGCGGGCAGCGGCATGGGAATCGACACCGGCGGCCGGGGTTGGCGAGGCGGCCGAGTGCGCGACGGTTGTCAACCGGTCCGGCTGCAGGTGGGCGGATGGAAGAGTCACTTCGCTCGGTCCTGCGTGCATTATCCTAGCGGGTGATCCCTCGCTCGGTGGTCTCGATGAATTCAATCAGGTGCTGGACGTGGGGATTCGCGGCCGCGTCCAACTCCTTGAGCTCGGCGACGGCGTTGGAAAGGTTGGCATCCTTCTTCAGGAACAACTTCTTGTAGGCCACCTTGAGGGCGCTCAGGTCGTCCTTGGAAAAGCCGCGTCGCTGCAGGCCGATCTGGTTGAGCCCGCGGGTCGATGACGGGCTGCCTTCGATGATGGTGAAGGGTGCGACGTCCTGATTGACCCGTGTCATGCCGCCGACCATCGAGTGGCAGCCGATGCGGCTGAACTGGTGGACCGCCGAAAGCCCAGAGATGATCGCGTGGTCATGGACCGTGACGTGACCTGCCAGTGTGGCGTTGTTCGACATGATGATGTGATCGCCGAGTTGGCATTCGTGGGCGACGTGGGAGTAGCAGAGGAACAGGTTTTGGTGGCCGATCCGGGTATTCGTGTCGGCGCGTGTGCCGCGGTGGATGGTGACGTTCTCCCGGAAGACGTTGTGATCGCCGATCTCGAGGTAGGTCGGCTCGGATTCATATTTCAGGTCTTGGGTCTTTCCGCCGATGGCGGCGAAGGGGAAGAACTCGTTGCGCTTGCCGATGCGGCTCGGGCCCTCGATCACCACGTGGGAGTGGAGCACGCAGCCGTCGCCGAGCACCACGTCATCACCAACCACGCTATAGGGGCCGATCTGGATGTCGTCGCCGAGCTGGGCCTTGGGGGAAATGATCGCCGTCGGGTGAATCATGAAACGGATCATGGCGTCCCCGGGCCCTCTGGCCAAGCCGAAGGTGAAGGCGGGCGGAATGATTCCGGACCCATCCCTGCAGGGGTCATGATGCTCGGCGGCCACGAGCCGATGGGTCACTCGGGAGCCGGGACGTGGGGGATCGGGGGCACGGTATCGGATTGTTAGTCCCAGTGAATCGTTTGGAGCGTGGTCGGTCAAGATGGGCACCGGGCTGGCCCGCGAAACCATGGAGGAGCGCCGAGCTGGGGCTGGTGGAACGGTCCCAGACGATGAATTTTCAGCCTTGGGTTTAGCCTTGCGCATCGGATGGGGGTGGTTAGGGTTGGCACGTCTTGTGCTGATGCGCCCTGGACACCAACTAAACACAAACGACACACCTAGATCATGAAATTTGCTAAGATCGCCCTCCTTGCTGCCGCTGCTGCTGGTACCTTCCTTGCCACTTCCTGCTGCCAGAGCACTCCTGCTCCAGCTGCTCCTACCTACGTAGCACCTGCCAAGTAAGGCCTCTTTTCTGCTCGACCTAGCTCGTGCAGAATACACGATTGCGGGGCGGACTGCTTGACAGTCCGCCCCGAATTTTCGACAGCATTCCCTGTCAAAGAACTGAAAATCCAATGATCATCCGACTTCTTGCCGCCGCCTGTGTGTCCGCCTTCGCGTTTTTGAGTGTTTCCTGCTGCTGCACCGGTGAGCCGGCTGCGCCAGGCCTCCGTGACATGCCTCAGTTCCAAGAGATGCCTGCGGCTCCTGAGGTGGAATACACCAAGTAAGTCTTTTTCAGACCTACCAACCGAATTTCCGAGCACCGGGGGTCGTCAGGCCCCCGGTGCTTTTTCGTGTCGGGGCGGGGGTGAATTCGTCCATGAGGGGCGGCTGGCATGCGCTCGGTCCGGCAGGCGGAAATGGCGGAGCCGGGAGCCATGCGGAGCGCGGCCGGATCGGTCTCTGCGCTGCGGTCAGGATCGCGCTTTGACATTCCTCCGCGGCTGAACCAAGTTTCGCGCCCCGCTGAACCCGACGCGGGACTATTACCATGGGCAAGAGCCTCTACGAAAAAGTCTGGGATGCCCACGCGGTGGGCACATTGGCCGACGGCCGCACGCAACTCTTCATTGGAACGCACCTGATTCACGAGGTGACGTCGCCGCAGGCCTTCGGGATGCTGCGCGACCTCGGATTGAAGGTCCGGTTTCCGAATCGCACCTTTGCGACGATCGACCACATCGTTCCGACCGAGAACCAGGACCGCCCGGCGGATCCTCTCGCGGCGGAAATGATGCAGGCGCTGCGCGACAATGCGGATGACTTCGGAGTGACCTACTTCGACCTCGCTTCCGGCAAGCAGGGCATCGTCCACGTCGTCGGTCCCGAGCAGGGCATCACCCAGCCGGGCACCACGATTGCCTGCGGTGACTCCCACACGGCGACCCACGGGGCCTTCGGCGCGATCGCTTTCGGCATCGGCACGACTCAGGTGCGCGACGTACTCGCCACCCAGACGATGGCCATGGAGAAGATGAAGGTCCGCCGCATCGAGGTGAATGGCGACCTGCGTCCCGGCGTCTATGCCAAGGACGTGATTCTCCACATCATCCGCCAACTCGGTGCCAAGGGGGGCATCGGCTACGCCTACGAATACGCAGGTGAGGTCTTCGACCGCATGACGATGGAAGAGCGCATGACCGTGTGCAACATGTCCATCGAAGGTGGCGCCCGCTGTGGCTATGTGAATCCCGACGCGAAGACCGTGGCCTACCTGCAGGGTCGCCCGTATGTGGATTCCGAGAATTTCGACGAGACGGCCGCACGCTGGCTGTCGTTTGCTTCCGATGCCGACGCGGAGTTCGATGACCGTGTGGTGATCGACGCCGCGGACATCGAGCCGACGGTGACCTGGGGCATCTCCCCGGACCACGGTGTGGCGGTGTCCGAGTCGATTCCGGATCCTGCCCAGGCTGCGGATGCGGAGGAGAAGGCGACGATCGAGGAGGCCCTGGCCTACATGAAGCTCCCAGCCGGCACGCCGATCAAGGGAGTGAAGATCGATGTGGCCTTCCTCGGCTCCTGCACGAACGGGCGCCTGTCGGATTTCCGCGAAGCGGCCAAGTACCTGAAGGGTCACAAGGTGGCACCCGGGGTGAAGGCCATTGCCGTTCCCGGATCGCAGATCGTGGCGGTCCAGTGCGAGCAGGAAGGGCTCGACAAGATTTTCGAGGAAGCCGGATTTGAATGGCGTGCCGCCGGGTGCTCGATGTGCCTGGCGATGAATCCCGACAAGCTCGTCGGGGATCAGCTGTGCGCTTCTTCTTCGAACCGGAACTTCAAGGGCCGTCAGGGATCGCCGACGGGTCGGACGGTGCTGATGTCGCCCGTGATGGTTGTGGCCGCCGCCGTGAAGGGCGAAGTGGCGGATGCCCGTGAGGTGTTCGAGATTTCCACTGAAGCTGCATGAGACGACGTCTTTCCAATTGGCTCGCAGGTGGCCTGGCTGCCTGCACGCTCGGATTTGCCAGCGGACAGGAACCTGCGGCCGAGGCCGCGGAGCATCCGGCGAAACCGCTCCTCTGGAAGGTGGAGGGGAAGGGACTGGAGAAGCCGTCGTGGCTCTTCGGGACCATCCATCTGGGCAAGGGGCCACTTGGAAAGCTGCACCCGGCCGCGGCGAAGGCGCTGGACGGATCCGACAGTGTGTACACCGAGGTGTCGATGGACCCTGCCAGTCAGCTGGGTCTGGCCAAGCACTTCGTGCGCAATGACGGCAAGCGCCTGAGTGACTCCATCGGTGAGGAGCTGAGCGGGCAACTCGAGGCCGAGTTGAAGGCGATCAACCCGGATCTGGATGCGAAGCCGTTCCAGGCATTCAAGACCTGGGCGGTGGGTGTGATGATTCCCATGCTGAAGATCCAGATGAGCGGCGACGCTCCCCTCGACAAGGTGGTCTGGGACCGCGCCTCGAAGGCAGGCAAGACGATGGGAGCACTGGAGACGCCGATGGATCAGTTCGGCATCTTCGACGGGCTCGAGGAGGAAGAGCAGATCGTGCTGCTCGCCGAAGGGCTGCGGATGCAGGAGGAATCACGCGCTGGCGGGGACGACCCGATCGACAAGCTTGTGAAGGCCTACCTGAGCGGCGACGAGAAGAAGGTCGAAGCGGAAATGGAACGCAATTTCACGGAGATGGCGAAGGGCGAGCACAAGGCATTGGCCGAGCGCCTGCTCAAGCAGCTCCTTGACGACCGCAACGTCAGCATGACGGATGGGATCGTCGAACGCCTCAAGGCTGAACCGGCCAAGGCTCATTTCTTTGCCGTGGGTGCGGGGCACTACGTCGGCAAGGACAGCATTGGCAACCTGCTGACGAAGAAGGGCTACAAGGTGACCCGGATCACCGAGTAAACCATCCGCCCACTACCATCATGAAATTGTTTCTCGCTGCCCTTGTCCTGTGTGCATCGCCCCTGATGGGGGCGGATGAAGAGCCTTCCACGGCGATGAAACTCATGGAGGTGATGGAGTATGAGCGCACCGCGGATGAGGCGGCGCTCAAGGCCTTCAAGTTGATGATCGGCCAGCTCGAGGCTCAGGGGATTCCGAAGGCGGCGGTCGAGGAAATCACCGTGGCGGCGCAGGACATGATGAGGAAGTCCTTCATCGACGGCAAGGTCGTCGACAAGGTGGCGGCCCTCTACGAGGAACGCTTCACCGAGGACGAACTGATTGACCTGATCGCCTTCTACAAGACGCCGCTGGGTCGCAAGATCCTCGCCGAGCAGTCGGTCATCATGGAGGAGGGGATGAAGATCGGCATGGAGGCGGTCGAGAAGAACCAGGCAAAGTTTCAACAAGATGTGGGTGCCATCATTGAAAAGCACCTCGCGGCGGATGCCGAAGAACCAGCTCCAGAAGAATAACTCCGACAGAATCATGGCACTCGAAAAAGTTACCTCCGTCACCGGCCGCGCCGTGCACATTCCCGGCGCCGACATCGACACCGACCGCATCATCCCGGCACGCTTCATGAAGTGCGTCACCTTCGACGGACTTGGGGAGTATGCCTTCTACGATGTCCGCTTCAATTCGGAGACGGGCGAGAAGACCGACCACCCGCTCAACGACCCCCGTTTCGACGGTGCTTCGGTGCTGCTTGCCGGCGTGAACTTCGGCTGTGGCTCATCGCGTGAGCACGCGCCCCAGTCGCTGAACAAGTATGGCTTCAAGGCCGTGGTCGCGGAGTCCTTCGCGGAGATTTTCTTCGGCAATTCGACGACCCTCGGCATGCCCTGCGTGACCGTATCCGCCGATGCCATCGCCCAGTTGAAAGCGGCGATCGAGGCGGACCCTCAGATCGAGGTCACGGTGGACGTCGAGGCGCTCGAAGTCCGTTCTTCGAACGGCCTGAGCTTCCCGTGCGAGATGCCGGCGTCCGCCCGTGACGCGCTGACGGCCGGTCGCTGGGATCCGATCCAGGAGCTCCTCGACAACGATTCGAAGATCCAGACGACGGCTGACTCGCTTCCTTACGTTTGAGTCTGGTGAGCCTGGGGTCTGCTCAACCGTGTGCTGTCATCGTCACGCTGACGGGTGGTGGTGCTGGAGCGGGCTGAAGCCCGCGGGCCGGAGATGGGATGTGGGCTGGAGCCTTCGGTTTGGGGACGGTGATGCGGGCTGAAGCCCGCGGTCCGTGTTAGAACAGGCCGAAGAACCACTTCTTCTTGCGCTTGCGCTTGTGCTTTCCGTCGCCGACGGAGAGCACCTCGACCTCGACGGTGGTGAGCCCCTGATCGGCAAAGCCGAGTTTCCGTGCGGCACGTGGTGACAGATCGATGATGCGGTCGCCGATGAACGGGCCGCGGTCGTTCACCCGGCAGACGACGTCCTTGCCATTCTCCAGGTTGGTGACGCGGACCTTGGCCGGCAGGGGCAGTGTCTTGTGTGCGGCGATGATGTGCCACGGCATGACTTTTTCGCCGAGCGAGGTGTTGCCGCGTTTCAGTCCGAGCCACGAGGACTCGTCATACCATGAGGCGATGCCGACCTCGTTGTGGTAGAGCGCCTCGTCCACACTCATCGGGTGGTAGGTCTGCCCGCGCACGGTGTAGGAGCGCGTCTGGTAGCCATCGTATTTTCCCGGATGGGCACAGGAGGCGAAGGCCAGCGCAATGAGGGAAAGGGTGAGGATGCGGAGCACGCCGGGGAGCTTCGTGGAAAAGAGGGACGATTTCAAGACGGCAGGAAGGCACGCCCGTTCTTGTGCTGCGGGGTGGTGATGGCCTAGCGTTGCCCTATGAGAAGTGTTCTGGTCCTCTGGCTGATGGCAGCGATCGCTCATGGGGCGGAGGTTGTCGGCTGGCGGGTGCCGTTGGACTGGCTGATTTCGCCTTGGGCACAGGAGGGCGCGACCCGGGATCTCACGGCGCCTCCGGAGGCATCGGCCTTCTTTGAGAAGGGAGATCATTTGGTGGATGTGAAGGCGGCCTTGAACAAGGTGTTGCCCTATCAGAATACGAGTGAACTCGATCCATTTGCGCCGCACCCGGAGTCAAAGGATCGGACCTTTGAGGGAGACTGGGTGGTGTGGAATGAGCGCTCGCGGATGCTGGTGGCCAAGGGTGACTGGGAGAACCTCGGGTTGATTGAAGGACTTGTGGTGTCGAAGAGGATGCCGATTTTGATTCGGTGTGAGGTGGTGTTCAAATCACCAAGTGAAGATACGGGTTCATCCTATCAACTTCTTGTTCGCTCGGGTGAAAAAGGATTGCGGGTAGTCGAGACGGTATCGATCGAAGTCGAGGCGCGTTCGCGGCGGGAGTTTGATTGGGTGGATCTTCGGCTGAAGTTTTGTCATCCCATGGACGAGCGGCGCGTGCTGAAACTCGAGGGTGGAGTGCTCCTTGCCAGCGATGAGCCTACGACCTTGGGCTTCTGGGAGGATGAGTCGGGAAAGCGATGGGAGATCATGGCAACGGCCACTCCGGTGACGATGGATGGATACTCCCTGAAGGATCTGCTCTGGATGGAGCGCGATGGCAAGGTGGAGAAACTCCACCCGGAAGGGGAGATGGCCGAGAGGGAGGCCAAGGAGGTGGAGCTCCCGGATGGACTCGTGCTCAGACGCTACCATGTGGCCCCTGGTCTTCTTGAGGCACTCCCATTCGGCCGGACTGAAGAAGAGCAATGGCGGCCCATCAAGTTGCTGGAGGTTCCCGACACACTCCGGGGCACCGGGCTTGGTGGCGTGGATGCGGCTGGGATCTTGAGTTCGAACGGTGTTCGTTTTTCTCATCCTCTGGCCATGGCCGGATTTTTTCGGTCGGGTTCCATGCTGGTGATGGTGAACACACGCGCAGACCACGACTTGGTGGAGAAGATATTGAGCTCCGGTTTATTCAGTCCGCCAGTTCATCTTTGGGTGGAGCTTGATTGGAATGGCGGGGGTGTGGGGATTAGGAGTCGGTCGGGTGAACGTTCAAGTTTGGATGTGTTTGATGGCGAGGAGCATTCTTCAGGCATCGGTATCTTGGGAACTCTCGGGGCACGAAGTGAGATCGCGGATGTCAGTTACGAGCTGGTTCCAGCGCCAGGCAGTTCTTGGAAAGGAGCGACGACCGTCCTGGCAGGCCATGAGGTGGATCTGGGATCCCAGCATGTGGACGGCGTCGCCATGAAGGTGAGCCTCAAGGCTTCCGTGCTATATGGCCAACAGCGGGAGAAGGAGTGACCTTCCGGTTGCCGTGGGATGCTTCAGGGTGTTGGACTGCTTTTGCATCCCCACTGGCCTTTCCGCTGACGGCGTGATACCTGCCTTCGCAGCGGATGAGCGGCGAGAAGAAGAAGCGGACCTTGCCGGATTGGATGCGGCGCCGGATGAGCGATGGGCAGCGCTTCGGCGCGCTCTGTGTGCTTGCCGGTCTGCTGTGTGGGCTGACGGCGGTGCTCTTCCACTATGCGATCCATCATTTGTTCCACTGGCTGTGGCACGAGGCATCGACGCGCGATCCGCGCGAGTTTGCGATCATCCTGCTGGCGGCTCCGACCTTGGCCGGGCTGGCGGTGGGCATCGGGGTGCAGTTTTTCGCGCCGGAGGCGGCGGGCAGCGGGATTCCGCAAACCAAGGCGGCCTACTACAATGATGGTGGCAAGATTTCGTTCCGCAGTGGGGTCTGGCGGTTCGTGCTGGGTTCGCTCTATGTGGGTCTGGGCAACAGCCTGGGTCGTGAGGGGCCGACGGTACATATCAGCACGGCGATTTCGTCACGCATTGGGCGCTGGGCGTTTCGCGATCCGGCGCGGGTGCAGGCGATGGCTCCTGTGGGCATGGCGGCCGGGATTGCGGCGGCCTTCAATGCGCCTTTGTCGGCGCTGACTTTTGTGTTCGAGGAGCTGCTGGACAACTTTTCGATGAAGGCGCTCGGCGGGATGGTGGTGGCGGTGGTGATTGCCGCGGCGGTGTCCCGCTCGCTGCTTGGCGAGGATCCGGTGCTGACGGCGAAGCTGGCAGAGGACTACGAGACTTCGGCATGGATGCTGGTGGCGCTGCCCCTCGGACTGGGTGCCGGGCTCATCGGTCACTTGTTTGTGCGCAGCACGCTCGGGCTGCGTGGCTGGTTCAAGAACCGGAAGTTCCTCCCGGCGTGGGTTCGGCCGGCATCGGGTGGCCTGTCGTGCGGGATTCTCGGGCTCGCGGCCTACTACATCACCCAGCATCTGGGCGACGCCCGCAACTCGGTCTTCAGCATCGGCTACGACAGTCTGGAGGCGGCGTTCGAGAATGAGCTGACGGTCGGGATTCTGGGCACCCTGCTGGTGATGAAATTCCTCGCTGTGGTGCTGAACTACGCGTCGGGTGGCTCGGGCGGCTTGTTTTCCCCGACCCTTTTTCTCGGCGGCATGCTCGGGGGATTGATCGGCATGGGGCTTGCCGAGGTGCAGCATGTGGGGGAGTGGATCCCTGCCTTCCCCGCGGACGACCGGGTGATCGGCGGCTGCGTGTTGTTGGGGATGGGGGCGATGTTTGCGGCGGTCGTGCGCTGTCCCTTCACCTCACTGATCATCATTTTCGAGATGACCGGGAACTACTCGCTCATCCTGCCGCTGATGGCGGGGAACATGCTGGCGTGGCAGATTGCGAAAAAGCTGCAGCCGGTGAGCATCTACAATGCGCTATTGCTGCAGGACGGGGTGACGCTGAGGCGGCTGCCGGCGTATCGGGGTGCGCAGGATTATCGCAAGCTGCCGGTGCAATCGATCATGAGTCACGACACCTTCGCCCTCGACCCGAAGGAATCGCTGCACTCGGCGCTGAAGCGCATCAGCGTGAGCCACAAGCGTTATCATGCCTACCCCGTGGTTGCTGATGACGGTCGGCTTGCCGGGGTGGTGACGCGGCACGAGTTGGAGGAGAATGGAGGGGATCAGTTAGTTGAGGAGATGCTGGAAGGTCAGCAGCTGCTCAGTGTGACGCCGGACACTTCCATTCGGGACGCGGCGAACCGGATGATCGCCCGAGATTTCCAACAGGTCCCTGTCGTCAGCGCCAATGACCCCCGCCGCATGCTCGGATGGCTGACCCTCAATGACATCGCGCGCCAGCAGAATGCCGCGGAGAGCTAGGCGGCTTCGCCGCAGTGCCGAGTAGAAAGTGGGAAGTGATTTCCTTGCGCGCAGAGCCCTTTCGGTGTCATTTGGTGAAATGGGTATGAGGGATCGCAGGAGACCATGGCTGACGGTTGGCTTGGTCGTGATGCTCTGCGGAGCCTTGGTCCATTGGGTGAACACAGGACCCGAGCGGCGGGTTAGGGAGGCGGCTCGGTATCTTGTGAGTGATGATGATCATCGGCTGAACGAGCAGGCATTCCACGAGTTGCGGCAGGATGTGCAGCGAATGGGATATCGATCCTTGGTTCGTGTCTCTAGGGAACTCGACGGGGAAGCAATGAGAGTGAGGGAGGTTCCGTTGCTCTCTTTGGGTGAGCCTCAAGGGCGACCGGAAGATGAGCTGGAAGGTTGCGCGCCATTGGCGCGCATGATTGCCGAGCGACTCATTGAGGAGAATTCGTGGAGGTCACTGATGGCAATTGATGCTGGAGAGGTCGGATTACTGGTCGGCGCAGAATTCTTTCCTGCCCTGGGCGAGAACTCTCCCAAACGGGCCCTTGCCGATCTCAATCGGGTGTTTGGGACCATATGGACCAAGAGGCACGATGGAGCTCTGCACTTTGGTCGAATGTATACTTCGGCAATATTTCGCGGGATGGAGAGGCGCCCAGATCGTGTGGCACGCGCGATATTGTTGCGCGGAGACCATCTTGGCCATCCGTGGAGTGGCGAACTCGAGGCCGCTGCAGTGTATGGAATTCTGACCGAGGCTGAGGCCGATGGGAGGCTACCCGAATTCCTTGCGTGGAAGACCGGCCCAGGAAAGTCTCTCGAAGACTATTTGGGAGGTCATTGGTTCAACGTGGATGTTTCCCCATCCAGTGGGATGACCTTGCTTGCGGTTGGCCTATGGGCGAAAGCCGAGCCTCTTGCTGCTTCAAAGTGGGCAGAAGAACATGCGGACGGGTTGAAAGCCGAGTGGCCGGCTGCTGTTGCTAGTGGTTGGCTTCATTTCTGGCCGGACACGCCAGAGAAAATTCCTGCCTACCATTCGCGCTACGATGACGTCCTCGAATGGTTGAGCGGTCATGTTGAGCCCGACTCGGCATTGATTCACAACATGCTGACAGCCCCCAGTCTTGAGCAAGCAAAGGGTTTTGATCGGTGGTTGAAGGCTGAGGATGGCTCTGAGTGGGATCGGAAGGCGAAGGCCGCGGTGATCCAGAGGAGGAAGGATTATGGGTGGGATTGATAAGGGTGAGGGCGACCATTTTCCTGCAACCCCGGAGTGGAGTGCGCTGTGGAGTTGAAGATTGCTGTGACTCCACTCAAGCACCCCATCGATACGCCGGTTGGATGGGTACAAACAAAAAGGCCGGAGTCAGCAGGCTTGCCGACTCCGACCTGGGAAGATTCGTGGCTCCCTCAAGCCATTGGACTTACGCCTCGGTGACGCGTGGAAGGGGATTGTCCTTCCGGTGCAGGGCGAAGCGCATTTTCTCCAAGGCTTTGTTCTGGAGTTGGCGGATCCGCTCGCGAGTCAGACCGAAGTCGCGTCCGATTTCCTCCAGGTTCATCGGCTTTTTCCCATTCAGGCCGAAGCGTGCGTCAATGATGCGCGATTCACGGTCGTCGAGCAGTTCGAGCAATTCGCCGAGCTGGTCAGCGGAGTTCTTCAAGCTGAGGACGTCCAGCGGTGAAGCGGCATTCTCGTCGCCGATGGTATCGCTGTAGGTGGCAGCCTCGCCTTCGTTGATGGGAGCATCGAGCGAGGTGGTTCGCTGCGAGGCCCGGCGGAGTGCGCTGAGTTTCCGGCGTGGGATGCCGGTTTCCTCGGAGAGTTCCTCGTCGGTCGGTTGGCGACCCAGAACTTCTGCCATCATCCGCTCGATGCGACGCATCCGTGCGATCTTTTGAACCATGTGTACCGGCAGGCGGACGGTCTTGCCTTGGTTGGCCAAGGCGCGCTTGATCGACTGCTTGATCCACCATGCGGCGTAGCTGCTGAGTTTGGCACCGCGGGTCGGGTCGAAACGCTCAACGGCCTTGGTCAGACCGATGTTGCCTTCCGAAATCAGGTCGGCGAGTGCGACGCCGTAGCCCGAGTAGTCCTGGGCGATCTTCACGACCAGCCGGAGGTTGGCTTTGATCATGTGTTCACGGGCCTTTTCGTCGCCATCGTGGATTCGGTTTGCCAGTTCGATCTCCTCTTCGGGCGTCAGCAGTGGCGTTTGAGCAATCTCGTTGAGGTAGATCCGGAGATTCTTATCAATTTCAGAAGAAGACATGGTTTCGACAGTTTCGGTTTAGTGTTTGTTTAGCCTGAGGGATGGCTGAAACTGAACAAGGGCTATCATCGATTTGCGGGAGGGGAAGAAAAAAGAACACAAAAAGTAAACTTTGAGGAGAATCCGTGAAAATACGGACCCTTGTTTATTTTTTGTTTTGATTTTGGGATTTCGATCTATGCTCGGCACATGAGCAATTCGGACGACGCAGAGGAGGTCTTCGGGATGGGAGCCGTGGTGCATCGCACCGGTCTCTCCGCCCAAGGGATTCGGATGTGGGAAAAGCGGTATGATGCTGTGGTTCCAAAGCGCAACGATACGAACCGTCGCTTGTACAGCCGGACCGATGTGGAGCGTCTGGCGCTGATGAAGCAACTGACAGACTCCGGTCACAGCATCAGCAGCATTGCGAATCTTGGCTTGTCGCAGCTTGAAGCCCTGAAGGCGGATCTGGTGGGCATGCCGGAGCAGGAGGCTTCTGTGGAGGCGCCCCGCGAGACGAACCGGGTGCTGGTGGTGGGAGCGGAGCTGGCCGCAGCTCTGGAAAGCGACGGGGGCGGTGAGTTCGAGCTGGTTCCGCTGATCGACGACCTTGATCAGGCACTTCATCGATCCACTTTGCCACAGACCGACCTTCTCGTGATCGATGCTGCCAGTGTGTTTCCCGAAACGAAGGGACACGTGGAAGAGCTCATGCAGCGGAGCGGTGCGGGCCGGGCCTTGGTGGTGTTTCGCTTCGCATCGCGGAAGGATGAGCTGGATCTGATCAAGGCCGACACGAAGATCAGCTTGCTCCGCGGGCCGGTCGATGCGGCGAGGCTCCGTCGTGAATGCTACCTGCAACTGCGGGTCATGCAGGCGAGTCCCCATGGTGGGCCTCCATTGGATGCCGAGCCGATCCCGGACCGGGTCTTTGATGCGCAGCATCTGGCGAGGTTGGCCCGGATCGACAGCGCGGTGAATTGTGAATGCCCCCGCCACCTTGCCGAACTCCTGAAGAGTCTGGCTGCGTTCGAAGCCTACAGCGAGGCCTGCGAAGACCGAAATGCGGAGGATGCCATGGTTCACTCCTATCTCCATCGTACTACGGCCCAGGTGCGCCGAACGATGGAGGATGCCCTTCAGCACCTGCTGAAAGCCGAGGGGATCTCTCTGGATTGAGTGATACTCGGCGGCCGTGAAGGGGGCGCGCGGCGCTGCCGCGCTTCAGCTCAAATGATGATGCAGGAAGCGCGGCAGCGCAGCGGGGTCCCTTGCTGAACGGTCGGATGACCCGATATCAGGGGGTGCTCTCTGCCTCGGGATCCTTTTCTTCGGGTTCGAGCAGCTTCGCGCCTTTGAGAAGTCGACAGAACTCCTTCTTGCTCAGTTCGTGGAAGGTCCCCTCCTTCGTTTCCAGATCGGTCATGTGCTTGTACTCGATCGCATGACGGGCCCACTGGACGATCCGGTAGTAATCGTTCCCCTTTTGCCAGATCTGGCCCTGCTGAAGTCGCATGCCGTGAGGCTAGGCTGGATCGGGGCGGGCTGACGATGAAATTGCCGATCAGGCGGTGCCGGCGTCGCGATAGAGCTCGCCCATGCGGCTCAGCGATCCGTCCTTCTTGAACAGGCTGTGTGGCTTGCCCCGCCCTGGTTCGAAGTAAGCGTAGCGCTCAACCTTTCGCTCTTTCTCGAGAAACTTCAGCGCTTCCTTGAGAAAGTCGTGGTTCTCATCCTCGGGGCCGGACCAGCCGTTGAATTCGGTGATCCAGATGGGCAGGCGGTATTCCTTGGCCAGGTCATCGACAAAGTCCTCGAAGGCATCCGGATCCCGCCCCCGATACCAGTGAACGGCGACGAAATCGACGCGCAGGTCCTTGCGCTTGGCCTGTTCCATGAACTCGTGGAGGTAGTTCATGCCGCCTTGGTCCGAGGAGGGGGCGGGTGAACCGAGACGCAGGTTCTTTTGCTCGGCGAGCTTCACCAGCCTGGGCCACAGGGCGATGGCCTTGTCGAGCGGGATGTTTCCCTGCTTCTTCCGTTCGGGTTCGTTGTAGCCGAGGAGGCTGGTGATGTTCTTGTAGCTGCGGATCTTGTTGAAGTGCTTCTCGTTGACGTTGAAGGCACCCTTGATCATCGGCACGAACTCCGGAGTGGCGTGGCCACGGTTCGGGGTCCAGTTGTAGTGCCAGTGAACGCCGAACTGCCGGTGTTTGTTGGCATCCCCGCCTGCCCAGCCCTTCTTGGTTGAGGCCTTGTTGGTCAGGGCGAAGGAAGGGCCCGTGGCGAGCGCGGCGGCGGAGGAGGCGAGGAAGCTGCGTCGTGTGATCATGACTGGTGGGGGAATCCCGATGAAATCACGGGCACATACGCGCCATCGAGTCGTGAACTTGCTTTCGCTGTAGCGCAAAGCACCCTTGTTGGCCCGCCGATTGCTCTGGGTAAGTCACTTAAACCCTGAACCGAATGCTTGAACCACCGAATGAATGCCCCCGCCTGCGGGAGGTCGACCCGTTTCTCGGCACTGAGCAGGCCGATCTCCCCAAGCCCATCGGCATCGCGGCGACATGGTGGGTGCCCAAGCCGCCGGTCGGAAACACCCATCCCGGTGCGACGCTCCCTTTCGGGATGGTTTCGGCCTGCGCCTACTCCGGGGCGTATGTCACCGGTTACGGTCGCTACGGTCTGTCCCTGAGTGGCGATGCGCCGCCGGTGGCATTCAAGCGGCACGAGGCGTTGGGGATCTCCCATTTCCAGCAGAGCGGGACGGGGCGGATCCGGAGCTACTACAATTACTTTCTAACAACCCCGCTTGGTGAGGACGGCCTCGAAGGGCGCCAGGATCGTCAGGGACTGGAGGATGAGAAAGCCTGGCCGGGTTACTATGGTGGCCGTTTCGTGGAAAGGGATGTGACTTTCGAGGTGGCGGCGGACGCCCGGGGGGTGAGGCATCGCTACGGGTTCTCATCCGGTGTGCGGCCCTCGGTGGCTGTGGATGTGTCGGCGGGTGGGTTGCTGATCGACGAGATGTCGAGCTATCCGCAGGGTGCCGAGTTCCGCCTGTGTGATGGCGGGGTGGAAGGCTTCGTGGTGATGGAGGGTATTCCGATCCATTTCCGCTGTGAAGCGGATGGAGCAAGCGCCTATCTGTGGGAGGACGAGGGGCGGATCGAGAGTGAGCACTATGAGCTGACGCTCGATCGGCAGAAGCAGCGGCCGAGCTTCGGATTCGCATTCGAAGGAACCGATGGGGTGCCGACGATGGAATTGAGTTTCGGCTTTTCGCTGCGGGATGGTGATCGGGCCTCGCAGGCGGTGGCCGGAGGGTTGGACGAGGTGGTCTCGTCGGCAGCGACTCAGTGGGAGTCACTCTTGTCGTCGATCGAGATCGAAGGTGGAACGCCAGCGCAGCGTGAGGTCTTTGCCACGGCGATGTACCACTCGTGCATCAAGCCGGCGGACTTCACGAATGAGAATCCTTTCACCCGCGAGGATGGTCCGTTCTTCCTCGATCTGTCGACGCTCTGGGACCTCTACAAGACGCAACTCCCGCTGATGATGTCCCTGTGGCCTCAGCGGGGCGCGGCCTTCGTGGAGTTTCTCTGTGAGGTCGCCGAGCGGGAAGGGGGATTTCCGGTGAGCTATCTGATGGACAACGTTCCGGATCGCTTCACCAAGCAGGCGACGGGTTTGTGCCATGCGATTCTCGAGGATGCGCGGGTGCGCGGCATCAAGGCCGATTGGGACCGGGTGCTGTCCTTGCTGTGGAAGACGAGTCAGAGCGGCAAGGGGCGGAAGGGGCGGTTCGGCGAGTATGCGCGTTTTGGTGAAGTGGATCCCTTGTCCCACACGCTGGACATTTCCTACGCGCATTTCTGCATGGCGCGGATGGCGCGGAAGGTGGGTCATCAACTGGTTTTCGACCGCGCCTCGGCACTGTCTCAGCACTGGAAGAACGCTTTCGATGCGAAGACGGGACTGCTGCGTGAAGACTCGACCTACTATGAAGGTGAGAATTGGAACTACTCGTTCCGTTTCGTGCAGGACATGGCATCGCGGATCGAGATCGCCGGTGGGGACCGGGGCTTTGTTGGGTTGCTGGACAAGTTCTTCGGCTTCGCGGAAGCCGCTCATGGAGAGCGTGTGTTCCGGTTCGAGGGACTGAACAACGAACCGGACATGGAGGCTCCCTACGCGTATCTCTATGCCGGGCGACACGATCGCACGGCGACCGTGCTGCGCCGGGTGATGCAGTGCGAGTTCACGACCGGCCGGGGTGGGCTTCCCGGGAACGACGACTCGGGTGGTCTGTCATCCTGGTTCGTTTGGAGCGCCACGGGATTGTTCCCGGTTGCGGGTCAGCCCGTCATGTTGATCGGCTCCCCCTTGTTTGACCGGGCGACCTTCCATCTTCCGGGCGGGGATTTCTCGATCGTGGCGGATCAACAGGCGGCCGAGCATTTCCATATCAAAAGTGCCATGCTCAACGGAAAGCCGCTCAATCGTGCGTGGTTGAAGATGGATGAGTTCCTGACGGGCGGGGAGTTGGTGCTGGAGATGTGCCCGGAACCTTCGGGCTTCGGGGAGAAGAATCGGCCCCCGAGTTTCCAAAGCTGAAGGCATTGTCACTCCGGAGCCCACGTGCTTGGCACGGAAACTGCCTCTTGAGCGGTTGAATCACGATCTTCAACCCATGGAATTCCCTTATACCGACGACGAAATCCGCAGCGCAGTGTTCTTGGTCCGGGCGGACCCGATCATTTGTGGTCACTCGACCGAAGCCCGCAACCTGGCGGAAGCAGCGGTCGCGATGGGGCTCGAGGAGGTTCACATCGTCAGCTATCCGATCGACGTGCTTCAGGAGAGCGGTCTGCCACTCAAACCTCTCGAGACCATCAGCCGTTACTCGAATGGCATTCTCGTCGACCGGCCGGAACCGCTTGGCGACTACAAGGTGCTCGATGGTCGCCTCGGGCTTGGGATTGGCGGGCACCTGGTCGATCTCCTGCACAAGCTCCCGGGCAAGACGCTTCTCATGGACCTCTATCTCGTGCCCCACGGCATGATGGTGATGAATGCGGTCAACAGCTTCCGCATGTCAGGCTGCGAGGCGAATGTCTTCACCGTCGGGGAAGCAGTTGGCTCGGACATCACCAATGTGGTCAACAACGCCCTCGCTGAAGGCCGGACTGGCGCGGCGCAGATGGTGCTTTCCAACTTCCTCGAACACGATCACCCGGTGGCGGTAAGCCGCTTCACCAAGGATCTCATTGTGGCGGCAGGGCGCCAGGTCGATGAGGCATTGGGGACGAAATTCACCGGCCAACTTGAGAGTCGCGTCGGCATCAGTTTCCCCGCCATCGACACCTCGGCCTACACCTCGTTGGACATGAAGCGAGACGAGGTCGATGCCATCCTCGCCAAGCGCGGGCTCGAGCGCGACGGATACGCCATGTTCCTTTCCCGCATTGCGCCTGCCAAGGGGGTCGACGATCTACTCGAGGCGTGGACGACGAGCGAACTCTACGGCAAGAAGAAGCTCATCATCTGTGGCAACGGTCCGGCGAAGGATGAGATGCGACAGCGTGCTGCTGAACTGGACGGGATCGAGGTGCTTGATGACGTCAGTGATGACGAAAAAGGAGCGCTCATGAATGGTTGTTACACCTGGTGTCTGCCGAGCAAGCCGAAGCCTGAGTTCATCGAAACCTTCGGCATCGCCGTGGCGGAGAAGATGCTCGCCGGTGGGCTTGGTCCGGTCATCACAACCCGAACCGGTGGGATCCCGGAGGCCAGTGGTGGCCACTGCCTCGAGCATGGAGCCGGCAACGTGGACGAACTCCGCGATTGCCTCAACCGGGTGGCGGCGATGACCGATGAGGAGCGCGCCGAGCTTGCCACTGCGGCTCGTCAGTTCGCCCTCCAGTTCGACCGTCAGGAAATTCTTGCGAGGTTGGTCTCGCGGGCATCGCACAAGGTGCAGGCGGCCTGAGTGTTGCTTCACGGGGAGATCCCGCCCCTTGGGTCTTGCCCGAGTCGTTTTTCAATGCAGCCCGGTCCGCTCACGGCCGGGCTGTTGTGTTGCCGGGCTAGGCCAACGGATACTCTCCGTCTTCATCGTTTCCAACCCAGCCGAGGGCATGGAAGGCGGCGAAGATGGCGAGGCGCGGATCATGGGGTTCATCCTCGCCGTGCTCGATCGTGGCCGAGCTGGTCAGTCCACGCATGGATTCAATGCTGATCACGGTGGTGCTGCCATCGATATGGATCCAGTCTCCCCAGTTCTTGGCTTCGTGACGGACTTCGAGCTTCTGCTTCTTCAACGAGAGCACCACTTCACGAATGGTGCAGGGTGAACTGCTGTCAGGGATCTGGACGATGGTCTGCATGGGCCAGTGAAGCATGACGGGAGGCTCCGACCCTCGACAAGGACTTCCTGAACTTGTCGATGGCCTGGAGATTGATAAGCTTCCCGAATGCTGGAGACCGACGACCTCATCGATTTGGAGATCTCGGCTGGTGAAGAGCTTGCCCGACTCGAAGCCGAGCAGCAGACCGATGCCTCCAGCCGGGAAGCCGTGAGCCCGGACAAGGCGATTGGTCGACTCTCGAGATTGGATGCGATGCAGATGCAGGAGGTCGCCAAGGAAGCCGGTCGGCAGCGAGAGATGCGGATTCACCGCCTGCGGGAGGCGCTGCGCAAGATGGATCTGGGGGAATACGGGCTCTGCACGGCCTGCGGGGACTGGATCGAACTGGAGCGGCTCAAGGCGCGGCCGGAGATCCTCCAGTGTGGAAGATGCGTCATCGAGTGAGGTTTTCGACAAGGGCCATCTCACCCGTTGACGGGAGGTCCGGATTGGGGACTATACGGATACTTCATGACCCTCCTCATCGTCTACATTCTCATCGCCCTCGGGTTCTCGTTCCTGTGCTCCATCCTTGAGGCGACTCTTCTCACCCTGAGCCCGACGGTGATTGAGACCTCAAAGCGCAAAGGCGCGAAGTGGGCACCCACCATGGAGAAGTTGAAAACGGACATCGAACGTCCGCTTTCCGCGATTCTGACGCTCAATACCATCGCCCACACCATGGGTGCCTCGGGCGCGGGTTCGCAGTTCCAGAAGATGTTCGGGAACGTCTGGCTCACGGCCTTTTCCGTGGTCCTGACCCTCGCCATCCTCGTCTTTACCGAGATCATCCCGAAGACGATCGGGGCGCGCTACTCCGTCGCCCTGGCAGGGCCGACCGCCTGGATTCTACCGAAGCTTCAATGGATTCTCTCTCCCTTGGTCTGGTTCTGCCGCCAGATCACCCGGCTTCTGACTTTTGGGAAGGCCAATGCCGAGCCCATGCACCGGGAAGAGCTCCTTGCCGTCACCCGAATGGGCGAAGCCGAAGGGGTCCTGAATGCCAGTGAGGGTCAGGTTGTCCGCAATGTGCTGCGTCTCGGCGAGATTCCGGTGAGCGACATCATGACCCCACGTCCGGTCATGTTCACGATGCCCGGGACGATTTCCTTGTGTGAGTTTGCCGAAGCCTGCGCGGCCCAACCTTTCTCCCGGATCCCCGTGTACGACGGGGATGATGTGGACAAGATCGACTACTTCATCCTGAGGGCAGACGCGCTGGCCGGCTGCCTGAAGAATCAGGATGATCCGTTGGAGTCGCTCAAACGCCCGTTGCCCACGATTCCGCGTGAACTCAGTGTCGAGATCCTGTTCCAACAGCTCATCGCAGGTGGACACCACATGATGAGCGTTCACGACGAGTTCGGGACCACTGTGGGGCTCGTAACCCTGGAAGACGTGCTCGAAACGATCGTCGGGGTCGAGATCGTCGATGAACAGGACGCCGTGACGGACATGCAGGAGCTTGCCCGCCAGCGCTGGTCGGACCGCACCGAAGAGGACGGGAAGAGCGAGACCCCGTAAGGCATGCTGCTTCTCTGGGATATCCTCGGGACCTTCGTCTTCTGCGTTTCGGGGGCAATTGCGGGGCGCCAGAACCAGATGGATTGGTTCGGCATGTTCGTGGTGGCCTTGGTGACGGGCACCGGAGGAGGCATGTTGCGGAGTCTGCTCATCGGGGATCTGCCCCCGGCCTTCCTGAAGGACCCGATCTACTTCATCGTGGCCGGCGTAGCTACGGTGGTTGCCGTAGTTGGGGCGAATGCCTGGAGCCGGATGCGCCGTGCCGTCTCGGTAATGGACGCCCTGGGGCTAGGGCTGTTCGTTGTCACCGGGATTCGCGTCGCGCAGGCACACGACCTGCCTGGGTGGGCGGCTCTCGCCCTCGGCGTGATCAGCGCGACTTTTGGAGGGCTTCTCCGCGATGTGATCCGGAACGAGGTCCCCTTGGTGCTGCGGAAGGAGATCTACGCGACGGCCTGCATCGTCGGAGGGCTCGCCCTTCTCGGGCTCGATGCCCTGGGCATGCCGGAAGAAAGCGCCCTGATTGCAACCACCGGAATTGTCGTGATCATCCGGCTGCTGGCCATTCGCTACGCGATCCATCAATCCGAAGCGTAGCGATTCCGGAGTCCCGCTTCGATGGCGTGTCGGGACAGGGTGTTTCGGAAGACCGAAGGAAATGCGCGTCGCGGTTTCCGGTTCCTGACTCAAGACGCGCTCTACAAATGCCGCGGGGAAGGGGTCTTGAGGAAATCTTCAAAAAAAGTGTCGAAAGGTATTGACCGGGGAGGGGTGGCGTGTAGTTTCCCCCCCGCCGCACCAAAGGGAGCGGCGCGAGAGACGA
>NZ_JAENII010000050.1 GCF_016595525.1 Haloferula rosea
GGGAGGTCCGCCACTACAGTTCGGTCGCGACCACCCACACCACCTTCGAGCGGGTGGTGCGGCGAATCGCCAAAGCACACAAGATCCCGCTGATCCCAACAAGGCCGGGCCCGTGCAACAACGGATAGCTGTGAGGCAAGCTCACCAGCTATCTTTGGGGTTGGCTTGATGTTCTTCGGCATCTGATAGTTCCTTGAACGAAAGCTCAAGGCCCCAAAATCCTCCGAGCTGGTGATCTAGTGGACTGATCTTAAGAATAGACTCATCTAGTCGTATTGCTAATGGGCCTGCCAGCACAGCACTGCCTCTTGGTTCAGCTTTGCACATAAATCTCCCTTGGCGCGCACCCACTTCTCCGGTGACATAGCCTCTTCCAGAGAAGGTGCCGTCGTCTGTGAATAGTTCCATTGGGTGCATTGTCTTATTTTTGCCGAGACCCTATGGCTGCCGGTTGATCTGGGCGCAGCATTTCGGGCCGATTTCAGGTTGGTAAGAGAAGTGGTGTGTCTGGTTCAACTCGTGGGCTACCCCGACAGGTCGGGGCCTATCCACATTCAATGCATTACGAACAATGAAAACGAACTCAGACACACCGCAGAAACTCTACCTCGGACTCGACGTCCATAAAGCACAAACCACCGTCGCCATCGCCGATCCCGGCGCCGGAGGGGAGGTCCGCCACTACAGTTCGGTCGCGACCACCCACACCACCTTCGAGCGGGTGGTGCGGCGAATCGCCAAA
>NZ_JAENII010000051.1 GCF_016595525.1 Haloferula rosea
TTGGCTTCAGATGGTAGTTTCGTTTCATTTCTGGTATTCCTACAGGGGACTTGAACCCCATTTACAACGCGCCCATGCTGGGCACACACAAGTCGGAGCAGGACGACGCCTTTCAGCGGCCTTGTTGAATTTCAGTTTTGGTGTTTCATTACCATGAACAGGACTCGCGAGCGCCGCTTTAATTCACCGGCGCCGCCTGTCCTCAAACGTTCTACCAATAAATGATCACGCGTGCCCTATCATCTCTTCTCATTGCTGCAGTTCCGTTGGCGACCTCTTCAGCAGCAACAGTGTCTTCCGACACGCCTCTGCTAAGTTCCTCTGGTACCGCAATTTCGATCTTCGACGTTGCCACTGGACAAAGCACATTTCTGGCCTCCACTGGCTTGGATAGCGGACTGAACAATTTCTTCGAAGTGGATTCCGTTAACAGTATGGCGTATCGCTACGGACGTCTGGGTGGAGTCAACACCCTGAGCACAGTCAACCTGCTCACCGGTACTGCCGAAACCGTTTCCTACGGTGGAGATCCCTTTGCCGTCTACAATGGCCAGTTGTTAAGTTCCTCTGGCACTGCAATTTCGATCTTCGACGCTGCCACTGGACAAAGCACATTTCTGGCCTCCACTGGCTTGGATAGCGGACTGAACAATTTCTTCGAGGTGGATTCCGTTAACAGTATGGCGTATCGCTACGGACGTCTGGGTGGAGTCAACACCC
>NZ_JAENII010000052.1 GCF_016595525.1 Haloferula rosea
GCCTTCTCATCGAGCCAGCGGCCACGCCCCACCAGATCCTTCGCTTTCAGCGGCAATCTCATCCACTCCAGCCCCGCCTTCGCCAGGCGCTCCGCCTCCGCCACATCGTGCGCCCGCGCCGCCGCGCCGCGCAGACTTCCCTTGCGACGCCTCTCCGCCACTTCCGGCTTGAGCATCGCCAGCAGCTTCTCTCCGAAACTCTCCTCTCCCAGATACCAACCCCGGCGCAAGGCCTTAAGCGATTCGTCACTCAGCGCTCCCTCCCGATCCTTCGCCCGCTCTTCGAGGTAGCCTGCATACGCCCTCAAACCGCGCCGGCCCTCCGCCAGCTCGAAAGCTTCCAGCACCCGCTCGGTCACCAGCCACCCCGGCGGCTTCCTTCCCGCATAGATGGGAAAACTACTCCATTGCCAATCCTTGAGCCGCTTGCCGCTGGTTCCTCCAACCCACCCCGAACGCACCGGATTGAGGTGAATGTAATCCGCCACAATCCGGAAATACATGCCGCTTCCCTCGCCATTGACCACCACCGCCTTGTAGCGCCCCTGGAACACATGCCCCCGGCGCTTCCTGCGCCGGTTCCATCCTTGGGAAAACACCCCCATGAACCACTTCATTCC
>NZ_JAENII010000053.1 GCF_016595525.1 Haloferula rosea
TGCCCGAGTCTGATTGGAACCGCCCTGTACGGAGCCGTACGCAGGGTGGTGTGGGACCGGGGAGCTAATCACTCCCCGGGACCCGATTCTGCTTGATTTCTGAATCGCCTTCAGTTCAAAGATCAAATTGAATCCCGTCGGCTGATGGCCTGTCAGGATTCTCGCCGCAATACTCATCGAGCAATCGGTCGTAGCGAGTGCCATCAGTGATCGCACGTGGTTTGTCGTAGAACCTGATCTTGTGCCCCTCGATGTGAAACTTTGGAGCGGACTTGATTGCTGCGATTGCCCTATCGGCTACAGCTGACCGAACGTAGCATTCATATCCACTCGCCATTGTGCCCTCTGCCCCGAAGGAGAACTCATCATCACTGAGTATCTCTTCGAGCAAATGAATGGTCTCCGAGGAATGAGTCACCCCGATCGCAACATAGTCGGCAAGGTTGATGCTCATTTTCCAGCAGAACGTCAAAGCACACCAACCGCCTGATGGCAGCCGCGCATTGACTCGAGGTTAAGGGTTCTAGTCATCTGAAAAATTCGACTCGGAGCGGGTCAG
>NZ_JAENII010000054.1 GCF_016595525.1 Haloferula rosea
CCCGCCACCGCGCCCTTGCTCAAGATGATGCGCGGACCCGACGGCCAACCCGCCGTCGCTGAAAATGCCTGGATCTCCTACCTAACCGGTCATCATGAAGGCATGGCCAACGGCGAAGGCACCGGCAAGCTCACCGCAGGCTACGGCGCCCGCGGTTCCAAGCCCACTCAGGAAGGTGGTAAGATCGGTCCCGAGTTCACCTTCGGTCTCACCATGGACACCGCCTTCGAAGAACCAGTCCTCCTCATCAAGACCGCCTGGGGCGGCCGCAGCCTCAACACCCAGTTCCGCCCGCCCAGCGCCGGACCCTATGAATTCAGCGAAGCGCAGATCGAGCAGATGAAGAAAAGGGGCAAGGACATCGACGCCGAGAAAGCCGCCAAGGCCAAGGAATCCGGCCGCTTCTACCGCTTCATGGTCGACCACGTGAAAAGCGTCCTCGCCGATCCCAAGCGCGTCTGCCCGACCTACGATCCCGCCGATGGCTATGAGATCTCCGGCTTCGTCTGGTTCCAGGGATTCAACGACCTCGTCGACGGCGGCACCTACCCCA
>NZ_JAENII010000055.1 GCF_016595525.1 Haloferula rosea
TGAGTTTGCCGATGTGGGTGTCGAGGAAAAGGGCGAGTTCGTCGCCACAGGGACCGGTGGCTTCCATGCAGGCGTGGAGCATGGCGGGCTTGCAGCGCTTGCCCAGCCAGGTGAGCAAGGCACGGTGACCGGCAGACGTGTTGTCGAACGAATGATCGTTGGTTCTCTCGGGTTCTTCAACGGTGGTGAGTGCCACCTGGAAGGTCTTCTTGGCGACATCGATACCGAGGATATGAGCGGGCTTGAATGGAGTGGCTTTCATGGTATTTGTGGTTTGCCCTAAAGCCTTGTGGACGCAGTCCCATCAACGACCTGACTCGTGCGATTCGGATTCACTAGATCCAGGTTACGGTTCGGTCTCAAATGGGCCTGCAAGGGGATCGGGGACCTGACTGACCCACGGGCTCGAAGCCATTGGTCCTTCTAATCGGGTTTCCCCGTCCCCCCCACAAGCAAGGGATTCTTGCCATCATAACACCCGCGTCTCAGCGAGTGGAGGCATCATACG
>NZ_JAENII010000056.1 GCF_016595525.1 Haloferula rosea
TCGGGCATCTCGGCGATGGTGAGTTTGTCGAGACGAACGAGGGCCTCGGGGGCGTGTCCGCTGACGCTCACGTTGAAGCGCAGTCTAACGGACTGGCCGGCGAGGGTGGAGAGGTCGGCCTGCAGGCGTTCGTAGTTGGGTTGGTTGTAGGTGTAGGTGCGGTTGACGCTGCTGACATCGTTCCACGATGCACCGTCATTGGTGGAATACTGGAGGCGGAACCATGATTGATACTGCAGTGATGCCCGGAACCAGAAGGTGGCCTGAACGTTTGAACCGACGGGGAGGTCGAGGTTGCGGTCGAGGACGAGGGAGTTTTCCTGCGAGGGAGCAAGGCGGGAGCCATCGACGCAGCGTGCGGCCATGGTGCCGTCGACAGCTTGAGGATCGGTCTCGGTGTGCCAGCCGGCGGCGAGCCAGTTCTGCTGGATGTCGGACTCGAAGTCCTCTTCGATCGGCAGGGTGGCCGGCGTGTCCTT
>NZ_JAENII010000057.1 GCF_016595525.1 Haloferula rosea
AACGTCAAAGCACACCAACCGCCTGATGGCAGCCGCGCATTGACTCGAGGTTAAGGGTTCTAGTCATCTGAAAAATTCGACTCGGAGCGGGTCAGGCGGTTGCGGTGCTGCGACTTGTTGGGCAAGTTTTTTGATTCCCGGGAGCGATCACGGCAAGACCTTAAGAATACCTGAACCATCCCACCACCAAGACTCTTAGCCGTTACGCCACGGTCGAGGCCAAAAGGATCATCTGGAAGATCATCATGTGATTCACACGAATCATCTTTGCCAACGACTAGCCTGCGGATTCCGATCAGGACACCAGCAAAAGTGGCCAAGACCACAAACCCCAATAAAACGCTATCGAGAAATGGGCCGCTTGAAGAGGCCTCCTCAGATTCCGAATTGTAATAGATGAAACCGATGATACCGCCGAAGACTGATCCGAGCTTAACTACTCCATGGCTAAATGCTTTCATGATTTTTCAGCCCAAC
>NZ_JAENII010000058.1 GCF_016595525.1 Haloferula rosea
CTTCTAATCGGGTTTCCCCGTCCCCCCCACAAGCAAGGGATTCTTGCCATCATAACACCCGCGTCTCAGCGAGTGGAGGCATCATACGAGTCCCGTTTTTCAAGCATTGACGCCACCCGGCTGGATTGGCTAGCTTTTCGCCATGGCCCGCCCCCTCCGCTACGAAGCGGCTGGAGCCGTCTACCATGTGATGGCGCGTGGCGAGGGCGGCAAGGATGTTTTTGAGGACGATACGGATCGGACGGTGTGGTTGGCGCGCTTGGGCGAGGTTTGCGGCAGCTACGGTTGGCGGGTGCACGCCTGGGTGATGATGGGGAACCATTTCCATCTGTTGATCGAGACGCCCGAGCCGAATCTGGTGGCGGGAATGAAGTGGTTCATGGGGGTGTTTTCCCAAGGATGGAACCGGCGCAGGAAGCGCCGGGGGCATGTGTTCCAGGGGCGCTACAAGGCGGTGGT
>NZ_JAENII010000059.1 GCF_016595525.1 Haloferula rosea
GCTTGGATAGCGGACTGAACAATTTCTTCGAGGTGGATTCCGTTAACAGTATGGCGTATCGCTACGGACGTCTGGGTGGAGTCAACACCCTGAGCGCAATCAACCTGCTCACCGGTACTGCCGAAACCGTTTCCTACGGTGGAGATCCGTTTGCAGTCTACCAAGTTCCAGAACCAAATGGTTTCGCTCTACTTGGTCTAGCGGTGAGCTTGCTTCTCCGGCGCTCCCGACATCTCTGCCCGAAACCAGGTAGGTAGAACAAGCGCATGGAGAGCAACGGCTGACCCAATCGCGTCAACCTAAGGAGTGAATGATTGCTTGAAAGGGGTCAGTCCCGTTTTTCAAGCATTGACGCCGCCCGGCTGGATTGGCTAGCTTTTCGCCATGGCCCGCCCCCTCCGCTACGAAGCCGCT